>NZ_JBOITO010000001.1:0-54615 GCF_050717635.1 Clostridium sp.
TGCTTCCCGAAGGAAGCACGTCATCGCTCGACTTGCATGTGTTAGGCACGCCGCCAGCGTTCGTCCTGAGCCAGGATCAAACTCTCAATTTAAAAGTTTACACTTTTAGTTTGAAATGATTAATCTGAGACAACTGTTAAGTTGCTTAATCAACAATTAAGTTGATTCCTCAAGCTCATTACATACTATTTAGTCTTACGACTAAAAATTTACTTTTTTCTAAAGTAATTAACTGGTTTAGCAAAATATTATTTTGCTATTCTTTACCTATTTCTCTGTTTAATTTTCAAAGACCAATTCCATTTGTCATCATAAGACGACTTCTACAATTTTATCAGTTTAGTGTACTTTTGTCAACTGATTTTCTAATGTTTTTCAATAGAATCTTATAAAGCTTCACAACTTAATTTTAAATGTATCGGTTCTTGTAAGAAGCGACATGCAATATCTTATCATATAAATTTCCTAGCATAATTTAATTTAACGTAATTAAAATAAAACAGGTCGCGTATTCTTGGATTTTTAAACTTTATCTCTATATACCTTATATTGATACACCAGGATAGTTATCCCTCATATTGTAAATATCACACAATAACTGTATCTTTCTATAATGCAAGTATTTTCCTTAACGGTCTACAAATATACTAATACTAAAACTTTTATTTAGTCAAAAAAATAGAGTAACATACTTCTAACTAGTTAAAAGTCATATTACTCTATTTTTATTTTTACTATTACCAAATATTACTATAATAACATTACATTACCAAATTATAGATTATTAAAAATATTACTCCAGGCACCCCTAGAAATCCAGAAATAAGTGCCGTGACAGCATTGATTTCAATAAATATTTCCTTAAACCCTGTATACTGGCTTATAAAATTAACAAGTAACAAAAGTAAGACACCAAAAACACCGTTCATTATTAGCTTCCCTAGCATTTTTAGTGGCCACGAAAATAGCTTGACCACAATTACCATTGCAACTATTGCAATTAAAAAATATAATGCATACTCCATATCTAAGTCCCCCTAATTAGAATTTAATATATTATGTTTATGTTTTATTACTAATATATATTAATACATTAATAATAAAACCAGAAAATTATTCGTTAATAGCACCAATTTCTTCTATCATATAACTAGCATCAATGGTAACACCTTTTCTTTTAGCTTCTAATAAAAAATATATATATTTAGCTTTGGACTGATCTTCTCTATAAATTGCATAGTCTATTAGTTTAGGATCATCTGCAACTTCAAAATATTTTTTAGAATTTTCCCATTCAAGCTTAGCTGCTTCTAACCCAATAATAATATCCTTCTGATCGTCAGTATATTTTAAAGTTGCAAATAATATTTCAATTATTTTTTTTCTATTCATAATAAAAACCTCCCATTTTATGTCCTTTCTAAATTCTTGACATAAAACAGGAGTAATATTCTATATTTCTTTTCTTCCTTCTAAAGCTTTAGAAAGAGTTACTTCATCTATGTACTCTAAATCTCCACCAACTGGGATACCATGTGCAATCCTTGTAACTTTTGCACCCAGTGGTTTTAATATCTTAGATATATACATAGCTGTAGCTTCACCCTCTATGTTTGGATTAGTTGCTACTATTACTTCACGCACGTCTCCATTAATTCTTCTTATAAGTTCCCTGAGCTTTATGTCTTCAGGACCTCTACCTGCCATAGGGGATATTGTTCCATGAAGAACATGGTAAACCCCATTAAATTCCCTTACTTTTTCCATAGTCATAATATCTTTTGGGTTTTCAACAACGCATATGATACTCTTATCCCTATTTGGATTAGAGCAAATTGCGCAAGGGTCTGCATCTGCAAAACTTCCACATATAGAGCAAAATTTTAAAGTTCCTCTTGCTTTAACCAGTGCACCAGCAAATTCCTCTACTTCTTCCTTAGGAAGATTTAGAACAAATAATGCAAGCCTCTGAGCAGTTTTTTTCCCTATACCAGGGAGTTTAGCAAATTCTTCTATAAGTTTTTCTATTGCTACTGGATAAAACTCCAATTTAGTCACCTCTTAACTGTGCAGCTGTTAAACTACTGTTTACTAGAACATTCCTGGCATATTTAATCCACCTGTTAGTTTACCCATTTCACTACTTGTTTCATCTTCCGCCTTTTTTAACGCCTCATTACAAGCACTCATAATTAAATCCTGAAGCATTTCAACATCATCTGGATCTACTACTTCTGGTTTTATCTTTACATCAATAAGTTGTCTCTTTCCATTAGCTATTGCAGTTACTGCTCCACCACCAACAGATGCTACGTATTCCTTAGTTTCTAAACCCTTTTGCATCTCTTCCATTTGCTTTTGAAATTTTTGAGCTTGCTTCATTAAACTATTCATATTTCCACCCATACCTGGTAATCCACCCTTAGCCATAATTGTTACCTCCTATTTATTATTTATTAAAGTTAATATCATTATATTTATGATTTAATAGATTCATGAATCTATTAAACCCTTTCTATATTATTATATACTAATAAGTATAATTATTTCCATAATTTTTTTTTATAATTTATTTTACTTATTAATCTATAACATGTATTTATTCATCTAATATCTCAACAAGATCTTCTCCAAATGTTTCTCTTAATATATCCTCAGGTGATCTAACCTGTTTTTCTTCATCAGATTCTACAGTATATTTTATTTTTACTTCCTCCTTTAGTACTTCCGAAAATATTTCTTCAATCAAATTTCTATTTTCTTCTTTTTCAAGTCTAATTTTATTAAATGAAAATTGTTTTTCATAACCTAACTCTATTACACCTCCATCACATGCCACAATTTTTCCTGTCATTAAGGAAGCATATATAACCATATGTCTTCTTGCCTTGAACATATCTAATATATCTTTAAACGATTTTTTTACTATATCTACGGTTAAATTAGAATTATCATTATGCTTTTTAACAGTTCTTATTTCTGTTTTTTTATTAGGCTTATTTTCTTTTTTCCCATCATTCCCTTCAGAAATCCTAGGTGCTCCGTTTTCAGAAACTACAGTTATCTTTCCTTGCTTTATTATTTCTTCTATTTTATTTATTCTTGCAAGTAGCACTTCTTTTGACGTGTCATATTCTATTTTACACATTTTAATAACTGCAAGTTCTAAATAAATTCTATTTTGCTTGCTCCACTTAGCTTGTTCCTCTGCATCTTGAAGTATCTTTATATTCCTCATAATTTCTTCTACTCTAATTTTAGACGCTTGCTGCTTTAAAATATCTATATTTTCACTGGACATATCTAAAATATCTTCTACATTGTCACTTACCTTAACCATCATAAGGTTTCTCATATGAATAGTCATGTCTTTTATAAATACATATATATCCTTACCACTGTATACTATTTCATTTACTGACTTTATTGCCCCTTCAATATCTCTATTTATCACATTGTCTGAGATCATTATAAGACTCTCAGACGTAACAAGTCCTAGCATATCTATAACATCATTATACTCTACCGTACCATCATTCATTGATATGGCTTGGTCTAGAATACTTAGTGCATCTCTCATAGCTCCATCAGAAATTCTTGATATTAATCTCAAACTATCATCGCCAATAAGAACGCCTTGCTCAGTAACAATTCTTTTAAGTCTTTCAAATATATCCGAACTCTTTATTCTTTTAAAGTCAAATCTTTGACATCTGGAAAGTATTGTTATTGGAAGTTTTTGGGGATCAGTAGTTGCCAATATAAATATTATGTTACTTGGTGGTTCCTCAAGTGTTTTTAAGAACGCATTAACCGCTCCTATGGATAACATATGAACCTCATCTATAATATAAACTTTATACTTAGCTTCTTGTGGAGGATACTGAACATCTTCAATTATGTCCCTAATATTATCTACCCCATTATGTGATGCCGCATCTATCTCAGTAACATCTATTGCTGTTCCTGAATTTATCTTTTTACACATTTCACATTGGTTGCAAGGCTCTCCATTATCTGAGTTCAAACAATTTACTGCTTTGGCTAATATTTTAGCAGTTGAGGTTTTTCCTGTTCCTCTGGTACCACATAAAAGATATGCATGAGCTATCCGCTGACCTTTAATTTGATTTTTTAATGTTATTGTCACATGGTCCTGACCTACTACATCTTCAAAAGTTCTTGGTCTCCATTCTCTATATAATGCCTTATATGCCAAAAGTTTCACCTCTTTTAAATAATTATATCATTTAAATGCAAAAATTAGTTAGTATTTATAAAGGTTATCCATTTACCTTAAAAATTAATAGTTAGTATAAAAAAAGATGCCTATTAGGCATCTTATAATTCTTTTGTAGACCGTACACCTCACTTCGATAAATAAACTATATGCGTTACCTATACAGTTAACTCAAACCAGGTTGATCCACGGCACACGGAAGATTTCACTTACCGCTGCTTCCTTCCGGATCTGACGGGGTTCATGAATTTCCATTGCGTGGAGCCCAATTATCAACGCCACTTATATAGGTCAGACCACACAGCTTATAACCTAGGTGAGGAATTCACCCCTGCTGTAGCGGGTTGCAAGTTACAGGGCACCGCTAACTCCCCAGCTAGTACGGAAATATAAACTGGCGGAAAGAGAGGGATTCGAACCCTCGGTAGAGTTTCCCCTACACACGCTTTCCAGGCGTGCTCCTTAAGCCACTCGGACATCTCTCCATAAATCATTCTAATGTTTGCGCACACTCAAGTAGTGCAACAAAAACAATTATACTATTAATAAGTAGTAATTTCAACTGTTATTTTATAAATGTTTTTGTAAATTTAAATAATAAATTAGTACCGTAAATCTTTTTTCTTATAATTTATCACAAGAAATATAATCCATAATGCTACTCCTGCTAAACTTATTAATTGCGCTACCCTTAAACCTGCAAACATTAAACTGTCAGTTCTGAGTCCCTCTATAAAGAACCTTCCTATGGAATATAGGCCTATATAAGTAAAAAACACAGTTCCTCTTTTAAATGTTTTTGTTAATAAATAAATCAGCACTAAACATATTATCACATTCCATATCGATTCATAAAGAAATGTTGGATGATAATACACTCCGTCTATTAGCATTCCCTTTTGTATAAAGTCTGGGAATTTACTTATAAACCCCTGCGTAACCATTCCACCATGTGCCTCACTATTAAAGAAATTTCCCCATCTCCCTATAGCCTGACCTATAATTATAGATGGTGCTGCCACATCGGCAAATTTTAAAAGACTCTCTTTTTTATACCTTGTATAAAGTAATGCTGCTATCATACCAAATATAACTCCACCATGTATAGCAAGACCACCTTGACGGATATTGAATACTTGTATTAAATCATCCTTATATTGATTAAATTCAAATGCTACATAATATGCTCTAGCCCCAATAATAGCTATAGGAAAAGATATTAGTGTAATATTTAAAAGTTCATCATAATTAACATTTTTTAATTTAGCAGTAAATTGGGCGAGTAAAATCCCAACCATCATTCCTGTTGCAATAAAAATACCATACCATGCAACGGATAATCCAAATATATTAAAAGCTATTGGATTCATACGTAACCTCTCCTTTTGTATTACATTTTTTATTAAGCTACAAATAAAAGAATCAAGTTTATAAGTTAAACTTGATTCTTTATAATTATTGTGGCTTACTATGGTGAAAAAGTAAAGATAAATATTTAAAATTTATTTCTTTCTTTATACTCAGTATGCAATAACTTATGACTTAAATGACCATTAGGTTCTCCTAAAAACTCTTCATATATTTTGATTATATGTGAATTTTTATGCGATTTTCTAAAAGGTAAAGATTTATCTTCATCATATATAGCTTTTGCTCTTTCCTCTGAAATATCAATTTTTTCTTTTATTTGTGAATTAACTATTGGTTGACCTCCACCATTTACACATCCACCAGGGCATGCCATAGCTTCAATAAAGTCATAATGTTTTTCACCGCTTCTAACTAAATCTAACAATTTTCTAGCATTATAAAGTCCATGAACCACAGCTGCAGTTATATTTCTTCCATCTGGTAATTCTATAGTCGCTTCTTTAATACCCGTAAGGCCTCTAACAGCTAAAAATTCTATTTGATCTAGTGCTTTTCCAGCTAAGAGTTCAAATACTGTTCTTAACGCAGCTTCTGCAACTCCTCCAGTTGCACCAAAGATTACTGAAGCGCCAGTAGATTCTCCAAAAGGATCATCAAACTCTTCATCATTTAGATCAACAAAATCTATATTTGCCTCTTTTATCATTTGAGCCAGTTCCCTAGTAGTTAAAACATAATCTACATCCTGCATACCATCATTAGATAATTCTTCACGTTCACCTTCAAACTTTTTAGCAACACAAGGCATAATTGAAACAACTACAATATCCTTAGGGTCAACACCAATCTTTTCTGCAAAATAACTCTTAATTAAAGCACCTTCCATCTCACTAGGTGATTTGCAAGTTGATAAATTAGGAATTAAATCAGCAAAATTGTGTTCAACGAATTTTACCCATCCAGAACAGCAGGATGTCATTAGTGGAAGATTTTTGCCATTATCTAATCTAGTTAATAGCTCAGTTCCCTCTTCCATAATAGTAAGATCTGCCGCAAAGTCAGTATCAAAGACTTTATCAAAACCCATTCTCCTTAAAGCTGAAGTCATTTTGCCTGTAACGCGACTACCGATCGGCATACCAAATTCTTCGCCTAATGCTACTCTTACCGCTGGCGCTGTTTGAACTACCACATATTTATTGGGATTCTCTATTGCCTTCCAAACAGGCACTATACTTTCTTTTTCATGTAAGGCTCCTACTGGGCACGCTAAAATACATTGACCGCAATTTATGCATAGTGATTCCCCTAAAGGCCTCTCATAACTAGTGGTAACCTTAGTGTCAAATCCTCTTCCCGAAAAGTTTATTGCGTGGACAGTTTGAATGTTGCCACAAGTTGAAATACATCTCCCACAAAGTATACACTTTTCAGTATCCCTTACTACCGAACATGAAGAATCATCCAAAATTCCACCGCTTTTTTCCCCACTATATCTTATATCTCTTATATTTAATTCCTTTGCTACTGTTTGTAAATCACAATTTTCATTTCTTATACAAGTTGTACATTCTCTTTTATGATTTGATAATAATAACTCAACTACCATCTTTCTTGCTTCGCGCACTTCAGCGGTGTTAGTTTTTATATCCATTCCATTCTCAGCTGGAAGTGTGCAAGATGCCAATAATTTTTTTCCTACTTGTACCACACACATTCTACAATCAGCTACCTCATTTACATCTTTTAAAAAACATAATGTAGGTATTTTAGCTCCAACTAATTTTGATGCCTCAAGTACTGTGGTTCCTTTAGTAACTTCTACTTTTATTCCATCTATAATCAAGTTTACCATTTCCATTTTTTTCACCTCCCGAAATTATATTTTAACAATAGCTTTAAATCTGCATATGGTTACGCACATACCACACTTAACACATATATCTTGGTCAATTACATGAAGTTCTTGTAACTTGCCACTAATAGCACCGACATTACAATTACGAGTACATAACCCACAACCTTTGCACTTGTCCTCTAAAATCACATATTGCACTAGAGCTCTACAAACTTTAGCTGGACATTTTTTATCTTGCACATGAGCAATATATTCATCTCTAAAATGATGTATAGTTGAAAGCACCGGATTAGGAGCCGTTTGCCCAAGCCCACATAATGCAACCTTTTTTATTCCAAGGGCTAGTTGTTCAAGTTTATCTATATCCTCCATATCCGCATTTCCCTTTGTAATATTTTCAAGCATTTCAAGTAATCTTTTAGTTCCAATTCTGCAGGGAGTACATTTACCACAAGATTCGTCCTTTGTGAAATCAAGGAAAAATCTAGCTACATCCACCATACAGTTATCCTCATCTAAAACTATCATGCCGCCAGATCCCATCATAGAGCCAAGAGCAACTAAGTTATCATATCCAATTGGAGTATCAAGTTCTGATTCCGGAATACATCCCCCTGAAGGCCCTCCTGTTTGAACTGCTTTAAACTCCTTTGCATTTGGTATACCGCCACCTATTTTAAAAATAGTCTCCCTAAGTGTTGTTCCCATAGGAATTTCTATAAGGCCAGTGTTTGTAATCTTTCCTCCTAATGCAAATACCTTTGTACCCTTGCTTTTCTCTGTACCTATGCTGCTAAACCACTCAGCTCCCTTTAATATAATAGGAACTATATTAGCAAAAGTTTCAACATTATTTATAATTGTAGGCTTGCCCCAAAGTCCACTAACAGCTGGGAATGGCGGTTTAGGCATAGGCATACCTCTTTTACCTTCAATTGACTGCATAAGAGCAGTTTCTTCTCCACAAACAAAAGCACCAGCTCCAAGTCTTATTTCTATATCAAAATTAAAACCTACACCTAAAATATTTTCTCCTAGTAGTCCATATTCTCTAGCCTGATTAATAGCTATTTCCAGTCTTTCAACGGCTAGTGGATATTCTGCTCTAACATATATAAAACCTTTACTTGACCCTATAGCGTACCCGCCTATAGTCATAGCTTCAAGCACTGAATGAGGATCTCCTTCCAGAACAGATCTATCCATAAAAGCACCTGGATCTCCTTCATCTGCATTACAAATTATATATTTTTCATCTCTTTCCTGCTTAGCTGCAAATTGCCATTTAAGCCCAGTAGGAAAACCTCCACCACCGCGTCCTCTGAGTCCCGAATTCTTAACAATTTCAATTACTTCTAATTGAGACATAGATGTAAGTACCTTTTCTAAAGCCTTGTACCCATCAAGGGCTATATATTCATCAATATTTTCCGGGTCTATAATCCCACAATTTCTAAGAGCTATTCTTAATTGTTTTTTAAAAAAATCTAATTTATTAAGATTTCTTACATTTCCTTCTCCCTCTTTGATTTTATACTCAAGACGCTCTAGTACCCTATTTTGAATAAAATGTGATTCTACAAGTTCTGCTATATCCTCAGTTTTTACTTTGGTATATAAAACTCCCTCTGGATAAACTACTACAACAGGGCCCAATTCGCAAAGCCCTAAACAACCTGTTTTTAATACTTCAATTTCATGATTTAATTTATGTTTCCTTACTTCTGACTTTAAACTTCTAAAAAGGTCTGCTGCTTCTGGAGAAACACATCCTTTTCCCCCACAAACAAGTACCTGAGAGTGGTAAACCTCCATTAAAATTCCCCCTTTCTATTCCTTTGGGATAGACAATAATTCTTAATCGTTATCTAATATATAATCATTAAGAATTCTCCCCTGAATTACATGCATTGTATATTCATTTCTAACCGTTCCAACTAATACGTGACTAGCTACAACCCTTCTAGCTTTATAAGGAGACATCTTAACATAAGTTACTTTTTCTTCTCCAGGTCTTATAATTTCTACAATAGGTTCTAATCTACACACACCTATACAACCCGTCTTAGCTACTATTACATTAGCTAATCCAAGTTTATCAATTTCATCTACTATTGCATCATAAACATCATCTGCTCCTGCCGCTATTCCACAAGTAGCCATACCAACAACAATTCTTGTGCTTTTTCTATTTGTTCCTTGGTTAACTCTATTAAAAGTATTTTTTCTTATCTCTTCAAGGTCCTGTACCGTCTTCATTGACATCCCTCCATAAGTAAGTTTACTAATTTACTTTTTTACTTGTATTCTTCAATTATCCTTATTACATCAGCAGGAATTAATCTTCCATACACTTTATCATCTACCATAAGGACTGGAGCGAGTCCACATGCACCAAGACATCTAGCAGCTTCTAAAGTAAACTTACCATCCTTCGTTGTCTTACCTACCTCTACTTCTAAAACACTAGATAATCTTTCTATAATATCCTGTGCTCCCTTTACATAGCAGGCAGTACCAAGACATACCTTAATTATATGCTCTCCTTTTGGTTCTAATGTGAATTGTGAATAAAATGTCGATACTCCATAAATTTCTGACATGGGTATATTAAGCTCTTCTGATACTACTTGTAACGCTTCTTCTGGCAGATAACCGAATAATTTTTGCACTTCATGAAGTGCCGGAATTAAAGCGCCTTTCATTTCTTTGAATTTTTCAGTGATTTCTTTTACCTTTTCTAATCTAATGTCAATTTCTCCACATTTTAAGCAACATTTTTCCTCATCCATTAAAATCATCCCCTTACATTAAATTGAAAAAATATCTTTTATTTTATTATATTATTCAAGTGTTAATATAATATCAATTATATAAGTTATATAATACAACTTTTCACCCCCTATGTAAACGATTTTGTTAGAATATTAACAATATTCTGATTTTTTAAAGTAAAAATTATATTTTATATTATAAAAAATAGGTAACCCTAGTAAACTAGGGTTACCTATTTTTAAAAAGCTTTACTTTTTTATGAGTAAAACTTTTTTAAACCATTAATATTTTGCTACATTATTGTTAATATACTCTTTCTCTTTAACAGTAACATCTTTTTTTAATACTGAAACCATAAGACCAGTTACTATTGTACCAGCTACTATTGCAATTATATATCCAGCTAAATTAGTAACTGCATGAGGAATTAATAATATAAATATACCACCATGTGGAGCTACTATTGCTGATTTAAATACCATAGATAATGCGCCTGCAACTGCAGCACCTGCCATTGTTGAAGGTATTATTTTAAGTGGATCCGCAGCAGCAAATGGTATTGCACCCTCTGTTATAAATGCAAACCCTAATGCCCAAGCGGATTTTCCTGATTCTCTTTCTTCTGGCGAGAATTTCTTTTTTGCTATAACTGTTGCAAGCGCTATTCCTAATGGAGGGGTCATTCCTGCTGCCATTACCGCAGCCATAATCATAGAAGTATGACCCACTACCAAAGTTGAAACTCCAAATGTATATGCAGCTTTATTAAATGGTCCACCCATATCAGATGCCATCATTAAACCAATAATAATTCCGAGTAGTCCTGCGTTTGCTCCGCTTAAATTAGTTAACCACTCTGACATTGCTACATTTATAGCAGTTACAGGTTTTCCTATAATAAATACCATTACAAGACCAACTACTAATGTAGATAAAACTGGTAATATTATAACTGGCATTAAACCTTGTAATGATTTTGGTAGTTTTATTGTTTTCTTTAAGAAAAGTACAGTATAACCAGCTAAAAAACCTGCTGCCATTCCACCTAAAAAGCCAGCACCTACCGTTGCCGCAAGCATACCACCAATCATACCTGGTATAAGACCAGGTCTATCTGCTATAGAGAATGCTATAAACCCTGCCAATATTGGATACATAAGGCCCATAGCAGCGCCCCCAATGCTCTTTAATGCAGCGGCTATAGATCCATCTACTTCAAAAGCATGTATTCCAAAAGCAAAAGAAAGTGCAATTAAAATACCACCAGCTGCTACAAAAGGAATCATATAAGAAACTCCGGTCATAAGGTGTTTATAAATGCCTTTTTTCTCTGGCCTTTTCTCTTCTTCAACGTTACTGCTTTGCTTGGAACTGTTTTTAACTTCAACTTTCATATCAATTGCTCTTTGTATAAGGCCCTTTGCATCTTTAATTGCATCTTTTACTCCAACCTCAATTATTGTCTTTCCTGCAAAACGTTCCTTTGAAACATTGGTATCCGCTGCAATTATTACCACTCTAGCTTCCTTTATATCACTCTCTGTCAATTGATTTTCTGCCCCTACAGAACCTTGCGTCTCTACTTTAATTTCTACACCCATTTCTTTTGCTGCCATTTCAAAAGCCTCAGCTGCCATATAAGTATGAGCTATTCCCGTTGGACATGAAGTTATTGCTACAAATTTCATAAATCTTCCCCCTTTTAATTTTATTTTTAGAAATCTTCTATAGTTAACATGTAATGTCTATTGGTCTAATAAAGTAATTATTTCCTCAGGACTATTAGCATTCATTAAGCTATCTCTTAGCTCTTTATGCATTAGCTTTCTAGATATCTGGCTTAATATTTTTAAATGCTCATTACTTGATTCTTCTGGTACAGCTATTAAAAAGAATATATGAGCTAGCTCATCATCCATAGACTGGTAATCAATTCCTTCTTCGCTTCGTCCAAATACTAATGCTGCTTCTTTAACCCCACTACTTTTTCCATGAGGAATTGCTATTCCCATACCTATACCTGTTGAAAATTCTTTTTCTCTATCTGTTACAGCTTTTATATATTTATTTTTATCTAACAATTTACCATTCTCATCTAACATTGTTGCCATCTCTATAATTACATCTTCTTTTGTTTTACTAGTCAGTTCAAGTTTAATTGTATTCACACTTAATAATTCAGTAATATTCATTAATAATCACCCTTTCTATAAATATTTTATAATTATTTGCTTTTTAAGCCTCTCTATGTCTTCAAACTTCCCTGTTTGAGTTCCTTCAGTCATTACATTGGCTGTGCTTGTTGCACAGGCAAGCCTTATAGCTTCTTCAAAAGGATATCCGGACTCCACTGCTACTGCCAGAGCCGCAACCATAGAGTCGCCTGCCCCTACTGTACTTTTAACTTCCACTTTTATACCCTTTACTTTTGCAACTTTATCTCGACTAATGAATAATGATCCTTCTGATCCTTGTGATATCACTACATATTTCACTCCATATTCCAATACCTTTTTAGCAGTTTCTATAACTTCATTTTCGTTATGGATCGTTATGCCAAAAGCCTTTTGAAGTTCGAAAATATTGGGTTTTACCATATAGGGACCGGCCTTAATGCCCTGCATTAGCATTTCACCATCTGCATCTAATATAACCTTACCACCTTTTATTTTTACCGCCTTAATTATGTCTCCATATATACCGCTACCAATACCCCCTGGCACACTGCCTGAAAGAACTACTAAAGATTTTAACGTGCAATGTTCCATTATTTTTTCTTTTATACTGTTAACATATCGCTCATCTAAAGTAGGTCCACTTTCATTTATATCTGTGTGCGTATTGTTAACCTTATCAATTATTTTTAAATTAGTCCTAGTTTCACCTTCAAAAGGTAAAAAATCATTAGCAATCTCTAAACGGTCCAAGTAATTTTTTATTAGACTTCCACTGCTTCCACCTAGAAAACCTAAAGCTATGCTTTTATGCTTTAACTCCTTAACAACTTTGGATACATTAATACCCTTACCTCCAGCATCAAATCTTGTAGATACAATTCTATTAACGTTACCAATCATAAATTCATCTATCTCAACTGTTTTATCTAGTGCAGGGTTTAACGTCACTGTTATTACCACTTAAATCACCTCCGTTTATTTTGCCATCATAATTACTACATCTTCTTTTTCAAAGTTCTCTAATAATTCATTATCTAATTTATTATCCGTAATAATAATATCAATGCTATCTAAATCAGTAATTTTAGCAAAACAAACCGTATTAAATTTAGTATGGTCACATACTACTATAGTTTGCTTTGCAATTTTTATCATTTCCTTTTTTGTATTAGCTTCTGTAATATTAGGTGTAGTTAATCCATTAATAACACATACAGCATTTGTTCCGATAAACGCTTTATCTACTTTGAAATTTTTAATCATATTATCTGCCACCGGTCCTACCATGGCTCTAGTTTCCCATCGTAGTGCTCCTCCAATAACAATTACCTCTACGTCCTTCTTCTTAGCAAGTTCATAGGCTATATCGATAGAGTTTGTTAAAACTGTTATATTTACAGCTGTCATATGCCTAGCAATACAAAGAGTGGTCGTTCCTGCATCTAATGCAATTGTATCTCCATCTACTATCATTGATGCGCCAAACTTTCCAATTGCTTCTTTTTCATCATAAAACTTATCTATTTTTTCTAAAAAAGTAGGTTCAAATTTAGTATTATCATTTAATACCGCTCCTCCATGTACTCTTTTTATAAGTTCATCCTCTTCCAATTCTTGAAGGTCGCGTCTAATTGTAACTTCCGACACATCATATCGCTTAGATAAATCGCATACTTTTACTTTCCCGTGTTTATTTAAAGATTTTAATATGTTTGATTTTCTTTCCTCAGGAAACATAATTTTTAAGCCCCTTTTATCATATTTCAAATGCTAATGTTCGTTTATATTTTATTTGTTTCGTTTACCTTCATTTGTGTTCATTTTAATACATTATGGTATCGTTGTCAACAGCTATATTTTACTTTTTACACCAATTTGTACTTTTATTTTAGACTAAAAAATTCTCTAAAAACAAAAACGAAGCCCTCAGGCTTCGTTTTTGTTTTTTAACCATGTATTTAAAGTATAATACCCATTACTACTTTTCTAATTCTTGTTTTAGAAGCTCCTCAATCTTAGGAGTACATCTGCGGCCTTTGCATCCTCCCGAACCTGCTCCCGTAGCCTTTTGAACATCTTCTACAGTTTTTGCCCCATTTTGTATAGCTTTTTTTATTGTAGCCTTTGGTATAGCTTTACACAAACATACCTTTGTAATTTTATCCATTATTTCTCTATTTATATTCTGCTCCATAATATTCTTCTCCTTATTATCTTTTATATTTAAAAAAATCAGTAAGTAAATTACCACATTCTTCGTTGTATAACCAATTAATTTCTATCCATTGATTTAGTGCATCATTTTGAATCAAATTTATAACTGAACCACAAGCTCCAACACTAGGATCAAAAGCACCTATATATAATTTTCTTATTCTAGATTGTAATATTGCTCCTGCGCACATGGGACAGGGTTCTAAGGTTACATACATATCACATCCATTTAATCTCCAACCACCTATTACTTCACAAGCTTTTCTTATAGCTAAAACCTCTGCATGAGCGGTAACATCTTGAAGCGTCTCCCTTAGGTTGTGAGCTCTCGCAATTATTTTATTGTCCTTAACTATAACTGCACCTACAGGTACTTCATTTAATAATAACGATCTTTTAGCTTCATTTAATGCTTCATTAATAAAATATTTTTCCATGTAGACCCCTCTGCTCTATAAATTATTATTATCTAATAATAACTATTATACTTCTTTAATCTTATAAATTCAATTTATTTATTCATAAATAAAAAAACTAGTAAAGTTTTACCTTACTAGTTTGTGGTGCACACGAGAGGAGTCGAACCTCCGGCCTTCCCCTTAGGAGGGGGACGCTCTATCCAACTGAGCTACGGGTGCAAATTCAATTCTACTTAAACATTTTATTACACTTTTATAGTAATGTCAACCTATAGCTATTTAAAACAATAACTCACAAGATAAATAAAATTATTTATAAATAAATAAAGTTATAATACATTAACTATTGTATAATACTAATTGAAGGATTTCAAATGATATCTCATCACAGGTGGTGATGATTTAAGCGAGGTATAAAATGCAATTAAATTCTATCAATCGATTTAGAGAAATTATCAAAGTTCTTGGCTCCTATGGTTTTGGATATATTGTAGACTCTAAGTTCAAAAAACAAAATAAACTTCCTGAAAATTTAAGGAAAGCCTTTGAAGATTTGGGGCCAACTTTTATTAAAATCGGCCAAATACTTAGTACAAGGCCAGATTTATTATCCCCCAAATATATAGTTGAACTATCAAAACTTCAAGATAGCGTCGCTCCAGAAAGCATTGAAACTATAAATAAAATGTTTTTTGATGAATTTAACATATCAACCACTGAATGCTTTGAAAAGTTTTATGAGTCTCCACTAGCCTCTGCCTCTATTTCCCAAGTACATAAAGCTATTTTAAAGGATGGTAGAGAAGTTGTAGTTAAAATACAAAGACCAGATATTGCAGAAAAGATGAAACTCGACATTTCTATACTAGTTCGCATAATAAGACTTACAAAGGCAAGATTTTCTGACGCCCTAATTGACCCAGAAGAAGCATTACATGAAATATTACTTACCACTGAACTTGAACTTGATTTTAATAATGAAGTTAAAAATATAAATACATTTAGAAATTTCAACAAAGATGTAGCATTTATATATGTACCTTATGTAGTCGATGAGCTGTGTAGTACTAAAGTTTTAACCATGGAACAAGTTAATGGATTTAAAATAGATGATATGAAAAGACTACACCATGATAAATATGATCTTGATGATTTAGGTAAGAAATTAGCGTTATCTTACTTAAAACAAATGCTAGAAGATGGCTTTTTCCATGGCGATCCACATCCTGGAAATATATTTGTATATGAAGGTAAAATTTGTTTTATAGACTTTGGAATCATGGGAAGTCTTTCAACTTCTTTAAAATCAACACTAAACAATATGATAACAGCTGTTGCTTTTAATGATATAAATAAAATGATTTCAGCTCTTTTATCTATAGGAATAAAAAAGGGATATGTAGATAGAAATAAACTCTATGAAGATTTAGATTATCTTCTTGTAAATTACCTTTCAGTTTCTTTAAATAATATTCAAATTTCAATTTTGATTTCCGACATCTTTGATATAGCTAGGCAAAACAATTTACGTTTACCTCGCGATTTGACGCTTCTAATAAGAGGACTTGTGATTTTAGAGGGCGTAATAGCACGTATTTCCCCTGATATAAAAATAATAGACATCGCTATTCCTTACGTAAAAGCTAATAATAAGTTTTCACTACTGGCTCATTTGGATTTTAACACTCTACTTATGCGTTCGTATTCATTTATAAAAGATTCATCTAGACTACCTTCAAAAATTATAGAATTATCTGATAGTCTAATAAGCGGAAGAGCTAAACTGCAATTAGAACATAAAAATTTAAATACCCCTATAAGTGAGTTAAATAAAGGCATTAATCGCTTAGTCTTTGCCCTTATTATTTCTTCTATGATTATAGGTTCTTCTACAATTTTAAATTCAAATATAGGTCCTAAATTATATAATATATCAATTATTGGTATAACGGGTTTTCTAGCTGCAGCGTTTATGGGTTTTTGGTTAATGATTTCTATAATAAAATCAGGAAAATTATAAAATAAAATGTAAAACGAGGTATTTTGATGATTAAATATTACAACAGAACTGAAAACAAATATGAAATTGAAAAGGTAGCCGGTGAAAAATATTTAAATTGGACTTACTGCTCCCCTGTAGGAAAAGGACTAGTTGAATTGCTGCTGAAGAAAAAGCTTTTCTCAAAATTTTATGGTAAGTATTGCGATACTAAAATAAGTTCTAAAAAAATTAAGTCTTTTATTGAAACTCTAGATATTGATATGTCTATGTATTCTAAGACTCATGATCAGTATTCATCCTTCAATGACTTTTTTACTAGATCCTTAAATACAACTGCTAGAATAATTCCTAAAGATAAAAATATTTTAATATCACCCTGTGACGGTAAAATTTCTGCATACGCTGATATTGACTTAAATAATATAGTTCAAATAAAGGGGTTTACTTATTCACTTAAAGAGCTTCTTAAAGATAATGAAATATATAGTTCATATCATGGAGGTACCTGCTTAATTTTCAGATTATGCCCTACTGATTATCATAGGTTTCATTTTATTGATGATGGAATATGTGGAGATACAACTAAAATTAAAGGCCATTATTATTCTGTAAATCCAGTAGCCTTAAAAAACGTAAAAAAGCTGTTTTGCCAAAATAAACGAGAATGGAGTATATTTCATTCAGATAACTTTTCCGATGTTATTTATATAGAGGTTGGTGCTACTTGTGTAGGCTCAATTATTCAGAGTCATTGTCCAAATACTAAAATAACAAAAGGTGCTGAAAAGGGGTATTTTAAATTTGGTGGTTCCACAGTAATCTTATTTTTTAAAAAAGATGTTGTAAATATTCATAAGGATTTGCTATCCCAAACACAATTAGGTTTTGAAACTTCTGTATTCATGGGCGAAAAAATAGGACTGAAATAACCTTTCAGCCCTATTTTTTATTAAATTTTAAATTTTGATGTTATTTTTTTTAATTTTTCAGCACTAACCTTATTACCACTAGTAGTATTTTTTATTTCTTCCATCTTTGTTACTATATCAATGCTTTTATCCGATATGCTAAATACACCTTCTGCACCTTCACTAACAGTACCGGTTACTTGCTCTATTGCAACTGTTATTCCATTTATTGATATATTTAAATGTTGTGCCGTCTCATCAAATTCCATCATAAACTTATTAAAATTTTCTGCATCATCCATATATTCTTTTCCCGTACCCATAATTATTTCATAATTTAGTGAAACTTCTTCATCCATAAAATCTAACATTTTAGCAGAGCTTTTAGATAGATTTTTTACTGAAGCATTTACATTTTTAACTACATTTTGAATATCAGCTGCTGTAGCTCCCGATTGCTCTGCAAGCTTTCTAACCTCATCTGCTACAACTGCAAACCCTCTTCCTGCTTCTCCTGCCCTAGCAGCTTCTATAGCAGCGTTTAGTGCTAATAAATTCGTTTGGCTAGTTATATGAAGTATTGAAGCTGCTAGACCATGTATTTCATCAACCGCTTTTGATCCCTCTATTGCAACTTCTAACTGATTCTTTATATCATTATAAACTTTGTCAGTATCCTTTTTCGACCCCTCAGTTCCCATAGTAATCCCCATTGCTTTTTTAACAATGCTCTGAGCTATATTAGTGCCCTCTGAGGCTTTATCTACTATATTATTAACCATATTTTTCATTTCACCTGAAGAAGCGGAAATCTCCTGTGCTGTAGCTGCTGTCTCTTCCATTCCAGCAGATAAACTTTCCGTTTCAGAAGAACTTTCCTCTGCCTTTACTTTTAATATATCCGTAAGATTTTCAACGATATCAGCATTATTATTTATGTTTTCCGAAGCTTCAATTAAATCTTTTACAACATCTTTTAATGTTTTTCTCATATTAACTATACTTCTAAATATAGTTCCAATCTCATCATTACTTTTAATTAAATTATCAGTATCCTTGTCATCGCTTAAATCCAATTTAGAAGTCTTGTCCACAAGCAAAGTTACTTTTAACAATGGATTCACTATAATATTTGATACAACAAGACCAATTAATATTGAAAACAAACCTACAAGTGAAGCTATTATTAAGATTATTTGTGTCATTGAATTCACTGGTTGTCTAATCTCATCAATATCTCCATTAACTACCAATGTCCACTTTGTAATTGGAACAAATCCATAAGATGCTAGCTTTTGAGAACCCTCGTAATTATACTCAGTGGAACCTGCTTCAGATTTCTCTCCATTTTTAATATTTTTAACGACAGCTTTTATAGATGCATATTCAACTTCTTTTCCTATTTTATTTTTATCTTTATGATATATCATTATACCTTTATCATCAACTAAATACGCATAGCTTGATTTACTATTTGATACACTTACATCTTTCAAATAAGCTGAAAAACTCTCTGCATATACATGTACCGCTATATACCCTAGTGTTTTATTATTATCATCAATTATAGGACTTGTAAATACCATAACTGCATTTCCTGTTATATCAGATTTTAAAGTTTCACTTATAGCTAGTCCACCATTTGCGCTAGCAGAATGATAACTTTTATTAGCAGTATTTTTTCCTATAGAAGGCTTATCACTGTCCGATATTATTTCCCCATTTATATTAACCAAAGAAATTCTTTCAACATCATTATTTTTAGAAAGATATGCTGCAAAATTTTCATTACTTTCTTTTACTACCTCATTATATTGTTTAACCGAATCTTCATCAGCTTTATCCTTTAATTCAACAATTTCCATTATTCGTTTAGAATTACTTATAGCCTGTAGCTGCGCTTGTTTCTTTTCTATCATAACAGAAATAGTTTCTATTGCTCTTTTATTAACTGACATCATTTCAGATTTACTTTGATTAAATATTATACTTGATGCCTTTATATACGTAAAAATAGAAGTTGTAACCATGCTTACAATTATTAATACTCCAATAAGAAGTGGTATCTTCCTTTTAATAGACAGACCTTTTTTATTGTTGTTTTCGTTTTTTGTGTTATCAGATATCACTTTTAAACGTTTACTTTTAACAACTTTTATTGTCTTTAAATTCTTGTTATCTTTACCTTTACTTTTTTTTCTAAAATCCCAAAATTTAAATACCATGATGCCCCCCTATTTATGTAAGATTAACATTTTGTAAATATATTATGAACTTTTTTACAATTGAATTATTTATGTATTTATATTAACATACAATTCATACTTTGTAATGAATTTATAATAGATTGGGTAGACTATTTTTAATGCACTAGATATATGTAGTGTAATTATCACATTTAAGGAGACGAATAATGGATAAAAAAAAGTTTGGAAAAGCGAAAAATTGTATTAATAATTTAGATGCTAATAAAAGCAATAGTGGCGTTTTAAAAACTGAGATGGCTATTATGTATAACCTGTCCAATATAACTAGTGATATTAATGATACAGCTGCAGAGGAAAAAGCGAACAAATTTGATGCTCAAAAAAAATAAGAATCCCTTACCTTTGAGATAAATAATAACTATAACAAGACTCTTGAATATGTACTCTTTTACAATTAACACTAAACACTTCATTAATAACTTTTTTGTCCAAAATTTCCTTAGGTGTGCCGTAGCTCTTTACCTCACCTTTATTCATGACACAAATTCTATGTGAATAAGTTAAGGCTTGTACGATATCATGAAGAACCATAACAATAGTTTTACCATTTTTATTTAGTTTTTTTATAAGATCAATAACTTGAAATTGTTGATTAATATCTAGATAAGTAGTAGGTTCATCAAGAAAAATAACATCAGTATCTTGAGCTACAATCATAGCTATATATACCTTTTGTCTTTCTCCACCAGAAAGTTCTAGTAAATTTTTATTTCTAAATTTTATAACCCCTGTAAGTTCCATAGCGTATTCTACCTTTTCTCTATCTACTTTTGATTGCTTACGCGCAAATCCAAGGTAAGGAAATCGTCCATGGGCTACAAGGCTATCAACAATAATATTTGGAATACTCCTTGTTTGTGGCAAAATTGATACACTCTTTGCAAACTCTTTTTTCTTTATGCCGTTTATTGGAGTATCATTCAATAATATTTTACCAGAATAAAGATCTATAAGTCCTGAAGTAACCTTTAACAAAGTTGTTTTACCACAACCATTAGGTCCAATTATACTTGTAATTGTACCCTTATTTATTTTCATATTAATATTTTGTAATTTTTTCACTCCATTATATCCACTAGAAACATCTATTAATTCAATCATATACTTAACCTCTTTTTTTGTTTTATTAAAAGATATATAAAAAATGGTCCCCCAATAAAAGACATAATAATTCCAACAGGTATTTCAAAAGGAGCAAATATTACTCTTGATATTAAATCACAGGTTACAACAAATATTCCTCCCATAATACTTGATACCGGAATAACAAGTCTGTTATCAGTGCCCATAATTAGTCTTGCAAAATGAGGTATAATAAGACCTACAAAACCTAATAAGCCTGAAAAACTAATAGCACTACCCGCAAGAATTGAAGCAACTATAATAAGGAAGAATCTATAAAATGATACTTTTAAGCCAAGTGAAGTAGCTAATTCATCTCCAAGAGCCAAAATATTCATATCATAACTTAGAATACAGGCTAAAATTAACCCTATAATTATATAACCTATAGCAAATTTAATTTTATTTATAGTAATTCCTGAGAAACCACCCACCATAAATGAATTATTACCTAAAGAAGCCTCTGGATATAAGGTGATGATTGTCTGAATCCCCGCATTTAAAAAACTACCCACTGCAATACCTGCAAGTACAATAGTCCCCCTGGATACCCCTGTTTTATAAGCTATAAAATAGATAAGGAGCGATGCAAAAAGTGCGCCTAAAAATGCAGCTATTGGAACATAATTAATATACTGTGGAAAGAATACCACAAGCACCATACTAGAAAGGCCCGCTCCCGAATTAACACCTATAATATTAGGTGCCGCTAAAGCATTGTTAAGCACCGCTTGTAATATAACCCCCGATACAGCGAGAGAAGCCCCAGCGAGCACCGCTGCAATAATTCTTGGTATGCGTACATAAAAAATAATAATATACGTTTTAGATATATTATCACCATTTATGAAAACATTAAATATGTCTTTAATATTTAACGCTACAGAACCATAAAAAATACTTAGTAGTGATACTAATATCAAAATAACTACTAAGCTTAAAATAGTAATAGTCTTAAATTTAAATGAATTTTTATCTAAATGTTTCTGGATATAAAATTTTTGCAAGATATTCATAAGCATCTCCCCATAGTGCATTGGGTTTATAATGAAACATTTCTTTTGGTAATATTATATATCTATTATTTTTTACAGCCTTAAGTTTGTTCCAGGCAGGGTTTGACTGAATTGTAGTTTTTAACTGCTCTATAGCCTTTTTAGAATCGCCCATAGTAGTTATAAAAATATATTCAGGGTCCTCTTTAATTATTTCCTCCATACTTAAATCCTCTAAAAGTGATGAGTGACGGATGGCTATATTATCTGCTCCTAAGTCTTTAATCATGGCTCCAGTAATATTATCATCACCTTTTGCTTTAGCACCAGTAGAAAATGCTCTTATAAAAAGTACACTTGGCTTTTTATCTAGGTTAACTTTAGATATTACCTTATCTATTTTACTTTTTATAGCTAATCCGTTTTTTTGGTACAAATCTTTTCTCCCTGTAATCTCGGTACAGATCTTTAAAATATTAAGATAATCACCAAATGCATCTTCCTTAAAGAAAGCATATTTTATACCAGCTTTTTTTAGAATCTCAGCTACTTTAATATCTGCATCTATGTCAGAAGATAATATTACAAAGTCAGGTTCAAGGACTATTATCTCTTCAATATTAGGTTCCTTTACATTCCCAACAACCTTTACATTATTCTTTAATTCCATTTTTCTTTCTTCCAGCACATCATTTGTAACTCCTACAAGTTCTCCACCTGACAGTAGCCAAGTTTCAGCAAAAGACCCATATAGTGAAACTACTCTTTTAGGGCTACTACTAAGGTTTACTTTATTCCCTCTTGCATCTGTAAATGAAATTGTTTGATTTTTACCCTTATCTATAATCACTTCTTTATTAGTACAACCAATCAGTCCCAATATAACCAGTATGCATAAGAAAAAAGATAAGTTTTTCCTTATTATCATACTTGTTCTCCTTTAATCTTTAAGGGTGCCCTTAATATTTCATCATTCCTTCGCAAAATGTCATCACTTAGTATTTCTGCTTCAACATATTCAAATCCCATTCTATCAATAGTACTTCCAAAACGTTCTCCTTTAAAAGCATTTTCTTTAAAAAATAGAATTGTTTTAAAAAGAACACTCATAATCTCTTCTTTTGTAAAAACTTTATTAATAAGAGATCCATGACGAGTTGATTTTCCCCATCTACCACCAATATATATTTTGTAGCCTTGCATACCTTCTTTGATTGCACCAAAATAGCATTTATCAAGACACCTTCCACAATTATTACAAATTTCTTTATCAATGATTAAAGTTCCATCAATAAATTTAGCTGCTCCCATAGGACATGTACTATCAACTAAACATTTTTTACACTTAACACATTTATTAATATTATACTTAGGTATCAATTGCCCTACAATGCCAAAATCATTTAAATCAGGCTTAACACAATTATTAGGGCATCCCCCTACTGCTATTTTAAATTTATGAGGAAGTATTATATCATTGTATTTTTCATAAAAACCCCTATGAATCTCTTTCGCCATAGCTTGGGTATCAAAAAGTCCAAATGTACATACAGTTCCTTTACAAGCAACTATCGGTCTAACATTTGCCCCTGTACCCCCAGTTATCATTCCTTCTTTAGCTATATAATTTCTTAACCCTTCAACGTTTTCATATTTAATTCCAGGTATTTCTATAGTAAGCCTTACAGTAATTGAAACTTTTCCGTTTCCAAATTTTTCTGAAGCTTCACTAAGATTTTTTAGCTGCCTTGAACTTAAAACACCATTTTCAGTTATAATTCTAGCTGAAAAATGTACTCCATCATTATTTTTTAAAACACCCATGGACTTTAATCTTTTTATTTCTAAGTCACTAACTTTATTCACAATTTACACCCCTAACATTATTTGTTATTGCAACCACTAACTCCGCTTATTTTATCACTTGAAAAAACTATTGTAAAATATTATAATGTTATTATAATCATAGGTATTTACCTATACATTGGAGTGATTAATATGACAATTCGTCATCTTACAATTTTTATTGAAGTCGCAGATCGTTGTAACATGAGCTTAGCTGCTAAAAACCTTTATATTTCTCAACCCTCAGTAAGCCAAGCTATTTCACAACTTGAAAATTTTTATGGGATTAAGATTTTTGAACGGCTTTCTAAAAAATTATATATAACAGGTGAAGGGACTCAGCTTTTAAGTTATGCAAGACATATTGTATCTCTATTTAATGAAATGGAAGAAAATTTTAAAAATAGCTCTAATACACTACTTAAAATTGGGGGAACTATTACAGTGGGTGCTTGCGTTATGAGTGATATAATAACTTGCTTTAATACTAAATATCCAGCTATACAAACTCAAATTCTCATTAATAATACCAGTATAATAGAATCAAAAATTTTGACTAACGCATTAGATATTGGTCTTGTTGAAGGTGAAGTAAAAAGTAAAGAAATAATATGCTTACCTGTTATTAAAGATAGACTTGTACTTATATGTAATAGAACTAACCCTTTTGCAAAAAGAACTTCCATAAATTTATCTGAACTTAATAACCAGCCTTTTATTCTAAGAGAAAAAGGCAGCGGCACAAGAGAGCTTTTCGAAAATTATATGAAAAATGCTAAACTTATTATACAGGAAAAATGGGTATGCAATAATTCAGATTCCATAAAACAAGCAGTTATAGCAGGACATGGCCTTTCCGTAATTTCAGAAAGGCTCCTTAAAGATGAACTTTCCCAAGGTACAATAGAAATAGTAAAAATAAACGATGTTACATTCAAAAGAAATTTTAGTGTTGCATATCACAAAAATAAATATCTATCTGAGTACTTAAATAAATTTATTGAAATATTAAAATCTTATCACTAAATAACCTTATTCATTTTAAGAAATAATCAAAAAAAATAAGAAGTACCTCAAAAAAATGAGGTACTTGCATTTGTTATGGTTCGTCGGACAGGAGTCGAACCTACTCTTGTACTCTTGTACTATTGATAATTGAACCACTAACTCGCTACTTCAGTGGTGAGTTAGTGGTTCTTTACGCTAGTAAAGACACCTTTATTGTTCTCCTCTTATCCTTTTAACCATACTATCTCTGTATAATTTCAAAATAAATGGTTATAATTAAATAATATTAGTTATAATGTGTAAAATTATTTATAATTGCATATAGTAATAGTGTAACACCCTTGACGCAACTTCAATAGCATATATGTTAACGCATAGCCATAGTAGTTGTGGTATATCAACTAAATGTACTCCAAACAGCAATAAATCTGTATTGCATTTGGCATTACATTGTGTTACACTTTATTCAAACAATCCTTTACTTATAGTTTGGGATATATAAAGGTTTCGACTACTGAACCCGAATCAGTGGTCATTTTTCTTTTTTGGTCCATTTAGGACTTGTCCTTATTTTTGTAGCGGTATGCCCGCTGTCGGCAACATATGCAGTAACAAACTTTGCCTTAATACCTTTTGTGAATCTTATAATGACAACATAATCATCTTCTGTTATTATAGCTACTCTTCTACTATTATCACAGGTTTTGCTTTTGCTATCATATCCCTCATATAACTCTGCATACTCATCTTGCAATACTGATTTTATCCAATCTATTCTCTCAGCTCTTTTTGTAGAAAACACATCCTTGCTACCACGTCTGTCACTACTTTCAAAGAATGCATGATCAAACATATCTGAATAGAAGTATACTTCTATTCCATTAAAAGTCTGCGTTAGACTACTCGCATCACAATAATTTTCTATAAAGTGCTGCCTATACTCTTCTATGTCTGTATATGAAATTAACTCTGGACGCATTTATTTATGCCCCCTGACACTTAAGTTTATATTGAACACATTGAACTTGCTTTCATTTCTACTAGTGTTGCCTATTTCACAACCCAAGTATTCCTCAATTCGCTTTACAATTCCTAATTTAGATGGTGATTGTCCCTTTTGTCCTAGATTATACTTATACCCTACTGCCCCCATAATTACATCTTCAAGCTGTAACAGAAGCGATTCTTTTGAATCAATAGCTTGTATTAACTTAACTAAATTGGTCCTATTAACCCTATTTAATATATCTCTAAGTTCCAATATACGGTTACTCATTTTGTTTACTTTATAATCCGTATATATGCTATAGCTATTATTAGTACTTGTCCAGTGATATATAAGTTGGTAGTAAAACTTATAAAATCCTAGTTCATGGTCATTGTCATTAAATAATTCCATATCAACCTTCGCAGCATCTACTACTACACACCTAAACCTCACTTCATTGTTGTAGCTAAAAAATAAATCTATAAGTTCTTCATAAAAGCTATATTTATTATTAGAAACATTATTCCATTTTATCTCACCATAGACACTATGCTTCGTCATTAATTCTTTGATCCTGTCCTTTAGCTCTTTCCTTATACTTTTATATATCCATATTCCTCCGATACAAATGTACCTATTAGTATCGTTTATCTGCTCCTTGTTACAGAACAGATCCTGTCTGCTCTCATCACAATATATCTCTATTTCCATGTACTCTAATCATCTACCATTTATGATGCATCAATACTAAGAATTATATCACAGAAATACATATACACACAATAAATCCAAATTGATTCATGGCCATTACTGCTGTTAATTCATCTATTGTCTATTGTTTATATCCCTCTTCAAAGTATCTTCATCTATTTCATGCAAGAAGATGCCGCTGTAAAGCTCAACAATCTAATGTTGAATAGTCCAATGGCTAAAGTCAACGCAACACATATAACTATAATTCCTACATCAATATAAACTAATAAATTTATACTGATGTTATCAAAATATTAGCATATGCAATTTTGTTAACTATTTAAGGTACGACAAAACCCAGTAACCATTACAGTTACTGGGTTTTTAATGGTGCGTCGGACAGGAGTCGAACCTGCGACCAACTGGTTCGTAGACATATTACATCATTTTTTGTGAATTAGCATCAATTTATTTCAACCCTTGAAACCACCTGTTTATGTACATTTAAAAGATTATATATGTTATTCACTCTTAATGAACTTTAAATATATTTTAGTATATTCCCGTCACACTTCCCGTCATTTTCATAATTATCAATTTAAGTGTGGTGTCATTTTTTTATAAGTGAAGAATGCAGACCCACTTGAACGCCATTCAGGAATCAAATGTTTTCTATTTCTTCATACATTCATTGTAACCATTTATTATAAACGTTTTAAGTTACATTTATATATTTTAAATACAATTTATCTCTTTATATTTTTCAAATCTGAACTCCCATTAGGTATTGAAAATCTATATACCATATATTTCTTTTCTTTTATTAAATGCTTTTTCGCTTCCCTCTAAAATACTACATGCCCTTTCTTTAGTTTTTTTACTATCTATTGCTCCTCTTTCCTTAATAATTGACTTTATACCAATGCTTTCTAATGGTATTATTAAATCTGCATCACCTAATACAGCAATATTAGCATTATGCGTAACAATTATAACCTGTCTGTGTTCTTTGATTCGTCTTAGAGCCTTTACTAATGTTTTGTAAATAAATTCGCTATCAAGATTATCCTCAGGTTGATCAATTATTAATGGCTGCTTACTATCAGAAAATAAAAGAATAGATAATAAAATTGATTGTTGTTGACCCAATGAAAGTTTTGAAAATTCTTTATTGAAATACTCATCTCCAACTTTTTTGGTTAATATTATATATGGCAAATCTTCAAATATTAAATCTTCCAAATCTAATTTTGTTTCAACTTTACCTAGTTCATCTATTATATCATTTGCCAATACATATGAAATAATTTGAAATCCTTCACTATCCTTTAAATTAGTTAATCTTGAAGTATCCCTTTTTTCTATAATATCTAACAAATCAAATAGTGATATGTTGTTTGTTATTATTGTTGCCTTCGTTACACTTGTTGTTCTCCATCCCATTGTTTCTTTTAAAAATTCTTGCAGTTTTAATGATAATAATCCTTTTTTGAACTTAACCGTAACAAAAAATTCTTTAATAGTTTCTTTTAAATTTTTAGTTAATATTTTAGAAAATTCACTTCTAATTTTATAAATATCATTTCGTATTTCTTTTCTTTCATCAACCATTTCATTTCTTTCCTCAAGTAATTTATTTAAATGAATTTCTTTTAATGCTATTATTTTTAATGTATTTGAATACTTCACACTATCTATTGTTATCTTATTTATAAAAACTAAATCCAATTTAATATTGCTCTTCAACAACTCGATTCTTTGAATTTCAATTTTATCCTGTATCTCCTTTTCTTTTGCCTGCCATGTTTTTGTGTACGTTAATAATTGACTAATAGTTTGGTCTAACTCACTTTGCAGCTTACTAGATATATTATCAACCTTTGTAGCGAATTCATTTAATACTAATTTTACATTATCAAACTCTTCTTTACCTATTATTAAATTATTTAAATCTGTATCTAATATTGAAGATATACAATTCTTATTAGACAATATAGATCTATATTCTTTTACTAGCTTATTTAAATTTTCGTTAATACTTTTCCTAAAATCTATCGCCACAGCTAAATTAGATTGTAGTTTTACAACTTCTCCTACCTTTTGGTCCTCCAAGGTTTTAATCTTTAAATCATTAATGATTTTTAAATTTTTAATCTCCTCTTTATTTTCAACCTCTTTAATTAGTATTTTTATTTCTTTTTTATTTTCTTTTAAATTTTCTATAATGGCTTTTTCTTCTAATTTAAGCTCATCTAAGTCTAATAAATTATCCATAAATGAAAGCAAAATTTGTGGATTTTTATCACAATGTTGTATTGTTTCCGCTGTTTCACCTTGTCCATAACTTTCAATTGGAATTTGCTTAATTCCCTCTATATTATCATCAACATTAACAACATCATTATTAGTAGCTTTACATAAATTATGAATACTATTTGTTTCATCTTTAAATGCCAAAGCTATATTGTCAGCCCATATTTCCGAATTTACTATATCTGTTTTAACATTATTTCCGGAAACAGCTCTCAATGACTCTAACATTGTAGATTTCCCTGTTCCTCTACCTCCGATAATACAAGTAAAATTTTTACTAAACCTTACTATTTGTTCATCAAGAAGTCCTCCATTAAGCTTCATTCCTAAGAAGTGTGGAAAAGTTTCAGGTATCGATTCCTCAATTCTTACTCTTGCTCCGCAATCCTTCAATGCTATCCTTAAAGAATCAAATGATAATTCATTCATTTTTATTCTTGTTAATTTTTTGTTACCAAGTATATTTTTACCAAGTGATTTAATTGTATGAGAATCTGAAGACATAACCTTAGCAATATTATAATCATTCTCTTCTTGAAGTTTTGTAATCCTATTTTTAAAAAACAACTTTCTATCATTATTCACATCTTCTAATGTATACCAATCATGATTGTCGATAGACGATATTTCTAAACCTAGTAGCGTATCATGCTTTACTATTTGCTCTTTATGTGGGGTATAACCTTCTATAGCAATTTCAAAGCCACCATTCGTATCAATATGTGCTGCTATTCCAAAGCCATTTAAAGTTTTTGCCTTATCTAAACATTCAAAAAATGATGTATTACATATTTTTTTATCTTCTGAAATACTTATTAAACTAATAAATTTATTTAAAGAATTAAAGTCTGGGCAATATATTAATAAATGCCCTTGTGGAGTAGATAACTCAACTCCTGGTATTACTAGAACACCCTTATCTTTGCCATACTTTACTGCACAATCAACATTTCCTATTGAATTATGATCAGTTATGCTAATAATTCTTAGATTTTCTTTTAATGCAATATCAATTATTTTTGAAGGAATCATATCTTCATCTATTACATCATAGGAACCTACTTCCCCATATGAATGAATATGCAAATCACTTCTATAGAATTCAGCACCTTGTAAACATGTATTTAATTCATTAACTATATTCATAAAAATCCACCTACCCTTTACTAAATATTTGTATTTTTATTACTTTTCTTATTACTTCAATATACTTATAAAAAACTTGTACAATTACATAATTCTTCATATATTTCAAATAACCTGCATAATTTTATTAAAATTGGTTTTTATAAAGCATCATAATACGACTTGCAACCGGTCTCTATAGTCATTCTTAAAAATATTTTTTTACAAGTCCCTGTTTGAGCCAAAATAATGACAGGAGTAGAAGGTTTCCAGTTGTAGTAATCCTCACTTGGAGAGATTCTAGGCCTTCCCTATTCATGTGTAAATATGTAGCTGTATATTTCTTTTTTGTACAGCTTTCAAAAAATATAACCCAGTAACCATTGCAATTACTGGGTTTATATGGTGCGTCGTACAGGAGTCGAACCTATGACCAACTGGTTCATAACAACTAGGCTTAATTGATTTTAAAAATCCTCCAATCCCTTACATATAGTCATTTTACTTTTTAATAAAGTTTAAATAATACCTATAAAATACAATCTATAAGGGTCAAAAAAGGGACACAATAAAATTAACTAGTTTGTTTTAGTAGCTCATATTACTGCTCCTTTTAAAAATGTATCTTTTATATGAGTATTATTAGGCTAATATCTCATTAACAATAGTCTTTATTTTTTTATTACTTAGTTGAGTTCTAAACTTCACATCGTAGCCATCTATCTTAAGTTGATTAAAGAAAACCACTGCACATTGAATTTTATCACCTTCAATACCCCTTAAGGAATTTTTATTCTCAACATCTTTTGTTTCAACTACTATATTAATCTCCTTTGTACCATCTTTCTTCTTAACAACATACATAAAGTCAGGGCTATAGGTACCTCCGTTAATGGTTGGTATTCTTATACTATTTCTTGGTATCTTACCAAAAACAACTACCTCGTCTATCTCTGCTTGAATATTATCATGCTCTAATGGTGAATCATAAGCAACAACATCATATAAGTATTTATCAAAAGCTTCACCAGCTACCATTTTTGTTCCAATTCTTCCTTGTTTAATAACCTTTTTTGCTGTACCATCCTTATTCGTAAGTGCTGTTGGATGTATTGGTAATCCTGTTTTTCTATAATTAAATCTACCTTGTAAGTTGTTTGATTTCCATTCATCAAACCCTTTAATTATATTAGTTGCTGAATATTCATTTATGTGTCTGTCTTGTATTTCATGACTCTTTGAATACTCAAGTATTGCTTTATGAATCAATGTTATAGGTATATTTGTTCTGTTACTTATTTTTATTAAAAACTCATTATAAGGCATAGTCTTTTCTATTGTGTAATAAATCCCTGAGCTTTCATCTATTATCATACCTTCATCTGTTCCATACACTTTTTGTCTTTTACTTGTTAGTATTACATCATCTAAAGTTCCTAGTTCCATAATATTTAATATAGCCTTAACAATTAAATCATCACTAAGCTCCTCATACTGGATAAGGTATTTTTGATTTAGTATTTCCCACAGTTCTTTTATCTCCTCGTACCTGTTCTTTCTTATATTCACCGGCCTTGGGTTATTTTTATTTTTATCCTTAACTTTTCCTTTTTGCAATCCACCTGCAAAATCTGGGTAATCATTATAAAATGCTTCTATATTTTCAAAATTAACATTTCTGTTTCTATCTATATATTTTTTTATCAATAATTCTATAAATAATTCATCTAAATCTTTCCCTAGTTTTCTTGCAACCCTTTCAATATCCTCTTCTGAAAGATTTATTATTTGTGGTAATTCATTATTTATCTGACTTACAAGTTTCTCTGCAAATTCTCTTTCCGTAAAGTCGACAATATAATTCAGGAAAAACTCTTCATTGGATATTCTATTACCATTTTCATCTACTGGAAGTCTTAATCCTCTACCTACTTCTTGAAGTTTACTATTTTCGCTACCACTCGAACGTAACTTTGCTATTGTAAATACATTTGGATTATCCCATCCTTCTTTTAAGGTCCATTTTGAGAAAAGAAATCTTCTAGTATTAAAGCTGCCATCTTCATTTTTTATGGTTAATAGTTTTTCTTTTTCAAATAGTATTTCATTAATTTCTTCTGCTATAGCTTCATCTGAATTACTATTATCCTGTGCAAAGTAACCTGCATGAGTTGCATTTATGTCTGCTTTTGATGCTAAAAGATACTCTTTATATTCCTCACTATCATATTCTGTTATCTCATCTAGCTCTTTATCTAATTTTTGTAGTAATAACCTTTCAAATGTATTCTTTAAGTATGTCTCCTTTTTACTCTTATCATCTTTTCTATATGAATGAATATCATCTATAAAAAATAGTGCTAGAGTTTTAATCTTGAATCTTCTATTAAAATTCTCTTTTTCGGTTTCAAAGTGACGATCTATTGACAGCTTTAGCATTTGTTCTTGATATGATGAAGAGTATATATCAGTACTAAACTCTTCTCCTTTATATTTAATTTGACCATTTGATAGTTCTATAAAATCTTTACCTATACCTGTAATTAAAATCCCTTCCAAGTCCGCTGTAACAATAGATAATGGATCATTTTTTTCAAGGGTATATACTACTGTCTTTTCACCTTCCTTAATGTATTGAAAATTAACAGAAGATTTATTAGCTAATGAAGTAATTTTAACTTTATCATTTTTTTTAGATATAGGCTCAAAATGTTCTTTACTTATCCCTTTAATTAAATTCTGATTAAAAGCATCACATGCACATAAATTATATAATAAATTATGGTAATCCTTTATTAATTTTTTCTTCTTACCCTCCTTTATTTCCTTATCTGGGAATGTGGCTCCAAAACGTATTATCATCTGAGGACAAATTTGTTTTTCTATAAAATCAAATGCCTTTTGTGTCTTAGTAAATCTATGTGGTTCATCTATTATCACAATGGGTTTTGTAGCTTTTATAGCATCACTTGGTTTATAAAAACCCTCTACAGCAGAGTCATAATCATCACGAACAAGCATACTATTTTTTTTATCCTGTAATAGGTGCATATTAGTAAGTAATACATGTATCTTATTAGTAACCTGATTAGACGAATTTACAAATTCACGCACTGCTGAAGGAAAATATTTCTTTCCTTTCTTTGTCTTTCTAGCCTCTAATATGTGAAGATCTATTTCACAATTATAACCACAATTGTCCTTAAAATGACTCTTAACATATGGTGATGTTATAAACTTTTCCGTGCCAGCCTTTATAGCTAAAGTGGGTACTACTATTATAAATTTATTAAACCCGTACTTTTTATGAAGTTCAAACATAGCTTCAGTATAAACATATGTTTTGCCTGTTCCTGTTTCCATCTTTATATCTAAATTCAAATAAGAATCTATTTCATCACTTCCTCTAAAACTTGGATGAACTTCTTTTTGAACTTCTTTAATATTGATTTTCAACTTTTTATTATTAATATCAAACGTAGGGTTCATAAATGATAAATTAGACTTATAAACGGTTATATCTTTAAATACACCGTTTAATAAGTCAATGGCTTTTTGTTGATGGGGTAAGTTACTCTTTAATATAATATCCATTATCCATCCCCCCTGTTAATAACGTGTAATTACATTAACTTTTAGGTTTTTTTCGCCATCATTAAGTAATCTCACATTATTTTTTATCATTTCAATTTGTGTCCATCCAAAGAAACTGTATCCAAATAAAACTATATTCTCTGGATTAAATCCTCCATCAACTTGATATTTTTCTAAAAGAGCTTTAATATTATCGTTAGATATTCCAGTTTTGATCATATATAAATGCTTTCCACATAAGTATGCTATATATCCACCTAAATCAACTTCCTTAGTATTTGCATTAAATCCATAACCGTCTTTGACTAGCCATGTTGCTAATACTGTAGCTGTACCAAAAGTATCTAATATACTTTGATCATCTAAGGCTGCATCCCTATCAAATTTTTCTAATTTATCTAAAGTATTTTCATTTGGCTCACACAGTTCATAGTGCTTAAATCCATAATCTATCTTTACCTCTGTGTTATCCTTTATACTCTTAGCAGCTCTAATTATACGCTCTATCCCTATTTGATCTAATGTATATTTTCTTCCTACTGAATCTAGAAAATCAATTGTTGTCTGTATTTTTTTTCTGTAGTTTGCTGTAGCGTTTTCCATCCTTTTATCTAGATTATCCGGTATTTGTATTAAAATATACTTTCGTTTACCATCATCATTAGCGTTTAGTTCCATTATAGAATGAGCTGTTGATGCTGAACCTGAAAAGAAATCTACAATAATAGCATCCTTATCCTGTTGAACAGCTAAATTAATTAATCGTTTTATTAATTTAGTAGGCTTTGGTGTATCAAAATAAGATTTACCGTTAAATAATTTTTGTTGCTCTTTTGTTGCGTTAGTTGCCGTTCCTGAATATTCGCCTGTAAACCAAGTATTATCAACAGAACCAAATTTTTTCTTCTCTTCATAGAAAACTTTTAGTTGAGGTTTTGAATTCCCAGTTTGACCAAAAACTATCCTATTATCCTTATATAACTTGTTGTAATTATTCTCCTCTGTAGACCAATGTCTGCCTTCTGGTGGGTAATATTCCACACCAGTATTAGGGTTTTTTATAGGATATGTTAAATTAACCCTTACCTCTGGTGCATCAAAAGGATCCGCCTTCCATAATCCTCTTAGATCGTTATCTGGATTAGAAAATTTACCTTTATCTAATTGCAATGGCAAGCATGCAAAATTATTCAACTTATACCATATGTTGATATTATTAGGCTTTAGCCTTCTATTTTCTTGTCGTCTTTTTTTTGCATATAACAGAACATATTCATGATTTACACTTATATCTGTATCATTCTGAATAGATGTTCTTGATTGCCATGCCAATGACGTTACAAAATTTTCTTCGCCAAATATGTCATCACACAACACTTTTAAATTTGCTTGTTCATTGTCATCTATAGATATAAAAATAACACCATCATCTTCAAGTAAATTTCTTGCTAAAACTAATCTAGGATACATAAATGTAAGCCACGCTGAATGAGAAGACGCCCCTTTAGTTGCCATATCAATTGTTTTTTCTGCCTGTGTTTCATCTATACTTAATCGTTCAACTAAGTCATTAACTGTAAATTTAAAATTATCATTGTAAACAAATCCATCAGTTCCTGTATTATATGGAGGATCTATATATATACATTTAACTTTTTCTGAATATGACTTTAATAGATGTTTTAACCCATCTAAATTGTCACCACTAATATAAACATTGTTACTATCCCTATTTTCTTCTTTCTCGTTATGCTCTAAATCCGGCTTAATTACTGTAGTTGTATCTACTGAAGCCAATAATTTAGCATAACTTTTCCCTAAGAAATTTAGCTCATATCCTTCTCTTGTAACCTCTACTTTATCTTTTAGCATATTAGCTAAATTTTCTATATCAAAGCTTCCATCTTTTTTAAAACAACCTGGAAAGTGTTCCTTTAAAAAAATTATTTCTTTATCATTAATACCTACTTCTTCATTTGCTTTTATAATATCATCTATCATTATTAATCCTCCTGCAATGTTTTTTCTAGTTCAAAATTTGATGGTTTTATATTTTATTATTTTCCATATGTTTTATAAGTTCTATATTTATTAAATCCATGCTTTTATACTCTTTGTATCCTTCTTGTTCTCTCCTTTTAAGTTATTACTATCAATTTTAAACTCACTTAAATCATATTGATTTTTAGTCAATTTAGTGCTAGTATATCTCTATTACTTTTATATTCAATCACTTTAATAATAGATTTAGTGTACAATTAGTATGTTTTATTGGTTCCAGCACATGTGATTTATTAAATCCTTGTTTATCTATATTTTCACCTCATTACTTTTAATTCTATCAAAAGTGTTAAAAACCTTTAAAATAAAAACACCCTGTACTTAAACAGAGTGTATAAGCATAGTTTTGTGCAATACCTGTCTTGCAGTTTTTACTACGCAGTAACTATTGAAAGTGATAACACGAATAATATTATTTGACAACTGACTAATATGGTATTGAAGTAATATGTATGAAAGGTATGAATTGGTGTTAAAAGTGAAGGAAATGCACATAATTTATATATTATTAAAATTTCAAAGTATTGTAGAATATTATATGATAATATTAACATTAAAACAAGGTTATGTGGAGAGGGATAAAATGACGCAACCAAGAAGATGTATAGAAGAGGTATCTGATGCTCTAATAGCATTAGGATGCACTGGGTCTTTAGATAAAATTTATGATGAAATCTCAAATAGAAATATTATGAATTTTACAGAAAATCCGGATTGGAATGCAACAGTAAGAAGACTCTTGGAACAAAACTCTAGCGATTCTTAGGCAATGATGACCGTTTTCACAATGTAAGTGGCATAGGAAATGGAATTTGGGGATTAAGATAATAAACAATATATAAACATTAATCTCTACATTTATTTAAAATAATATGCAAATCAATATATATTAATTCATAAGGAGAACATATTATGCTTATTAAAAAATGTGTTATTGAACTAGAGAATGTATCACTTGAAGATCTTCAAAATTTGGAAACTTTTCTTAATAATATTAAAGTAAAGAATACCATTTTAAAGGACACCGTTAACAACGATAATACTGGTATGTATCGATTAAAAAAATTTAGAGATAATCTTACGGAAAAGCAAACTGAAGTTTTTGATTTTTTTATGAAGAATCCAGGTCCAATATACGGAAATGATATACGAGAAGCTTTACCTATTCTTCGGCGTCATGGGGCCTTGCCAGGTGTATTCAAAGTTACAAAACGTTGGGTACCTTTAGGTGGCCTAGAAATAGAATCTCCATTTTTTAAAACTGATTGGGATGTGGTAAGACACTGCGGTAAATACAGGGGACTAACTATTGAGGAAATCAAATATCTAAGACAACCAACCTATTAAGTAATTAACTAATAAGACTACATTCCTTTAAAATAATTTGAAGGAATGTAGTCTTATTAGTGCTTTGATGTGTTTTTAATTTAATTCAATTATTAGTGTGCTACATTTACATTGTTTTTAAGTACCTTTTCACTTTTAAATATCATTCTCAAAATCCGCTGCTTTTGTTCTCATATATGATACAGCTTTACATCTAGCTTTCTCATACATTGTCCTTACATCTTTTCTCCGTTCTATTGGAATAAGGTCCATTAAAGCCTGAACGTTTAAAAATGCTGCTGTTGCACTCATATGTCCAGATTTACTAGCAATCCTCGCTAATCGCTCAATGTTTGGCTTTAATACGACCTCCATTTGTTTCCTTACTATTGAAGTCATCATATCTTCACTATCACCAACATATTCTTTTGCTAATCCCTTTTTTATAAGTTCTCTTGAAACCTCAGCTATACTATTACCTGTAGATTCTGAAATTTGTTTTATTGAATTGTAAGTTTTATCATCTAAACATAAGCTATATCTTTTAAATGTAATTGGCATACAAAACACTCCTTTTTTTTAAAATTCACCACCTATAAACGTTGGTATTAAAGTATTCCAAGCATAAATAATGAATAAGTTCACCACTTACCGACTGAAAAAAATGTGTTTTCACCACTAATCAAATCATTGGTATTACAGGCTTTGCCTGTAATTTGTGACTTGGCGTTCACCGCCCTTATCCTGCCTTTTCTCTTCTTACTACGCTTACCTTAGATTACTTTGCTATATTTTTCCTTTAAATCTGTTTTTAAAAGCAACAAACCGGCAGACAGCTCTTAAGCAATATCCTAAACATTTTCCCTAAACACATACCATAAATCCCATAGCAGCTATACACATTATTGTGTATACCTCTTTTTATTTTACTATTACACTAAATTTCTCCTTGAAGATTTCTAACACTTGATCAGCTCCTTTGATTACATCAACCCTTATATAGAATTATATTCTCATAAAAACGCCTTTAATTAACTTGAAATTACATAGTAAACATTTTATGTATAGCCTATTCACTAAAAATCTCTATTGAGATCTCTATTGTATTACTTTTATTTAGCATGAAATTCGCATATATTAAAAGTTATTGAGATTTCTATTGGACCCTTACCTTAAAACCTTGGTACGACTAGCCTAAGTGCTATTGAGTTTTCTATTGCATTACTTATATTTACCAAGATAAAATAATAGGTGTTGATACTACAAATAAATTTGTTAAATAGAGTTAATGAATGACTTTAGTATTTTTGTGACCGTTGGTAAATAAAGATTCCTAACCTGGTTAGGATAAACTTATAGGGGTAGTATCTGCATATTGATCATATATACCATTTAAACAATATTAGTAATTCGATGGTATTCTACACCCTTCAGACACGTGCGCAGCTAAAGTTTAATTTTAGGTATCAATAAACTAACCAGTAGTCTTAAAAGATCTACTGGTTAGTTTATTATTGAATATTGCCCTATTCATAGATTAACTCGCCCATTTACTATTTTTTATTTAATTATATCATTCAATATTATTATTTTTCTTTTCACTTTTACTCACCTACTCTTTGTCTTGCTATCATTCCACTATAAATCTTGGGATTACCTGGACCATAAAAATAATATTCATCACTATACTCTACTCTTCCTGAATACCAACCTTCTTCACGTTCTACATCCGGTCTATCATTTTTTAAATAAATTTCAAGAGAACTTCCACAGCTTAAAGGGTATGAAGTCGTACCATCTTTATATTTTATTTCGAATTTTCCACTTGAGTTTTCTCTTAAGTATCCATCCTTAGTAGGTTTTGAAAAATAAATTATAATCCTTTTTGCATCATTTAATTTTTCAGATGCTTTATAAATTGCATGCCTAATTTCACTTTCTTCCATAGTTTCGCAATCTAAACACATAATTTTGTCTAATACATTATCAAGGTTACCTGCAATTAAACTAATTTCCTTTAAGTGCTCTATATACAAATCATTTCTAATCAAATCCATCCCCCCACTTAGTTATTCCAACCCAGTAATTTTTTCTCTAAGTCATCAAAATCATAGGTTCTTTGTTCATAATCATTAAATGTGTGTTTAGGTTCATTATACTTAGGTTCTTTATATACTCCTTTTTTAACCATTTCTTTTAACCATGCAACCATATTTTTTATCCTCTGTGTTTTTGAAAAACTATAAATATCCATTATGTGCTTCAAATTCCCATTTGCATTAAAATAAATATCCTTTGCTTGTTCATCTGTTAAGTTTATGTCTTTTAATAAGCGTTTAAGTTCTTCTATTTCATTCATTCTAACAACAGTTGTTGTATATGGTTCTTTATCTAGTTCTTTATCTAGTTCTTGTTCTGTTGCGTTATCTAACGTTACTATAACGTTATCAGTAACGTTACCTTGATTTAGTTGAAATACTTTCTTTTTATTTCTAAATCTAGACTGCCTGGCATTATTTTGTTCTCGTATTTTATCTAGTCCTTCAATATTTTGATGCTTGCTCCAATTTACAATATCCAAAACATCAGACTCTATTGTGAGCATTCCAAAACCTTCTAATGTTCTTAATGCTAATCTAATTGAATTAATAGGTCTGTTAAAAATAGTTGATAACATTTCTTCACTGTATGGAATGTTCTGAGTTAAAAAAATCAACCCATTAGCATTTGTTTTACCTGCTTGTACAAGCAACCTTATCCATACGTAATGAATAGTATCTCTTTCAGGCATAGCATCTATAAGCTTAATTTTTTCATCTTCAAACATATTAGTAGTTATCTTTATCCACTTGACTCCTGACATAAACCTACTCCTTCCTTTGCTCAGCAACTGTTCATATGTCAAATTTACCTTCTAAAAAACGATTTAATGCTAATTCAGATACCAAGTATCGTTTTCCTATTTTTATAGCTTTAAGCTTACCTAATGCAATTGCCCTATACAAACTAGTTTTTGTTATGCCTTTTGGTTTTAAAATGCTTTCTATTTCATCAATATTGTAAATAATTGATATTGCCACACTATCACTCTCCATTTTAATAAATTTTTATTTTATATATTCTTCTTAGTCTATTTTATATAGTGCTTATACTATTTGTAGAAATATAATATATTTATAATCATTATTTTACCTCCTCATCTTTAAAAAATAATTCTTGTACAGGAGTCCTTAATATAAGTGACAGTTTTTTCATAGTTTTTACTGACGGCGTCCTTTTGTCATTTTCTATATAGTATAAATAGGTCCTACTAATATCCGCCTTTTCACATATATACTTTTTAGTTACACCTATTTCTAAAATAACTTTTGATATGAAATTCATATTATCCCCTCCTGTTAACTCTTAGTTAACAATATCATTAACTTACAGTTAATGCAATAGCTTTTATAAATTTTTTTATAATTAGACTACTTTAATTTAATATATAGACTTTTATCATTAACTGTTAGATAATAAGTATATATAGTTGGGAGTGGTAAATTTGAATAATGTACTTGGTGAAAAAATTAAAAAGTATAGAATTAAAAATAAAATTGGTGTTAATGAACTGGGACGAAAGATTAATATTTCAGGTGCATATATTAGTTCTCTAGAAAACGGGAAAAAGAAAAATCCTAGCATAAATGTGCTGCTTAGAATATGTGACGCATTAAAAATTAGCATGTTTGATATTTTGGAAGGAGATTCTTTTTCTGAAGATGTTAATATAGAACTATATAAAAGGTTAAGAGAAACAACTTCAGCAAAAGAGCTTCTTGAACTTGCTTTTTTACAAAACTATAGCTTTAGCCATAAACTAGAAATTTGTACTTCATCTAGAGAAGAAGAAACTGAATTTTTTAATATGTTCGGAGAATATATAGATAGCTATTTAAAATCTCAAGAACTGTTAACTATGCCGTGGATTGAACCTAATTCTGATGACTAATCTAGACCTATATCAAAATACAGTTAGAAAGTTCTTTTCCTTTGCAATTTCTGTAGTAATTTGATAAATATAAAAATAAGTATCATGAGGTGAATATATGTCAGTAACTATAAGAGACTACTACTCCAAAAGACTTAAAAAGAAGACCTTTGCTTATGAAATCGAGATTACAACACAACAGAAGCGAATTAGAGAAGCAAAGAGAGGTTTTTTGACCAAAACATCTGCACGTGATGAAGGAGAGAGAAGAGAACTTGAGATTAAGAAAAAAGCCCAACAAGGATATGATATTTCTGATATTGTAAATAAAGATAAAACCAAAATAACCGTTAAAGAACTTTTAGAACTATGGTTAGCTACAAAAAAAATTAATATAACTAACAAAACTTATTTATACTATGAAAACTGCATACGCATGATAAATATAGATTTTAGCTCAATAAAAGCTTTCAAATTGAAAACTGAAAGTATAGAGCTTGCTTTAAACAAACTTGTAGAGCAAGGTATTAGCCCCACTACTGCAAGTCACTATTATACTGTTTTAAATACTGCATATACCTGGGGGGTTACTAGGAATTATATACCTAAAAACCCATGTACATTAATTAAAAAACCTAAGAGATCTAAATTAGAAATGAAAGTTTATAATCAAGTTCAACTTGATAAGCTTTTGGGTGCAATTAAAAGTATGACTGTTTATATACCTGTAATGTTAGCATCTACGACAGGAATGAGACTAGGTGAAATATGTGGTCTTAGATGGAAGGATGTTGACCTGCATAATAAATTTATTGAATTAAAAGACCAGCTTCAAGAGGTAGATAATAAGCTTAGATTGGTATCGCTTAAAACGGCTAGCAGTAAGAGAAAAATCATTTTATTAGATTATACTTTAGATGCTTTAAAAGAACTAAAGCGTAAGCAGGAAGAGAATAACAAATACTTTGGTGACAATTATAATAAGGCAGGTTATGTCGTGTGCCAAAACAATGGTGAGCCTTATAACCCAGCATATGTAAGTAGAAACTATAAAAGAGTTATGAAAGAATATAAGCATAAGGTTAATATTGATAATGAAAACAAAGAATTAAGCTTGTATGAACTCCTGGACATCCCTTTAATAAGATTCCATGATTTGAGGCATACCCACGCTACTATATTATTAAAAGCAAATATTCATCCTAAAATAGTGGCTGAAAGGTTAGGTCATTCAGATATTAAAATGACGCTTCAAACCTATTCACATATACTTCCAGATATGCAGCAGCAATCAATAGATATATTAAACAAAATTATGAAAGAAGACAAAAATAAAGTACCCCTTAAATAGAGATATTTTCATTTTGCATCTCGTTTCCCGTCAAATTGCCCCGTCAAATGAAAAATGCCAAGAGTTTAATTTCTTAAACTCTTGGCATTACTAGGTTTTTGATGGTGCGTAGGAAGGGATTCGAACCCCCGGCCAACTGGTTCGTAGCCAGCTACTCTATCCAACTGAGCTACCAACGCATAAACATCATTATTATACTAACATATTATATAGCAAGAGTAAAGATTTATTTACACAACAAACTTCTCTTTAAAAATCCCCATAATAATTACATCCCTATAACTCCCACTAGAAACGCAATTCTTTCCTTCTTCTAAAAAACCACATTTCTTGTAGCAATAAATTGCTCTTAAATTAAATTTTAGTACTTCGAGTTCTACTTTATGTGCATCTATATCTATAAACAAATATTTTAATAAAGTCTTTATAGAATCTTGTCCGTACCCTCTGTTCCAAAAACTTTTGCCTATAGTTATACCTATAGTATATACATTTTTACATTCATTAACTTCTTTATAAGTTATGTATCCTACAACAATACCTTTTTCATTTAAAATACTAAGATATTTCTTATCAAGGTTAATAAATTCATTAAAATTATTTAATATAATTTCTTTAGATGGAGGCAATATAAATTTTCTATCAAGTCTTCTAAGCTCTTCGTCAGACCAAATATCATAAAATATATTTATATCTCCTCTTTCAACACTTCTAAGTGATACATTATTACTTTTTAGCATGTTACCCCCTGTTTTATTATATTATACAATTTTTATAGACTATAATAAAAAAAAACACCTAACAAATGTTAGATGTTTTTGGCGGAGAAAGAGGGATTTGAACCCTCGTACCGGTTTCCCAGTCTACACCCTTAGCAGGGGCGCCTCTTTAGCCACTTGAGTATTTCTCCATGGCATTATTTATCTGTATCTATAAAAAAAATGGCGGAGGAAGTGGGATTCGAACCCACGGAACGCTTTCACGTTCGTCGGTTTTCAAGACCGGTGCCTTAAACCAACTCGACCATCCCTCCGTATTTTCTAACGACAAGTTTTATTATATCAGCATGTTTATATCATGTCAATATATTTCTTTGTTTTAGTGGTTTTATTCTATACTTAAAAAAAATCATCTAACAAATGTTAGATGATTTCTGGCGGAGAAAGAGGGATTTGAACCCTCGTACCGGTTTCCCAGTCTACACCCTTAGCAGGGGCGCCTCTTTAGCCACTTGAGTATTTCTCCATGGCATTATTTATCTGTATCTATAAAAAAAATGGCGGAGGAAGTGGGATTCGAACCCACGGAACGCTTTCACGTTCGTCGGTTTTCAAGACCGGTGCCTTAAACCAACTCGACCATCCCTCCGTATTTTCTAACAACAAAATTTATTATATCAGCATAAATATTCTCTGTCAACATATTTATATTTTTTTATTTTTTTATTTTTTTATCTTTATATTTTTTTATATTTTTTTATATTTTTAAAAATAAATAAACAACTTAATATTAAATCATTAAGTTATTTATTTATACAATTATCCTTTAACTATAATATTAATCTAATCACTTATTTAGTAATTAGTGTTTTTCCACCCATGTATGGTAATAAAACATCTGGAATAGTTATTGCTCCATCTTCTTTTTGATAATTTTCAAGTACTGCAGCTAAAGCTCTTCCTATAGCTACTCCTGATCCATTTAATGTATGTATGTACTTAGGTTTACCCTTTTTATCATCTTTGTATCTAATGTTTGCACGCCTTGATTGGAAATCCTCAAAATTACTACAACTTGATATTTCAACATATTTATTATAACTTGGCATCCAAACCTCGATATCATATTTTAATGATGCTGTAAATCCTAAATCACCTTTACATATTGCAACTACTCTGTAAGGCAGCTTAAGTCCTTGTAACACTGATTCTGCGTCAGCAATTAATTTTTCAAGTTCTGCATAAGAATCCTCAGGTTTTGTGAATTTAAGAAGTTCTACTTTATTAAATTGATGCTGCCTTATTAGCCCTCTAGTATCCCTTCCAGCTGACCCTGCCTCTGATCTAAAGCAAGCACTATAAGCAACATGCTTTATTGGTAAATCTTCACCATTTAATATCTCATCTCTATAAATGTTAGTCACCGGTACTTCTGCTGTTGGTATTAGAAAATAGTCTGTATTAGCCACTTTAAAGGCATCTTCTTCAAATTTAGGTAGCTGACCAGTACCAATCATACTTTGCCTGTTAACCATATACGGGGGCAATATTTCAGTGTATCCATTTTTATCCACATGGCAATCTAAAAAGTAACTAATTAATGCTCTTTCAAGTCTTGCTCCCTGGCCCTTATACACTGTGAATCTTGATCCCGTAACCTTTCCACCTCTTTCAAAATCTAAAATATCATTGCTTACCCCTAAATCCCAATGAGCTTTAATATCAAACTTAAAATTTTTCGGCTGCCCCCATTTTCTTATTTCAACATTATCTTCCTCCGTGCTTCCTACAGGTACATTTTTATTGGGTATATTGGGAATTCTTAACATTATATATTTGATTTTTTCATCAAATTCAGATAGCTGAATATCAAAATCTTTAATTTCATCTGATAAATTTTTCATCTCGTTCATTATTTCTTCTATATTTTCTCCGTTTTTCTTAAGCTTTGGTATAATAGCAGATTGGGTATTTCGTTTATTCTTTAATTCTTCAACCTCCATTAAAATATCTCTTCTTTTTTTATCAAGAGATACAACCTCATCGATTACCGATAAATCGAAATTTTCCCCTCTATCCGATAATAACTCTTTTATTTCTTCTGGATTATTTCTTATTCTTTTTAAATCTAACATAATTATTCCTCCTTCAATCTATATTTCTTTCTATATTCTTTGTGCAAATAATATCAACTCTAGTATTAAGTATATTCTTGCACACTACATCGCCGATTTTTAAAGGTGGCCCTACATGTATCCTACTTAATGCTTTAGAACATTCAATCCACAACTTCTTGTTAATAGGTTTACTGCTTTTTACTGGAACTACGTTAAATGAATTTGAGCCTTTTATTCTAACCAAAGTTGTTAATATCGCTTCATTTTCAATAAAATCCAAACTAGATTCTTCTATCAAATAGCTCATCTCCTACATACTATCAAATTCTTTTATTCTATATAACACAATATTAGAATTTTTCGAGTCCTTAACTATATCTGGGACCATTTTGTTTGTTTCTCTTGCCAAAATAGAAACAATTTTGTTTAAGCAATGTGAACCCTGGCAATTTCCAAAGGCTGCACCTGTTCTCCTTTTAACTCCTTCTACTGTCCGAGCGCCTAAAGGTCTCCTTATAGCATCAACTATTTCCCCTTCAGTTACTTTTTCACATGCACATATTATTTTACCATATTTTTCGTCTAGTTTAATAATCTTTTTTCTTTCTTCGTCACACATTTCTCTAAATTTATAGTATTCGCGCCTATTATCATTAAAATCTTTCTTGTGCTTACATTTCATTTTACTAACTACACTTTCACACACTATACTTGCTATAGCTGGCGTCATAGTAACTTGACCATAGTGTTTCCCCTTAATTTGAATAAGCCCGTTATCTATGTCACTATCATCTATTACCATATGCTCCTCAAAAAAAGGCCACTCAGAAAACATTTTAACATCCATGCTATCTACACCACTTGTTATTTTAGATACTCTACCTACTACCTCATTATAACTAGCGTTCTCCTTTGTACTAATTGCAGCTACAGTATCTCCCTCCATAGTTGGAAGAGTATAAATTCTTTGACCTTCAGAATCAAACATAAATAGCGCATGAGAAAACCTTGCTTTTTTATTATTATCTAAGAGTAAATATTTTAACATTCCCTCATTATTACTCTCATTTAATTTTTTTTCATTTACTATACTGTAATTCTCTGAAGAAGTTGTATTTATTACTATTTTACAAGTTAATGTGTTTTTATTAGTAATTACTCTAAATCCTTTTGTTATCTTTTGAATATCTATTACTTCTTCTTCTAATTTAAATTTTACATCGTTATCAAAAGCTACTTCGCCATAAGCTAATGCTAAGTCAAATGGGCAAATTACACCAGTATTTTTAGAATATAATGCTTTTTTTATATCTACATTTAAATTTGGTTCCATTTCATATATGTATTCTGGTTGTAAAAGTTGTACATCCTTTGTCTTTCTATTTAGTGCTCTATTATATATGTTTTGAATCATATTAACCTCTTCATCTGTTTGAGCAATTATTAGTGAACCACATCTTTTAAAAGGAACGTTAAATTTAGCGGTTATTGTATCCATCATTTTATTTCCCATTCGTTCAAGTTTCGAAGTTAATGTATCTTCACTTTCAACACCATCATATATCATAGCAGTGTTTATTAGTGCTACATCATCAGCTATATCATAGTCTTTTTCAATAACAGCTATATTAAGATTGTATTTAGATATCTCATAAGCCACAGCGCAGCCTATTATACCTCCACCCAAAATAAGTACATCATAATCCATTGTAACCCTCCACTATAAGGCAAAACTATTTTACCTCACATTATTATTATATCCTTTTTTTTAAGATAAGGCTAAATATCTTTAAAAATTAAAAAACTCACTAAAAAAAGAAGAACAATTTTCTATTCTTCTTTTCACAAGTATTTTAGAAGGATTTAATACCCTTATTTACTTACTTGTAGTATACGCAAAAAATATTTGTTTTAAACTTTCTTTATTTATAGGCTTATTTAAAACAAAGTCAACGTTTATAAGTTCTTTGTCTTCGAAAGATCCTACCCAACCTGTCATTAAACAAAAATATGTGTCTTTATTCAAAACTTTAACTTTTTGTGCAACTTGTAATCCATTAATACACGGCATAGTAAAATCACATACTATTATATCATATTTTCTTCTTTTTAACTCTGAATCTAAATCCTCACATCCACATGTCTTTATTTTACATTTTGTAATTGACTTTATCATACTAGAAACAACATTTCTTATCTGATCCTGGTCATCAATAACAAGAATATTTCCTTCAAAATTTATATCATTACACAATAATAGATTTTTAGACTTAGATATATTCTCACATGTAGGTAATTTTACAATAAAAGAAGTACCTACATTTTCTTCACTTTCTATTTTCATAGTCCCTTTGTGTGATAGAATTATAGTATAAGAAATACTTAATCCAAGTCCTGAACCACTATTACCTTTAGTTGTAAAAAAAGGCTCAATTATTCTCTTTTGAATTTGTTTATTCATTCCTGTGCCATTATCCTTTATTTCTATAATAACACTATTTGATTTATTTTTCGTAATAGCCTGTATTGTTCCGCCCTTAGGCATAGCATCTATGGCATTTGTTATTATGTTTATAAATACCTCTCTTATCTCTGTTATATTTCCTTGTACCCACGCATTAGATTTTAACGATTTAATTATATTTATATTTATACCCTTAAAAATACTTTCCGTAAACCACTTACTCCTAGTTAAATCTATTGCATCTGAAATCACACTATCTATATTAAACGTTTCAAAATCATCTTTATTAGATTTTTTAGTTAGTCTTTTGACCCTCTTTGTTATGTTCATTCCATCAAATGCACAAAGCTCAATTACACTAAGTAATTTTAAACTTTGTTTATCTACCGTTTTATCCTTTAAAAGTTGAACAGATCCTAAAACTGGTGTAAGTATGTTATTAATATCATGAGTTATACCCGCAGCCATTTCACCCATGGCCCTTAATTTTTCATTTTCTATCATCCTATTTTGCATAATAGCAAATCTTTTTTGATCTTGAATTAAATAAAAAGCTGTTTTACATATTGATTTTAACTGTTCTATGCTATTTTTTGATAGTTCTCTGCTGTTTGAATATTTACCTATCCATATTACTCCTTTAGCTGTATCGTAATATTCTACAGCAATAGCCATATAACTTACTATACCTAATAATTTAAATTTTTCTACCAATTGTGAGTCTTGTATTTCACTTAAATTTAATAATATATCCCCACTATTATTCTCTACAATTTCATTTAAGTTATTAATGTACTGAATTATTTCTTTATCATTTAATACATAATATTTTTGTTTTTTTGTGATACCATAATAACTATCCATAGCTATTATATTTTCTTTTTCATTAATGGAATTGTGTAGAACACAAAAATCCACATCACAAACATCCTTAATCTTACTCATTATGATTTTTTTAAATTCATTCTCATCTATACTTTTAGGTATATTAGAAAATGTATCATTAAATAAAACTAAATTTTTATTCTGATGTTTTAATTGTGAATTTGACCTGAGCATCCATATTGCTTTTTCTATTTCTTGTTTACTTAAAAATTCCATTTCTTTACTTCTATCTATAATAATTAACGAATCAAACAAATTACTAAATGTATATAGTGTATTGAAGTTATATACATTATTTTCAATGTATATAAGGTTTGAAACCTTATTATTTGAACATTCTATTATTTTTTGAACACATTTAATAACAGATTTTAATTTACAAGATATTTTAATTATATTTTTAAAATCCCATATTATTCGTAATTTTTCTTTATCTTCATGTATAATACTTATAATATCTAAAAACTCCTTATAATTATAATTAAAGGCATTAATGTCATATGTTATTATTTTAAATCTACCTGTATAAACATTATCTTTTATTAAATCTTCATCACTATTAAAGTTATTTTCAATGTCTTTATAAAATATATCATCTGTAAATAAAATAATTTTTTCCTTATTTAAAAGAGCATCAAAAATATATTCTTTTATTGTTTTAGGTAAATTATTAATGTTTAAAACATCAGTACCTATACATAATGAATTTTTACAGTCTATATTCAAATTATTATTTATACATTTCATAATTTACCCCTCGATTTTATAACATATTCCACATATTCTCACTTATATAAACTTATTCGACATTATATTTTAATTTCCTTTGTTTTATACAAGATTTATTCGATTCTATACATTCTAAATTAATTTTACCATAAAGATAAGGACATATAATTATATATGTCCTAAGATAACATTTTAAGATAATATAGTACAATTTAATCTATCTAAAAAACTTATTGATTTTTAGTATAACTTCATCGTATCTAATATGTTTATTTTAATTATTAATATTATCTAATATATCACCTAATTGTTCTATAAATGTACCATACTCAGCCCAATTACCACTTTTTTGAGCTTCTAAAGCCTTGTTATATAAATTTTTAGCGTTTTTTATATCTTCTAAAATTTTAGCATCTACATTTGAATCAACACTAACCTTTACTGTATTATTTTTATCAGCATAATTAAATAACTGAGTTAAAGCTGACTCTATATTATCAGATAAAAATATTTTATCACCATAAGACACTACAATTTTTTTCATCTCCGGTATGCTTTTTTCACCTTTTGCTCTTAAATACATTGGTTCTACATAAAGTAGTGAATTCTTAATTGGAATAATTAATGTTTCTCCAAATAAAACTTCTGAACCATTTGTATTCCAAAGCGATAGCTCTTTTGATATTACAGTATCTTGATTCATCTTTTGTTTAAATAGTACTGGGCTATAAACTGTCTCCTTTGATGGAAATTTGTACAAAACCATTTTCCCATAATTATCTCCGTCCATTCTTGCTGCAAGTAAAGATACCATGTTATCCCGGTTTTTAGTGTTGAAGTATTCAAGTAAAACCATTTCTTCCTTGTTCTCTTTTGGTAGTTTCATTATAACGTAAGATGCTTCATTTACTTCAGCTTTGCCCTCAACTTTTTCTTGGTTAGTTGCTATAGACCATTCATCATCTCCACTATAAAACACTCCTGGATCTGTAGTATGGTATCTTCCTAGAACATTACATTGTAATTTATATATGTCTTCTGGATATCTAAAATGTTCTTTTAATCCATTTGGAATTGACTCTGACTCTTTAAATAATCCCGGAAATATCTTGGAATAATTGTTTGCTATAGGATCGTTTTTATCAACTATATAAAACTCAGGTTTTCCATCCACGGCATCAATAACGACCTTAATTGAATTTCTAATATAATTCACTCCATTTTGTGGCTGTGAAAATGGGTATCTGTTAGAAGTTGTATATGCATCTATAATCCAATATAATTTCCCCTGGTTTATTACAATGTACGGGTCACTATCATATGTTAAAAATGGAGCTATTTTATTCACTCTTTCTACAATATTTCTATAAATAAGGATATTACTTTCGGAATTTATATCCTTGGATAATAAAAACTTAAAGCTTTGTTTATTTATTGCAAATAAAACTCTATTTATAAAGCTCATCTTTATACCAGCTTTTCCTTCATAGTTATTCATTTGATTTTCTCCGTCATTATGGTAATCAAGCTCTCCTATTTTTGTATTAACTATACTAAAATCATTAGTGCTTTCCCCAAAATATATCCTTGGGTTATCTAACTTTATATCTGTTTTATTCTCAAGAGGTATATTATCAATCACGAAGTCTGGTTGACCTTCACTTGTTACAGAATTTACTTTATTCATAACCACTCCATACCCATGAGTATAAACTAAATGTCTATTTTGCCAAGTATTGGAATTATCTTTTAATGACTCTAAATTAATTTCCCTTGGTGCAATAAATACTTGAGAGTAATTTCCATTTATACTATATCTATCAACATCTAAATCATTAAACCCATAATAAAATCTCATATATTGAAACTGGTTATAAAATTCTAACGCTGGCTTATATGAGTTGATTTTTATATTATCAATAGTATCTTTATTGAATTCAATATCCTCTTTATTTAAATCATTTTTTATATCAAATGGAACTTCTTCTATGCCACTAATATTAAATGCTTTTCTTGTATAATCTATATTATACTGAATATATGGTTTTTCTATAGTTTTTTCATTTGGCTGAACTGAAAATTTTTGAACTCCACTTGATGCTATATTTTCCCCGAGTATTAATGCAACAATCATGATAATAGATATAATAATAGGCTTTGTTTTATATTTTAATATACTTATAAATGTAATTATAGCTGCAATAAAAAATGATACTGCTATTATTTGATAAAACCTTAGTGTTACGTGTATGTCTGTATAACTTGCTCCAAATACCATTCCTTTTGGAGAGTAAACCAATTCCCACGCTTTTAAAAAGTGTCCTAAAGATAATATGAATAATATTAATGAGGAAACAACGGCAAGCTGCTTTCCTGCAAATTTAGTTAGTCCACTCTTGAAATTTTTAAATTCATTAAATCTTTTTTCCTTATTGGGATGTAATACACGATCCTTTGCAGTTAGTATAAAATATGTTACTACTGTAATAATTACTATAAATGTTAATATTATTATAAAAGTTTCATAAAAAGACCTTATTAATGGGAGTTTAAATATAAAAAATGAAATATCCTTTTTAAATAATGGATCTAGGACATTAAAATTCGTAGAATTTATAAACTGAAGTATTGTATACCAATATTTAGATGCAAAGCTAAAAGAAATTACAAAAGAAATTATAATATTTATCAAAGTACCCTTTTTCAACCTTACAATACTACTTTTAAGAGTTCTATAATATGTCCATATCCCAATATAACTCACTATAAATACTGGTACCATTAACTTTAAAATTGATGTTAATTTAGTAAAATATACTGATAAATATCCTACTTCCTTAAACCATTGTATATTTATAGCTAAATTAACTATGCTACCTAATAAAGCTATAATTATTATTACTATTACTATAATAATTGCTATGATCTTGCTTTTTTTCACTAAATCACCTCTTATTTAATTTTAGTAATTTACCCAACGTTGAATACTTAGTCTCAATTGCACCAACTGGGCATAATTCTTGGCAACAAAAACATCTTATACATTCATGCATATTCCATTTAGGATTTAATATTCCTCCTTGTTTTACCATTTCAATTGCTGGTGGATTTTCTGGACATACTTCCGCGCACCTACCACACCCTATACATTTTTCTTTAATAAGAGTTAGATTCGGTGCTATCCATTGGTATTAATTTTCTTAAAAAATCATCACCACCTAATAGTTCAAACCCTTCCCTTAATTTATTCTCTATTAATTCAACATCATAATCCATACATTTTAAAAGTGCCACATTTTCCATAATACAACTCCTTACCTTTAGTTAAAATAATGTTACTCTTAGGTAACTTAATCAGAAACCAAATAATTCTTATCTTTTAATTCTTTTATAATAGCTTCTATGCTCTCTTCATTATCTGCTTTTATAGTATGTAAATGGATACCTCTAGTCAAAGAAGATAGTGGCTTCGCATTATATTCTTTAAACCTATCCACAAAACTTTCAATATCCATAGGAGTTTTTATCATTAGCATTGCTCTTATTTCGCCGTATAAAGAGTGTTCCACTGTTACATCTTCTACTACCCCACCATGTTTTACAATACACTGTAGTTCATCATATATATCCTCACTTGTGTGTGAAACCGCTATTACTCTTCTTACATAATTGCTTTCGTCATTTGGTAATATTAAGTATCCTTCTGAAGTCGCAATTATATTTACTCCCTCTGCTCTTATAATTGCAATATCTTTTACTATCACTTGTCTTGTAACACTTAATTCTTCTGCTAAATATTGACCTTTATATGTAATATTGTTATTTTTTAATAATTTTTTAATGTACTCTCTTCTTTCTTTTGAATTCATTTTATCCTCCTAATATTTTTTTAATTATATCCTATCATATCACTTATAATGTATAAATAAAAAAAAAGAAACTATTTACTAGCTTCTTAATTTCTATCATCACATTCTTTTAATAAGTCTAGTTCTATATCCTTAACTATATTATTATTATGATGATTTTTCACTAAAAATAAAAATCTATCATCGTAACCATATTTTTTTAATAAATTATATCCTATATCTCCATGATTATAATATATGTTAACATTTCTATTCTTCTTATATGCTCTAATCTTTCCATTTGTTATGTTATTCATTATAACCATTATAGATTTATTTATTGGGTTCATACTATTATATATTTTACCTATATCATGCAATAGTGCAACTTTTATCAAGGTTTTTGATTCCAAATGTCTCTGATTAGAAGTTGTCTTTACATCCCTAGCAACATTAATACAGTGTTTTTGCTCATAAGTAGGTAATTGATGAAATAATTGCAATTCATAAGATTCTAAATATATTTTCAAAAAATTTATATCTTCATCATTAATCTTAGAAATCATTGACAGATAAAATTGTTTTACTCTATATAGCGACATCATCAAACCCCTTTCATATTTAAATTATAATGATACTACTATATTGTAATTCTTATCTTTAAAAAATTCTATAAAAAATATTATTAAATATTTTTAAACAGAATAAAAAACAGCCCATATTGGACTGTTTTTATGGTGGAGACAACAGGAATCGAACCTGCGACCCCCTGCGTGCAAGGCAGGTGCTCTCCCAACTGAGCTATATCCCCTTATGGTGGACCTTCAGGGATTCGAACCCCGGACCGACCGGTTATGAGCCGGTAGCTCTAACCAACTGAGCTAAAGATCCATATAAAACAACCTGGCGACAACCTACTCTCCCACAAGGTCACCCTTGCAGTACCATTGGCGCATTGAAGCTTAACCTACCTGTTCGGTATGGGAAGGGGTGTTACCTTCATGCCATAATCACCAGATTTATAAGATATTAATCTTACAATAAAAGTATACCAAGTCATAGTTAACTTGTCAATATACTTTATGAGATATTCTCTCAAAATTACACAGTAAAATAATCTTTTCGCATTAAATATACTTAGGTCAAGCCCTCGACTTATTAGTATTAGTCAGCTGAACATGTTACCATGCTTACACCTCTAACCTATCAACCTGGTGTTCTTCCAGGAGTC
>NZ_JBOITO010000002.1:0-258458 GCF_050717635.1 Clostridium sp.
AAACAGTATAAAAAGTGTTGATTTTAACTTTGAATTATATATTTATTAAATAGACTGAAAATTCTGAAATATATTACAGGGATATCGAATATAAAATTTTATACGACAACCTTCTTGACAAACATCGATATCGTCGTATGTTATAAGCAATCTACAGTATGCACTTTTTAGCGGAAATAAATTTGAAATAAATCAGTGGATAGATTAAAATGATAGGTAAAGAAATTATTAAATAAAATCTATTTTATTGTATAATTCCTAAAATAGCAGTAGACTTAGGTTGTGTGCTTCCACTTAATGGGACATACTTTGCAAATGCATCTTTGGCAGAACCTATGTCATGCATAATAGGAGCTTTCCACTCTAGTTACCATACAAAGCAATATGTTTATAAACATGATATGGGGATAAAAGAAGGTGGCAAGGTTGCATTACTTGGCGGTGCTGGTCCCATGGGCCTCGGGGCTATAGAATACGCTATTAATGGATCAATAAAACCAAGATTAGTTGTAGTTGTAGATATAGACGATGTAAGATTAAATAGAGCAGCTAGTTTAATAAAAGTTGAAGATGCCAGAGAAAAAGGTGTTGAATTAATATATCTTAATACAAAAGATATAGATGCAGTAAGTAAGTTAATGGAGTTATCCGGTGGAAAAGGATATGATGATGCATTTGTTTTTGCTGCTGGTAACCAATTAATAGAAAATGATGATGATATATTATGTAATGATGGTTGCTTAAATTTCTTTGCGGGTCCAACAAATAGTAAGTTTAAGGTTTCATTTAACTTTTATAAAGTTCACTATGAAGGGACTCATATTGGTGGATTAAATGCAGCACCAGAAACTATAAAAAATTTGCCTAACATTCCAGGAGGAAAGAAGTTGATTTATCCTCATATAGAATTGGAATTAACAGCAATCGAAGACTTTAAAAAGCTGGGTGAAAATAACGAGTTTTATAAAAGGTTATCTGAAATATGTAAGAGAAACAATAATGTTTGGTGTGAAGAAGCAGAGAAGTTTTTGTTAGAGACGTTTAAAAACAAATAGCAAAACAAATTGTGTTGACAATTTGCTTACGTCACTCGGCAGACTGAGCGAAAAGTCCTTTTTTTAGAAAGTTAATTTTCTTATCTGAAGTCAGATATAGCCCTTTGCTTTGGTTGTAATCCTTTTAGTAAGCATATAATTTCTCTATTAATTATGGTTTATTTTTGCAGCTTTATTGAAGAGCTTATGCTATTGTAATACCCGTAAATGTATAGTTTGAGCATGTCCTGTGGGCTGTATTTAGGCCTACCTGTTTCATCGTTCTTTCCAGCCAAAAAACCAAGTGAATATAAGCCAAAGCTATCTACTAATTTGTCCATAACCCTAACTTCACTAACATCATGTACATATTCTTCAATGGATTCAATAAGAACTTGATCTCTTTGTTTTCCAAATACATAATTCATTTTAACCCACACTCCATCCACTTAAGGTAGGCACATTATTCCATAAATGGATAAGTATTAATAGTTTTCGCTCAGTCTGCTGGGGGTTTTTATGAGCGAAGCGAATTTGCTAATATCCATTTTATTAGAACATATTTACTGTTTTTGCCAAGTCACAGTTACCTTAGTGGGTCACGAATGCTTTTAAATATAAGATTTATACAAAGCATTTAATGGAAGAGCCCTTGCCTCCACCATACATAATTAAAAAAATAAAAACCACCAAATGAGTAACTACTAGGTCATTTGGTGGAAATTTTATCTTTATTTTTATGTCCAATATTTTTTTAACTAAGCTACTGCCTCAGATTTATTCTTCAGTAAAAATACTAATTACTTTAGCTGTTACCTCTTGGATTTTAGATTCGTTGATATGTCCTATTTTGTATAAAATTATTCCTTCATCAGCGGTGAAAAGCTTGTTGGGTCTAATGTTACTCGGCTTATTTAGTGTTCCATCATCAAAATCACCCTCTAATATTTTAACAGCGTGTGAATCATAAATACTTTGACTTGTTATCTGAGATAAGATTATATCATCTCTATCTAAATTTACTAAGACTAATGCTGGTCTCCTTTTAGATTGTGACAAATCTGAGAATGGAAAAGGTAAGACAACTACATCGCCCTTTATAAATTTTCCCATGCGTCATCCTCCTCAGGTTTTAACCAATCTTTAGCTAAGCTCTCTTCACTGGCCAAGGTAATATCACTAATCTTAATATTGTTTTTTCTATATTTTTTATATTCTACAAAGTCAATATAATCAGCAACGTCTTGTAAAAGATATGGTGGTAATATTTCTATTTTTCTAACTAACAATTCCCTACTTATCATATAATCACCTACCCTATAATTTTTGTTATCTTACTTTAGTATATCATAAAATTATCACTATATCATTGATAATCAAATAATACAGAGAATTTTATTGAATATTTTTACAGACGAAACTGCTAAAGGCTAAATTTGATTAGTAGGTGTTGATCTGATAGGAAATTAAAGTATTGGATGCATTGATCGAAAACAGCCTAGGTGGTATGACTTTCGGACAGGGGTTCGACACCCCTCTCCTCCAACAGTAAAAACCACATGGTTAGAGGTGATTACATGCAAACTTACTTTTATATCCGTTATGTGAGGTAATTCAAAATCAAGTATTGACAATCCAGTATTAGTAGGTTCGCTCGTAATACTAAAGATCTGTTGGAGCTTGTAGATCAATTAAATAGTAAGGGCATTATCTTACATTCAAATTGAAAAAATTAAGGAATGAGGAATAGAATCAAAGTGAAAGTAACTCAATTGACATTGTGTTACTTTCATTTTTTATATTCTATTATAAATTTATTTTGTAAGCCGCGTAAGATTTACACCTACTTCTCTATTCGCTTCCAGTTTAACCTTATTTTATTCTCATTTTTAAAGGTATCTACCTCTAATAAATCACATGGGGAGGTTTTAAGTGCTCTAGCTAGATGTTCCACAGTTTTTAATGTAGGACTTTTATTACCTGCTTCTAACTCACTAATATGGCTTTGGGATATACTTGCTAAAAATGCTAATCTTTTTTGTGTAATATGTTTAAGATTTCTTATCTGTTGTAATTTCAGTGTAATTTTATATATTTTTCCACACTTCCTTTCTATTATCTAAGATACAGTAGAATTAAATAAAATACAACAATTTTTTCAATTAAATTGTCGTAAAAGATAGCCTATAACGATAATTAGACGTGGTATTATTAGATGTGCAATATGGATATGTAAATATTTATAACTGAAATTTAAGGGAGATTAGATTTCATATGGCAGCTTGGAAAATAAACATAATAATTGATGATGACAACAAAGAATTTTGTGAAAGCAATAAACCTGGTGGTTAATAGAATTGAACTTTTGCCTCCTATTAGTTGATAAAACAGATAATAAATAAGTGTGTGGTACAGATAAATCAAAGTGATTTTAACTATAATAAAGAATAGTAAAATAAATTGTAACCTTTTTTACCTGAGAACGCTCTAATTAATGTTATCAGTATAAGGAAGGAGGCATGGAAATGGATCCAATTATAATAATAAAAAGGACTCAAGAGCAAGATGATGAAGCCTTTATCAAATCAATAGACACATGTAAAGAAAAGATGTATAGGATTGCTTTTGCGTATTTAAAAAATGAGCAAAATTCTTTAGATGCTGTAAGTCAAACCATATATAAGGCTTACATGAACATGAATGAACTTAAAACACCAAAATTCTTTTACACATGGATTATTAGAATTCTTATAAATACTTGTAACTGCATATTAAAGCATGATAATAAAGTAATCTATATTGAAGATTACAAAGAAATAGGTAATACAAAAGATGAAAGTTTAGACACAGAATTTAAAATAGCTAGCAAGATAGACCTATATAATTCAATTGATAAATTAAGTGAAGGGTTTAAAAGTATTGTTATATTGAAATATCTTGAAGATATGACTATTACTCAAATATCAGAAATTCTCGATTTACCAGAGGAAACTGTAAAAGTTTATTTGAGAAGAGCTTTAGAAATATTAAAAATAGAATTCGGTAAGGAGTGTATATAGATGACTGCTAAAATAGAAAATGGATTTGAACATATAAAAATTCCAGAAGAACTTGATAAGGTTATTAAAGATGCCCTGAGAAAAGCAAAGGAAGATAAAAAAACAATTAATAATAAGTTGAAATCAAATAACTTCAATGCACAATATGGGATATCTTTATCAATGTATTAAAAGCTATAATAATAAATACAATTTATACCATTATTGTTTAATTTATAGCTGTTCATATAAAAGGTTATATGTATCAAATTAACTATATAAGATTTTAACTCTTTAACTCTTTAACTTTTAATTTTCTATAGATAGTAATTTTTGATACATTCAGTGAAACTGAAATATCATTTATATGTTGTAACACACTAATACACCTGCTTTTAAAAATGTTTAATATTGTTAAAATTGTTTTAAAATGTTAAGACCTTATTATGACTAAAAAATAGAAAAGCCCAAGTGTCCCAATAAAGGCTTTTTTATTTTTTATGGAACTAAAATTCAATTGCGAACTTAGTTCCAATTATATAATTTTTCCATATTTGTATCATGTACCAATCTAATGATTATTCCCAATGTTGGATTAAACGGTTTTTAATGGAAATTATTAAAGTTGTAAAGGTTTATTTAAGAAGGGATTTAAGTGTGTTAAAAATAAAACTAGATGAGGAGTGTATATAGATGACTTCTAAAATGGAAAATGGCTTTGAACAGATAATTATTTCAGATAAACTTGATAAAATTGTTCAAAATGTTATAAAAAGAGCAAAATTAGATAAAAAAACATATAAGGTTAAACAGGATTTAAAAAAATTTACATCTACAGTCTTCAAATAATTTAAAAACTATATTTTTATCTATAAGGCAATGGCTGATATTGGACATATTGCCTATGAAACGATGATGTCACAAGTCTTTACACCATCAACGGCTATTTTCTACCGTATATAATGAATTTAATAATTTTTTAAATACCTTATAAAAAATATATGATTTGATTAAAACATTCTACCAAAGCAATAATCCCAAAGATATAAGCTTATATCTTTGGGATTATTGCTTTTATTAATTATATTGAATTTTACTATGTTCTTTCACTTTTCATATTCTATTATAAATTCATACAAATTTCTGCACTTCCTCTTTATTACCTAAAATACTGTAAAATAAATCAAAATACAACAATTTTCTCGATTAAATTGTTGTAAAATAATCCAAATAAATTGTAACTTTTTTATACTTATAATACTCTAATTAGTGTTATAAGTATAAAATTAGTGTTATAAGTTAAAGAAAGGAGGCGTGGAAATGGACCCAATTATAATAGTGAAAAGGACTCAAGAGCGAGATGATGAAGCCTTTATCAAATCAATAGACACATGTAAAGAAAAGATGTATAGGATTGCTTTTGCATATTTAAAAAACGAGCAAAATTCTTTAGATGCTGTAAGTCAAACCATATATAAGGCTTACATGAATATGAATGAACTTAAAACGCCAAAATTCTTTAACACATGGATTATTAGAATTCTTATAAATACTTGTATCTGCATATTAAAGCATAATAATAAAGTAATCTATATTGAAGATTACAACGAAATAGGTAATACAAAAGATGAAAGTTTAGACACAGAATTTAAAATAGCTAGCAATATAGACCTTTATAATTCAATTGATAAATTAAGTGAAAGGTTTAAAAGTATTGTTATATTGAAATATCTTGAAGATATGACTATTAGTCAAGTATCAGAAGTTCTTGATTTACCAGAGGGAACTGTAAAGGTTTATTTGAGAAGAGCTTTAGCAATATTGAAAATAGAATTAGGTGAGAACTGTATATAGATGACTGCTAAAATGGATTTGAATATATAAAAATTCCAGAAGAACTTGATAAGGTTATTAAAGATAACCTGGAAAAAGCAAAGGAAGACAAAAAAGAATTAAGAATAACTTGAAATTAAATAACCTCGTCATAAACTGTTAAGCACTCCCAATCATCTTGGAGTAAATGACATAAACAAATTTCAAAATTGACAAGGAGAAATTATGAATGATGCAATAGGATTACTTAGAGATAAATTGGAAAATTTAATACAAGTTACCGAAAGTCTTACTGATTATAAAGTAATTTATTTAAGTCAAGAGTTGGACAAGCTGATTACCAATTATTATTTACAAAATGCACGAGATGGTGTATCTGTATCAATGGAACAAAAACGAAAATGAAAAATATTGACACATATATTTCCAGTTGCATGGCAGCATATAAATTTCTATGGTTGCTTAGATAATATTAGTATTTTAGTCTCAATAAAGTATATAACGAGGGGGAATGGCATATGGATGATAGTTTTTACAAACAAGAATCAGAGCAATTAGAAATAAGATTAAAAGAAAGCGAAGAGAAAACCAACAACGTGAATGAATTAATTATTGCTAATAAGGAACTTGTTTTTCAAATCAGAGAGGAATTATATAGGACAACTGAGTTAATTAATGCATATAAAGAGCTTGCCTTGCAAAGCAAAGAGAAAGAAAAATGGGATGCCGAGTTAATAATTTGTAATAAGAGACAGGGAGAATTAATATCACCTACTTTGAGTAAACAATAATGAAGTTACCATTTCAGTTCATTATTTATAAATATTAAACTTTTAATTATATCCATTATTTATATAGCATTGCTTACAACCACTTATTACTGGATAAAATTCACTTAACTATACTATGTATAACATATATTCTATATGAAATATTTTATATTTTTAAACGATAAAAACCATACGACAGAATAAACGTTATTTTGAATGCGTTTTACTATTTTATATAGTGTATTAAGGTATTTCTTGAAGCATTTTAAATAAGGTGTTACTTATACAATTCAATTCGTTTAATGGACAGTGATATAGTTAGGCACGGTTCGCATCCACCAATGAAACCCTTGACTAATTAATTTCAGTCGGGGGTTTTCTTACGCTTTAATTCAGTTTATTTAAGAATTAAGGTGCCGCATTATGGGTTGGTGGTAATATTAGTGCAGTTCTATTATCATTTATGTCTTTAATAATACAAGATAATACACTGCTTGGTATTTATCATGCCATGGAGTTTATTGATTATCTTGTAATAATACCAGGATCATTCGGTTGTTTAATCACCACGTGAATTACTCCATCAGAACACAGGATAGACACAATACTATATTATAATTAATTAAGTGATACAATTGAGAGTATTAATATTTAGTGTAAATTCAATATAGATACGATTTAAAATATGAGGAAGGGGTCTTTTTGCGTGGAGAACAAAACAATTATAATTGCAGATGATGAGCCTTTAATAAGAGAACTGGTGAAGGACTTTTTAAAAAGAGAGGGCTTTAATATAATTGAAGCTAACGATGGAAGAGAGGCTATTGAACTATTTAAAAAAATGTGGATAAAATTAATTTAGCTATATTAGATGTAATGATGCCGTTTTATGATGGCTGGTCTGTATGCAGAAAGATAAGAAGAATATCTACAATACCAATTGTAATGCTTACAGCAAGAAGTGAAGAAGGAGGTGAGGTTTTTAGATTTGACCTAGGTGCTGATGAATATATTACCAAGCCTTTTAGTCCTATTATACTGGTTCCTCAAATAAATGCAATTTTTCGTCGTATCCAGAAACCCAAAAGTAAAATAATGCATTTTGACAAAATTGGAATAGATGAAAAAGCCCATGTGATTACTATTGATTAGCAATTAAAATCTGTTCGCATGCGCTTCCATATTTATAATTTATTATCTTTTTTTTAGATATTTGTCCAGAGCCCATAGAAGAAACTGTTTCCAGTTTCTTCTTGCTAACATTTGTGGGTATGAATCTTTCTTAGCGTACGTATCCCAATTGACAAATATAAGATAAGTTAGTATACTAATTATATAGTTAGCATACTAATTATATAAGGAGGAACCATATGCAGAACTTATCTTACCTTATAATTAAGGCATCAAGACATCTAAAAAACAAACTAGATAAAGCATTAATGGAATTTGATATTACTGCTGCGCAGTTCTCAGTTATTATTCAGATATATTCATCAGGGTATCCAATTACTGCAGCGGAAATATCTCAAAGGCTAGGGTCAGACAGGCCAACTATATCAGGGATTATAAATAGGTTAGAGAAAAAAGGTATAGTGGTTAGAGTTGCCAATCCAAAGGATAAAAGATCATCCTACTTGGAGATATGTAAAGAATGTAATAAGTTAGTTGATAAAATGAAAACAGTAAGTGATGAATTAACAATTGATATATTTTCAATTTATTCAAATGAAGAAGCTGAGAAACTTACAGAAATGATTTGTAAATTAAATGAAGGGACTGAAGAATAATGGTTGAAAAAATTTTATTAACAGGAATAACAGGGAATGTAGGTAGTGCAGTAGTAGAATATTTAAAAAGCATAAATAGAGACTTTGTAGCTGGCGTAAGAAACATTAAAAAAAGTATTGAACAAGATGATTCTATGGAGTACATTAATTTTGATTTTGAAGATATAAATACCTATGAAACTGCTTTAAGTGGTGTAAAAAAGGTATTTTTAGTAAGACCACCACAACTTACAGATGTTAATGGAATATTTAAACCTTTTATTCAAAAATGCAAAGAAGCTGGCGTTGAGCAAATAGTATTTTTATCTTTGTTAGGTGCGAGTAAAAATCCTTTTCCACCACATCACAAAATTGAAAAAGCCATTTTAGAATCTCAAATCCCTTACACTTTTATAAGGCCTAGTTTTTTTATGCAAAATCTATCTACAACACATGCAGAAGATATCAAGCTGAGAAATGACCTATTTATACCTTCAGGAAAAGCTAAGATTAGTTTTATAGATACAAGAGATATTGGTGAAATAATTGGAAGGACTCTTACAGAAAAAGACCATGGAAATAAGGCTTATACTATTACAGGTTCAGAGTCTATTACTTATTTTCAAGTTGCAGATAGTATGACAAAAATACTTGGACGGAAAATCACATATTCAAACCCACCTTTATTTAAATTTAGAAAAGATATGATTGCTAGAGGGACCAAAAAAGAATTTGCGACTGTAATGATGATATTATACCTTACAACAAAATTAGGTATGGCAAACCATGTTACGAATACTGCTGAAGTTCTATTAAAAAGAAAACCTAGAACAATAGAAGTCTTTATAAAAGACCATATTGAAGTTTGGAGGTAAAGATAATTCTTTAATTAAAAATTTGCTTGAGAAAGATAAAGGAGAAAATAAATATGAGTAAATTAATTGCTTTTGTTGGAAGTCCAAGAAAAAATGGTAATATTGACACAGTTGTCAAAGAAGTTATTAGAGGAGCAACTGAAAAACAAATTGATACTAAAATTTATTATCTTAATGATATGACAATAAAGCCTTGCCAAGCTTGTATGTATTGTAGAGAGCCAGAGCATGATCATTGTGTAATACAGGATGATCTTAGACAAGTATATGCAGAAATTAAGGAAGCTGACTATTTAATATTGTCCTCGCCAGTATATATTCACCAAATGTCAGGACTCCTTAAAAACCTTCTGGATCGGTTTTATCCATTGACAAATGAAAAACATAAACCACGGTTTGGTATTAAAAAAACTATTTTTATTTATTCTCAAGCAGCACCAATCCCTTTAATATTTAGTAGATATTTTAGATATACTGAAAAATCATTAAAAGCTATGGGAATAAAACCTATTAAGAGAATTACTGTACTTGGAGCCTTTACTAAAGATTCCATACAAAAGAAAAAAGGGGTTTTAAACAAAGCCTATAATATTGGAAGGAATTTAGCGAACAATTAATTAAATGGGGGAACAGCTATGAGTTTATTTAGTGATATCAAAGCAGTATTAACGCCAAAAGAAATAATTTTTAAAGACGTAATTCAAGAGAGTGAAGAAGTTTACACTTTTCTATTTGATACATGTGAACCTTTAAATTGGAAGGCAGGTCAACATGCCATGTTTGTTATTAAACATGCAAAAATTAAAAAGGGTATAAGACCCTTTAGTATAGCATCCAGTCCTTTAGAAAATAAAATCATGATTTCCATGAAAATAGGTAAGCATCCTAGTGACTATAAGAATGCACTATTAGAAATTAAAAGCGGTATGAAAATGGTAATTAGGGGTCCAATAGGTGGTTTCTATATGGATACTTCTAAACCAACTTGCCTAATAGCAGGAGGTATAGGTATAACACCATTTAGATCTATGATTAAGGATATAGTCATGAGAGAGAATGATTTTAAAGGTAAAATAAATTTGTTATATATTAATAGTACCGGAAGGTTTTTATATGAAAATGAGCTTAAGACATTTGCAAAGGATAATCATATAAAAATAGATTTTTTTACAGATAAAGAAGAGTTGACAAAAAGTATAAAAGAAATTGTTATTAATAGTAAGGATATGAAATATTATTTAGCTGGACCAAAGCTAATGAATGATTCTGTAAAGTCCACTCTACTAGGTCAAGCTGTCAATAAGAAAAGTATTAGGGTAGATACATTTTTAGGATATTAAATGTATGAAATAAGACTTGTAATATTCAAAAGTAGTTTCAATTAATGCAACTTGAAAATAATGTATTGGATGAGTATTATTAACAAACGGCGGTAAAACGCTGTTTAAGTTATATAGTACAGTTAACCTAGGTAACAAAGGAGGAATAATGATATGGAAAAAGGAGTTACAAAAAAATTAAACAAAGGTGATGAACTGGTGTTCCGACAAATACTTACAGACAATACATCTCCAGTTGAAATATATTATTATGAAAGAATGACTGATGTTCAAATTATAACACCACAGGGAGAAAGTGTTCTACTAAATTCTCTTGGAATGGTAGGTCAATCGCCAATGATGTATTTCGCATTTAAACAAGAAGAAAATAATGATATTTATTATTATGGAAGTATTTTTTCAAAGGAGCCGGTAAACGAAAAAAATATTATAACAAAAGAATGGGTAGTAGAACCTTCTGAAGGTAGGTGTCTTAATTATCCAGGATCATATACCGTTGGGTATGAATGGGACTCTAAATTTAAGGTACAAGAATCTAAAGGTAAATTAACAGAGGTTAACTTGCATAATATAGTAGAAAAAATAGAACAAATCACAACAGTACTAGGTAAATTTGAATGCTATGTGATTAATTCTTATAATAACTCTGGTGAATTAGACTCAATATCATGGTTTTCATCAGAGTTAGGCGTAAATGTAAAAAGATTGAGTTATTCAGAGATGAAACCTGGATATGAATTAACAGAATACAGGGTGGGAGATGTAGAAATATGCATATAAATAACAAATTAACAGCAACAACAATTTCTTTACCATTTTACTACGATAACGATAAGCTAGTAATGAATGAACCCCAGGCGGAAAAATTGATTAAAGACGCGTATTCCCAAGGTGTTAGAAATTTTACAACCTCACCTCAATATATAGGTGGCTCATGTGAACGTTTCTTAGGTAGGGTGCTAGAACCAGTAAGAAAGAACATACATTTATCAAGTAATTATCCCTATTTTGATGAAACACTACCAGTAGAAAATGCTTTTGAATTTTGTTTAAGCCGTTCTTTAATGGATTTAAGAACCGAATACTTAGATTGTCTATATTTATATGCGGATGGTGTTGAGGAGGAATTGCTGCCACAACAATTGATACAAGCAAAAATGGCAAAAGACGAAGGAAGAGTGCATCATATAGGAATCATTTTCACTCCACTCAATCTTTTTTCTGCAAAGGAGGTTTTAAAAGGCTCAAATAATATTATAGATACAGTAATGATCTACTTTATACCTACATTGGAAGCTCAAAAAGAATTGCTAAGAGAACTTAAAAATTCTGGTATAACAATAGTAGGCGGAGGTCTAGTTGATGCAGGAAAGAAGCTACTTCCGAAAAATATATTAAATAAATCACGTATGATGGAAAATGTTACTGCCAGTGAGCTCGCAACCAGATATTTTATGTCACAATCCGTTTTTGACGAGGTGATTTTTCAATTGGAGAGTAAAGACTTCCTGGATATAGTTTGCAGGGTTTCTGAAGATTTGAAAAAATATGACTATACAGAAATTGAAAAGTATTTTAAGCAAACGGAATTTAATCCAGCAAATCCTCGTGTAATATGTTGTAATTGTGGGTATTGTTCTCCCTGTCCTAAGGGAATTGAAATAAATAAAATTTTTAATTCTTATGCTTATTATGACCAATATGGAATGTCTAATATAGCACTTGAAGTTTTTAAAGAATATCAAGAAAAAGTCGGGGGAAGTATAGAAAATGCATGTATTAACTGTGGATTATGTGAAAAAAAATGCTCGCATAATACTCCCATACGTAAAAACTTAAGAGCTGTTGAGGGATTTATGAATGACTTAAGATAACATTTAAAAATATATAATTAGTATCTTTGTTAAAGGTATAGAACACTTAGGTATTGACTTTTTACTACATAGTGCCTCATGTGGAGTACTGTCTATATAGAACAAAACATAATAAAAAAGACAAATATTAAAGGAGTATAACATATGGTTAGATCAATTATGAAAGACATATTCTTTCTTAATCAAAAATCAGAACTTGCTACAAAAGCAGATGTTCAGGTAATACACGATTTGCTTGATACGCTTAAAGCAAATAAAGAACGATGTGTAGGAATGGCAGCTAATATGATTGGAGTCAAAAAAAGAATTATTGTGATCAGCATGGGAGATATGAACGTTCCGATGATTAATCCTGTGATAGTGAATAAATTAGGTAAATATGAAACAGAAGAAGGATGTCTTTCACTTATAGGTGTTAGAAAAACTAATAGATTCAAAGAGATAGAAGTAGAGTATTTTGACTCGGTATTTAAGAAGCAAAGGGGAAAATACTCAGGATGGATTGCTCAAATTATTCAACATGAAGTAGACCATTGTGATGGGATAGTCATATAGGAAAAAACGACGTAGCAGCTTAGTCTGCTACTGCTTACCTTTGATTACCGCGACTTAGGATAGGGCAACCACAGCGGTGAACCGAGTCTGGGAAAGCTTTGACCTAGAAACGGAAAATATGAAGCTACCAATGCCTAAATTCCGTCAGTAGGAGTTAGGAAGAGGGAAATTTAAAGTATTGACTACGCTCGTAGATGCCTAGGTGTTATGGCTTTCGGACAGGGGTTCGACACCCCTCGCCTCCACCAGTAAAAAACACAACTAATTATTAATTAGTTGTGTTTTTTTTCTGATTCAATTTAGTAGGATTATAAGTGATAAGTATGCAGAAGATACATAATAGTAAGCAGTTTTTAAGTGATTGATAAAATTTAAAATAAATATTATAAATATAAATTAATGCAATAAGGTGATATAATTAAATAGGTATAAATTGTAGCAAAAGATTAATCAGACCAATATGATAAAGGTTATATCAAAAGAAATTTCTTTAGAATTATTAAATTTTATAAATTATTCAAGGATTCTGAAATAGTGACGACGATGTCGGAACAATTGACTTGGTTATTGGGCTTATTTCAATCGAAGATGATTTGAAAAGAAACTTTATGCTACTATTTGTAGTAGTGAATGATGGAGTGTAAAAACTTTAAAGTAATAAATATAGGTAGGTGAGCACATTAAAAGAGATTTTCGTGTGAAATGGGGAATTACAGATATTATCACAAGTGCTCAGATCCGTGAATTGTATAGTCGTCATCGTTATGGCATGCAAGATTTAGATGATACTGGTCAAATACGAGATATAATTGCAAAAGCAAGCGTAGATTATAAGACATTAGCACATAGCGAAGATATACAAACTTTATCTAAAATCAAGTGCCGTAATGGTTTGCGTGAAGCCATTTACGAATTAGCTGATAAATTTGTAGAAAATAAAGAAGGGTGATTAAATGAACGAGATACAATTTTTAATGTATGATTTAGATGAAAAAATTGAAGTCGTGATGAAAGATGAAACAATCTGGGCGACACAAAAAGCTATAGCTGAGCTTTTTGATGTGGGTGTTTCCGCTATAAGTAAACATTTAAAAAACATTTTTGAGTCTGGAGAGCTTGATGAGAAAGTGGTTGTTTCCATTTTGGAAAATACCACAAAGCACGGCGCTATAGAAGGAAAAACTCAAACAAAACAGGTGAAGTTTTATAATTTGGATGCCATTATTTCAGTTGGCTATCGTGTTAATTCTCAAAAAGCAACAAAGTTTAGAATTTGGGCCACTGATATCTTGAAAGACTATATCAAAAAAGGATTTAAGATTGATGTTGAGCGCATGAAGCAAGGTGAGAATGTTTTTGGTAAAGATTACTTCCGTGAGTTACTTGAAACGGTACGCTCAATTAGAGCAAGTGAACGTAGAATTTGGCAACAAATCACAGATGTGTTTGCAGAAATTTCATTTGACTACAATAAAAATTCAGAAACCACAAAAAGATTTTATGCAACTGTCCAAAATAAATTTCATTTTGCAATAACTGGTAAAATAGCTGCAGAGATAATTTATGATAGTGCAGATAGAGGTAAAGAACATATAGGGCTCACTACTTGGAAGAACTCTCCTAACGGTCGAATTTTGCAGTCTGATGTGGTTGTGGCTAAAAATTACTTATCAGAAAAGGAAATTCGTGGTCTTGAACGTAACGTCTCAGCCTATTTTGATTATGTTGAGCGACTTCTTGAAGATGAAACGTTATTATCTATGGAAGATTTTGCGGTAAGTATTGATGAATTTTTGAAATTCAATCGTTATGAAATCTTAAAAGGTCATGGACGTATTGCCCATAACACTGCTAAAGAAAAGGCAATAGGAGAATATCAAGAGTTTAATAAAAATCAAAAAATAGTTTCTGATTTTGATAAGGAGATCAGAAGGATTTAAAGGAGATAGCAATAGAAAAAAAACAACAATAAACTGAAGCTAAGATTTCCAGGAAAACGTTGTTAAGTAGTCCTTTGTTTCAAGATAAGTTGAAAGCGAATTCTTCAGGTGGATTGTAGCTACTACTTATAATCTTTTAGTAAATCTTCTCTAGATATTGTGGCTACAATTGTGTACGGTTCGCCTCCACCAAGATAAGTAGACAGATTAATTAAAAGAACAGGTTATTGCATACTTTTAGCAATAATCTGTTCTTTGATTTTTATAAGAAAATATGTGATGATTAAATTAAGAATTACATTTGTAAAAACAAGAATAATCCGAATTTTAAACCCGTCGAAATTGAAGGGTTAAGAAATGAGAATCCACATAAAACCATACTGCAAAGGAGAATGTACTGGATAGGTTATAATTAGTTATACAATAAATATTCGGACATGATATAATATAGAAATATGAGAAAGAGAGAGTGGTTTATATCATGGGAAGAAACGGGAAAAATTATACTGAGGAATTTAAAAAACAACTAGTAGCACTTAGGAATAATGGTAAGGTTATTGCAGAAATATCAAGAGAATACGGGGTGGCTAAATCCACTATTAATAAATGGGTTGCAGATTATAGTAATACTGGATCATTTAAAGCAAAAGATAACCGCAGCGATGCCGAAAATGAGTTAATTAGATTGAAAAAAGAGAATGCTAGGTTAGAGATGGAAAATGATATTTTAAAGCAAGCAGCGCTGATAATGGGACGAAAATAGAACTTATTTTAGCAAATAAGTATAAATACAGTATTAGCGCAATGTGCAGAGCATTAGGCATCAAGAGCTAAAATAGCATGTATAATGAAGAAATATGGACTAGTATCAAATTATACTATTAAACAGTTTAAAATATATAAATCTGGTTGTAACAATGATAAAGTTGAGAACGTGGTTAATACAGATTTTCAAAACAGATCCAATCTAGATGTTGTTGTAAGTGACTTAACCTATGTAAATGTTGCTGGAAAATGGTACTACATATGCCTTCTTATAAATTTACATAATAGAGAGTTAATAAGTTGCTCTGTGGGCAAGAATAATGATGTTAAGCTTGTTTATGAGGCCTTTATGAGAGAAGATTGTAACCTTAGTAACATAAATATATTTCATATAGACAGGGGAAATGTGTAACGCAGTGATATGAGTATAGATGCAATAGGGAAATTATTTAAAGTAATGATAGATAACAATTTCAGGCTAAAGTAAACAAGTATCCTCATAATGATGAGATGTTTGTAGATTTTTAATATGATGATTTAGATTGACCACGACATAAATATGTTATACTGAAAGAAAAACCAAGATGCATAAAAGAAAGGAAAATACCAAAAATGGATACAAAACAATTTCAAAAAAGATCTCTAGTTTCAATATTCTTCTCATATTTTAAGCCACACAAAAAACTATTTGTATTAGACATGTCATGTGCATTTTTAATTGCAGTTATTGATTTATCATTTCCAGCAATAACTCGTTATTCTCTAAATGAGCTACTACCTGTTAATGCTTATAAAACTTTTATAACTATTATGGCGATTATGCTAATTGCTTATACATTAAGAGCTTTTTTCTATTATATAATAACCTACTATGGTCACACTTTTGGGGTATTAGTAGAAGCAGATATAAGAAGCGATTTATTTCAACATATGCAGGAATTGTCTTATGGATACTTTGATAAAAACCGTACAGGTCAACTAATGAGTAGGCTTACAGCAGATTTATTTGATATAACTGAGCTTGCTCATCATGGTCCGGAAGATGTTTTTATATCCACCCTTACAATAATAGGATCACTAGGTATCTTATTTACTATCCAGTGGAAATTAACTTTGGTTATTGCTTTAATTTTGCCTATATTTTTATTGGTTGTATGGCATAGACGTTCTGAAATGTCAAAAGCTTCTCTGGAAGTGAAAGAAAAAACTGCTTCTATAAATGTAAATATTGAATCGGGACTTTCAGGCATGAAAACAGCAAAAGCATTTGCAAATGAGAATTCAGAATTTGATAAGTTTAGTGAATCAAATGATGCTTTCAAAACATCTAAAACTAGATTTTATAAGACTATGGGATATTTCACTGCTACAATGGAATTTTTCCTTTGTGTTTTGCCAGCAACAGTTATCTTAGTAGGTGGTATATTAATTATGAAAGGACAGATGAATCAAATTGATTTAATTACTTTTACTTTATATATTGCTACTTTTATAACTCCAATTAGAAAACTTTCAAATTTTGCTGAACTATTTGCAAAAGGTGGAGCTGGACTTGTACGTTTTGTAGATATGATGCGTACTGAAACTGAAATGAAAGATGATCCGAGTGCTATAGAGCTAGGCAGAGTAAAAGGCGAATTAGATATTAAAAATATTAGCTTTTCTTACAAAGAAGGAATTCAAGTATTACACAATATCTCTCTTCATGTCGATCCTGGCGAAACAATTGCAGTGGTAGGTCAATCAGGCGGAGGAAAATCAACACTATGTAAATTGATTCCCAGGTTCTATGATGTTGATGAAGGAGAAATTTTGCTTGACCATGTAGATATACGTAAGGTAACGCAAGAATCTTTGCATAAAAATATTGGAGTTGTAGAACAAGAAATATTCCTTTTTGCTGATAGTATTCTCGAAAATATTAGATACGGTAGACCTGATGCTACTCCTAAGGAAGTTGCAATGGCAGCAAAACAGGCTGAGATTTATGATGATATTATTGCTATGTCTGATGGATTTAATACTTTTGTTGGAGAGCGTGGTGCAATGCTTTCTGGTGGACAGAAACAACGTATTTCTATAGCCCGTATATTTCTAAAAAATCCACCATTCCTAATTTTAGATGAAGCAACTTCTGCCCTTGATAGTGTTACCGAAGCTAAAATACAAGAAACTTTTGATAGTCTAATAATAGGTAGAACAACTTTTGTTATTGCGCATAGATTATCTACTGTTAGAAATGCAGATAGAATTCTTGTATTTGATAGTGGAAACATTGTTGAAGATGGAAATCACAAATGCTTAATGGAAAGAAATGGCGTATATGCTGAGCTCTATAAAACTCAGCATATAAGTAAATAGATAAGTGTAGTTAAATAAACAGGAGAGGGTGGTAATCATATGCCACATTTTACTTAGGGAGGTGCCTAAATGACTAAAAAATATCATGGCTATTATAATTCACCTATTGGGATATTAGAAATAGTAACTTCTGATTATGCGGTGATTTCAGCTATGTTCGTAGAGGAAGTTACGGAAAGCATAGGAGAAACACAGATCTTGAAGGATGTTATTAATCAATTTGATGAGTACTTTAAAGGGACAAGAAAAGATTTTGATATAAAATGTGATGTGCAAGGGACAGAATTTCAAAAAAGTGCTTGGGATGCATTGATTGAAATACCTTATGGTGAAACTCGGTCTTATAAGCAGCAAGCAATACAAATAGGTAATGAAAAGGCAACAAGAGCTGTTGGTAATGCTAATAGTAAGAATCTTATTAGCATAATTATACCCTGCCATAGAGTAATTGGATCTAATAAAAGTTTAACGGGATACGCAGGCGGGATAGATAAAAAACAGTGGCTTTTAGAACATGAAAAACAATGGAATAAATAATTATTGAAACGCAGACGATACTACGAATTTAATATATTAATATAAAATGATTCGGAACTTTAGTCCCATTGTATTATTTTTAACACCTCTATGTGGTTCAAGGTAGGTGAATAATGTGGTAGATCGTTCACAGTTAATGCGTGGAACATTAGAGGGATGTATAGTTAAGATAATAAGTGGCGAAGAAACATATGGATATGAAATATTATCATGATTACAAAATTATGGATTTTACGATGTAAAAGAAGGGTCAACGTATCGTATTTTATTAAGACTTAAAAAAAAGAGAATCATCTCATCTATTTATAAGGAGTCTCCCCTAGGACCAAGAAGAAAGTAATATTTAAGGACAGCGGTTAATGGAGTCCGATTCATGTACATTTAGAAGTATAGATATAATGTAGGACTCAACTAATATCATTAGGCATGCCACTGAAATTTTAGGAATCTACAAAACCATAAACCCTACACTAGAAATTCCGGGGATAAACAATATGAGAAAATAAGTATTAATAGTTGAAATTGCTAATTCTCATTGCTCCTGCGCCACCGATTGGAATAATTATATATTTATTTTAAATGTAAGGATCTTATTAAAAAATAACCCAAGGCCAATTTTATTTTACCTTAGGCTTACAGTTTTTATTGTAATCTTAATTCTTTTGATGCTCTAAGAAGCTTACTACCATCAGAGAAAGAGTATTGAGTCTTAGCAATACATACAAAGATTTTCTAATCCTAAATTCGCTTTAGCTACTTCACCATGCATTTTAAGCACAGTTATAGTCGCAACTATAACTGTGCTGCTGGTTTTTGAAGTTTAGCTTCCATAGCCTTTACTACTAATTATTTAAATAGATTCATGAAAAATACAATAGTTGGTATACCTATAAGATCAATTAGAAATGCACCAACTAATGGAACTATTAAAAATGCCTTTGGAGATGGACCGTATTTTTCAGTAACAGCTCCCATATTAGCTATAGCATTTGGAGTAGCACCAAGTCCGTGTCCTGCCATACCAGCGGCCATGACGGCTGCATCAAAGTCTTTTCCAAGGAACTTGAATACTACAAATACCGTGTATAATATTACAAATACTACCTGAATTGAAACTATTATTAACAATGGGCCTGCAAGTCCTACAAGTTCCCATAGCTTAAGTGTCATTAATGCCATTGAAAGGAAAATTCCAAGAGACACGTTACCCATTAAATCAATTGTATAATAATCAAGATTAACGATTTTTAGTTTATCATTTATATTTCTAAAAGCTACGGCTACAAACATAGCGCCTACATATCCTGGTAATGAAAATCCTGTAATTGAAGAAAACCATACGCTACCAATAGATCCAATTGTCATACAAACGGTTATTATTGCCATGTGAGTCATAACAATAGTTGTTGTGATTTTTGTGTTTTCTGAAACGCCTACAGTATCTTCAAAGGATTTTGCGTCATATTTATTTGATGTACTAGGTTTCAATTTGTACTTGTCTATTAAATGCTTTGCAATAGGGCCACCGATAAGTCCACCACATATAAGACCAAAAGTGGCAGCAGCTATAGCTATTGTAGTAGACCCAGTGAAACCCATGGCTTCAGCAGTTTTTCCGAAAGCTGCGGCTCCACCGTGCCCACCTTCCATAGAAACTGTACCTGCCATAATTCCAAACATTGGATGAACTCCTGTAATTTTTGCAAATACAACACCTATAACACTCTGTGAAATGGCAAGTACTCCACAGAGGAGCCAGTAGATGATTAAACATGTTCCACCTTTTTTAAGCAGTTTAAAACTTGCGCCAAGCCCAACAGTTGTAAAGAAAGCTATCATAAAAGGTGATTGAAAGGTTGTATCCATACTAATTGTTATTATGCCGCTCTGTTTTAAAATAAGGGCAAGTATTGAAAATAGTAAACCACCAATTACTGGGGCAGGAATACAGAACTTCTTAAAAAAAGATACTTTCGTTATAAGATAATAACCAAAAAGTAATATTAAAACTGCAGTTGCTAAGGTTGCTACCATATCAACCTTGAGAGTAAGTAAACCTTCTATTAATTCCGTTTTCATAATTGTTCCTCCTCTAATATTAATATATATCTAATATTAGAGCAAGTTTTATGCCACAAGACATTATTTTTGAAATGTTTACAATGTTCTATATATTTACCAATAAATAATGCATAAAGTTATATTAAAATTGTGTTTTCATTGTACAATAAAAATAGATTCAATAAAAAAGCCTGCAAAATTTGCAGGCTAGGCAAAATTTGCAGGCTTTTCTAATTGTATTCTTTGATCTTATATCTTAAATTCCTTTCACTTATCCCTAATGATTCTGACGTCTTTTTTCTGTTGTTTTTAAATTTTATCAGATTATATTCAATTACTTTTTTTTCTATTGATTTCATATCTTCGCCAACATAAATAGGAATAATATCATCACAGCTACTAATAATATTCTCTGGAAAAAAAACATCCTCAGGTAAGTCTTCTACAGTAATAAAATCATGTCTTGTTAAAGCAACTGCTCTCTCTATTATATTTTGAAGTTCCCGGACGTTACCATCAAATCTATATTTTTCAATTGCTTGAAGAGCTTTAGCTGAAATACCTTTAATGTCTTTGTTCAAGAATATATTATAGTTCTTTATGAAATGGTCAACTAGCTTTGGAATATCTTCTCTCCGTTCCCGAAGTGGAGGCATGCTTATATGTATCACGTTTAGTCTGTAAAATAAATCTGTCCTAAAATTATTTGTACTTACCTCTTGTTTTAAATCCTTATTTGTCACTGCAATAAATCTTACATCTATTTTGGTGCCTTTTATTGAGCCAATAGGATATACCATTTTATCTTGCAGGACTCTAAGCAATTTAGTTTGAAGGTTCATATCCATATCTCCTATTTCATCGAGAAAAAGTGTTCCCTCATTAGATAGTTCTATTACACCTTTTCTATCTTGAAATGCACCAGTAAAAGAACCCTTTTTAAAACCAAACAATTCGCTTTCAATTAAATTTCCAGGTATTGCTGAACAATTTATTACATTAAAAGGATTTCCATTTCTACTTCCGTAAAAATGTATTGCTTTTGCAACAAGTTCTTTTCCAGTCCCACTTTCACCTGTAATTAATACATTACTATCTATGTCTTTAACTCTATTAATTAAATCAAATATATCTAACATTTTTTTTGAAGTTCCTATCATATTGTAATTAGATTTATTCATATTTATTTGATTACTCAAATATTTAATCTTAATATTTAATGAAATATATTCAGCAGCTTTATTTACTAAAAGTATTAATTCGTCTATTTTTATTGGCTTTGTAATATAGTAAAAAGCTCCTGATTTAATAGCTTCAACTGTTGATTCAATTGTTCCGTATGCTGTCATAATTAAAACTGCAATATCCGGTTTAATTATTTTAATTTGCTTTAAAACATTAATACCATTACTCTTCCCAAGATTAAGATCCAAAAGAATTATTGATATATCAGTATTAGTAATAATATCTATAGCTGTTGCTTCGTCAAGCGCGGTAAATATTTCATACTCATCCTCAAGAGCAAAGCTTAGAGCTGTACAAATGGACGATTCGTCATCTACTATTAATAATTTATTCATTAGTTATCAGCCTCCATGTGGCAAAATTTAATTATAAATGTAGTACCCTCGTCTATGGTGCTTTGAACCTCTATTGTAGCATTGTTTTCTGATAACAATTGATAGCTTATAAAAAGCCCAAGACCAGTTCCAGCGTCCTTAGTTGTAAAAAATGGATTGAATATTTTATTTATAGTCTCTTCTTGAATACCACAACCATTATCTCTAATATATAATAATACACAATTGTTACTTGTCTTTGACCAAACAATTATTTTTTTATCTTGTTTATCTAAGCATTCAACGGCATTTAGTACTATGTTTATAAGGACCTGTCTCAACTGGTTTTTATCAATAAATAGAACAGTATTTTTATTTATATTATTCTCAATAATAATGTTTTCTGTTTGAAGTTTGTTTTTTAATAAGAGTATAACTTTATTAACGACTTCACTTAAATAAGTTTTTTCTCTAAATGGTTTTTGTGGTCTTGAATATTCCAGTAAATCATTTATCAAGGAATTTAGTCTATCTATTTCGGTGGGAATATCTTTGCAAAACATTTCTCTGAATTTAGGATTATCAAATTTTTTTGGGATTAATTCAACGTATGCTCTTATTGATGTTAATGGGTTTCTAATTTCATGCGCAATGCTTGAAATTAGATTGCCCAAAGATTGCATTTTATCTTTAGTTCTCATATTTTCTTGCATTAATTTTTCTTCTGTTATGTCTTTGAATATAACTATGGTTTCATCCATGTTTTCATAAAGATTACTTAGTGTGTCTACTTTATAGTTTATATAAAATTTTTTATTATCCAATAAAAATTCTTTTTCACTTGCATTTTTATTAGGTGTTTTATGATTTATAAACTCACTTATTGGTGTGTCTTCATATTGTTTACCTATAAGTTTACTCTTTAATATAACTTCAGCCAATTTATTTGTAAAAGTTATTTCTCCTTGTTTATTGATTGTAACTATTCCGCTAAAAACATTATTTAGTATTTTATCTCTAAAGTCTTTCTCAAGTTTTATTTGTATGTTCTTTTTTACTAGTACATTATTCGAATCATTAATTTCACGGGTTTGCTTATCAACTTCTTTTTTTAAGCGGCTGTTCCATTTATAAAATAGAAGCATTATAATGGCAAGTATAATTATCACTATACCCGAAGAAAAAATAATTCGCTGAATATACCAACTAGGAACGTTCACTGGCTGCCCAAACCATTTTCTATATATTTTATCATATGTTCCATTTTTTTTGATTTCCTTTAGTCCACTATTAACAACGTTTAGGGTTTCTACGTCCCCATATTTTACTGCTATGGAGTATTTAGTTGGATTAAGAATTTTACCTACAATTTTTATCTTATTTTTAATACCAAGCTTATTTATAAAAAATACTCCAGTTAAGGTATTACCTATATATGCGTCTGCTTCACCGGAAAGTAGTTTATGAATTGCTTGTTCTTGATCATTTGTATTAATAACATTTACATTATTTAATGTGTTAAGATTATTTACTGCTAAATCACCTTGTTGTATAACTACTCTCTTGTTTTTTAAGTCTTGAAACTTATTTATATCATTATTACCGTCAATAACAAAAATAGATTGAGAATTCTCTAAATATTCTTTAGAAAACTCAAAATATTCATCCCTATCTGTTGCAACTTTCATGCCCTCAATTACATCAACGTCGCCACTTTTCAGTTGTTCACATGCATCATACCAAGACATGGGATAAAATTTAACATCTATACCTGTAGATAGAGCTATGGCTCTCATTATATCAACGTTAAAACCAGTATATACTGAATTTTCATCAACATATTCATAAGGGGGTAAATTAATATCACCGGCTACCCTTAAAACAATGTGATCGCTTTTACCTGGGAGAACATTGATACTTTTAAAATGGTAGATTAAGATTAATGAAGTAATAGCTAAGATTGAAATTATTACAATAATAAGTTTTTTTATCAAAATTTATCACCTTGCTTTTAAATAATATTTTGGTTTGGATTTCTGAATATAAAATTTATGTTAATTATAACATACCACGTTATATGTTAATTAGAAGGTTACACAGTTAAAATTAATTTTTATTTTAAACCTCTTTTAAAGGTGGTATTCAGAGACCTATAGAAGATAGTGCGGCACCTATTATTCAAGAGAATGGCGAAATCGTGGGTATGGTTTTAGTGTTTAGAGATTTTTCTGAGAAAAAGCAAAAACAACTAGACTTGGAGGAGACGAATTTGTTATTATATTACCTAAGACTGATGCCTTTGAAAGTCCAAGTATGAGGGGAAAGACAATTAATGCGATAATAAGAACTCTTCATGAAAAAAACAAAAGAGAAGAACAACATTCACATAGAGTCTCATCACTATGCGAAAGCATGGGAGAGGCTCTTGGCTTAAATTTATGGTGGTTTATGTAGTTTTAAATTAACCCAAAATAGTGTATTATTTAATAATAACATTATGTTTTTTTTATGGTGGCGAAAATATAACTGGCAATGCTTTTGATACTGGAATAACATATAGTAGTGGTTACTTAAAGCATAATAATGATTAAATAAGTTTTGAGCAATCAATTAAAATAAAAGCATTAATGGGGGATTGACATGGGTTTATCAACTTTTTTTCTAATATTTATATATCTATTTAATATTCTATCTGTTTTAACACTAATTTTTGTTAAACGAAGTGATACGAGAGTTATATTTGCTTGGCTCTTAGTATTTTTTTATCTACCTTATATCGGTTTTGTTGTTTATTTCTTTTTTGGTAGTAAATATAAAATGCGTGTTATGTCAAAAATATATGGTATGGATAAAATTGAAGAAAAGCATAGTAAAGCTCTTGATAAACAAATTCATGACATTGCAGGGGATAAAATAGAGTTTAAAGAAGTGGAAACTGAAAAATATAGAGATCTAATAATATTGAACTCAAAAAATGCAATGAGTTATTTCACTCAAAATAATAATGTAGAGCTTTTAATAAATGCAGAGCGATATTTTTCTAGTATTTTTGAAGATATTAAAAATTCAACTAAAAGTATTGAAGTATTATATTATATTTTTAGAGCAAAAGATAATATTGGTAAAGAATTTGTTTCTCTGTTAATAGAGAAGGCAAATCAGGGGGTAGAAGTAACTTTAATATATGATGTTATTGGCTCTTTAGGTACTCATATGAGCGATTTTAAAGAGTTAAAACAAGCTGGTGGGCATGTGTACAGATTTTTGCCATCAATGTTAAAAAGTTTTTTACATGTCAATTATAGATTACATAGGAAAATAGTTATTGTTGATGGGAAAACTGCCTATACTGGCGGAATTAATGTGGGCGACGAATACTTTGGTTTAAGAAAGAAAAATAAACCTTGGAGAGATACAACAATACGGTTGACTGGTAACTGTGTACTTTCGCTTCAAACAAGATTTTGGACTGATTTGGTTTTTTTGCAAAATCAGAGCTTTAGTAAGAAAAATAAAGCTACATTAATGTTTGACGAAAAATTTTTAAAAAGTCTTTATTGCCCAATTGAAGAAGGGGACATTGGAGTGCAAATAGTCTCAAGTGGACCTAGTACTCGAAATGACACTATAAAAGATGGCTATGTTAAAATGATTACCACCGCAAAAAGATATTTATATATTCAAACACCATATTTTATTCCAGATAAAACACTATTAGAAGCTCTAAGGCTTGCTGCAGCCTGTGGTGTTGATGTTAGAATCATGCTTCCTTCTGTACCTGATAAAAAATCTATTTATGCTGTTTCTCTATTAAATGTGGCAAAACTCTTAAAGGATGGTGTAAAGGTATATTTGTATTCGGGTTTTCTTCATGCAAAAACACTTGTTATAGATGATCACGTTTCATCAGTAGGCACTGCAAATATAGATATGAGAAGTTTTAGTCTTAATTATGAGATCAATGCTTTTATTTATAATAATGATTTTGCAATTAAGTGTCGTGATACATTTATAAAAGATATGAAAGACTGTACAATATTCGATATTGAAACTTATTCAAAACGTGGTTTGTGGAAAAGAATTTATGAATCTATTTGGAGATTTATTGCGCCTATTGCTTAAAAAATGGGTAGGGTTATAATAAAATAATAGGAGAGTGATTTTATGCTAAAAGCAGTAATATTTGATATGGATGGAGTAATTATTGATAGTGAACCTATACATATGAAACTGGAAAATGAGACTTATAAAAAATTAGGAATAGATGTTACAGGGAATGAGCATCTATCATTTGTGGGTTCAACCTCACATTATATGTGGAAAACTCTAAGAAATAAATATAAACTTAGTCAAACACTTGAAGAGTTAATTGAATATGATAGAAACATATATTTTAAATACCTAAATTCAGATGAATGCGAGATAATTCTTATTGAGGGAGTGAAAGAGCTAATAGAAGACTTACATGAAAATGGGGTAAAGCTAGCCATTGCATCATCATCACCATTAAATGTAATTGAGGCTATAGTAAAGAAATTTCAAATAGAGGAATACTTTGAAGTTTTTGTTACTGGTGACTATGTAAAGAAAAGCAAGCCTGAACCAGATATATTTATTTTTGCCGCAGAGAAGCTTAGGGTAAGTCCAGAAAACTGTGTGGTTATTGAAGATTCTCATAATGGGGTACTTGCGGCAAAAAAAGCAGGTATGAAGTGTGTAGGAATTAATAGTGATGTTGAAGGAAGGCAAGATATTTCTATGGCAGATCTAGTAATAAATAGCTTTAAAGAATTAAATTATATAAAGTTAAACCAATAAATTGAAAATACTGTAAAAAGTTGAGGGCGTAGTAAAAACTGGAGTTTTTTACTACGCCTATAATCCAACCTCTACATTAATGAATTTATACGCAGTTACATCAAATAACCCCATGTCTGTGATTTTTATCTCAGGTATAACAGCTAGAGACATAAAACAAAGTGTCATAACAGGCTCAACATTACTACTAATTCCCAGTTCATTATGTGCAGTATTATGAATTTTAATTAGCTGATTATTTACCCATTCGCCGCTTTGGTCACTCATAATACCACCTATAGGCATTGGCATAGCTTCAAGAACTTTATTGTTTTTAGCAAGGACTATTCCTCCACCTTGCTCAATTAATGTATTAATTGCAAGCTCCATATCTTCATCATTAACTCCCACAGTAATAATATTATGTGAATCATGTGCAATAGATAGGGCTATCGCTCCACTTGTAATACCGTAATTTCTTAAAAGTGCAACAGCTACATTACCTGTATTTTGATGACGCTCAACAACTGCAACTTTAGCAATTGGAGCATTTTCATTATATACAAATTCTCCACTTAAGTTGGTATTCACATCAGCGATTCCCTTACCTGTTAATACTCCACCTGGAAGAATATCTATAACGTATACCTTATTAGATTTTAGCTTCAACTTCAGTTTATCTTTTGAAAAATCTCTAACACTAAACTGTACTTTTACAGAATCAATACTATATTTTTTTAGTGGAAGTAAATATCTCCCTTTTGAGGCTACCTCTCTACCCTCAATAAACACCTTGCTGATATTAAAATCCTGTAGGTTATCAAAAAGTACAATATCTGCACGAAGTCCAGGAGCAATAGCACCTCTATCTGTAAGTCTAAAACATTCTGCAGCATTTAAGCTTGCCATTTGAATTGCAGTTATTGGATTTATCCCTTCTCTTACACATATACGTAAATGATGATCAAGATGACCAAGTTCTAATATTGTTTTAGGTTGACGATCATCAGAACAAAGAAGACATCTTCTGCTGTTTTCAACAGTTACTCCTTTAATCAATTTTTCAAGGTCATGACAAGCAGAGCCTTCTCTTAATAACACATAAATTCCTCTTGAAAGTCTGTCCGTCATTTCTTTTATCGTTGAGCACTCGTGATCTGTATGAATTTGTGCTGCTGCATATGCATTTAGTGCCTTCCCTTCTAAAAAAGGACTATGACCATCGATTAATTTTCCACTGTTTTTTGCAAGAATTAGCTTATCTAAAACGTCACTGTCTGCATTAATTACACCAGGGTAGTTCATAAATTCTCCCAGACCAATAATTTTATCATTCTTAATTGGTTCTTCCATTGCTTTTGCATCTATTGTAGCTCCTGAGTGTTCAAACGGGGTAGCAGGAACACAAGACGGAAGCATAAATTTTATGTCAAGACTTGTCCCTTTTGCTGCTGCTAACATATAGTCAAGACCATCAATTCCACATACATTTACGATTTCATGAGGGTCAGCAATAATTGTTGTTGCCCCATGAGGAACTAATAGCTTGCCTAGTTCTTCTGGACTTACATAAGATGATTCTATATGTATATGACTATCAATAAATCCAGGTGAAGCATATTGACCTTTTGCATCAATTTCATTCTGCCCACTATATTCACCAATACCGGCAATTTCATCATCACAAATTGCAATATCACCATTTATAATTGTAGAATTATATACATCTATAACCTTGCAATTTTTAATTACTAAATCAGCTACTTGTCTTCCAGAAGCTACCTCAATTAACTTTTTTAATTGTTTATTTTCCATATTTAAACCTCCACATAAGATAATTTACTATTACAATTAAAATATTCTATACTAACTTTGTCTTTCCTTCAATATATATTGAATTTATTTAAATGAAGCAAGAATATTTTATGTATTTGAATATTATGCCAAATATTATTATAATAGATGATAAGAAGATTTAGATAAATCAAAAGACACAGCAAGAAATTTCGCGAAAGGAGACTTACTAATATGCCGATGTTAATAATCCGAAATGATATAACAAAAATGAAAATAGATACCATTGTAAATGCTGCCAACACAGCACTAAAAATGGGAGGTGGAGTATGTGGATCAATATTTTCTGCTGCTGGGGATAAAAAGCTTCAAGAAGAATGTGACTCCATTGGAAAATGCAATGTTTCAGAAGCTGTCATCACAAGTGGCTATAGCCTTCCAGCAAAATACATTATTCATACAGTTGGACCTATATGGCAGGGTGGAAACTTAGGGGAAGCAAATTTGCTACATAACTGCTACATTAATTCACTTAAACTTGCTTTAAAGTATAAGTGCAAAACTATCGCCTTCCCTTTGATATCATCAGGGATATATGGCTATCCGAAAGATAAGGCCCTACAGATAGCAATTACTGCAATAGGGGAATTTCTAATAAACCACGAGATGACGGTTTATTTGGTAGTCTATGATAAGAAAGCCTTTGTTTTGAGTGAAAAACTATTCTCAGCAATTGAAAAATATATTGATGATAACTATGTTGACGAGCATCATGTAAGTGAACGACAAAGAAATATAGAGTCTTATGAATATAATCAATCTGAAAATATTAATGAACATTACATAGAATGTGAGAATTGTACCCCTGTTGTAACCGAGATGCAGGGGAAGCGTAGCCTTGAGGATCTAATTAGTCAACTTGATGAGTCTTTTTCACAAATGCTTCTGAGGCTTATTGATGAAAAAGGAATGACAGATGTTGAAACTTATAAGAAGGCCAATATCGACCGGAAGCTGTTTTCTAAAATCCGGAGCTCTAAGAGTTACAACCCCAGTAAAGTTACATCCATAGCCTTTGCCATAGCTATTAGACTGAGCTTGGATGAAACACGCGACTTGTTAAATAAAGCAGGATACACATTGTCTCACAGCAATAAATTTGATGTGATTATTGAGTATTTCATAGAAGAGGGAAATTACAATATCTACAAGATAAATGAGGCCTTGTTCGCTTTTGATCAAGTTCTACTTGGCGTATAATTGTCGCTTTGAAAGCGACCAATTAACATCGTAATAATGTTATCCTTTGATTAGAAAGAAGGGGGTTAACAATATGAAAACAAACTTAACTGAATTGGTATTTATACTTGATAGGAGCGGTTCTATGGCGGGACTTGAGGGCGATACTATAGGAGGCTACAATGCACTTCTTAAAAAACAGAAGGAAGAGCCAGGTGAAGCAATTGTAACTACGGTGCTTTTCGATGACAACTACGAGCTTTTACATGATCGAATAAACGTTAAGGGTATTCGCCCTATAACAGAAAAAGAATACTTTGTTTGTGGGTGTACTGCCCTTTTGGATGCCATCGGAAAGACAATTAATAAGATTGGTAACGTACAGCGAAATACTGTTGAAGAGGAGCGTGCTGATAAGGTAATGTTCGTAATCACTACTGATGGAATGGAAAATGCTAGTAATGAATTTAATTATGAAAAAATAAAGAAAATGGTTGAATGGCAGAAGAAAAAATATGGATGGGAATTCATTTTCATAGGGGCTAATATTGACGCTATTGCAACAGCTGCAAAATTTGGTATTAGTTCAGACAGAGCAGCTAATTATAATGCTGATGGAGAGGGTACGAGACTTAATTATGAGGCAGTTAACAATGTTGTCTGTGAACTACGTGCAAGTAGGCCAATTACTGATAGTTGGAAAGCGGAGATTGAGGAGGACTTTACGAGACGAGGTAAAAAAAGCAGCAGGTAATCATCCTATAAAGGAGACACCTTAATTGGTATCTCCTTTAAATTAGGCGTCGATAACATATATTTACAAGTGCCTGTCACCTTTTATCTCAAGCGATAATTTAACGAAATGATGTTTTAAAATAAAAAAAATGATACAATAGTATTAAGTTAGGTGATACTATATATTAGTATTAAAATTTTGGATTGAAAGAAGTTGATACTATGAGAAGTTTTATAATAAAATTGTTAGCATCTATAAATAGCATGATTAAAAAGAATGAAAACAAGGTATGCTTTGTAAGCCATCCGGATTTTTCAGATAACTCTATGAGTGTTTTTGATTACATGATTTCAAAAAAAATGCAATATGAGATTGTTTGGTTAGTTAACGATTCATATATTCCTAGTAATATTGAAGAGTTAAAAAAAGAATTTAATATAAAAGTCATAAAGTTAAAATCAATTCTTGGAATATTAAATTATATGACTTCAAAATATATATTTTATACACATGGAGCAATAAATGGAGTGGAATGTTTGGACAAGCAAATTGTGGTTAATTTATGGCATGGTATGCCACTCAAAAACATTGGTTATTTGGATAATAAAACTGAAGAGGATGTTGCTCATTTTACATACACAATAGCAACATCAGAAGAATTTCAAAATGTTATATCAAAGGTTTTTGGCGTAGATAAAAATAAAGTATTAATTACAGGCTTGCCTAGAAATGATAGAATGAATAAATATAGAGATGTATTAAATAAACTTGGTATAAATGCACAACAATATAATAAAAAAATATTATGGATGCCAACATTTAGAAAATCCAGTGTAGGAGATAAAAGAAATGATGGTTTATCAAAAGATGGTCAATTGCCATTGTTGTCCAGTGAAGAACTAAAGGATTTTAATGTATATCTTAATGACAATAATATTTTACTTATAGTTAAGTTACATCCTATGGATAGTCTACATAAGGAAGATTTTTGTGAATTAAGTAATATAAAAATAATTGTTAATAATGATTTTATAAAAATTGGAGAGCAATTATATTCAATATTTGAAGAAATTGATGCATTAATTACAGATTACTCATCTGTATATTTTGATTTTATGATATTAAATAAACCCATCGGGTTTGTAATGGACGATTTAGGTGAATATGGTAGTAGTAGGGGCTTTGTTTTTGAAGATATCTATAAGTGGATTCCAGGTCCAATAATTAATGAGGTATCACAACTTTATAGCTTCGCTTACCAAATAAATAACAATATAGATGATTATAAAGATATAAGACAAAGAGTTAATAAGAAAACCAATAAATACTCGGATTTTAATAATACTGAAAGATTATTTGATAAATTAGATTTGTAGAGTGTAATCAGAAAATATGTAGCATAGGATGGTCTAAAAATGAAAAAAACAGTGAAAAATAAAGTGGTAGCTAATTACATTTATAATAGTCTTTATCAAGTTCTTACTATTATAATACCTATAATTACTATACCATACGTATCAAGAATTTTTGGTGCAAAAGGTATGGGTATATATGGGTATACTTTTTCGGTGGCACAGTTCTTTTATATAGTAGGTATGTTTGGAATCAGCTCTTATGGAATTAGAGAAATTGCATATGTGAGAAATGACAGAAACAATACCACTAAGAAATTTTGGGATATTTGGTCGCTGCAAGTAATTACCAGTCTTTGCGGGTTATTAATTTATATGGTTTTTATCATATATTTTAACTTGCTTGATTATAAAGTTGCTTTTTTATTTCAGATTCCATTCTTATTAAATGCTATGTTTGATATTTCATGGTTTTTTATTGCTATGGAAGATTTTAAAAAAACCGTAACGAGAAATATAATTGTTAAAATAATTGGTCTTATATTAATATTCACATTTGTAAAAAAATCAAGTGATATATACATATATATATTGATAAATTCGAGTATAGTCTTTATAGGAAGCTTAACATTGTGGGTTTTTGTAAAAGAGTACATTGGTAAATTTAATATTAAAAATATTAACATAAAACACCATATAAATGGCGCATTTTTAATTTTGATTCCGCAATTTTCAATTCAAATTTATACAAGCTTAGATAAAATTTTAATTGGAAAATTATCTACTATTGAGCAAGTTGGGTTTTATGATCAATCACAAAGAATTGCTAGAATAGCACTGGCAATAGTAACTTCGCTTAGCGTTGTTTTGATGCCAAGAATAGCTAGCATGTATGCAAGAAATGAAGTTAAGAAAGTGGAAGAATATATTGTTAAGTCAGTAAATTTTACATTGGTATCATCAATCTTTATAATGTCTGTAATTATGGGTATATCTAAAAACTTTGTGCCTTGGTTTTTTGGTAGTGAATTTAATGTTATTGTTTTATACATGATGCTAACTAGTTTGATAATTTTATTTATTGCAGTGGGTGGTGTATTTGCAAATCAATACACATTGCCTACTAATAAAAATAAGGAGTATATTATCCCGTTAGTAGTTGCCTCAATAATTAATATAACGTTGAATTTAATTTTAGTACCTAAATTTCAAGCTTTAGGTGGAGTTATATCTATAGTAATAACAGAATTTATAGTTTGCCTTTTAAGAATTCTTTTAGTAAAAAAATATTTAGACATTAAAAAAATATTTAAGCGTACATATGGATATTATTTCGCAGGTGTATTATCAGCAATAAGCGTATATGTTTCGGGTGAATTTGTTATAGGTGGATTTTTAGGGCTAGTAATACAAGGTTTTGTGGGATTAATAGTGTATAGTATAATACTATATATAATAGATAACCCAATAAAAATAGAAATAGTCCATAGAATTAATGAAAAAAAATCATTGATGAATAAAAAGTGAAGCGGGGGATAGTTATGGCAATACGAAATATTTTGTTTGATTTGGATGGAACTTTGTTAGACACAAATGAATTGATTATACAATCTTTTCAACATACTTATCAAAAGCACTTAAATAAACAAGTGGATAAAGAGAATATTATTAAAACTTTTGGAGAAATTTTAACAATAACATTAGATAGAGAATTTGGTGAGGATAGTAAAGAAGCTATTAAAACCTATCGTAATTTTCAAATTGGAAAATTTGAAAAGCTAATTTCAATTCATAGTGGGGTAAAAGAAGGCATAATAAATCTTCATAAGCAAGGCTATAAGCTTGGGGTAGTAACTTCCCGATTAAATGACTCGGCCATTATGGGTTTAAATCATTTCGGATTAATGGATTATTTTGATGTTATTATAGGCGCGGATGATACAGAAATACATAAACCAGATCCTACTCCGGCATTTATGGCTTTAGAGAAACTAGGTGGAAAGCCAGAGGAAACAATTTTTGTAGGGGATAGCTCCTTTGATGTTTTATGTGGGAAAAATGCAGGGATTATATCTGTAGTTGTTGGGTGGACAGCACTGCCTATGGATATGATTCTTGTGCATGAGCCCGATTATGTTATAGAGAGTATGGAAGAACTTGTAGAATTAGTTGGAAAATTAAATGATTAGATGAGATTGTTTATTAAAGTTAATTATTGCTACTTTCCTTATTAGGAGAGTAGCATTTTGTACGTCCAGAATGTGTACTGAGCCGACAGGCTGAAAGAAGTCTAAGTTATAAAGCTATAAACTTATTAGCGGAGATAATTGAGTTGAATTATGAATTTAAAACCAAATTGTAGAGGAATTTAGTTAAACGTGTCGAATAAACACTATACGTAGATTATTTATTATAAGAGGGGTTTACTATGAACAAAGCAAGTATTAGTTACGACGAACTAAAGGATAAAAATATAGAATTAACTAAGAAAAATATAGAGCTTGAAAATATAGTTAGAGAATTCAAAGAAAAAGAAGAAACCCTACAGTATGATAAACTTAAGACAGAGTTTTTTGCCAATGTTTCCCATGAATTCAAAACTCCATTAAATATACTAATGGGTGCTATACAACTGTTAGAGCTATATGCTTCAAATGGAAACATAGTGGATCCAGAGTTTAAGCTCCACAAATATCTTAAAACTATGAAGGTAAATTCACTTAGGTTACTTAGACTTATCAATAATATTATTGATTTAACCAAGATAGATTCTGATTATAGTTATGTTGAATTTCATAACTATAATATTGTTGAGGTTATAGATGGGGTGATTCAATCTATAGATTCATATTCGAAATTAAAATCGGTCCATTTAATTTTTAAAAAGAAGATTAAAGAACAAGTTATGGCATTTGATGCTGATAAAATAGAAAGAATACTATTGAATCTTCTATCAAATGCACTTAAATTCACAGATAAAAATGGTACCATTAAAGTAGAGGTTGGAACTCGCAATGAGTTATTGTATATTTCTGTTAAAGACGATGGAATAGGAATACGGGGAGATAAACTAGAACTTATTTTTCAAAGGTTTAGGATGGTGGACAAATCGTTTACTAGAAATAGAGAGGGCAGTGGCATAGGACTTTCACTAGTTAAATCACTTGTGGAAATGCATGAAGGTACTATAACTGTAGAAAGTGAATATAATAGGGGTTCAGAGTTTGTTGTTGAATTACCGATAATAACAATAAATGAAGAACCACAGACTAAGCTGTACTGGCAACATGAAGATAGTAGGCTAGAAAGGATAAAAGTTGAATTCTCCGATATATAACAGAGAAGTTTTATAATAAAATAATTTATAATATTAAGGGTGTGAGGGAGTGAATGATAAATTAGAACATATTGATAATGAAAAATTCAATTCCCTAATAGAGCTAGGTGATTTACATCGAAAAAAGGGGGATATTGAAAGTAGCCTTAAATATTTTAAAAGTGCATATGATATAGCTATTATTCTAGAAGAAAAAAAATATCAAGTTGATGCATTAATAAAAATAACAGAGGGCTATTTTTATAAGGGGGAAATAGAGGCTAGTATAAAACATGCAGAAATAATTGAAGAGCTTCTTAAGAATCTAGATTACGTTAAAGGGAAACTAGATATTAGCTTATATTTAATTAATGTATATTACATGAAAAATGAATACTATAAAGCTAGAGAAATAGCGAATGAAGCTTTAAAGTACTGCACAGAAGAACATATCATTTATAAAGGGAGAATATTAAATTCGTTAGCAAAGCTATATTCTGAATTAACTAGTGTTGATGAGCATTTAGATTTACTTAAGCAATCCTTAGAGTGTTTTGAAAAAGCCAATTATTTAAAGGGCATTTTGGCAATTTCAAATAACATTGGTACAGTTTATGCAGATAAAGTACAAGATAATGAAAAAGCTCTAGAGTATTTTTTGAAATTAAAAGATAGGAGTGAAGACAGTAACTACTACCTAGAATTTAATGTGTTTGCTTATTCTAATATTGGAGAAATATATTTTAAATGTATGAGGTATGAAGAAGCACTTTTATTTTGCGAATTGGGCTTAAAAAAAGCACAGAGTGCAAAATTCGAATATATGGTTTTTAATTCATATATGATTTTAAGTAGCATAGAATTAAAACTTAATAACTATATAAAAGCTTACGATTATTATAATTTAGCCAGTAAAGAGCTTAAGGTTTATCCGAACCAGGGGGAAATGTTACCTTGGTACTATAAATCGGAAGCAAGTCTATTCCTAGAATTTGGTGAAATTAAGAAAGCAGAAATTAGTATTAAAGAGGCTTTGGATATGGTAGATAATGAGGAGTCAATAATCAAATGGAATACAGGAATTGTCTACGAATTTGTAAAACTTAAAGGGGCTAAGAGCAAAACGGATATATTAGGGTCTTTAGAGGGCATTACTTATATACTATCGAAATATAAAAATCCTCAGGTTATCTTAGATATAGTATGTGATGCTACTTTAGAACTTGTGGACCTTGGTTATAGTGAATTAGCATTTGAATTAGCAGATGAATACAAGGATATGCTCCCTGATAATAAAGATATCATATTAAAGCAAAAATATGTAGAAGCTTTAAGGTGCAATAATGAAGAAAAACAACAATTGCTAAATACTGTACTAGAGTTAGCGGTAGAAATACAAAATAATAAACTCCAGCTAAAGATTTGTAGTAGTTTGGGAGAGTATTATTTCAAAGAAAAAAGCTATGAGAAATCTATAACTTATTATGTTCTTGCTTGTAGGCAGGTTAAAAACATAGCAATGAGTGTCCCTAAGAAATTTAGAAGAAAATTTATAAATTCTAATAATATGTTTCAATGTTTTAATTCATTTATACAGGTTAAACAGTATTATTCTAAGAAAAATGAGAACAATATTAAGTATGATTGTATTAATAATGAGGATGAATTAATAAAGTTTTTTGAACAACTAGATAAAATAATAAAGTAAAGTAATAGTAACCTATTGGAGGATTTTATGGGGAAGAAAAAAAAATATATTTTTTTAGCACTAATTGTAGCATTATTTGGAGAAATATATTTTTATCCATTTCAAAGTGAATTAAAGTTTTCAGCAGGAGTAATTATTTTTAATTTATGTATTCTTATAATGGTAGATATGTCAGAATTAACTTTAGCTTTTTTATGTGGAATTGGTGTATTTATAGTTAGAAGTGTATTTGGAATACTAACAGTAAACCATAGTATTTTGGACACCATTATTTTTAATTTTCCTTCACTATTATATTATTTAATTTATGGTTTTCTAATTAAAACAACTAAAATCAGAAAAAATAAAGAACATATAGTTAAGACGGTTTTATTATTTGCATTAATGGATTCGGTAAGCAACATATTTGAATCTATAATAAGAAATGGTCTTAGTTTACATGTGATAAGAATTATAATTTTGGCTGGATTTGTAAGAGGGTTTGTAACTTATTTTGTTTACCTTACTTATAATAAACAAAAATTGTTTATTATGAATAGCGAACATCAGAAAAGATATACCCAGCTTAACTTGGTGATTTCAAATATACAAGCTGAAATGTTTTATTTAAAGAAGTCTATGAAGGATATAGAACAGGTAATGTCAAAAAGCTATAATTTATATGAGACTTATAAGGATAATGATTATTTAAGGGAGAAAACCTTGGACATTGCTAGAGAAGTACATGAAATAAAAAAAGACTATTATAGAGTTTTAAAAGGATTCGAATCACTTATAGATAAATTTGGGAATGAAGATACTATGACAATTTCAAGTATTTTTACTATTATAAAGGATAATACTAGTAGATATATAAAAGAAAATAGTAAAGAAATAGAAATATTATTCTATTTCCAAGAAGACTTTGAAGTTAAGTCCTACTCTAATTTATTCGTTATGATTAATAATCTTATAATCAATAGTATAGATGAGTGTCAAGATAGTGATTTTATTAAAATATCAGAAAGAGAGGATGGAGATAGTATATATTTTGAAATAACTGATACGGGAAATGGTATTGATAAAGATATTATTCCTTATATTTTCAATCCAGGATTTACTACAAAATATGATGATGTAACAGGAAAAGCGTCTACAGGTATTGGGCTTTCTCATGTTAAAAATATTGTTGAACAATTAGGTGGCAATATAGAAGTAAAGTCAAAACAAGATATAGGAACTACTTTTATATTAAAAATACCTAGAAATTCATTGAATGGAGGGTAACATTGGAAAATACTTTTTTGATTATTGATGATGATGTTAATATTAGAAAAATGCTTGGAATTCTCATTAAAAAAAATAATCTTGGGAGAGTTATATGTGAACTTGATAGTGGGAAACATGCTGTTCAAGAAATTATATTTTACAATCCACAAGTGGTACTTATCGATCTTTTGCTCCCTTTACTTGATGGAATTGAAATAATTAATAGAGCCAAGAATCAGGGGTATAAGGGTAAGTTTATTATGATATCACAAGTTGAAGAGGAGTCAGTAGTGTCTAGGGCATATGAAAGTGGTATTGTTTTCTTTATAAGCAAACCTATAAATAGTATAGAGGCAATTAATGTTATAAAAAACATATGTCATAATATCGAGCTGGAGAATTCTTTGGAAGTTATAAAGAGCGCACTACTCGGTTTTGATAATGATAAAGGTGTAACAAAAGAATTATTTGTGAATGAAGAAATAATGAATATTTTTACTAATATAGGTATTACAGGCGCGGTAGGAAGTAATGAGTTAATAAAAATTATACATAAAATAATAGAATTCAAAAAAAGAAACCCGATTTCTATATATAAGCTACAAAAGGTATATGGTGAAATAGTACAGGAAGAACACGGGAATGACAATCTAAATGCTAACCAAAAGGCATTAGAACAAAGAATTAGGAGAATCATTCAAAAGGCTTTAGAAAATTTGTCTGAGCTTGGCTGTGATGATTATAGTAATAGTATTTTTATGGAGTACAGTACCTTATTATTTGATTTTAAACAAATAAGGCAGGAAATGAGACATATAAATAATCCACTAGATGAGCCTGGAAAAATAAATACAAAAAAGTTTATTGAAGGAATAATTACTAAATTAAACTAACGAATGTATGCATTATATTTCTTAAAGTACTATAAATATACAAATATTTAAAAAATTTTACTTTCTCAATGAATGTTTGAGTAGTATTGCGTAGTTAATTGTAATAACTTCTTATAATAATATTATAATAATATAAAAATTATGAGGAGGAAAAAAAATGATTTTGAAATTAGATATGGTCCAAGCAGCAGCATTAGCAGTTGTAGTTTTATTTATAGGCCAGTTAATTAAAAGAAAGCTAGCAGTTTTAGATAAGTATTGTATACCGGCACCAGTAATTGGTGGGATACTTTTTGCAATTATGACATTAATATTAAAACAAACAAACGTGTTAGTATTTGAAATGGATGTTACACTTCAAAAATTCTTTATGACTGCATTCTTTACAACTATTGGATTTACAGCTAGTTTTACACTTCTAAAAAAAGGCGGCAAACAAGTTTTCATCTTCCTTGGAATATGTGTATTGCTTGTAATTTGTCAAGACATTACGGGAGTAGTATTTGCTAAGATATTTGGACTTAATCCACTTATAGGCCTTTCTACTGGTTCAGTACCTATGGTTGGAGGACATGGAACTGCGGGCGCTTTTGGTCCAGTATTTGAAAAAGCAGGTGCTGTAGGAGCAAATACAGTAGCAATGGCATCAGCTACATTCGGATTAATTATGGGTAGTATGCTTGGCGGACCGATAGCTAAGAAACTAATTGATAAACATAATCTTGCTCCTTCCTTGAAAACGGTTAAATCCGGAGCAGAAGTTGCTGCAACTAAAGTTAATGATTCGAAAAAACTAATACCTGATAACTTTATGCATGCTACAACTCAGCTTTTTATAGCTATGGGTGTTGGAACTATAATATCTTATTTTTTAGAAAAAACAGGAATTACATTCCCAGCGTATATTGGAGCTATGTTTGCAGCTGCAATTATAAGAAACCTATCAGATTCAACAAAGATATACAAGATTTATGCAGATGAAATTGATATTATAGGAAATGTTGCATTATCTATATTCTTATCTATGGCATTAATGGGATTGAAATTATGGCAATTAGCTGATTTAGCTTTACCACTTATAGTAATGCTTGCAGCTCAAGCATTAATAATTGCACTATTCGCTTACTTCGTAACTTTCAATATTATGGGTAGAGATTATGAAGCAGCAGTAATGTCTGGTGGTACTTGTGGATTTGGTATGGGCGCTACTCCGAATGCTATGGCAAATATGGAAGCTCTTACACAAAACTATGGTATTGCACCAAGAGCATTCTTTATCGTACCACTAGTAGGAAGTTTATTCATAGATTTCTTCAACGCTGGTATTATTACAACCTTTATGAATTTCTTTGTTAAATAATTGTGTAATTAGGATATAAACTATATACTTTGATATGTTGGAACGGGTGTATTTTTAAAATACACCCGTTTCTTTTAATGTTAATGCTTGGTATAATATATACAGTGAAGTTCTAAAATAAATGAGTGGAGGGATTACATATGAAAGAGGTAGTAATAGTAAGCGCAGCAAGAACAGCAATAGGAAGTTTTGGAGGAGCATTATCAAAATTATCAGCCGTAGAGATCGGCACCATTGCAGCTAAAGAGGCTATAAAAAGAGCAGGTGTTAAACCGGAGCTAATAGAAGAAGCGATTATCGGAAATGTGTTACAAGCAGGACTTGGACAGAATGTTGCAAGACAAATTTCAATATATGCAGGTATGTCTGAAGAGTCTTCAGCTGTTACAATAAATAAAGTGTGTGGATCAGGACTAAGAGCGGTGAGTATGGCAGCACAATTTATAATGTGTGGGGATGCAGATATAATTCTAGCAGGTGGAACTGAAAGTATGAGTAACGCGCCATATGCACTTCCAAACAATAGATGGGGTGCAAAAATGGGAGATGGAAAAATAATTGATACTATGATTAATGATTCTCTTTGGGATGCATTTAATGATTATCATATGGGAGTTACAGCAGAGAATATTGCAGAGCAGTGGAATTTAACAAGAGAAGATCAAGACAAGTTTGCGCTAAACAGTCAATTGAAAACTGAAAGAGCAATAAAAGAAGGTAGATTTAAAGAGGAAATTGTTCCAGTAGAAATACATCAAAGAAAAGGTGAGAATTTAATATTTGATACGGATGAATTCCCGAAAATGGGATCTACTATAGAAAAATTAAGGAAATTAAAACCAGCATTTAAAAAAGATGGTACTGTAACAGCAGGTAATGCATCAGGAATAAATGATGGTGCGGCTATGTTTATAGTAATGTCAAAGGCTAAAGCAGAGGAACTTGGAATTATTCCTCTAGTTACAATAAAATCTTACGCGTCATCCGGAGTAGATCCAAAGATAATGGGATATGGACCTGTTCCTGCTAGTAAAAAAGCACTACAAAAGGCAGGGATAACTGTAGATGATCTAGATTTAATAGAAGCTAATGAAGCTTTTGCTGCTCAATCATTAGCTGTAGCTAAAGATCTAGACTTTGATATGGAAAAAGTTAATGTGAATGGTGGAGCTATAGCACTTGGCCATCCAGTAGGGGGTTCAGGAGCAAGAATACTTGTTACATTAATACATGAAATGATAAAAAGAGATTCTAAAACTGGGCTTGCGACGTTATGTATAGGTGGAGGTCAAGGAACTGCTATTATTGTTGAAAGATAAATTTATAAAAAAGGATCAGTAAATAATGCTGGTCTTTTTAAAATTATATTTTATATAAAATTAATTAATAAATCAATATTTAGTAAAATTTAACACTTTATTTATAGGAATGTGTGAGAATATTAAAGTATAACTTATAATATTATGGTATAATCATAACTATAGGAGTGATATATATGGTTAAAATAAAAAATGCAGTACCAAACATTTTCACCTTAAGCAATATGTCTTGTGGAATTATGTCAATACTTATGAGTTTTGAAGGCAATTATAGATTAGCGGTATTATTTATTTTTTTAGCAGGGTTATTTGATAGATATGATGGAAGAATAGCTAGATATTTAAAAGTAGAAAATGACATGGGCAAAGAACTAGACTCATTATGTGATTTAGTATCTTTTGGTGTTGCACCTTCCATATTAATATTTAATATTTATAATTTTGCCACAATAGGTTACATCGGATATTTAATGGTTTTAGTATTCCCAGTAGCAGGAGCATATAGATTAGCGAAATATAATATTACAGATTTCAGTGGCGTTTTCTCAGGGATTCCATCACAATTACAGGAACATTTTTAGCACTTTATGCTTTGATTATGACTGGAACTGGTAAAGCTACAAATATAGGTCCTACTATATTTTTATTGTGTGTATTATCATATTTGATGGTAGGTAATTTTAAATTTAAGAAAAGGTAGTAATATGAACAAAATATGTTAAGAATTCGCAATTATAACATTAACCTCACCTTATGGTGAGGTTTTTTTTGATAAGCTACTACTCAATTTTTAAATCTATAGTAATATTCTGGAGTATCTTCAGTAATAGTTTTAAATTTATAACCTAGATCATTATAATATTTTATGATTCCAGGTAGGGCTTTTACTGTGTTTTTATTATTAAAATTGCAGTGCATTAGCACTATGGCTACATTTTTATTGCCTTTAATGATATGAGAGTTGTTAATAAGTTGTGTTGGAGTTAAATTAGGATTTATACCATCATAAACATTAACATTCCAATCATATATTTTAAAATTGTTTTTATGAATAACTTCTAAAGTAACAGTATTCAACCGTTGTGAGCTACCACCAGGGAATCTTATAATTTTAGGAGCAAATCCAATCACACCTTCAATTTTATTAGAGGCTTTTTTCATCTCACTTATAAAATTGTCTCTGCTTCTATATATTTTCTTGAAATTATGAGTATAGGTGTGAAGACCTATACTATGACCATCATGGTGAATTCTCTTAAGGATCATTTCCTTGCCTTCGATTTCCTTTCCTACTACAAAAAAAGTAGCTTTTACATTTTCTTTTTTTAACACATTAAGTAGTGCATCTGTAACAACATAAGTAGGACCATCATCAAAAGTTAAATAGACTAATTTTAAGGGTTTGATATTATTAGTATGATTTGTAGTCATTAATGCCTGGTTGTTTTTTTTGACATTATCCATATTGTTAACATTAATCAATAATAGGAAAATAACTGTAATAGTAAAAATAAGGAGAATGCTTCTTTTTAGCAGAGTCATATTATCACCTACCTTTATACTTTTCCTAATTAGTGTACCCATATAAGAATGTATTAAGCTAAAACAATATATTTTATAATTCATTGACAATTATTATTGGAGTTTTGTATAATTATATTGTTCCATAGAGTTAGAGTGAATTTACTGTATGAAATTTCATACTTACTATATATTAGATTTGTTGGTTTAATGATGTAATAAAAAGATAAAGAGGAGAGATGACGTATGCAGCAGACACCAAATTCCAATAGGCTACATATAGCTATATTCGGGAAAAGAAATGTTGGAAAATCAAGTTTAATAAATGCGCTTACGGCGCAGGAAGCTGCTTTAGTATCAGACGTTGCAGGTACTACTACAGACCCTGTATATAAAGCTATGGAGCTACTACCGATAGGACCAGTAGTTATAATAGATACTGCGGGACTTGATGACATAGGCGGAATTGGGGAACTCAGAATAAAGAAGACTAAAGAAGTTATGGATAAGACGGATTTAGCACTTTTGGTTATTGATGGTAGTGATAGTGATTTATATTTTGAAAGAGAATGGTACGCAGAGCTAAAGGAAAGAAAAATTCCTGTAGTTGGAGTTATTAATAAGATAGATCGAGGTGACATTGATTTAGAACGGATTCAAAAGGTCATAAATATATCTTTTGTGAAGGTTAGTTCTAAGGCTATGGTGAATATTGATGAACTGAAAAAAGCTATTATGGATATGGCACCACAGGATTTTGAAAAGTGTACAATTGTAGGTGATATAGTAAAACCAAAGGCAAGAGTAATACTTGTAGCACCACAAGATCTTCAAGCACCAAAAGGTAGGTTAATACTTCCACAGGTTCAAATAATAAGAGATCTTCTTGATAACGATGCAATGGCATTAGTAGTAAAGGATAGTGAGCTACAGGATGTTCTTGATTCACTAAAAGAAAAACCAGATTTAGTAATTACGGACTCACAGATATTTAAAAAAGTAAATACTATAATACCAAAGGATGTACCACTTACTTCTTTTTCTATACTTATGGCTAGGTATAAAGGGGATTTAGATACCTTAGTTAAAGGTGCAAGGGTTATAGATACCTTGGAACCGGGAGATAAGGTGCTTATAGCAGAAGCCTGTACTCATCATCCGCTAGAAGGTGATATTGCACGAGAAAAACTTCCTATGTGGCTTGAAGAAAAAGTGGGTGGAAAGTTAGATATAACAGTTTGTGCAGGAAACGCTTTTCCTGAGGATTTAAGTAAATACAAGCTAATAGTGCATTGTGCAGCGTGTATGTTCAATAGGCAGCAGTTAATGTCAAGAATCAAAAGGGCTAACATGGAAGAACTACCTATAACAAATTTCGGTATAGCTATAGCACATATAAATGGTATATTAGATAGAGTACTTAGCGCTTTTAAAGAGTATGATATAAAATAGAAGAGGGATGATAATAATGATAACTATTAGTATTTGTGTTGGTAGTGCTTGTCATTTAAAGGGATCTTATAAAGTAATAGAAGCCTTACAAAGGCTAATCAAGGAAAATAACGTTTCGAATATGGTGGAAATTAAAGGCGCATTCTGTATTGGAAGGTGCACAGAGGCAGTTTCAGTAACTGTGAATGATGACAAATTTTTTTCTTTAAATGAAAATAATGTAGATTCATTCTTTTATGAAACTATAATGAGGGGTATTTCAAATGAGTAATATAAATTTTTCCAAAGCAGAGTGTACAAGTTGTTATAAGTGTCTTAGGTCATGTCCTGTTAAGGCAATAAAATTTGAAAATGACCAAGCTATGATAGATGAAGAAAGATGTATAGAATGTGGGCATTGTCTTACTATATGTCCACAAAACGCTAGAGAAATTCAAAGTGATGTGGATCTAGTTAAATCTGCAATAAATTCAGGCAAAAAAGTCATAGTAAGCTTAGCACCATCCTTTGCTGGTTTTTTTGATGTACAACCAGGAATCATTGTTACCGCTTTAAAGAAGTTGGGATTTGGATTAATAGAAGAAACTGCAATAGGGGCTGAAATAGTATCTGAATTATATAATGATTATATTAAAGATAATAATCAAGATGTTTATATAACAACGGCTTGTCCATCAGCAAATTACTTAGTAACAAAATATTTTAAAGAACTAGTCCCATATTTAATACCAAGAGTATCTCCAATGATAGCCCATTGTAAATTATTAAAAAGTGTGTTTGGCGAAGATAGTTTTGTTGTTTTTATAGGTCCATGCCTAGCAAAAAAATCTGAATTTGATAGTTATCTAGAAGAAAATATAATCAATGCCGTATTAACTTTTGATGAGGTGAATTCTTGGATTATTGAAGATGGTATAAAAATGCAGGAACTCGAGGAAGAAGACTTTAATACCTCGCCGTATAGTAAAGGTCAAGGATTTCCCATAGGGGGAGGTATTATAGAGGCAATGGGAGAGCGATTAAAAGAGAGTAAGCTTAATGTTATTTCTGTAAGTGGAATGGAAGAATGTATAGAAGTATTCAATAGTATTAAAAGTGGTGACTTAAAAGACATTTTTATTGAAGTTAGTACATGCAAGGGAAGCTGTATTGGTGGGCCAGTTATGGTTAAAAATGGCGAGAATTATTATGTTAAATTAAATAAAGTAAAAAAATACATAAATAGCCGTAAAAATTATAATAATTCAAAATATACAGAGATTCCTAAAGTAATGAGTTTTTATAGAGGATTTAGTGAAAAACCTATTAAAAGAGTTATAGCTACAGAAGAAGAAATCATAACTATTATGAAAACAATGGGAAAGTATGAACTTAAAGATGAATTGAATTGTGGTGTGTGCGGATATGACACATGTAGAATAAAAGCACAAGCTATATTTGAAGGTATGGCTGAAACTACTATGTGCCTTCATTATATGAGAACTAAAGCAGAAAGTCTTGCTAATGAAATAGTTGAGAATACTGCTAGTATTCTAATATTATTAGATGGAGAAATGAATGTACGAGAGATAAATCCAGCGGCTAAGGCTATATTTAAAATACAAGCTGAGAATATCATAGGGAAACCTATATCTCTACTTATTGATGATGAGAATTTTAAAAAGGTAAGAGAAACTGGAGAAAGTATAATAGGTAAAAAAATTGATTACCTAAAATATGGAGTAGTATTTATAGAAAATATTGTATATCTTAAGAAACAAGACATGGTACTAGTAAGCATGATTAATATTATGGTCCAAGAGAAAAACAAAAAAGAGTTAAAAAAGGTTAAAGAAAATACTCTAAATGCTGCTCAAGAGGTTATTAATAAGCAAATGAGGGTTGCTCAAGAAATAGCAAGTTTACTTGGTGAAACAACTGCAGAAACAAAAATTATTTTAACTAAGCTTAAAAAAATAGTAGCAGGAGAAGATGGTGAGTAAAATGAGTTTATTTATTGATGTATCATATGATAATCTTATAAAAAAAGGTGAGGAACTCTGTGGTGATAGGGTAGAAATAATAAGACTTCAAGATAGTACAATAATTGTATTAGCAGATGGGTTAGGTAGTGGTGTGAAGGCTAACATACTAGCCTCGCTAACAGCAAAAATAGCTAGTACTATGCTTAAGGAAGGAGCAGATATCTATGAGACTGTAGATACTATTGTAAATACATTACCTGTGTGTAAGGTTAGAAATATTGCCTATTGTACTTTTACCATTATGAAAATTTATAATGATGGAAGGGTATACATTGCAGAATATGATAATCCACCTTATTTTTTAATAAGAAATAATATGGCAATTAAAATAGATAAAAAAGAAAGTATAATTAATGAGAAAAAAGTATATGAAAGTCAATTTACGATGAATGAGGGTGACGTGCTTACAGTGGTAAGTGATGGATGTATACATGCAGGTATTGGGAATATATTGAATTTGGGTTGGAGCTGGGATAATGTACAAAACTACCTAATTAGAAATATACAATGTAGGCGAAGTGCTAAAAATATTGCAAAGGATTTAATTCAGGTGTGCTGGGATTTATATGGAGGAAAACCTGGAGATGATACTACAGCTTTATGTATAAAAGCGCGGAAACCTGAGTTTATTGATTTATTTACTGGACCGCCGAAGGAACCGATAAATGATAGTTATGTTATTAAGGAATTTATGAGTGGACCTGGAAAAAAGATAATATGTGGGGGGACCACATCAAATATTGCCAGTAGAGAGCTTGGCGTTGATCTTAAAGTAAATTTAGATTTTTTTGATAAAGATGTGCCACCTACGGCCAATATAAATGGAATAGATCTAGTAACTGAAGGAGTGTTAACTTTAAGTAAAACAATAGAAAAGTTAAATAATTACGAATTGAATTTTGCTGAGCAGGAATTCTATTGTGATTTGGAAGGTCTTGACGGAGCTAGTAGGCTTGTTAAAATGTTAATAGAAGATTGTACTCATATAAACTTTTGGGTAGGAAAGGCTATAAACCCAGCACATCAAAATCCTAATTTTCCAATTGATTTGAGTATTAAGCTAAAAATTGTTGATCAACTGGTTGAATGCATGAAAAAACTAGGGAAATATGTTAATGTAAATTATGTTTAAAAAAAACAACAGATGTAATTACATCTGTTGTTTTTTTTTATTTCTTATTATTTACGTTTTGCGTAATGTGTATGAAGAAGTTCATGAGCTTTTTCACCATATGGTTCTCCGAGGAATTCTTCATATATTTTTTTGATGTATGGATTATCGTGAGATTTTCTTATAGTTTTATTTTTATCTTCATCATATATAACAGCCATTCTCTTTTCTATTATATCTTCAAAATCAGTTGAATATGGTTGTCCACCACCATTAATACATCCACCAGGACAAGCCATAATCTCAATTAGATGGTAGTTGGCTTCGCCAGAGCGAATAGCTTCTAATAGTTTACGAGCATTTCCAAGTCCACTAGCGATAGCCACTTTAACATCAAGGTTGTTAATTTTTACAGTGGCTTCTTTTATGCCTTCTAAACCTCGCACGGCTTCAAAATCTACACTTTCAAGTGTTTCATTTGTTAACCACTCATAAGCAGTACGAAGGGCTGCTTCCATAACTCCGCCAGAGGTGCCAAAGAGTACTCCAGCTCCGGTGGATTCTCCAAGTGGATTATCAAAGTCTTCTTCGGGTAGTGAATTAAAATCAATTCCAGCCTCTTTTATCATTTTAGCCAGTTCTCTTGTACTTATAACTATATCTACATCGGGTATTCCATTGGTAGACATCTCTGGTCTAGCGGCTTCATATTTCTTTGCAAGACAAGGCATTACAGATACAACTATCATATCCTTTGCCTCTATATTCATTTTTGTTGCAAGGTATGTTTTAGCAACAGCACCCCACATTTGTTGTGGTGATTTACAAGTAGATGGAATATCTAATAAATCACTAAATTGATGTTCAAAGAAATTAACCCAAGCAGGACAACAACTTGTAAGCATTGGAAGTTTTCCACCATGTTGTAATCTATGAACAAATTCACTAGCTTCCTCCATTATTGTTAAGTCGGCAGCAAAATCAGTATCAAATACTTTAGTAAATCCTAAAATTTTTAGTGCTGCAACCATTTTACCAGTAACAGCAGTACCGTGTTTAATTCCGAATTCTTCACCTAGTGCAGCTCTAACTGCAGGAGCGGTTTGAACAACAACAATTTTTTCTGTTTGGTCAAGAGCATTCCAGACTTTAGAAGTATTATTAACCTCTGTTAACGCACCGGTTGGGCATACAGAAACACATTTTCCACAGAAAGTACAAGTGGTTTCCCCTATTGGTAATGAAAAAGCAGTAGATACAACAGTGTCAAATCCTCTACCTATAGCTGATATAGCCCCAACAGTTTGAATTTCGTTACAAACAGTTTCACAACGTCTGCATAATATACATTTATCTAAATTTCTAACAATAGAACTACTTGAATTATCTACAGGATAAGTTGACATTTCACCTTTATAGCGAACTTCACGAATACCTAGTTCAGCAGCTAATCTTTGTAATTCACACTGAGTATTTTTATCGCATAGTAAGCAGTCTTGTGGATGGTCAGATAAAATTAATTCAAGCACAGTTCTACGTGCTTTAATAGCTCTAATTGAGTTTGTCTTAACAACCATTCCCTCAGTAGCAGGGGTTGAACAAGCTGGGGCCAAGTTTCTTCTACCGGTTACTTCAACAACACATACACGACAAGAACCAGGGTGGTTTGTAGTTTTTCCGTCATGCATATTTAAGTGACATAGTGTAGGAATGTTTATATTTAACATTTTAGCAGCTTGCAGAATAGTTGAGCCTTCTTCTACGTGGATCTTTTTATCATTTATAGTAAGGGTAATTAAACTCACAGCGTGCACCTCTTTCTTATATTTCTATATTTTAGATTTATTACATATTATTTTTTTATAATTGCATTAACTGGACATGCAGTTTGGCATGCACCACATTTAATACATTTACTTTGGTCAATAACATGCAATGTTTTAACTTTACCGCTAATACAGTTAACAGGACATTGTCTTGCACATTTTGTACAACCAATACATTTATCAGTAATTGTGTATCTTAATAAGTCCTTGCAAACTCCAGCAGGACAAGTTTTATCATATACATGGGCTTCGTATTCACTCATGAAGTATTTCAAAGTACTTAATACTGGATTTGGAGCAGTTTGTCCCAGGCCACATAGTGAAGTATCTTTGATTGTATTTGCAAGTGATTTTAGCTTGTGTAAATCTAGTTTTGTACCATTTCCTTTTGAAATCTTATCTAACATTTCAAGAAGACGTTTATTTCCTATTCTACAAGGAGAACATTTACCACAAGATTCTTCAACAGTGAATTCTAAATAGAATTTAGCTATATCAATCATACAATTATCTTCATCCATAACTATCATACCACCAGAACCCATCATAGACCCTATAGCACCAAGTGATTCATAATCTATTGGTGTATCTAAAAATTCTGCGGTAATACATCCGCCGGATGGACCCCCTGTTTGAACAGCTTTAAATTCACGCCCGTTCTTAATTCCACCACCGATATCATATATAATTTCTCGAAGAGTAGTACCCATTGGAACTTCTACTAGTCCAACGTTATTGATTTTACCGGCAAGAGCAAAAACTTTTGTTCCTTTAGATGTTGCTGTTCCTATAGAACTATACCACGCGGCACCATTATTAATGATAGCCGGAATATTTGCAAGAGTTTCAACATTGTTAACACAAGTTGGTTTATTCCATAATCCACTTTGAGCTGGGAATGGTGGTTTATTAGTTGGTTCTCCACGTTCACCTTCAATAGATTGAATTAATGCAGTCTCTTCTCCACATACAAAAGCACCAGCACCATATTTAATCTCTATATCAAAGCTAAAATCAGTTCCTAAAATGTTTTTTCCAAGAAGACCACATTCGCGAGCTTGGCCTATAGCAATTCGAAGTCGGCTAATAGCAAGAGGGTACTCTGCTCTGATATAAATATTACCAATTGAGGCACCTATACTATAACCAGCTATTGCCATAGCTTCTAAAACACTATGAGGGTCACCTTCAAGAATAGAGCGATCCATGAAAGCTCCCGGATCTCCTTCATCAGCATTACAAATTATGTATTTTTGGTCAGCATCGTACATTTTTGCGAAAGCCCATTTCTTACCTGTTGGAAAGCCACCGCCGCCCCTGCCTCGAAGTCCTGAATCAATCATTAATTTTATAATGTCATCTTGAGACATTTGAGTAATTACTTTACCTAATGCTAAGTAACCATCTTCAGCTATATATTCATTTATGTCTTCAGGATTAATAAGTCCACAGTTTCTAAGGGCAATTCTTACTTGCTTCTTATAGAATGGCATATCTTCCTGTTTTTTTATCTTTGTATTTGCACTTGGGTCTTCAAATAAAAGTCTATCAATAACTTTACCTTTTAATAAGTGTTCATGAACTATTTCCGCTGCGTCAGTTGGTTTAACAGTAACGTAAAATACGTTATCAGGAGAAACTTTAACGATTGGACCTTTTTCACAGAAACCAAAACAACCAGTTATAGCTACAGTTACTTCATCAGTTAGTCCTGCTTCTTTGATTTCCTTTTGTAGATTTTCTAATATTTCTTCGCTTTGAGCTGACATACAACCTGTACCACCACAAACTGATAAATACCTTTTACATCGAGTGCCTTCGGAAGCTTTTTCAGATTCTTCGTTTATCTTTCTCATTTCTAGTAATTTATTATGATCATTTTGAATGTTTTTAAGTTCATCAAAAGAATTAATTTTATTCAATTTATTTCCCCCTTCTACTCTGCATACTCGTTTTCGGCGTACTCATTTTCAATGTACTCATTTCAAATGTACTCAGCTAATATTTTATCTACTTGGTCTACTGTAACATGTCCATAAACTTTATCGTTTATAGTTACTACAGGTGCAAGACCACAGGCGCCTACACATCTTAATGATCCTAATGTGAATTTTCCATCACTAGTAGTTTCACCAGTTTTGAGCTTTAGTTTATTTTGAAACTCATTAAGTACATCTCCAGAACCTCTAACGAAACAGGCAGTTCCCATGCAAACATTTACTACATATTTTCCTCTTGGTTCAATAGTGAAAAAAGAATAGAAAGTAACAACACCAAAAACTTTAGAAACTGGAATATTCAGTTTTTCTGCTACAAAAGCTTGTACCTCTTGGGGTAAGTAGCCAAATAAGCCTTGCGCTTTGTGTAGCACTTCAATAAGGGCACCTTCTTTAGTTGGAAGGTCGTTAATAAATTCTTCTAGAATTTTGAAAGTTTCATCTTTTAAACAATTAGAACACACTAAAATATACCTCCTTTAATTTATGAGTATTTATAGAAAAATTTTATTTTTCTATTTAAGTTCTGCATTATACGGAATTATTGCGAAAAAAATAGTCTTTTATAATGTCAATTAAAAAATAAGGTTAATTAAATGTATAATACATCAAATATAGTATAATATTATTTTAGGAAAAAATCTACTAAATCTTAAAGCAATTTGTAGTATTGATATATGGAGAGAAAATATTATAAAAAAATATTCCATTTAGAGTAAAAATTATATATTATTTTTTGATGTTATGTTAATATTACATGAACAGGAAAACTATAACAAAAGAAGGTTATAGACAAAAATACTAGGAGTGAATTAAAATGGAAAAAGAAAAAAACAAGAAAACCTCTATAAGTGATAAATTAAGCAAAAGAATTATGTTGTTAATTATTTCAATATTTTTAGTTATAATTGTTGCTACGTATTTTTTGCTGCAATTAGCCATTAGTAAAGTAGTTGTAGCTATAGGACCGACGGTGACCACAACAATTACCAATCAGTTAGAAAAGGTAGATTATAATACGTTTTTAAGAGAAAAAGAAAATGGAGAAGTTTATAAGGATATTAATGATGGAATGATATTTTTAGCTGAAAAAGGAAAGAATGTTATACAAGAGATATCTATTATTACTTTAAATGAAGATAATAAATGGACATACATTATAGATAAATCTAAAGAAAGTCCCGCTAAATTTGGGGATGTATTTGAAGATGCTACTAATAAAGAGATAATGGATGAAGCTGTAAATAAAGGTAAACCAACCCTCTCAGAGGTTAAGAGAGATGTGGTAAATAGAAAAGCATCAATGAATACATACATACCTATAAAGACTATGAATGGAATAAATGCGTTAATAATACTTAAAATTAATTTAGATGTCATATTGAAGACACAACTATTAATTTTGCTAGGTCTAATTATATTTTTCATTATAGCTATTTCAATTATAAAATTAATAGTGAATAAGATTACCCGAAGACAGACGATGTCAATAAATATGCTTGTAGGGAAAATGAGAGATATGTCTAATTTAGAAGGTGATTTAACAAAAAGAATTCAAATAGAAAGCAATGATGAAATAGGGGAACTCGCAGAGTCTACCAATGATATGCTAGACACCTTCCAAGAACTTTTATGCCATATTAGTAAAACGTCTAATGAAATTTATCAGGTTAAAGAAAAATTCACGGATGCGTTCCAAAGAAATGTAGAGGGTTTTAATGAAATGAATATAGTAACGGGAAATATTGCTTCCAGAATAGAGGAACAGACACAGGAACTTACTAGCGCTGCTAGTAATATTCATTATGTTAATGACGTAGTGTCTCAAATTGCTGATAATTCTCAAAAGGTTACGCAACAAGCAATAGAAGCTAAAGACAATGCAAGTGCAGGAAATAAAACTATGATGGAACTTGCAAGTAAGTCTAAAGAAATAGTAGATGAAGTAGGAAATACATCGCAATTAGTTAAAGTGTTAGATGAAAAATCAGAAGCGATAAACGGCATAGTAGAAGCTATTACATCTATATCAGAACAAACTAATTTATTAGCATTAAATGCTTCTATTGAAGCAGCAAGAGCAGGGGAACAAGGAAGAGGTTTTGCGGTAGTCGCAGATGAAGTAAGGAAATTAGCAGAGGAGTCATCAAAATCTGCTGAAGAAATATCTGAGCTAATTAAAGAAGTTCAAAGAGGGATCGCAGCTGCAGGTGGTTCAATGGAGGGCGTAGCACATAGGGTTAAAAATGTATATAGTTATGTTGAGATAGCAGCTAATAAATTTGATGAAATATCCAGTTCCATTAGCAAGGTTTCTCAAAACGTTGAAGAGGTATCGGCATCAACTGAAGAAATGTCTGCAAATGCGTCTACTATAAATAATCAGATTGAAAAATTAGCAAATATCTCAAAAGAAAATAATAATGCTACGGAAAGTGTGGCATCCAGCATACAGTATGGAGTAAATGAGATGGTAAATTTACAGGTCGTATTGAAAGAATTAGATAATTCTACTGTGGAACTAATGAATCGGTTATCAAAGTTAAAATTAAAATAAAGGTGAATTTATTTTTACATTATGGATATAATGTACTAAATAAAAAGAAATTAAGCTATAACGTAAAATTAAGTTGACTTATTGAATTTATAATCTAAAATGAGACATATATAATAATATAAATTAACAATAGAAAGGGGATTTATTAATGAAGAAAAAAATATATATTGATGGAATGAGTTGTAGTCATTGTGTAAGCCATGTAAAAGAAGCGCTATTAGACCTTGGTGCTATAAAAGTAAAAGTTGACTTAGAAGAGAAGTTTGCAATGGCAGAATTTGATGATGAAGTAAGTGATAATGATATTACTGACGCAATTGAAGAAGTAGGATATGAAGTTACTGAAATAGAAGAAGATTAATATAACAAATACTAATTTTCTTTATTATAAATTGTTTAGATAACAATTAATATAGCCCCTGTTCATTAATTGAACAGGGGCTATATTAATTAAAAAATTTTAGCTGAACATTTATTTGCTTATCTTGTATTTCTAGAATAATATAGGAGTACCATGGCTCACGGCGCTTATAAGAGGGTGAACCTGGATTTATCATAAGTATCTTGTTCTTAGTTAGGATAAGCGGCTGATGACTATGGCCAAAAATAATTATATCTACTCTATCATTAATAAATGTATTGTAGGCGCTGTCTAGAGTGCTTTTAGAGCCGCCGTGGCCATGGTACAAACCAATCTTATATCCTTCTATAGGTATAATCATTTTTTCTTTTAATAAATCCCTGATATATCCTTTATCATTATTTCCCCATACTCCAATAAAGTTTTTATGTTCTCTTAATTTTGAGACAACAGTCGAGGAAACATAATCACCTGCATGAATTATCATATCAGCTTCTTTAGATAAATTATCAATAAATTTAAAAAGTTTATCGCTATGTTTTTTTACATGAGTATCAGATATTATTGCAATTTTCATAATGCATCACCTTATCTATTATATTATCTTATATTATGCTTTGATACACAATTTAGTATTCAATTATTTAATTCTTAGTTTATAATTATACTTATATAATATATCTGCTATAATTATCATATAGTTATAAGTAGTATTTTTTTGAATTTAAATATAAATTAAAACATGAGGAGAAAAAATGAGCGGAACAGAAGATATAGTCTATGTTTTAGAGCAAACAGGAATAAATATAAAGCATGAGAAGTCTTTGCACTCATCTATTAAGCAATGGTATGCTGTACCAGGAGATAGATTAGAAGTAAAAGTAGACAAGTATATAATTGATTTAGTAAGAGAAGATTCATTAATAGAAATACAGACAAGAAATTTTAGTGCAATTGGAAATAAACTTAGAGAACTTATTAAGTATAATAAGGTTAGGTTAGTACATCCTATAGCTATTGAAAAATATATAGTAACAATAGGAGAATTGGATGAAATAATTAGTAGAAGGAAATCTCCTAAGAAAGGAAAACTTGTAGACTTATTTGATGAGCTAGTTAGGATTTCTGATTTGATACTAGAAGAAAATTTCATGCTAGAGATCTTAATGACTAAACAGGAAGAAATAAGATGTAATGATGGAAAAGGTAGTTGGAGACGAAAAGGTATAAGTATTAGCGATAGAAAATTAGTAGAGGTAGTAGAAAAAGTCGTATTCAAAGAAAAAGAAGATTTTCTTATCTTTTTACCAAAAGGATTACCTGAGAGTTTCACTAATAAAAATTTAGCCGCAGAACTTAAGATTACTATTTTTAAGGCAAGAAAAGTAACATATTGTTTAAGGAAAATGGAAATTATAAAACAAATAGGTAAAAACAAAAACGAAATTATATTCGGAAGGTGGTAAAGAATGGACAACAAACCCAAAGCAATTACACTTATACTGATATCCGCTTTAGCATTTTCAATAATGGGAGCAATGGTAAAGCTTTCAGGTGACATTCCACTTTTTGAAAAAGTGTTTTATAGAAATTTAGTAAGTTTAGGTATGGCATATATTATGATAAAAAATAATAAGGCAAGTTTGTTTGGTAAGAAAGAAAACCAGAAATATTTACTTTCTAGGTCTCTACTGGGTCTTCTAGGTGTAATACTTAGTTTTTATGCACTGAATAATTTAGTGCTTTCAGATGCAAGTATGTTAAATAAAATATCGCCTTTTTTTGTAACATTATTTGCCGCAATCTTTTTAAAGGAGAAGCTTTCTAAAATACAAATACCTGTTTTAATTATTGTGTTTAGTGGAGCGCTATTTATTATTAAACCGCAATTTAATTTTTCAGTACTACCATCACTTTCGGGATTTATATCTGCTATGTGTGCGGGAGCAGCCTATACATTAATACGATTCTTAAGGGAAAGGGAAAAGGCGGCGACTATTGTATTTTATTTTTCCTTTATTTCAGTGGTAGTAATGTTTCCACTAATGATGATGAATTATCAAAAACCTACTATAATTCAATTTATATACTTAGCTTGTGTGGGAGTTTTTGCGGGGATTGGACAATTCACGTTAACCAATGCTTATAGATATGCACCAGCAGCAGAAGTATCAATTTATGATTATACTAGTATAGTGTTTTCTGCAATTATAGGATTTATTGTTTGGTCGGAACTTCCAGATTACTTAAGTGCTATAGGAACATTTCTAATTATAGCAGCAGCAATTTTTACTTATATTTACAACCGGAAAAGAACTTTAAAAACAGAAACTTAATTATACAAGTTTGTGATAAGTTTTATTAATGGTAAAAAATATCTAGTATTAATTTACAAATTATCTTTTTAGGTAATATATTATAGGGTATAATATAAATATATTATAAGTGCAAATTAGGAATATTAGGAGGTGTAAATATATGGACAAGAAAAAAGTTTACATTACAAGAAGAATACCAGATGAGGCTATTGAACTTTTGGAAGAGCATTTTGATGTGGAAATCAATCCGCAAGATAGAGCACTATTAAGAGAAGAGTTGTTAGAAAAGGTAAAAAATACAGATGCTGTACTATGTGTAATAACTGATATTATTGATAAAGAGGTGTTTGAAGCAGCTGGAATTAAGTGTAAGATATTTGCCAATTATGGTGTTGGGTACAACAACATTGATATAGTTTCTGCAACCCAAATGGGAGTCATAGTTACAAACACACCTGGAGTACTAGATGATGCTACTGCAGACCTTGCATGGGCACTTCTTATGGCAGTATCTAGAAGAATAGTATCAGCAGATAAATTTACAAGGAACGGTGCATTTCAAGCTTGGGATCCTATGATGTTTCTTGGACGGGACATTACCGGAAAGACCTTAGGTCTTGTAGGAGCAGGTAGAATTGGTTTTAACTTTGCAAAAAAAGCTAAGGCTTTTGATATGAAATTACTTTACACTGGACCAAGGAGAAATTCTAAAATAGAAAATGAATTAGGTGCTATTTATGTGGATAAAGAAACGCTTTTAATAGAATCAGACTTTGTTTCCCTACATGTACCCCTTTTGCCTTCTACCACTCATTATATTGGAGAAAAAGAATTTTCTATTATGAAAAAAACTTCGGTTATTGTTAATACATCTAGAGGGGCAGTAGTTGACGAAAAAGCATTAGTTAAGGCCCTTAAGTCTGGTGAAATATGGGGAGCTGGACTTGACGTGTATGAACACGAGCCGGATATAGAACCAGAACTTTTAGACATGTATAATGTTGTAATAGTACCACACATTGCTTCGGCTACAATGGAAACAAGAACAAATATGGGATTGATTGCGGCTAAGAATATTATTAAAGTTCTTGCAGGTGAAAAGCCAGATACTTGCGTTAATACGGAAGTATTAAAATAAATACTATAAAAGTACTACCGTTTATTTAAAGGGGTAGTACTTTTTTTAGTTCCGCCTATTTAAATAACTTTATTTTTGATATCTATATAATTGTATATGGAGTATTTTGAAATACCGAAAAATTCCGCAGTTTTATCGCCAGCCTTTGTAATTAAGAAGGCTCCAGCATCATTTAGAAATTGAATAGCTTCTATCTTTTGCTCCTTACTCATAAGTGCAACTGGTCTACCTATTTTTTTTACAGATTCATCCAATAAGTCATCTAGGAGTTGATTTACATTTTGAGGAATTTTATTTGGTTCCTCAATATCTTCTCCATAATTAATTAAAGAGTCTAAACAGTTTTTAGCAATAGTTAGCTCAGTAATGTCGTAATTAATAGAGAATATTCCTGTAGGCTTATTTTCATTATCTCGTATATATATGGTACTTGATTTTAAAATCTTACCATCGTAAGTCTTTGTAATATAACTTAATTTATCTTCCAGTGAATCAGAAACATGTTTTAGCGCATTTAAAACAATGCGGGATGCATTAGTACTTGTGGTTCTATGTGTAACGTCACCATTTTCAATAAATATAATTGGATAATCTACATCTCCAGAAGATAGGTCGTGAATAACTACTTCACAGTTTCTACCAAATTGGGATGAAATACCTTTTGCTAATCTTTTTAAAAAATCTAAATTAGAATCATTATTCATATAAATAACCTCACAATTCGTATAATTAATCTAAAATTAAAAGAATTTTACAAAAATTTTATAATTTAAGTATATCAATATTTATTTTTAAAATCAATACAATTTACAAAAATATTTTTGAATTGCAAAAATATTATGAAAATCATATTGACTTTTATTTAGAGTAATGATAATCTAAAAAATATAAAGAGTATACATAGGGAGGCTATATTATGAGTACAGTAAATTCATCTAAGGACAATGGTGGTATTTTGTATAAGATCGATGATAAACCACCATTCCACATATCAATTTTACTTGCTTTTCAGCACATAATGGCAGCATTCGGGGGCATTGTAGCAGTACCATTAATAATTGGTGGAGCTTTAGGACTACCAGGGGAAGACGTTGCATTTTTAGTAAGTGCTGCAATATTTGCAGCAGGTATAGCAACTTTTATTCAAGCTAGAGGGATTGGTCCTGTAGGGGCTAGGGTACCATGTGTTATGGGAACTGATTTTACATTTGTTGGACCATCTATAGCTGTTGGATCTGCTCTTGGATTACCAGGAATATTTGGAGCAACAATAATGGGGTCCTTCATTGAAATCGTTTTAAGTCGGTTTATTAAGCCTTTAAGAAAGTTTTTTCCACCAATTGTAACAGGGACAGTTGTTATGTTAATTGGTCTTACTTTATTACCCGTAGCAATAGATTGGTCTGCTGGTGGATTTGGTGCTAAAGATTATGGTAGTGTTAGAAACGTAAGTATTGCGTTTTCAGTAATGATTGTAATTACATTATTAAATAGATACGGTAAAGGACTTGTTTCTTCTGCATCAGTTATCATTGGGTTAATATTTGGCTATATAATATGTTTCCCACTGGGAATGCTTGATTTATCACAAATTACGAATGCTAGCATCATTGCTTTCCCATCACCATTTAAATATGGTATTACTTTTAAGTTTTCAGCATTTGCTGCATTTATTATAGCTTATTTAGTTACAACCGTTGAGACAGTAGGAGTTCTTATGGCTATTGGAGAAGCATCAGGTAAAGATATATCATCTGATGATATTTCAAAAGGTATACTTGCTGATGGAGTTGGATCACTTATAGCAGGGTGCGTAAATGCTGGACCTAATACATCCTTTTCACAAAATGTTGGACTTATACCAATTACTAGAGTTGCAAGTAAATCTGTAGTTGCTCTTGCAGGAATACTTTTAATGATATTAGGTATATTCCCTAAATTTGGAGCACTTGTCTCTATTATGCCAGAACCAGTTTTAGGTGGTGCAGGTATTATAATGTTTGGAATGGTTATATCCGCAGGAATTAAAACAATTCAAAAGGTTAATCTTAACAACAGAAACATGCTTATTCTAGCTATTTCACTTGGAATAGGTCTAGGTGTTACTGTAAGGCCTGATTTTTTAAGTAGTATGCCTTCAGCTGTTAAAAGTTTCTTTTCTTCAGGTATAAGTGCAGGTACAGTAGTGGCTTTATTACTTAACGTAATATTAAAAGAAGAAACTCCTTCAAACTTAAATTCTAAAATTGGTTCAAAAACAATTGAACAATAAAATATATTAAAGGAAGTACCTAGGGAGGATTAGTACTATGAAATCCAGTAAAACTAAAAGTTTAATTCAAATAGCTACAAGTAGAAAAAAAGCTGATTTAGTAATTGAAAATTGTAATGTGGTTAATGTATTTTCGCAAGAAATCATATATGGTAAATTAGCTATTAGTGATGGTGTATTTATTGGTATTGGTGATTATGAAGGCAAAGAGGTAATTGACGGTGAAGGGAAATATATAGTTCCTGGGTTAATTGATTCTCATGTGCATATAGAGTCATCTATGGGTTCACCATATCAATTTGCAAGAGCAGTCTTACCTAGAGGAACCACAACGGTTATCTCTGATTGCCACGAAATAGCAAATGTTAAAGGACTTTCTGGAATAAAATATATGATTGAGTCTAGTGAAAATCTACCACTTGATGTATATATTATGTTACCATCTTGCGTTCCAGCTACGAATTTTGAAACATCGGGGGCTATTCTTGAAGCAAAAGATTTAGAAGAACTTATGAAGCATGAAAGAGTTTTGGGTTTAGGAGAACTTATGAATTATCAAGGAGTTGTTTTTACAGATGAAGGTATTCTTAAAAAACTTGAACTAACTGATGATTACCATAAAATAGTAGATGGTCATGGACCTATTATTAAAGAAAAAGAATTAAATGCTTATTCTTTAGCTGGAGTTAAAACAGACCACGAATGTAGCAACCATAAAGAGGTATTAGATAGACTTAGAAATGGTATTTATGTTGCAATAAGAGAAGGATCGGCAGCGAAGAATCTATTAGATTTAGTTGGAGCAGTAAATTCCTTTAATGAGCGAAGATTTACTTTTTGCACAGATGATAGACACCCTACGGACATCTTAAAAGAAGGGCATATAGACAACAACATTAGGCTTGCTATTAGAGCGGGGGTGAGTCCTATTACTGCCATTAGAATGGCAACACTTAATTCAGCGGAATGTTATAATCTTAAAAAACTTGGAGCTATTGCTCCGGGGTATATAGCAGATTTTATAATAGTTGATAATTTATCAGACTTTAATGTATTAAAAACTTTTAAAAAAGGAAAACAAATAAAAGATGATTGGTATAAAGATATAGCGGAAGATAAGAAACTTTTAGAAACTGTATCTAACAGTGTTAATATAAAAGACTTTTCGAAGGATGATTTAAAGTTAAAAGTTACATCTAACACTGCAAAAGTTATCAAAATTATGGATCATAGTCTTTTTACGAAGAATGTAGCTAGGCAAGTAAAAGTAGATGAAAATGGATTTTATATATATGATGAAGCAGTTGATATACTTCCTATTTATGTATTTGAAAGACATAGTGGTACTGGCAATATCGGTAAGGGTTTAATTGAAGGGTATGGTCTTAAAAATGGAGCAATTGCATCAACGATAGCACATGATTCCCATAACTTAATAGTAATAGGCGATAATCCTACCAATGTTAAAATAGCTGTAGAAAAGATAATAGAAATTGGCGGAGGTCTTGTTATTGTTGTAGACGGTGAGGTCAAAGGATATTTACCACTAGATATTGCAGGTATTATGTCTTCAGAGGATTTAGAAACTGTATCAAAAGGACATGAAAAACTTAATAAAATAGCTATGGAAGAACTTAACATTAATGAAAGTGTTAATGCTTTTATGACTTTAGCTTTCATGGCATTACCGGTTATCCCTGAACTAAAGATTACTGATAGAGGACTCTTTGATGTAATTAAATTTAAGCATACTGATTTGTAATTAATAATTATTATTGACGCATTTTTTTAAGGATGATATAATTGTTTTAAAGGAGATGCTTATGAAGAATTCAATCCTTTTAAAGAACATTAAATATTTAGTGACTTGTGATGATGAGGACAACGTATTTCAAAATATAAATTTATTTATTGAAAATGGCGAAATTAAATATATTGGTAGCGAAGTTAAACCAGCCCATGAGATTATAGATGCAACAAATATGGTAGTGTATCCAGGTCTTATAAATACACACCATCATCTTTATCAATACTTTAGTAGAAATATTCCAGAAGTTCAAAATATGGAATTATTCCCATGGCTAAGATATTTGTATGAGATTTGGAAAAATGTAAACAGTGATGTTATTATGTACAGTTCCCTTTGTGGAATGGGTGAACTTTTAAAGACAGGATGTACAACATGCTTTGACCACCACTATGTATTTCCTAAAAACCAAAGTGGGCTAATAGAGACACAGTTCGAAGCGGCGCAAAGGCTTGGAATAAGAATGTATGCATCTAGAGGTAGTATGTCTCTAAGCATTAAGGATGGTGGACTTCCACCGGATTCAGTGGTTCAAACTGTTGACGAGATTTTAAAAAATAGTGAGGCATTGGTTAAAAAATTCCATGACAAAAATCGTTTTGCAATGAGGCAGGTTGCATTTGCTCCTTGTTCACCATTTAGTGTCACTGGAGATTTAATGCGTGAATCAGCAAAACTTGCTAGAAAACTTGGGGTTAGACTCCACACACATCTTGCAGAAACAGTAGATGAAGAAAATTTTACTATGGAAAAATTCAACATGCGCCCTCTTGAGTACATGGAAAGTTTGGGATGGCTCGGCTCTGATGTGTGGCTTGCACATGGTATTCACTTTAATGATGATGAAATAAAATTACTTGCAAGTACTGGTACAGGCATTGCTCATTGTCCCATATCCAACATGAAATTGTCCTCAGGAATTGCAAAGATTCCCCAAATGCTAAAGTGCAAAGTACCTGTTGGTCTTGGAGTTGATGGAAGCGCAAGCAATGATGGATCAAATATGCTAGAAGAGATGAGAGTTGCATTTTTACTGCATAGATTAAACTCAGGTAAAAGTGCTCCCACAGCTTATGATATACTTAAAATGGCTACTAGAGGAAGTGCGAAAGTACTTGGACGCTCAGATATTGGTAAGTTATCGGTTGGAATGGCAGGGGATTTATTTATGATAAACCTTAACCGTCTAGAACTTATAGGGGCAGATTTAGACCCTAAATCATTTCTTGGTACTGTAGGCTTTAAAGGAAATGTTGATTATACTATTGTAAACGGTGTGATTGCTGTAAAAGATGGTAAACTGGTGAACATTGATGAAGAAAAGATCTATTATGAAGGTAATATTGTTGCAAAGAAATTTAATGAAAATTTATAATAGAAGTTTTGATTACTATATAAGGAGGAACAATATGAGTATTGGAAAGAGTATTAAAAGAGTCGATGCCTTTGATAAAGTAACTGGACGTGCACAGTTTACAGATGATTTTAAGTTGAGTAATTGTCTTGTTGCTAAAATTATGCATAGTACTATTGCAAATGGCCTTGTTAAAAGTATTGATGTAGCAGATGCAATGAAACTAGAAGGGGTTGTAAAAATTGTAACTTGTTTTGATGTTCCCTCTACCGGATTTCCAACAGCTGGGCATCCTTTTGCGCTGGACCCTGCCCACCAGGATATAGCAGACAGAAAACTGCTTAATCAAAGGGTTAGATATTATGGTGATGACATAGCAGCAGTAGTTGCTAAAGATAGTGTAACTGCAACAAAAGCTATTAACCTTATAAAAGTAGAATACGAAGAATATGAACCTATAATGTCTATTGATGCTGCACTAAAACAAGGAGCTAAAAGCATTCATGAGGAGTATCCAGGTAATATTTTTGCACATACAAGTTATGAAGTAGGCAATTATGATAATGCTATAAAAGAAGAAGGGCTTGTTGTTTTTGAGGGAGAATATGAAACTCCAATGGTTAAGCATTGCCAACTTGAAAATCCAATTTCTTATGCTTATGCGGAGGGTAAAAGAATTGTTGTTGTTACATCAACTCAAATTCCTCATATTGTAAGACGTGTAGTTGGTCAAGCTCTTGGCATTGAGTGGGGAAAAGTCAGAGTTATTAAACCTTATATAGGTGGAGGCTTTGGTAATAAGCAAGAGGTTCTTTACGAACCGCTAAATGCATATTTATGTACAGTTATTGGTGGCAGATGTGTTAAACTTGATTTGAGTCGCGAAGAGGATTTTGTGAGTACCCGTGTGCGTCATGCTATGAAAATTAAAATCAAAAGTTATGTGAGGCCAAATGGACGGTTTGTTGCTAGAAAAGTAGAAGTATATGGTAATAAAGGGTCTTATGCATCCCATGGACATAGTATAACAAGTAAAGCAGGTCACGCATTCAAACAAGTATATCAGAGCGAAGTTGCAACTAAAGGTGATATGTATTCAGTATTTACTAATATGCCATCATCTGGTGCTATGCGTGCTTATGGTATACCACAAATAACGTTTGCTATTGAATCTCATGTTGATGATATTGCAACTGAACTTAATTTAGACAAGATTGAAATTAGAAAACTAAATTCTATGAAATTAGGTTTTGTTGACAATCAGGTTAAGTGTTACAGTAATGGACTTTATGAATGCATTGAAAAGGGTAGAAAATATATAGACTGGGATAATAAACTTAAAGAATACCAAAATCAAACTGGACCAATTAGGCGTGGCGTGGGTATGGCAATATTTAGCTATGCAACGGGTGTTTATCCTATTTCACTGGAAACGTCAGCTTGTAGAATTGTGCTTAATCAAGATGGTTCAGTTCAACTTCAAATGGGTGCTACGGAAATAGGTCAAGGGGCAGATACCGTTTTTGGACAAATGGTAGCAGAGGTGCTTAGCATTCCACCTCAAAATGTGCACACTGTATCAACGCAAGATACAGATATTACACCTTTTGATACAGGGGCTTATGCATCTAGGCAATCTTATGTATCAGGTATGGCTGCTAAGAAGGCTGCTTTAGAGATAAAAGAAAAAATAATAGAACATGCGAATTTTATGTTGAAACTTCCTAAAGGAAACATTGAACTTAAAGATAATAATATTGTAAATAGTGAAACTGGTGAAGTTATAGCTTCACTTAAAGAAGTTGCTATGCATGCACTTTACAATACTGAAAAATCAGTTCACATAACTGCAGATGTTACAAATCAATGTAAATCAAATTCCTTCGCTTTTGGATTATGTTTTGTTGAGGTTGAAGTTGATATTCCCGTAGGTAAAATTAAAGTAATTAATGTTATTAATGTCCACGATAGTGGTAAAATTCTTAATCCTAAGCTAGCGGCAGGACAGGTACATGGTGGTATGAGTATGAGTTTAGGTTATGGTTTAAGTGAACAGCTTTTATTTGATCCAAAGACAGGTAGAATGCTCAATGATAATTTACTTGATTATAAACTTCCAACTATTATGGATACTCCACATTTGGAAGCTCAATTTGCAGAAACCTATGATGTATCAGGGCCTTTTGGTAACAAGGCATTAGGAGAACCACCTGCAATTCCGGTTGCACCTGCAATTAGAAATGCTGTGCTTAATGCTACAGGAGTTAAGTTTAATGTTGCTCCGTTAACACCACAAAGACTTGTAGAAAAATTTAAAGAGAAAAATTTAATATAAAAGTAGAGGTGGAATAACAATGTATGATATTGAAAGAATATACCAGGCAACTTCAGTAAAGGATGCTATAAGTCATCTTGAACTGGAACCAAAATCTATAATTATTGCAGGCGGGAGTGACGTGCTTATAAGCATTCGTCATGGCAAGCTTGCTGGATGCTCTCTTGTAAGTATTTTTGGACTAGATGAACTAAGAGGAGTAACTCTTGAAGAGGATGGTAGCATAAAGATAGGTTCACTTACAAGTTTTTCACACATAACTAAAAATGATATTATCCAAAAATATATCCCAGTCCTTGGAGAAGCAGTTGATGAAATAGGAGGTCCACAATTAAGAAACATTGGTACAATTGGAGGAAATATTTCAAATGGTGTTACAAGTGCTGATAGTGCATCCACGTTATTTGCACTAAATGCTAAGCTCCAAATACAAGGTCCTGATGGAGAAAGGGTTATTCCTATCTCAGAGTACTACGCAGGGCCAGGAAAAGTTACTTTAAAAAATGCAGAAATACTTACAGCTATCTATATCACTAAAGAAAATTATGAAAACTTTAGTGGTAATTACATTAAATATGCTATGCGTAATGCAATGGATATTGCAACTCTTGGTTGTAGCGTAGTTTGTAAACTTAATGCACAAAAGGATAAGATAGAAGATGTACGTCTTGCTTACGGCGTTGCAGCTCCAATTCCTATGAGATGTTTTAAAGCTGAAGAAGCTATAAAGGAAATGGGTTTTACTGAGGATATGTTTAATATTTTTTCCGAAACAGCAAAGACTGAAGTGAATCCTCGGACATCTTGGCGTGCATCTAAAGATTTCAGACTTCAGCTTGTGGGGGAACTCAGTAAAAGGGCCTTAAAGGAATGTATAAAAAAATGTGGAGGTGTAATCAATGGCTAATAAAATATTAAGCTTTATAGTAAATGGTGAGCCTACACAAATTATGATAGATGATAGAGATTCACTTACTGATGTTTTAAGAAATGGGCTTAATCTTACAAGTGTTAAAAAAGGCTGTGAGGTTGGAGAATGTGGAGCTTGTACTGTTCTTATTAATGGTGAAGCCTATGATTCATGTATTTATCTTGCAGTTTGGGCAGAAGGTAAAGAAATTCGTACAACTGAAGGACTCATGGATTCTGATGGGAATATATCAGATATTCAGGAAGCATTTATTGAGGAAGGTGCTGTGCAATGTGGTTTCTGTACCTGCGGATTTATTATGTCCTCTATTGCTGTTCTTGAAGATGATAAAGAGTATACAACTGAAGAAGTTAAAAAAGGAATTTCTGGTAATCTGTGCCGTTGTACAGGTTATGAAAATATATTAAATGCCGTAGAAAAAACAAAAGTTCATCGTTGTGATTGTAAAAATACAAAATTATGATACAATAAAACAATGTTTTAAATTTTGCCCTGTGATAGCTCATAGGGCTTAATTATAAAAAAATTGAGGGGGAACAAAGATGGAACGATTTCAGTTGAAAGAAAATGGAAGTGACGTAAAAAAGGAGGTTATTGGAGGGATAACAACATTTTTAACTATGGCCTACATTATTGCAGTTAATGCAAATATTTTAGGTGCTACAGGAATGGATATGGGTGCCATAGTTACAGTAACTTGTTTAACAGCAGGTCTTACTACAATAGCTATGGGATTATATGCAAATCTACCTTTTGCATTAGCATCAGGAATGGGACTCAATGCATTCTTTGCTTTTAGTGTAGTATTAGGAAAAGGAATTCCATGGCAAGTGGCACTGGCAGCTGTATTTGTAGAAGGTCTTATTTTTATTGTATTATCATTAACCAATGTAAGAGAAGCAGTAGTTAATGCTATACCAACAACTTTAAAATTGGCAGTTACTGCAGGTATCGGACTTTTTATAGCATTTATTGGTTTTGTAGATGCTGGAATTGTAGTTAGCAATGATGCAACAAAGGTAGCTATGGGTACGTTTAAAAGCCCAGCAGTACTAATCACAGTACTGGGAGTAATCGTAATAGTAGTATTGTCAAAGAAAAAAGTTAGAGGAGCTATATTATGGGGAATAGTTGCAAGTGCTGGAGCAGCTTGGATATATGCTATGATAGCACCAATAACAGCAGCAACTTATGGAATAGCTACTCCAAAAGGAATATTTAAACTTCAATCAATGTCCCCAATTGCTTTTAAACTAGATTTTTCATACTTAACAGATTCAAGTAGAATACTGGATTTTCTTATAATAATATTAACATTCTTATTTGTTGATTTTTTCGATACTGTAGGAACTTTAGTAGGAGTTGCGTCTAAGGTTGGAATGGTTGACAAAGATGGTAAGGTTAAAAATGCTGGAAAGGCACTACTTGTAGATGCCGTTGGTACTACTGTGGGAGCTGTCCTTGGTACTTCAACTGTAACTACTTACGTAGAAAGCTCAGCGGGAGTTGCAGAAGGCGCTAGAACAGGACTTGCTTCTGTTGTAACAGGAATATTATTCTTAATAGCAATGTTCTTTTCACCATTATTTGTTGCAATACCAATGTGTGCAACTGCACCAGCACTCATTATAGTAGGATTTTTCATGATAGGTGGAATAACTAAGATAGATTTTAATGATTTCACTGAGGGAGTACCTGCTTTCTTAACAATCATAATGATGCCACTTACTTATAGTATAGGAGATGGTTTAACAATTGGACTTCTTTCTTATGCTGTATTAAACGGAATCAATAACTTATTTACTAAGGATCATACTAAGAGAAAGAAAGTTTCAATCGTTATTTATATTTTGGCGATAATATTTGTTGGTAAATTAATTGTTACAGGCTAAAAGTTATAAAAAAAAACAATTCGCTTAAGCGAATTGTTTTTTTTTATTGAGTGACAGGCACTTGTAGAATAATAGAGAATTATACATTATCTAGTGGCTTATCTTTTGGTAAGATAAGATTTAGTGCTATTGCCACTATTGTTGTAACAACGATAGATGATTTACCAAATATAGATATAAACCATGTTGGGAATAGAGCAAATGCATCAGGAACTTGAACAATACCCATACCTAAGGCTATTGAAATACCTACAACTGCTGAGTTTCTCATTGTAATCTTGGATGAGGAAATCATTTTAATTCCTGTCATTGTTATAGTGGCAAAAACAGAGATTGTTGCTCCACCAAGAACACATTGAGGGATAGTTGTAAGTAGTGAGGCAAATTTAGGAATAAGTCCTGCTAAAATAACAACAAAAGAAGCAAATGCAAATACCCATTTATTGATAACTTTATTTGTAATTACTATACCAACATTTTGGCTAAACGTTGCAGTTGGCATACAACCAAAGAGTGAACCAAGTATACTAGAGAAACCGTTTCCAATAATACCGCCAGAAAGCTCCTTGTGGGTAGGCTCTCTATCCATGCCTCCACCCGTAGTAGCAGATAAATCACCTATAGCTTGAACAGAATTTACAATATACATTATAGCCATAGATATTATGGCTGTAGCATTAAAGCTTATACCAAAGTGCATAAGCTTTGGTGCTTGAAAAAGTCCAGCTGAAGCAAATGAATCAAAGGACACCATTCCAAGGGATAGTGCAAGAATATACCCAACAATTATACCTATTAAAATGGATGCTAGTTTAAGAGTTCCTTTAGTAAAGAAATTTAGAAAGACTACAACTCCAAGGGTTATCATGGCAACGGTCCAGTTCAAAGGAGAACCAAACGTAGGAGAACCAACGCCACCAGCTATATACTTAATAGCAACCGTATACAGGGATAATCCTATGGCAAAAATAACTGTACCAGTAACAAGTGGTGGAAAGAATTTTATAAGCTTTTTAAGGAATATTCCAAAAAATATGGCTACTATTCCACCTACTATTTGCGCTCCAAAAACTGTAGCAAGATTAAATTCACCAGTAATAGCTGCAAGTGTAGGGACATATGCAAAACTTACTCCCATAATTACAGGGAGCTTCGAACCGATAACCTTGCCTAGAGGAAAAATTTGAATTAGTGTTGCTATACCTGCGAAAAACAGTGAAGATTGTACAAGTAAAATTTTGTCTGGACCAGTAAGATTTGCAATTCCAGCAATTATGAGAGCAGGTGTAACGCACCCAACAATCATAGCAACAACGTGTTGAAGGCCTAATGGTATAATTTCTTTTATTGATGGCATACCATCAAACTTAAATAGTAGTGACTTTTGATTAGAACTCATAAAAAGATCCTCCTAATATTTAACTTTGCTTATTTTATTGTAGTCCCTGTAATACCTGCTATACCATCCTTAGCTTTTTCAAGTAGGGTTATGAGGGAATATCTTTCCTCTTTTGATGAGGCAAAATCAATAGCAGCTTCTACTTTAGGTAACATTGATCCAGGAGCAAAGTGGCCTTCCTTTGCATATTGACTAATTTCAGAAGTTGTAATATTTCCTAGCCATTTTTCATTCGGTTTGCCATAATTAATAGCAACTTTTTCTACTGCTGTTAAAATAATAAGACAATCTGCATCAAGTTCTTTTGCAAGAGTACAACTAGCGAAATCCTTATCAATAACTGCGCTTACACCTTTTAGGTGATTACCTTCTCTTATGACAGGTATGCCACCGCCACCACAGGCAATAACAACTTGGCCTATATCAACTAGGGATCTTATTGTTTCAATTTCAACAATACCTACTGGCTTTGGTGAAGCTACAACTTCTCTGTATCCTCGACCTGCATCTTCAACAACTTGTTTACCAGTCTTTACAAAAGTATCAGCTTCTTCTTTTGTCATAAAACTTCCAATAGGTTTTGTTGGATGTTCAAAGGCTTTATCACTTGGATTTACTTCAACTTGAGTTATTATGGTTGAAACATTTTTGCTTATGTTACGATTAAAAAGTTCTTCTTTTAATGCATTTTGTAAGTCATAACCAATATAAGCTTGACTCATTGCAACGCAGACAGACATAGGTACAGACGAATATTTAGGATTATTTTTACGAAGTTCACTCATTGCAATATTAATCATTCCAACTTGAGGACCATTTCCATGAGAAATAACAACATCATTGCCAGCTTCGATAAGGTCAACTATAGCTTTTGAAGTAGATTTGACAGCTTCCATTTGTTCTTTTAAATTAGTACCAAGAGCATTACCACCCAGTGCTATTACTATTTTCTTGTTCATAAAATTATACCTCCATTAATAAATTTTTGTAGAAAAGGCTATATGAAATTAAAAATTTCATGTAGCCTTTTATGAAAAGCAATTTAAAGCATTATTTTATTTTGCGTTCTACATTATTTTTCTCAAGCATAGCTAAAACGCCTTGAGGATTTTTAATTTTACTTAAGAAAATCATAGAAGCTATAGCATAAGGTTTATAAGAAGCTTGTTTATAAAGCGGTTTACGGTAACGATCGAAGACAGATGCGTCAACTTCTCCAACTTTACAACTAAGTCCAGAAATATCAGCTGGTAAACAATGCATGTAAAGTGCTTTTCCATCTTTTGTTGTTTTCATAAGTTCTTCAGTACACTGCCAATCTATATGTTCTGCATTTTGTGCAAGAAGTTCTTTTTCAAGTGAATTAATACCTGCAGTATCACCATTACCATATAAATCTGTACGTTTTTCCATAGCAACAAAAGGAGCCCAGCTTTTTGGATAAACTATGTCTGCATCTTTAAAAGCTTCTGCCATAGAATTTGTTTTTGTAAATGATCCACCATACTGTTCAGCGTTTTTAATTGCAACTTCTTCAACTTCACTCATAACTTCATAACCTTCAGGATGTGCAAGAACAACATCCATTCCAAATCGAGTTAATAGTCCAATTATTCCTTGAGGAACTGAAAGTGGTTTACCATATGATGGGGAATATGCCCAAGACATAGCAATTTTTTTGCCTTTTAAGTTTTCAATACCACCAAATTCATTTATAAGATGAAGAGCATCAGCCATACATTGTGTAGGGTGATCAATATCACATTGTAAATTAACAAGTGTAGGACGTTGTTCTAATATACCGTCTTCATTACCTATTTTCACAGCGTTAGATACTTCGCGCATATAAGTATTACCTTTTCCAATATACATATCATCACGGATACCTATAACATCTGCCATGAAAGAGATCATGTTAGCAGTTTCTCTTACTGTTTCACCATGTGCAACCTGAGATTTTCCTTCCTCTAAATCTTGAACTTCAAGACCGAGGAGGTTACAAGCAGAAGCAAAGCTAAATCTTGTGCGAGTTGAATTGTCACGGAATAGTGAAATTCCAAGACCACTATCAAAAATCTTTGAGGATATGTTATTTTCACGAAGCTCTCTAAGAGATTCTGCCACAGTGAAAACTGCTTCTAATTCATTCTGTGTTTTTTCCCAAGTAAGTAGAAAATCATTATTATACATGTTTTTAAAATCAAGTGAGTCAAGTTTTTGAATATATTTATCCATTATAGCCATTATTAAACACTCCTTTTAATTTAGATTATTTGTTTTTACAATAGATTGTTGGAAGAGCAGCATATACAGCAGCACATTTAACTAAGTCTTCTTTCCAAGTTCTTTCATTTGGAGCATGTGCCTGAGCTTCTGCACCAGGTCCAAATCCTATACATGGTATTCCGTGACGACCCATTATAGCAACTCCGTTTGTTGAGAATGTCCATTTATCAGTAAGTGGGCGAGCTTTTCTCATTTCATCAGTGTTAGTAGCACCGCTTCTTGTTGTTCCGAACATTCCTTTGTATGATTCTTCCATTGCCTTAACAACAGCATGATCTTCAGGTATAACCCATGTAGGGAAGTAGCAATCCTGAGGGTATGAAAGTCCAGTCCAACTTTCTTTTTCATATTTATACATCGTAACTTCTGCGTTGTATTTTTTAGCAGCTGGAAGCTGACGAATTTCTTCGAGGCAACTTTCCCATGTTTCTCCAGATGTCATACGACGGTCTAATGAAATCGCGCAAGAGTCAGCTACAGCACAACGGCTTGGTGAAGTAAAGAATATTTCTGATGTAGCTATAGTACCACGTCCGAGGAAGTTTGCTTCTTCGAAATTAGAGTTGTATTTTTTATCTAACATTTTTACTAGACCTTTGATTTCTGTAGAATCAGCAGCATCATTTGTGTTAAGGTTTTTGACATCCATTAATATCTCAGCCATTTTATAGATTGCGTTGTCTCCTCTTTCTGGAGCTGAACCGTGACATGAAACACCCTTAACATCAACACGGATTTCCATACGTCCTCTATGTCCTCTGTAGATACCGCTATCAGTAGGCTCTGTGCTTACAACGAATTCGGGTTTAATTTTGTCCTGTTCTATTATGTGCAGCCAGCAGTTTCCGTCACAGTCCTCTTCTTGTACTGATCCAACTACGAGGGCTGTGTAATCTTTACTTAACATGTCAAGATCTTTCATTATCTTAGCACCATATACAGCAGAAACTATACCACCAAGTTGATCAGACGTACCACGTCCGCCAATTTCTTCTTCAGTTTCATAACCTGTATAAGGATCGAAAGTCCAGTTAGAAAGTTCTCCAAGACCAACAGTGTCAATATGAGCATCAAAAGCTATAAGGGTTTTACCTGTTCCAACATACCCTAAAATATTTCCTTGCGCATCAATTTCTACTTTATCAAAACCAAGTGATACCATTTCTTGCTCTATTCTTTTAACAACACCTTCTTCTCCACAGCTTTCACCTGGGATAGCAATTAGGTCACGTAAGAATTTTGTCATTTGAGTTTCATAACCTTCTGCGCTTAGTTTAATACCATTAAAATCCATAATATATACCTCCTATAATAATTTTTAGATAAATTTTATATGCATTGGAAAGGGTAAATTAATATTCTCCATTCCAAACAATTTTACGGTAGAAATCAGGGTCAGTATTTCCCTCTGTTGAGAAGAGTAGAACTTTTGAGTTTTCATTTAGTTTTAGGGATTCTTTTAAATCCTTTAAATTATCGTTTGTCATGATATCAAACAGGATTCCCATTGTTACAGCGCCAGATTCACCAGAAATAACTTTAGGATCACCCTTAAGAGGAACTGCAAGTATTCTCATACCTTTTGCAGACACATGATCTGAGCAAGATATAAAGTGAGAGCTGTTGTTTTTTAAAATATCCCATGCTATTGTATTTGGTTCGCCGCAGGCAAGTCCTGCCATAATGGTTGGCATATCATCACTAACAATTCTTACTTCTCCATCGTTAGCTTTAGCAGAGCGGAATATACAATCTGCCAAATTTGATTCCACCACAACTACTGTTGGGGGATTCTCTGGATAAACATTTGCAAAGTATCCTTGAACGGCACCAGCAAGAGAACCAACACCAGCTTGTATAAAAATATGAGTTGGTGCGGAGGAGTTATCAGATTTTAGTTGCTCATTAGCCTCCATTGCCATTGTTCCATAACCTTGCATAATCCAAGTTGGAATTTCTTTGTAGCCTTCCCAAGCTGTGTCTTGAATAACTACAGAACCCGGAACCTTTGCTGATTCTGCCATTGCTATTCGTACACATTCATCGTAATTTACTTCTTCTATTGTAGCAGTAGCGCCTTCTTTTTGGATGTTTTCAAGTCTAACTTCTGATGAGCCTTTTGGCATAAAAACAACACATTTTTGGTTTAATTTATTAGCAGCCCAGGCAAGTCCTCTTCCATGGTTACCATCTGTTGCAGTAAAAAAAGTTGTTTGTCCAAATTCTTCAAGAGTTTCCTTAGATGTTAGAATATTGTAAGGTAGTTCAGATATGTCTTTTCCAAGTTTCTTTGCAATATATGAACCTATAGCAAAAGATCCACCTAATACTTTAAAAGCATTTAATCCAAATCTTTTAGATTCATCTTTCACATATAGACTTTTAAGTCCTAAGAAATTAGCCATCTTATCTAGCTTAACTAGTGGTGTCTCAGTATACTGTGGAAAGCTCTTATGAAATGAAGCAGCTTTTAAAACCTTTTCAGGTGACATTATATTAAGTGTTTCATTAGATGTTTTTGGGAGCTTATTAGGTACCCACTTTATTTTTGTCATAAAAAAACCTCCTGTGTTTTCATATATATCATATTTTGCTTTGTTATAATATCGATTAAATCATATAATAAAGCTGAAAATTTAAACAATTTCATAATTCAAGTATATCAAATATTTTTTCTAAAATCAATAACAATTACAAAAATATTTTAAATTTACAAAAATTTTTGTAAATCAATTGAAGAAATCTTAAAAAGATGATAAAATGTACTTATAATAGTAATGTGAATAATCAATTAATAAATTGAATTGTTTTTCTATCAAAAAGAATATAAATTATAGGAGGAAAATTATGATATTAATAGGTAATGGTAAGCTACTTACTAGAGATGATAATAATACATTTATCCAAGATGGTTGTGTATGTGTTGATGATAATATTATTGTAGATCTTGGAACCACAGAGCAAATGAAGAAAAAATATGGGTCGGCTGAGTTTGTGGATGCTAGAAAAGGCATGATTATGCCAGGAATGATTAATACTCACCATCATATATATAGTGCATTCGCTCGTGGGCTTTCTATTAAGGGGTTTAGTCCTAAAGGCTTTTCAGATATTTTAGAAGGAATGTGGTGGACAATAGATAGGTTATTAACCCTTCAAGATACAAAATATAGTGCTTATACAACTTACTTAGATAGTATAAGAAATGGTGTTACAACTGTTTTTGATCATCATGCAAGTTATGGTAATATAGAAGGAAGTTTATTTGAAATATCAGATGCGGCTAAAGAACTTGGAATTCGAACTTCACTATGTTATGAAGTTTCTGATAGAGATGGACAAGAAAAAATGAAACAAGCTGTAAAGGAAAATGTTGATTTTATGAAAAAAGTTAAAAACGACTCTTCGGACATGCAAAAGGGTATGATGGGACTTCATGCATCATTTACGTTAAGTAATAAAACCCTTGAGTATTGTGCACAGAATATGCCGGAAGGTGCAGGTTATCATGTACATACAGCTGAAGGTATAACGGATGTATACGATTGCCTTAAAAAGTATAATAAAAGAATAGTAAATAGGTTTTTTGATTTTGATATCTTAGGTGAAAAAACTATCGCTGTTCATTGCATTCATACAAATAATGGGGAAATGGATTTATTAAAGCATACGGACACTATGGTAGTTCATAATCCTGAATCTAATATGGGCAATGCAGTAGGATGTACACCAGTACTTGAACTTGTAAAAAAAGGGATTACATTAGGGCTTGGAACAGATGGATATACAAACGATATGTTTGAATCAATGAAGGTTGCAAATGTTTTGCAAAAACATCATAACTGTGATCCAACTGTTGCATGGGGTGAAGTACCTTTAATGCTTTTCGATAATAATGCAAAGATTGCTAATAGATTTTTTGAAAAACCACTTGGTGTTATAAAAAAAGGAGCTTATGCAGATATTATAGTAGCAGATTATGATTCACTAACACCACTAGATGGAAACAATGCAAACTCTCATATTTTATTTGGAGTAAGTGGAAGGTGTGTTACAACTACAATGATAAATGGTAAAATTCTTATGAAAGATCGCGAAATACTCGGTGTTGATACTGAAAAAATCATGATGAAATCAAGAGAATTATCAAATGAATTATGGAATAAAATCAATAAATAAAAAATAGGAGGAATTAGATATGGGAGATAGAATGACACCTATTCCATTTAAAGATTTAATGAAATGGATAATGGAAGAGAATAAAAAATACGGTAAGATATTTGGAGTAAACAAATTTTTTAAAAACAATGACAACAAGGTGCTTGAAATTTTTGGTGAAAAAATAGAAACTCCTTTTGGTCCAGCTGCTGGTCCAGCTACACAACTTGCACAAAATATAATTGCATCTTATGTTTCTGGATGTAGATTTTTTGAATTAAAAACAGTGCAAACCCTTGATGGAGAAGATTTACCGGTATCAAAGCCATGTATAAATGCAGCAGATGAGTGTTATAACGTAGAATGGTCAACAGAACTTAGAATTCCTGAGGCTTATGATGAGTATGTTAAAGCTTGGTTTGCCTTGAAATTATTATCTAAAGAATTAGAACTTGGAGATCCTAATGGATTTATTTTTAACATGAGCGTAGGCTATGATTTTGAGGGTATTTGCTCACCTAAAATAGATAATTTTATTATGGGCCTAAAAGATGCATCTAAGAGTGATATATGGAAAGAGTGCACCGAATATACTTTAGATAATATAGAAAAATTTAAAAATATAGATAGTGAATATGTTGAGAATATATCAACTAAAGTAAGTACATCAATAACATTATCAACGCTACATGGATGTCCATCAAAAGAAATTGAACGTATTGCAACATATTTAATAAGTGAAAAAGGTATGAATACTTTTGTAAAATGTAATCCTACAATATTAGGTTATGAATTTGCAAGAAAAACATTAGATAGTATGGGATATGATTATCTGACCTTTGATGATCATCATTTTATAGAAGACTTACAATATGCAGATGCTATTGTTATGTTTAAACGCCTTCAAAAATTAGCAAGCGGCGCTTCATTAACCTTTGGCGTTAAATTAACTAATACATTGCCAGTGGGAATTAAAAATAGTGAATTACCTGGTGATGAGATGTATATGTCAGGAAAATCTCTATATCCACTTTCAATAGCACTTGCGTATAAGCTTTCAAAAGAATTTAATGGCACACTTAAAATGTCTTATTCTGGGGGAGCAGACGTTTTCAATATAAAACAGATATTTGAAACAGGTATATGGCCTATAACTATAGCAACAACGTTATTAAAAATCGGCGGATATGAAAGATGTGTTCAAATCGCTGAAACACTTAAAGAATCAGAATATAAGAACAGGTATGTTATGGATAATGAAAAATTGTATGAACTCAAAAACAGCTCGATAAGTGATATTCATCATATTAAGCCTATAAAACCAATTCCTAGTCGTAAAATAAATGCAAAAGTACCACTAGTTGATTGTTTTGTTGCTTCTTGTCAAGATGGATGTCCTATACACCAAGATATTCCAGAATATATACGTCTTGTAGGGCAAAATAAACATCTTGAGGCATTAAAGGTTATAACACTGAAAAATCCCCTTCCATTTATAACGGGAACAATATGTAATCATGCGTGCATGAGTAAATGTAGTAGAATTTTCTGTGATGAGTCTGTTAATATCAGAAACATAAAATTACAAGCTGCAGAAAATGCATATGATAATTTGATGAAAGAGATTAAAGTAACAGAGAAAAGTAGCGTAAAGGTTGCTATAATTGGTGGAGGAGCTACAGGACTTGCAGCAGCTTATTTCCTTGCAAGAGAAGGAATTAGTGCAACAATTTTTGAAAAACGAAAATCACTGGGTGGAATAGTAAAACATGTAGTCCCAGAATTTAGAATATCAGGGGATACTGTTGAAAAAGACGTAGAGCTTATTAAAAGTTTGGGAGTTGAAGTTCACCTAAACTCAGAGCAGAATTCTGTAGATGAATTAAGGAAACAAGGATATAAGTATATTTTACTTGCAATTGGTGCATGGAAACCAGGTAAGTTAGATATTAAAGGTGAAAATGTAATTAATGTAATTGAATTCTTAGAGAGATTAAGAAGTGGAGATAGCAGCCTTGCCCTTGGGAAAAATGTTGTAGTTGTAGGCGGTGGTAACACAGCTATGGATGCAGCTAGAGCAGCTAAAAAAGTTAAGGGAGTAGAACATGTATATTTAGTGTACCGTAGAACTAAAAAATACATGCCAGCAGATGCTGAAGAACTTTACCTTGCAATTGAAGATGGAGTAGAGTTTAAGGAGTTATTAGCACCAGTGAAAATCAGTAGTGGGGTTCTTACATGTGAAGTTATGAAACTGGGAGAGCCAGATGAAAGTGGCAGAAGAAAACCAGTTGGAAGTGGAGAGATGGTAGAAATACTTGCAGATATTTTAATATCAGCAGTTGGTGAGAAGGTAGATCCTAAGATATTTAAAGAAAACAATATTTTAGTAAATGAAAGAGAACAGGCTGTTGTAAATGAGGAAACATTAGAAACAAACATTGAAAAAGTGTATGTTGCTGGAGATGGTCTACATGGTCCTTCAACAGTAGTTCAAGGTATAGCAGAAGCAACTAAGTTTGCAAGGGCTGTAGTTAAAGAGGAGAAAAATTATAATTTCACAATTAGTTCAGAACGTTTAGGTGATGATATTTGTGGAATAAATGCAAAAAAAGGTATACTTAAAATGGCTACTAAAGGTATTAATGAAACTGAAAGATGCCTTCAATGTTCAACGATTTGTGAAGTTTGTGTGGATGTTTGTCCTAATCGCGCAAATGTTACAATAAACGTTAAGGGCAAAGAAATGCATCAAATAATCCACCTTGATAAACTGTGTAATGAGTGTGGAAACTGTGAAACTTTCTGTCCATATAGTAGTGCTCCATATAAAGAGAAGTTTACGCTTTATGCTACAGAAGCAGACTTTGAAAACAGTGAAAACATGGGTTTTGTAATTTTGAATGTGGATAAGAACATCGTAAAAGTTAGATTAGAAGGCAAAGTTTTAGAGGTTAATCTTAAAGACAATGATTCAGGATTACCTAAAGACATAGAGAATATGATTTGGGCTGTAATCACTGATTATAGTTATATGATATAAAAATTGTGAGGTGAAGTAATATGTCAATTATTATTAAAGGCGGAACTATTGTAACTCCGAGTAAAAGCTATATTTCAGATATTAAAATTGAAGGTGAGATAATTGTTAACATTGGTGAGGATTTACAAGATAATAAGGCTAAAATAGTAGATGCAAAAGGATGTTTAGTGTTCCCGGGATTTATTGATTCTCATACTCACCTTGATTTAGACACAGGATACACAAGAACTGCAGATAATTTTAAAACAGGTACTGCTGCAGCTATCATGGGTGGAACCACAACAATTTTGGATTTTGCAACTCAAAACAAGGGAGAGACTCTAAGTGAAGGCCTTAATAATTGGCATAAACTAGCAAAAGGCGTTTCAAGCTGTGATTATGGCTTTCATATGGCAATAACAGATTGGAATGAAGATGTTAAAAATGAACTTCAAACAATGTGCCAGCAGGGGATAACATCATTTAAAGCGTATATGGCTTATGATAATTTACGTATTAATGATGGAGAAATATATGAAATACTAAAATGCCTTAAAGAGTATAACGCTATACTTGGCGTTCATTGTGAAAATGGTGATCTTGTAAATACTATGGTAAATGAGCAACTGAGCTCAGGAAATACTACGCCATCTGCCCATCCGTTATCAAGGCCAAATATGGTTGAAGCTGAAGCAGTATCAAGATTTATAGATATTGCATACTTAGCGGGAGCACCTATATATATTGTACATTTGAGTACAAAAGAATCCTTAGATGTGGTATTAAAAGCAAGAAAAAGAGGACAGAGTGTATATATAGAAACCTGTCCTCAATATCTACTTTTAGATGATAGTTTATATTTAGGCGAGGATTTTGAAAGTGCTAAATACGTTCTGTCACCACCGCTCAGGAAAAGTGATGATATAGAAAGATTATGGCAAGCACTTAACAATGGAGATATAGACATCGTTGGAACTGACCATTGTAGTTTTAATCTTAAAGGGCAAAAGGAACATGGCATAAATGATTTTAGTAAAATCCCAAGTGGATTACCAGGAATTGAGCATAGACCAATTCTTATATATAGCTATGGAGTAGATAAGGGTAGAATAACTAAAGAACAAATGTGTAGCATGCTTAGTGAAAATACTTCTAGAATGTTCGGAATGTATCCTCGTAAGGGTACGCTTCAAGTTGGAAGTGATGCAGATATAGTTATATGGGATGAATCGCGGGAAGGATTTATATCTGTGGATAATCAAATGCAAAATGTGGATTATACACCTTATGAAGGATTTAAAACTATAGGATATGCTAAACAAGTTTTTCTAAGAGGAAATCATATTGTGCGTGATGGGAATATTATAAGTGAAAATTTAGGCAAATATATAGAACGAGGTGGTATTAATGTTTAACTTTGTTATAAATGGAAATAAGGTCAGTACAAGTGATGATAAAAAGTTAATTACATTTTTAAGAGAAGATATGAACCTAACATCAGTTAAGAATGGTTGCTCTGAAGGTGCTTGTGGAACATGTATGGTTTTAGTAGACGGCGTGGCAAAAAAAGCATGTGTGTTAAAAACTAGTAAGATCCAAGATAAAAACATTGTAACTGTTGATGGACTTTCGAATAGAGAAAAAGATGTTTATGGATATGCTTTTATGGAAGCTGGAGCTGTTCAGTGTGGGTTTTGTACCCCAGGAATGGTCATAAGTTCAAAAGGTTTAATTGATAAAGTGGAAGATCCAACAGAACTTGAGATAAAAAATGCCTTAAAGAATAATATCTGTCGTTGCACTGGATATGTAAAAATAATTGAAGCAGTCAAACTAGCTGCAAAATTATTAAGAGAGAATACGCAGGTGCCTAAAGGCGTCTGCGGCGCACTAGTTGGGGAAAACCTAAATAGAATTGACGCAGTAGATAAAGTTCTTGGAACAGCAGAATATGTAGATGATATACGTATAGAAGGCATGATTTATGGTGGGGCAGTTAGAACTAAATATCCAAGAGCTATAGTAAAAAGTATAGATGTTAGCGAGGCTAAAAATTTGCCAGGAGTTTATGCAGTAATTACATCTAATGAGCTTCCAGGAAATCAAAAGGTTGGCCATATCATAAAGGACTGGGATGTATTAATACCTGTAGGCAAGACAACTCACTGCATAGGAGATGCTATAGTTTTAATAGCAGCGGAGTCAGAGGAAATATTAGAGAAAGCTAAATCACTAGTTAAAATTGATTTTGAGGAATTAGTGCCTGTTACATCTCCAATTGAGGCTCTAAAAGGAAATGCACCGCAGATTCACGCAAGTGGTAATATACTTGCAACTGAGAACTTGATATTTGGTAATGCAGATAAATTTATAAAAAATTCAAAATATGTAGTAACTAATAAATATAGCACACCATTTACAGAACATGCTTTCTTAGAAACAGAAACAGCTGTTGCAAGACCTGATGGTGATGGTGGAATAATAATATATTGTGCAGATCAAGGGATTTATCAAACAAGGAAGGAATCAGCAGAAGCCCTTGGAATAGATCAAAGTAAAGTAAGAGTAGTAAGTAAGATAGTTGGCGGTGGCTTTGGTGGTAAAGAAGATATGAGTGTTCAACACCATACAGCGATTCTTGCCTTTTTAACAAATAGACCTGTAAAGTTTGCGCTGTCAAGGAAAGAGAGCATAATGTTACATCCAAAGCGTCATGCAATGGAGATGGAGTTTACAACCTCATGTGATGAAAATGGATATTTGACTGCTATGAAAGCTATTATCATTGCTGATACTGGGGCTTATGCATCCCTGGGAGGACCAGTCCTTCAAAGAGCTTGTACCCATGCAGCAGGTCCATATAATTATCAAAATGTTGACATAGTGGGAAAAGCAATATATACAAACAACCCACCAGCTGGTGCCTTTAGAGGGTTTGGAGTGCCGCAGAGTTGTTTTGCAATAGAGTCAAATTTAAATCAGCTCGCAGAAATGGTAGGAATAACTCCCTGGGAAATAAGATATAGAAATGCTATAAGACCAGGACAGATTCTTCCTAATGGTCAAATTGCAGATGAGTCTACAGCTATTGTTGAAACACTAGAAGCAGTAAAAGAAATATGTGAAAAATATCCAAAAGCTGGAATAGCTTGTGCTATAAAAAACAGTGGACTTGGGGTAGGTCTTCCGGATATTGGACGCTGTAAACTTATAATTAAGGATAGCAAAGTATATATCCATTCTAGTGCAGCTTGTATTGGACAAGGGCTTGGAACTATATTAACGCAAATAGTTTGTGAAACTCTTAATATATCAGCGGATAAAGTGGTATATGCTCCGCCAGATACCTCAACTTGCCCTGATTCAGGAAATACAACAGCTTCACGTCAAACCTTATTTACAGGTGAGGCAGCCAAAAAAGCAGCTATAAAACTTCTTGATACATTAAGCTATCAGAAATTAGAAAACTTAGATGGTGAAGAATTTTACGGGGAATTTAAGGGAATAACTGATAAAATGAATTCAATTAAACAAAATCCTATAAGTCATGTAGCCTATGGTTATGCAACTCAAGTTGTTATTTTAAATGATGAAGGTGAAATAGATAGTGTTATTGCGGTTCATGATGTTGGTACTGCTGTTAATCCTAAAAATATTGAGGGACAGATTCAGGGTGGTGTTGTTATGAGTCTTGGATATGCATTAACAGAAGATTATCCACTTGTGGATAGCGTTCCAACTGCAAAATTTGCAACACTAGGATTACTTAAAGTAACACAGGTTCCAAAAATAGAGTGTATAATACTCGGTAAAGGCAATAATAAACTTGCATATGGAGCAAAAGGAATAGGCGAAATATGTTCAATACCTACCGCTCCCGCTGTGGCTGGTGCCTATTATAATTATGATGGAGAATTCAGGACTAAGCTTCCTATTTCTAATACACCATACAGAAAGAAAAAGTAACGAATGGGCGATGTTATGAAACTTAGTAATTACCTTGGATTAGTGAAGAGTGATATCATATCTATTGTAGGTGCAGGTGGAAAAACCACAATGATGTTTAAATTAGGTGGGGAGCTACGGGGCCTTAATAAGGTCCTAGTAACCACAACTACCAAAATATACCTTCCATTAGAGGATAAGTATGATTTTATCTGTACTGATAGTGGAATGTTATCTAAGTATGCTCATATGCAGGAAAATGGGATATATATTTTAGGATCAGGTGTAAACGGTGAAAATAAAATATTAGGCCTTGCTGAAAGTGAGTTAGATGAGTTAGTACCATACTTTGATTATATTCTTATAGAAGCTGATGGAGCAAAGAAAAAATGCCTTAAAGGCTGGAATGAAACTGAACCAATTATATTCAAAAGAACCACAAAAACTGTAGGTATTATAGATATAAAAGCTCTTGGAATGGTAATCAATGAGAATAATGTTCATAGAAGTGAAATATTTTGTGAGTTAACTGGCGCAAAACAAGGTGAAACTGTTAAAATTGAACACTTACTTAAGATAATTATAAATCCTCTAGGACTGTTTAAGGCAGCACTAGGGGAAAAAATATTATACATCAATAAAGTGGAATCAGCCAATGACTTAATATTAGCTAAGGCCTTAGTTAATGAAACAAACATAAAAGGCGAGAACCCAATAGATCAAATACTCATTGGAAGTTTAAAAACTGACACATATTTAGATAAAGTATGAAAGTAGGTGATAGAATTTGATAAGTGCTATAATCTTAGCAGCAGGTTACTCAAGGAGAATGGGAGTGAATAAGCTACTTTTAAAATATAGAGGTGAGTCACTAATACAGCGAACTATAAACACTATTTTAAAGTGTGGATTTTCAGAGGTGATTCTTGTAGCTAGGGAAGAAGAAGTTATAGAAATTGGTAATATGAATAAGCTTGTGGTGATTAAAAACCAAAATGCAGATAAAGGAATAAGTGAATCTATTAAATTGGGTGTTGTAAATGCAAAAGAAACAGATGGCTATATGTTTTTTACCGCAGATCAGCCTTTTTTAGGTGAAGATACAATAATAAGCTTAATACGTGAGTTTATAGAAAATCCAACTAATATAATAGTACCTAAGTGCGCTATAAGGCTAGGAAATCCTGTTATATTTCCTCCGGACCTTAAGGAAGACTTTATAAAATTACAGGGGGATATTGGTGGCAAAACAATAATGAATGAAAATCTAGACAGGGTTAAATTTGTAGAAACAAGTGATAGTTGGGCATTATTTGATGTTGATACAAGTGAAAATTATGACTATATTATAAAGCTAGAGGAGAATAAGGATTATGTTTAATGATATTGTTATTGTACGTGGCGGAGGAGATTTAGCATCTGGTACAATTCAAAAATTATATAGAAGTGGTTTTAGGGTATTGGTCTTAGAAGTAGCAAAGCCTACTTGCATTAGACGGACCGTTTCTTATAGTGAAGCGGTGTATGAAAAAGAAGTAGAGATAGAAGGAATTACAGCTATACACGTAGGATGTTTAAGTGAAATAGAAAACGCTTGGATTAGTAAAAAAATTCCAGTGATTATAGACCCAGAGGGGAAGTTAATTAAAGAGATAAAGCCTAAAATTTTAGTGGATGCTATTTTGGCAAAGAAGAATCTGGGAACAACAATAGACATGGCAGATATAACCATAGCTCTTGGACCTGGCTTTACAGCAGGGAAAGATGTTGATATTGTAATAGAAACTAAAAGAGGGCATAATGTAGGTAGACTTATTTTGAGTGGTAAAGCTATAGAAAACACAGGGATTCCAGGAAATGTTATGGGTTTCTCTAAAGAAAGAGTTATACATTCGGATAGCGCTGGAATTATGAAGAATATTGTTGATATTGGTGTTATAGTTAAAAAGGATGAGGTTATTGCTTATATAGGAGAAAACCCAGTAAAAGCAACAATGCAAGGGTTACTCAGAGGGATTTTACGCGATGGAAGTACTGTACCCGTTGGATTTAAGATTGCAGATATTGATCCAAGGGAGTCAGAAAAGATTAATTGTTATACTATTTCTGATAAAGCAAGAAATATAGCTGGCGGAGTGTTAGAAGCAATATTATATCTATTGAATCAATCTAAGGAGGATATGCATTATGAATGAGAAAATTATTAAAGAAATCTATGAAAGTCTAGCAAGTGGACAAAAATCGGCATTGGTAACTATTACAGAGATAAAAGGGTCTACTCCAAGAAAAAAAGGTTCTCTTATGGCGGTTTGGGAAGATGGGAAAATTCAGGGAAGCGTTGGTGGAGGCAATATTGAATATGAGGTAATAGAAAAAGCCATAGATTGTATTAAGAAAGAAGTGGATAGAGAATTTAAATTTCAATTAACCGATGAAGGTGATTTAAACATGCAGTGTGGAGGAGATGCTACTTTATATGTGAAGGTATTTAAACCTAGACCCAAACTGCTTATTATAGGGGCGGGACATATAGGAGTAGAACTTTTTAAACTAGCAAAGATATTAGATTTTTATACTGTTATATTTGATGATCGAGATGAATATGCAAACGAAAACAGATTTGAAGGAGCAGATGAAATAATTGTAGGCGATATTTCTGAAAAGGTTTCTAAGTATCCTATTAATAAAAATACTTATATTGTAATAGTAACTAGAGGTCATGAATGTGATGCTGATGCACTTAAATTTACTGCTGAATCTGATGCTTCATATATTGGAGTAATTGGAAGTAAGAAAAAAACAGAGTTTGTTATGAAGAATTTAATAACTGAAGGAATACAAAGAGAAGCACTTAAAAAGGTATACGCACCAATAGGAATTAATATTTCCTCGGGGGAGCCAAATGAAATTGCTTTTGGGATTATGAGTGAAATTTTATTAATTAAAAATGGTGGATCATTGGAGCACTTAAAGGACATTAAAAAGGTAGAATTTTAGATGAACGTAAGTTGGAGAATTTTTTTTAAGGAAGACAATATAAAGATATTTGGTAAGGGACCCCAAAAGCTACTTTTGAAAATAGATGAATTAGGATCTATAAGAAAGGCAGCAAGTTCTATGAAGCTTTCTTACACAAAAGCCTGGAATATGATATTGTGTTTGGAGAAGGGGCTTGGTATAAAGGTACTCCAAAAACAAATTGGAGGAAAAGATGGTGGAGGTTCTATACTTACCGAAGAAGCTAGAGATTTAATTCGAAAATTTGATGAATTTGAAATGGAAGTAGAACAGTGCGTTACAGAATTATTTAATAAAAAATTCAAATAGTAGATTGCCTTAGAAATTTATATACTAACTTTATATTTACAAGGGGTACAATTAAAGGTAATATTATATGTAGCGTTATGTATTATAAAATATAACCAATTTATATCTAAGGAGTTAATACAAACAATCTCTATTGGAACAATTAAACCATGTCTTCATTCCAAAGAAGAAATAAACCTTAGAAGCAATTAAGGGTGGCAAAATAAAAAAGGGGGATGAAATTGAGTGTTAAAAATATTTTTTTAACTGGAGAGATTCATATTGGAAAATCTACTGCTATTAACAAATTTCTAGAAAAATATAAACAAAAAACTATTAGTATTTCAGGATTTAAAACAAAACCACTTTATGAAAATGAATTTTTAAAAGGGTATTATATAGAGAGCCAGATTCAATCTATGTTTTGTAATGCTTCAGAAAATTTGGTAGGAATTAATAAGATACTTGGCAAAGGGAAATCATGCTATGGAATTCCAAAAGTATTTGATGAAAAAGGTGTTGAAATACTACTTGAATCTATAAAGATGTCAAATTCAATTATATTAATGGATGAACTTGGTTTTTTTGAAAATGATGCTCTAAAGTTTCAATCCCAAGTACACAGAACTCTTGATAGCCCACATAGAGTAATGGGAGTATTAAAAGAAAAGACAAATGATTTTCTAAGGTCTGTTGCGTCTAGGAAGGATGTTAAAGTGATACGAGTTACCTTAGAAAATAGAGATAGTATTATACATGAAATTAATAAATATTGGGAGTGATTAATTATGAAAATCGTAAAAAAAAGTTTAGCGTTAGTTATATCTGTGATAGTTTTATTTACGGGTTGTTCAGGGGCATCAACTGAAAAAAAAGAAAACACTAAAACAAACTCAAGCATTAGAGTTGTTACAACATATAAACCAGCTACAGATATTGTACTTGCTTTAGGTGGCAAAGACAAATTAGTGGGAGGGAGCGATGGAGCAAAAGAAGACCCACTTCTTATGAAACTTGATGAAAATTTAGCAAGTAAATTGGCTGAAGTTGGTTCAAAGAAAAATGGTGTAAACATTGAACAAATAGTTTCTTTAAAACCTGATGTGGTAATCCTATATCCAACTAAAGAATCCGATGATACAATGAAAAAATTAGCTGATCAAAATATAAAAGTTATTTCTATTAATCCTGAAACTATAAAATTACTAAAGTCAGATATTATTAAAGTTGGAGAAGCTATAGGGGAAGTTGAAAATTCAAAGAAATTAGTAACATACTATGAAGATAAAATTGAAGATGTTGCTAAAAAGGTATCTACAATTAAAGATAAAAAAACAGTGTATCTTGCAGGTGCCCACGGTATTCTTTCTACCTCTTCAGGGGACTTTTTGCAACATGAAATAATAGAATCTGCTGGTGGAATAGATGTTGCAGCTAAGCTAAAGGGTGGATGGAATGATGTTTCTGTTGAACAAGTAATTGCATGGAATCCTGAGGAAATCATTTCTGTTATGTATTGCCCAGAGGGGAGTCCAGCTGAGATTATGGAAAAGGCTGAACTTCAAACAGTAAGTGCTATAAAAAATAAAAAAGTTCATCAGATTCCATCAAATATTGCACCTTGGGATTATCCACAGCCTAGTAGTATATTAGCAATACTTTGGATGAGTAAAACACTGTATCCAGAAGAATTTGATGATTTAGATATACATAAAGTTGTAAATGAATTTTATAGTGAATTTTATGGTAAATCTTTTGATGAGTTAGGAGGAACTTTACTTGGAGAAGGTAATACCAAAAAGTAAACCTCATAGTAAATTGTTGCAACATAAACTTGTTGTGTTTTTTATACTCTTTCTTGTAGTTTTTGTTGCATCAATATTTATGGGCAGATATCGAATGAGTATGGCTGAGTATAAAAATGTTATTATGAACTTAGGCGGATTTATAATAGGTGAACCTATATCTGATCCAAGTATTATAATTTTGTATAAAGTTAGGCTACCAAGAATTTTACTTGCATCTTTTGTTGGAGCGGGACTTGCTATTTCAGGGCTTGTTTTTCAACAGGTATTTAAAAACCCCATTGCCTCACCGGATATATTAGGAGTTACTTCAGGCGCAAGCTTTGGAGCAGCCCTTGGAATAATATTGCCTTTTGAATTCCCGGGTATAATTCAAATATGTGCATTTGCTTTTGGACTACTTGCGGTGGTTATAGTTTATGGATTAAAAAAATCCTCTAAGGATAACAATATATTGTATTTGGTTTTGTCAGGGATTATTGTTTCAGCATTTTTTTCCGCACTACTTTCAATGATAAAATATTTAGCGGATCCTTACGAACAATTACCATCCATTGTTTTCTGGTCAATGGGTGGTCTATACAGGGCAAATTGGACAAATGCTATTGGTTGTGGTTTAGTTGTTATTCCTAGCATTTTCATTATAAATAGCCTAAGATTCAAATTGAAAATGCTTTTGCTTAATGATGATATGGCAAAAACTATGGGTATGGAGGTTTCAAAGTTCAGAAATTATATTTTGTGCTTAGTTTCTTTTGTAGTTTGTTTTTGCGTTAGTATATCTGGAACGATCGGATGGATAGCACTTATAGTACCTCATATTACGAGAATAATTCTTGGATATAAAAACAAGTATATTTATTTAATTACCAGTTTGATTGGTGCTACAACGTTAATATTGCTCGATGATGTTGCACGTAGTATTAGTACTACGGAAATCCCTGTTGGTATCCTTACGGCGGCAATAGGGGCACCTGTATTAGGATATCTATTAATATTTAAGAAAACAATATAGTTAGGAGATATACTATGGATATAAAAGTAGAAAGTTTGTTTTTTAGCTATAATGAAAAGTGTATATTAGAAGATATTAATTTAGAGTTTAAAAGAGGTAACATGTATGCGTTACTTGGAAGGAATGGATCTGGGAAAACTACTTTAATAAAATTAATTTTAGGACTACTTACGTACAAGCGTGGGTTAATTACTATTGAGGGTATGAACTCTAAGAGAATACCCATAGTGGAGCTATCAAAATTAATAGCTTATGTTCCACAAAATGAGGAAGCAATCTACGGGATTAGAGTCATTGAATTAGTGGTGATGGGTAGAAATCCTTATTTGAATTTATTTGATAGGCCATATAGTAAAGAGTATGAATTAGCACAGAAGGCTCTTGTAAATCTTGGCATTGGACATTTATCGCAGAAAAACTATTGCGAAATTAGTGGAGGAGAAAGACAATTAGTTTTAATTGCCAGAGCTTTAGTCCAAAATACAAAATTTATTTTGATGGATGAGCCTATTTCTAGTTTAGACATTCGAAATCAGCATGATGTATTGGATAGAATAAAAAATATAGCCAAGGATTTTAACATAGGAATTTTGCTTTCTATTCACGACCCTAATCTTGCAATGAGATATTGTAATAGAGCAGTACTACTTAGTGGTGGTAAAGTTTTGCATTCTGGAAAAACTGAAGAAATACTAAATCAGCAGAGTTTACTAGAGGTATATGATATGAAATTTGAGGTGCTAAATACAAGAAACGGTATAAACTTTGTTAGTTTATAAGATTGGAGATAGAGATGGAATTAGAACTTTTAACGATTATAAAAAATGAGCTTATGGAAGATAAAAAAGTATGTTATGCAATTATTGTGCAGCAAGAAGGGTCTACTCCACGAGGGATAGGTACTTCAATGGTTATAAAAGAAAATGGAGAAATATTTGGTACAGTAGGAGGAGGAAGTGTAGAATTTGAAACTATAGCTGCAGCCCTAAAGTGCATCAGTGAAGAAAATAGTAAAACAATTTCTTTTGATGTTGGTGTTAAAGAGGTTGGAGGAGAAATATGTGTAGGTAAGCTTCAAATATTTATTAAGACTTATATGCCACAAAAAAAAATTATAATAGCAGGAGCAGGTCATGTGGCTTATTGTCTTTATAAATTTGCTGTGTTGGCCGGCTTCTCTGTGCATGTTTTTGATAATAGAGAAAATCTTTTAACAAAAGATAGGTATCCAAAAGCAACAAAATTAATATACGGAGAGATTTCAGATTGTTTGAGGAATTATGATTTAGATAAAAATTCATATGTTGTGATTGCAAGTGGTTCAACTAAATGTGATGAAAATATATTAAAGGAAATTATAACAAAGAATGCTGCATATGTAGGAATGCTTGGAAGTAAAAAGAAAGTTTCTACTATAATGGATAATTTGTTAAGTCAAAATATAGATGCAGAATGTTTGAAAAATGTATATGCACCGATAGGAATCGGAATTGGTGGAGAGACCCCAGAAGAGGTAGCATTAAGCATATTGTCTGAGATAGTTTTAGTGAAAAATAATGGTGAGTTAAACCATATGAAGGGGAGTTGTTAACATGAAAAAAATACCTGTAAATGAAGCAGTTGGGTCCGTTCTTTGTCATGATATTACTCAGATTATTCCAGGAGTATTAAAAGATATAGCATTCAAAAAAGGACATATAATTTTAGAGGAAGATATACCATTATTACTTTCTATCGGAAAAGAAAACTTATATGTATGGGAGAAAAAAGAAGGTTATCTTCATGAAAATGATGCTGCACAGCGTTTAAGAATACTTACGGCAGGAGAGGGACTTACATTTAGTGAAGTAAAAGAAGGTAAAATAAATTTTATAGCAGATTATCCAGGACTTCTTACAATTAATACTAACTTGCTATATCAGCTTAATTCACTAGGGGAGATAATTTTAGTGACGCTTCATAATAACTACCCTGTGAAAAAAGGACAAAAGGTAGCAGGAACAAGAGTTATTCCACTTGTAATTGAAGAAGATAAGATAATAAAAGCAGAGAAGTTAATTGGCACTGAAAAGATTGTTAATGTCCATCCGTTTATACCTATGAAAGTAGGAATTGTTACTACTGGCAGTGAAGTATTTAAGGGCAGAATAAAAGATGCATTTGGACCAGTAATAAGAAGAAAAGTAGAGGAATATGGATGCGTAGTTCTTGGTCAATCCATAGTTTCAGATGAAGAGAATAATATAACAAAGGCAATTGAAGAATGGATAGGCAAGGGAGCTGAAATGGTGATATGTACAGGTGGTATGTCAGTAGACCCTGATGATGTTACACCAACGGCAATTCAAAAAACAGGAGCAGAAATTATAACTTACGGTGCACCGGTGCTTCCAGGAGCGATGTTTTTATTAGCTTATAAAGGTGAAATTCCAATACTTGGACTTCCAGGGTGTGTAATGTACAGTAGAACAACCATCTTTGATTTGGTACTTCCAAGGATTCTTACAAATGAAAAATTGAGCTTTGCAGATCTTGCAGCTTATGGTCATGGGGGACTATGCAATGAATGTGAGGAGTGTAAATACCCTGATTGTGCTTTTGGAAAGGGGATTTAGAATAATAAAGATTAGAATAGAGGTTTAACATGAAGGATAAAGGATTTTTTAAAATAATTTTAGCTTTAATATGTGGTATATGTGTTATATTTTTATTAAGCCCTATAATTGCACTGTTCACCTTTCCTTGGGGAAAGTCGCTAGATTTAATCTTTGATTCATTTGTATTACAGGCAATTATTATAAGTTTAAAAAGTACCTTTCTTTCACTGTTAATAATTATAATAGTAGGTACGCCTACTGCATATTATATGGCTAGATATTCATTTTGGGGAAAGGGATTTGTTGAAATAATTTTGAAACTTCCGCTGGTATTGCCTCCAGCCGTTGCAGGGTTACTATTATTAGTTACCTTTGGTAGAAATGGACTTATCGGGAAATACATATCTCCCTTTGGTGTTGAGCTACCTTTCACTTTCATAGCTGTGGTTATAGCACAAGTATTTATATCAATTCCCATATTTATTATGGCAGCAAGGGCTGGATTTGAAAAGGTTGACAGAGAACTAGAGAGCTGTGCAGCAGTTTTAGGAGGTTCTCCAGTTCAAATTCTTGTAAATGTTACACTGCCCTTATCAAAAAATGCATTGATAACTGGAGCTATTTTATCTTGGGCAAGAGCACTTGCTGAGTTTGGAGCAACTATTCTATTTGCAGGTAATTTGGCAGGAAAAACACAGACACTACCTCTTGCTATATATACAGCGATGGAAAAGGATTTAAACCTATCTATGGGAATTGCGGTATGCTTAGTTTTTGTATCGATTGTGGTTTTGGTTGTATTGAAACTTATTACAAAATCTGAGGAGGACAGCAATGGTTGATGGATATGGAGAAAAAGCAATGAAAAAGAGTTTAATAAGAATGGTGTCAATAATAATGACACTATCATTAATTATATTGAGTGGTGGGTGTGCAGAAAAACAGCCTAATGTGATTTTAAATAAGGAAATTACTGTTTTTGCAGCTTCGTCTTTAACTGAAAGCATGGAAGAAGTAATCAAATTATTTGAAAAAGAGAACCCAAAGGTAAAAGTTAAACTCAATTTGGAAAGTACAAGTAGATTAAGGTTACAGATAGAGCAGGGAGTAGAAGCAGATATTTTCTTGTCTGCAAATAAAAAACATTATGACGCATTAAAAGAACAGGGATTTATCTCAAAAGGACAAGTTTTTTTAGAAAATTCTATGGTAATAATTCTACCAAAAGATAATCCAGCTCATATAGAAAAAGTTGAGGACGTGCAAAATAAATGCAAACTTGTATTGGCACAAAAGGAAGTTCCTGCTGGAGGTTATGCAAAAGAAATAATTCACTCCTTATCAGGAATATATGGAGTAGAGTTTGAGGACAAGGTACTAAATAATATTGTATCAGAGGAGAACAACGTAAAACAGGTGGTAAATAAGGTTGTAATGGGAGAAGCAGATGTAGCCTTTGTATATTCCTCTGATGTTACAACAGGTGTTGTGGATAAGGTTAAAGTGGTAAAAATTGCGACAGAGCATAATGTGAAGGTAGAGTACTTCATTTCTAAATTAAAGACTGAAAATGTGAATGCAGAAAAATTTTATGCATACTTGTTAGGTGATGAGGGTCAAGGGATTTTTGAAAGGTACGGATTTGAAAGTATAAACAATAAAAATAAGCCTTAGATAAGGTTTATTTTTTTTATAAACCTAGTATAAAAAACTGTTCACAATTGGGAACAGTTATGATAAGGTTAAAATAATGAGAATTAAAATTGTATAGAAAGGAAGATGAAAATGCGTAAAAAGAACATAATTATTGGAGCACTTCTGGCAGTAGGAGTAATATCAGCCTATGAAATATATAAAAGTAATTTTAAAAATACTGATTTTAACTTTTATAAGTCAGGGCTAGTTCACAGAGAAACTATGTCAATTGACACTGAAGAGAGAATGTTTTATACAAAGCCTGAAGAGAAACCACTAGATGTAAGTATAAAGGTGTACAAAGAAATAAGGATATTAGAACTATATGGAGATGATAATCTAATAGGTAGATTTAGGATTGCAATAGGTGCAGCACCTATTGGAGCTAAAGAAAAAGAGGGCGATAAGAAAACCCCTGAGGGTAAATATTATATTTGTACAAGAAACGATAAAAGTAAGTATACTCTATTCTTAGGACTCAGTTATCCAAATGTAGAAGATGCAAAAATAGGATTAGAAGAGGGTCTGATTAGTGAAACAGATTTTGAAGAAATACAATCTGAGCTTGAAAGTGGAAAAAGACCAGCTTGGAATACTGCCTTAGGTGGAGCTATAGGTATACATGGAGGCGGAACCAGTAGTGATTGGACTTTTGGATGTATTGCAGTATCAGATGATGATATTAAAATTATTTGGGAATATACTAAAATGAATATCCCTGTAGAAATTTATAAATAGAGATATTATTAAAAAGCTGAATAATCTTATTAAACAAGGCACTTCCATTCATTATGAATGGAAGTGCCTTATTTTACTAAAATATTTATCATGAATTTTATAGTTAAATTTATTATTAAAAAAAGTATCGGCATAATATATAAAGAATATTGTAAATATAAGTAAGGTGAATATTATAAATAAATCCACTAATAGTTCTATTACAAAAAATAAATCAAAACTTAAAGATGAAGGTACTGAAAATATTGTTCTAAAACATAATTCCTCTAATAAAGAATGCTGTTATGATGAAGATAACAATTGTAATTGCTGTATTCCGTGTATTCCATGTATTCCTTGCCATCCTTGTCCACCAGGACCACCGGGACCAGGGTTTAATTCCTATCTAAATGGTGTTATATTAATGAATAAAGTATCAATTCTAACTTCAGGCACTATTATTTATGATACTGTAGATATTGTAGGAGCTGATTTTAGCTATAATGCAACAACAGGTGTTTATGTATTTCAATGGAAGATATCTGTTACTCCAGGGCCTTTAACTTTTGCATTACAAATTGATTTAGTAAAATCACCTAGTTTAAGCATAATAGGAGGAATATCAGTGGTATCAACAAATCCAGTAGTAACTGGCTCCAATATAATTTATGCTGCTGAAGCAGGGGAAGAGTTAGCAATTATTAATGGTTCAATTGGTGCTATTAGTATAGTATATACAACAACACCAGAAATTATTGGAACTATATCTGTTTTTAGAATTACTTAATGGGGGTAAATTCTATAGCACCTATAAGTATTTATAAGCATAAGATGAAATGATTAGTGACTATTCGATTAATTGGGGGTTTTTACATGGGTAATAAATATAAAGTCTGCGTGTATTCAATTTGCAAAAATGAGGAGAAATTTGTTGATCGCTTTATGGATCATTTTAGTGAAGCGGATGTTGTTATAATTGCAGATACAGGATCTACCGATAATACAATAAATAGATTAAAAGAAAGAGGAGCTATTGTTTATTCTATAGATGTAAGTCCATTTCGATTTGATTATTCAAGAAATGAATGTTTAAAATTTATTCCTGGCGATATAGATATTTGCGTAGCTGCTGATCTTGACGATGTTATTGAACATGGTTGGAGAGAGCATTTAGAAAATGCATGGACAAAAGATACCACAAGAGGATTATATCTATATAATTGGAGTATCAATGAGGATGGTTCTCCTGCGGTGCAATATACTTGGGAAAGAATTCATGCAAGGCATGGATTTAGATGGATTTATCCAACACATGAGGTTTTAGAATATATAGGACCTGGAGTTGAAAAACAAGTCTATATTGAGGGCATGGTTTATAATCATTATCCTGATAAAACAAAAAATAGAAGTCTAAATCTTCCATTATTAAAATTAGCTGTTGAAGAAAATCCCAGCAGTAGCAGGAATATGTATTATCTTGGCAGAGAATATATGTTTGATAGTAACTTTGATGATTGCATTTTAACCTTAAAGAATTATTTAACATTGCCTACTTCAGATTATGAAGAAGAGAGATCATCTGCCATGAGGTTTATTGCTAGAGCATATTATGAAAAAGGAGAAGTATTAAAAGCAAAAAAATGGTTTCATAAAGCCGTTGCTGAAGCTATTTTTCTAAGAGAACCATACGTAGAGTTATCTTTATTAGCTTACAAAGAAAAGGATTGGCTTGGTGTTTATTATTACGCAAATGAAGCGTTAAATATTAAGGAAAAAACATTAAACTTTGCTAACGAGGTAAATGCTTGGGATTTTACTCCTTATGATTTAGCAGCTTTAGGTTGTTATAATTTAAATTTGCTAGTTAAAGCAATAGAATTTTCTGAGCAAGCTATTAAGTTGTCTCCTAATGATGAAAGGCTATTAAATAATCATAAAATTTATTTGAATGGTTAATATTGCTGCATCACAGATGATGATTCAACTTTATATAATATAGAAATAGAGTATATAATAAAATCAGCCAAAAGTTATTTGGTTGATTTTATTTTATATTTATGTTTTTTAATATATTTTGTTACATAAATTAAAGCATCTACATATTATGTAAGGACAGTATTCATATATAAGAGGCCATCAGCATCCTATATGAGTATAAAGTTATATTAATAAGGAAGGTGTCTATTATGAGTAAATTAAAAGATGGTTCCGAATGGGATATAGACTGTATTTCTACAAATAAACATTGTTATGATGACGATGATTGCTTTGACCATTGTCATCCTAAATGTAAATGTAAAGTTGGCCCAACAGGTCCAACAGGTCCAACAGGTCCAACAGGCCCAAGGGGTCAAACAGGTCAAACAGGTCAAACAGGACCAACGGGACGAACAGGCCCAACTGGAGAAACAGGACCAACAGGTCAAACAGGACCAACTGGACGAACAGGACCAACAGGACCAGCAGGTCCAACAGGCCCGATAGGCCCAATAGGACCAACTGGTTCAACAGGAGCGCAAGGTGTTCAAGGTAGTCAAGGACCAACAGGACCAACAGGACCAACAGGGTCACAAGGTATTCAGGGTATTCAAGGTCCGACAGGCCAAACAGGTCAAGCAGGACCAGTAGGACCAACAGGACCAACAGGTCAAACGGGCCAAACAGGTCAAACAGGTCAAACAGGTCAAACAGGTCAAACGGGTCAAACGGGTCAAGCAGGACCAACAGGACCAGTAGGACCGGCAGGACCAACAGGTCAAACGGGTCAAACAGGTCAAACAGGTCAAACAGGTCAAACGGGTCAAACGGGACCAGCAGGTCAAACAGGACCAACAGGACCAGTAGGACCAACAGGTCAAACGGGTCAAACAGGTCAAACGGGTCAAACAGGACCAGCAGGACCAACAGGTCAAACAGGACCAACAGGACCAGTAGGACCGGCAGGACCAGTAGGACCAGCAGGACCAACAGGTCAAACGGGTCAAACAGGTCAAACAGGTCAAACAGGACCAGCAGGTCAAGCAGGACCAACAGGACCAGTAGGACCGGCAGGACCAACAGGTCAAACAGGTCAAACAGGTCAAACAGGTCAAACGGGACCAGCAGGTCAAACAGGACCAACAGGACCAGTAGGACCAACAGGACCAGTAGGACCAACAGGTCAAACGGGTCAAACAGGACCAGCAGGACCAACAGGTCAAACAGGACCAATAGGCCCAACAGGCCCATGTTTTAATTCTTATTTAAATGGTGTTATAACAACAAACAAATTAAACATTCCAGTTGCAGGTACTATTATTTATGATGCTGTAAATATTGTAGGAGCTGATCTAAGCTATAATTCAGTAACGGGTGTATTCACATTCAATACAACAGGTGTTTATGTAATCGACTGGAAACTAGCTGTTACTCCAAATCCTGGAACAGTTTCTATAGAGGTTGACTTGCGATCATCACTTAATGGGATAATTGCTGGTATATCTATTACAGCAACAAATCCAATAATAAGTGGATCTAATAGAATTTATGCTGCAACTGCAGGAGAAACTTTCAAATTTGTTAACAATTCAAGTGGCCCTATTAGTATAGTGTTGGTAGGTTTAACTGGACCTATTGGAACTGTATCTATTTTTAGAATTGTATAACAAACCGTTGATTTAAAAGGTAGCCTAAGAGTAGAGATTATTCTTTACTCTTAGACGGCCTCTTTTTATTTTTTGATTGAGTAATTTTTTTGTGCGTTTATAAATATGATATTGTTAGTAGTGAAAATAAAGCACTAGAGGTATAAACTGATAAACTTTGATAAATAGAAGGAGGGTTTTCTATGAATGTAGATTTTCAAAGAGTCTTACAGAAAGCAGAAGAGTACAAAGGGGACATGTCAAGGTTTTTAAGGGACATGATTGCTATTCCTAGTGAAAGTTGTCATGAAAGAAGAATTGTAGAGAGAATAAAAGAGGAAATGCAAAAGACCAACTTTGATAATATAGAAATAGATAAAATGGGTAACATAATAGGGACTATAGGGCAGGGTAAACATGTTATTGCTATGGATGCACATATTGATACAGTAGGTATAGGAGAAGAGAATTTATGGCAGTATGATCCATACAAGGGTTATGAAGATGAAGATATAATCATAGGAAGAGGTGGAAGTGAGCAAAAGGGCGGAATGGCTGCTATGGTATATGCTGGAAAAATAATTAAAGATTTAGAATTAGAAGACAATTATACGCTGATTATTACAGGTACAGTTCAAAAGGAGGAATGTGCGGGACTTTGTTGGCAGTATATGATAAATGAAGATAAGATTCAACCTGAATTTGTTGTAATAACAGAGCCTACCTCTTGTAATATATATAGGGGTCATAGAGGAAGAATGGAGATAAAAGTAATTGCTGAAGGTTATAAGATAGATTCCATAATAAATGATTTAGGTCACCTTAATGAAAAGTTACAGTATGATGAGTTTTTAGGAAGTGGATCATTAACTGTTTCTGGGGTGCCGGTTATTTCTTCTTCAGTCGGTGTGCAAGACCGTTGTACAATTTTAATAGATAGAAGGTTAACTAATGGAGAAACATATCAAGATGCACTAGAAGAAATAAGAAATCTTCCTTCGGTGAAAGAGACTAAAGCACAGGTTTTCATTTGTGATTATGAAAAACCTTCTTATAAGGGGGTTGTTTATCCAACGGCTGCTTATTCTGAAGCTTGGGTAATAGAAGAGGAACATCCAGTTTGCAAAACTTTAGCAGAAGGCTATAAAATTTTATTTAATGAAGAACCTCTATTTGACAAATGGACACTTTCTACAAATGGTGCTTCTATCATGGGGAGATATGATATCCCATGTATTGGATTTGGACCAGGTCATGAGGCAGAGGCACATTCAACAAATGAACGAACTTGGAAAAGTGAATTAGTAAAGGCAGCTGCTATGTATGCAGTTATTCCTATTTTATATGTAAGTAGAATGGAAAATAGATAAAGTTACAAAAGTACCACCTACGTGCCATGTGGGTGGTACTTTATTTATAATTTACAAAAAAATAAAAAAACCATTAAATAGTTTCCTATTTAATGGTTAAATATTAGTTCAAATTAAAGAACTGTAATATTTTCAGCTTGAGGTCCTTTAGGTCCTTTTACTATATCAAAAGAAACTTTTTGTCCTTCATCAAGAGATTTGTAACCATCTGAATTTATTTGAGAGAAATGTGCAAAAACATCTACTCCGTCTTCTCCTGTAATAAAACCAAATCCTTTTTCTCCATTAAACCATTTAACTGTACCGTTCATAATGTATACCTCCGAAATTTTATTTTCTTAAATGCTTTGTAATAGTTCACTAAATAAAATTTCGATATTAAAATACTATATTTAAAAAGTACTAATTGAAATATATCTGTGCTGCATTACTTACTATTCATTTAAGTCAATTCCTATATTATCATACTTTATTTCAAAAAGCAAGTTTTATTAAACATAATATTTTTATTGTGCTATACTATTACCTTTATTTAGAATAAATATAATTATATTACTTGCAGATTAACTTGTCCATATTGTCACTTGCCACTTGCCACGTGGGTGGCACTATACAAATTCTGTTCATATGATATACTGAATTATATAATTAACTATATTTACAAAAACATATAAAAAGGAGACTTGAAATGATATCTAACAAAATGAAAAAATTAGTTGCTAATAGTTCTATAATAAGAGCGATGTTTGAGGAAGGTAAAAGATTATCTAAAATTTATGGAGAAGAAAATGTTTTTGATTACAGCTTGGGTAATCCCAATGTTGAACCGCCTGAGAATATTAAAAATCAAATTAATAAAATATTAAGTGAAACAGCGCCTAAACTTATACATGGCTATATGAATAATTCTGGATATGAAGATGTCAGGACAAAAATAGCGCAATATTTAAATGAAAAGCATGATATAAATATTGGTTATAATAATATAGTTATGACCTGTGGAGCAGCTGGTGGATTAAATATATTGTTAAAAACATTACTTAACCCAGAGGATGAAGTTATTGTTTTTTCACCTTTTTTTGGTGAATACAGAAACTATGTAAATAATTTTGATGGTAAGCTTGTAGTAGTTTCTACGGATATTGATACCTTTGAACCTGATATGCAAGTATTAAAAGATAAAATAAATAGCAAAACAAAAGCAATTATTATAAACTCGCCAAATAATCCAACAGGTATTGTTTATTCGGAAAAGGTTATACAAGATTTAGCAAAACTACTTTGTGAAAAAGAAGAGGAACTAAATACAAGTATATATCTAATATCTGATGAACCATATAGAGAAATAGTTTATGACAATGTGGTTGTTCCATATATTTTAAAATACTATAAAAATTCATTTATTGGTTATTCATATAGTAAATCATTATCACTGCCTGGAGAGAGAATTGGATATGTAGTTGCAAATACAAATATGGATACCTCTGAAGAGATAATGGCATCTTTAAATGTAGCCAATAGAATTTTAGGATTTGTAAATGCACCATCACTATTTCAGAGGGTTATTGCAAATTGCCTGGAGTCTGAAGTTGATGTCAGTATATATAAAAAGAACAGAGACCTTTTATACAATCATCTTACAGGAATAGGTTTTAAATGTGTGAAACCCCAGGGAGCATTTTATTTATTTATTAAAACACCAATAGCAGACGATAAAAAATTCTGCCATGAAGCAAAACAGTTTAACTTATTGATTGTACCGGGATCAGCCTTTGGGTGCCCAGGACATGCAAGGTTAGCTTACTGTATATCTTACGAAAAAATACAAAATTCACTATCAGCTTTTGATAAATTAGCCCAGTTATACGAAATTAAGTAATATTATGATAAAATTAAGAGGAAAAATTAAAGGAAGCCATTGTGGCTTCCTTTAATTTTTTAGTTTTACGTATAAGTTGAGATTAGCAAAATATGAGTATTTCGCTGGAATAGGTATGTTGAGTTATCCTATTTTAAGAGCATTGGAAACTATTAATATCTCTAAGATCCATTCCGAAGTAACTCCAAGTATTCCTATTAAAGCGGAAGCCTGCTACAGATCTAGGCCCTACAAATGTAAGCCATGCCCAGAATCCGCTACCTCTTCTTGGCCATATATATACGAATCTATAGAGGCAAGGCCGAATTGCACCTGGGTCTACAGCTTTAGGAGTAGCGCCAAATTGCTGTGATTTAGGAAGCGATGGTGTGTAATTTGGAGGTCCAGAAGGTGGCCCGCCTTGAGGAGTTTTAGGACCTGGAGTACCTATTGGTAAAAAAGGAAAAGGAAGCATTTGTCTGTAGGGGCAATCTAAAGGAAGGTCTTGATTTTCTAGTTCATACATGTACTCTGAATAATAAGATCTAATAGTATCTTCATCTATATACATAAAATTGGCTCCTAAAAGTATTTACATTATAGTATATGATGTTCTATTAGTTTTTGTTATTCAAATTTGGATTAACATGTACCATGCAATGTTTAATCCTATTATCAGAATTTTCTATAGTACTATGAACACTCTCCGCAATTTCATGACCTTCACAAACGGTTAAATTGCTATTAACACATATTTCTACATCTACATATAACCTATTAGCACTAATTCTAGTCTTTAGTTCATCTATACTTATAACACCATTTATATTTTCAATTTTATTTTTTATGTTATTAATAGTATTTTTATCGGCGCAGTGATCAATTAATTGATCAATAGCTTGCTTATAAATATTTATCGCTACTTTGGTTATTAAAATACATATAACTAGTGATGCAATTGGATCTAATATCGGATAGCCCATTCTAGCACCAAAAATTCCGATTAGTGTACCGATAGAAGAAAATGCATCGGATCTATGATGCCAAGCATCTGCCATAAGAGCGGAACTTTCAATTTTTTTAGCGCCATTTACGGTATATCTATACATCCATTCTTTGACTATTATAGAAAGTATAGCTGCATACATAGCAATCTTTTGCGGAATTACCGTTGTTCCATTAATAATAACCACAATACCATTGTAACCAATTAGTAGTGCTGTAATTAACAATATGCTAGCCAGTATCTTAGCCATAATAGGCTCCATTTTTTCATGACCATATGGATGATCTTCATCAGCAGGCTGTTTGGCTAATTTTAATCCAAGCATTACAGCAATTGTACTTAGTACATCTGAAAGTGAATGTACACCATCAGCAATCATAGCTCCGCTTCGACCTATAATGCCTGCAAACAATTTAATTGCTGATAACAAAATATTGAAAGTTATTGTTATCTTAGATATTTTGATACCAATATTAAATCTTTCTTCACTGTCCAATTAACACACCTCGTTTTTAATTGATAATAGATCTTGCAAACTATATTATCAGTATATGCTGATATAATATGATTTGCAACAACTTTTTGTAACGAAATGAATTATCAATTGATAACAATATCCACTATATTTTGGGAGTGATTATTATCTAAGAATATAGGAACATATAAATTTAATTAGTCATTGTAAAGTAATTACATTATAGTATATGGGCTGCCGTGATATTTTGTTAATTTTGTATTTACATAGCGATAGAATAAAATAATAATTGGTGATGGGTGAAAGAATAGACTTACTTCAAGAGAAACTTACAGAGGAATATAGCTAGCAATTGAAAGAAAGTGGTGCTAATGGTAAAATACAAACAATAGTAATAATATTAAATAGAATAAAGGGGGAAATTAATATGTTTAATCCGGATTTTTCAGATGCAGTAAGAGTAATTGATACTATAACAAGTAACAATAATACCATATTCGAAGTAATTGAATATAAGAAACCTAGAAATGGAGGTGTTTTTAATGCTGCGGCTGTAAACACCTTGCCCACTCAATATGGTGGTGAAAAACTTCGTCAAGTTAGAATTAATATTAACGATGGAGGAGTATTAGTACAACCTGGAGAGCTCCAATTTATGAAGGGGCCAATTCAAATTGAGATTCAGAAAAACGCACCTTCTGCTTCTAAGGGGTTTTTTAAAAACGTGGGTACTGGAGAAGCATCATTTACCTCGAGATATTATGGGAAATACGGTGAAATATATTTAGATCCCTCATATAAGTATTTTTATGTTCTAGAGTTATCTAATGAAGAGATTATTTTAGGTGATGGAATGTTTTATTGCTGTGAAGACAGCATTGAACTTTCTGTACATACAAATAAAAACATTGCCACAGGCTTAGTGAGTGCTGATGGATTTAGACAACCGAAACTAAGTGGGAGTGGCATTGCAATTCTAGAAAGTTATGTACCCTTTGATGAAATACTCATATATGAGCTAAATAATGAGACACTAAAAGTCGATGGGAGTTTCTCAATTGTCATAAGAGGTAAAATAGAAACAAAGATAGAAAAGTCAAAGCGTGAGGGGTATTTACAAACATTTGAAGGAACTGGTGAAGTTTGGATTGCACCTACAAAAAAAAATAGACCAATGAATGTATAATAATAAACTGGATAAGATAAAAATAAATATTTTTCTAATTTAAAAAAAGAGGTGGTTAACATAGATATTAAAAAATATCCTAGACCTAGTAATGAAGAACTAAAAGAAAAGTTAACAGATACTCAATATAAGGTGGCCGTGGAGAATAATACTGAAAGAGCTTTTTCAAATGAGTACTTTGATAATCACGAGGATGGTTTATATGTAGATGTAGTGACAGGTGAACCATTATTTTTTTCAAAGGATAAGTATGATTCAGGATGCGGATGGCCCAGCTTTACAAAGCCTATTGTACCTGAAGTAGTTAAACTTGAAGAGGATAAAAAATTTAATATGAACAGAACTGAGGTTAGAAGCAGAAGTGGAGATATACATTTAGGTCATGTATTTGATGATGGTCCTAAAGATAAAGGCGGGAACAGATACTGCATTAACAGTGCTGCTATAAAATTTATACCTATGAATAAAATGGAGAATGAAGGGTATGGATATCTTCTAAGTTTAAGTAAGTCATAATACTAAAAATAAAAGCAATCAACAGAAATGTTGATTGCTTTTATTTTCAGTATTAACGGATTTATTAGTTCTTGTGTATAGTAGTTTATTAATTTAAATGAAGGTAATTGTAAATTAATGTAGAAATAGTAGGTTGTGTAAACTTAAATAATTAGAGGAGTATATTTATGGAGGTAAAGCTATGATAATTGTTGAAATTAATAATCTGACTAAATTTTATAATAAGAAAAGTAGAGGAATAATCGATCTGAATTTGTCCATTGAGGAAGGTGAAATATTTGGGTTTATTGGACCTAATGGTGCAGGGAAAAGTACAACCATTAGAACACTTCTAAATTTTATTTTTCCTACTAGTGGCAATGCTACAATATTTGGAATGGATATAGTTAAAAAATCAAAGGACATAAGACAAAACATAGGATATATACCCTCTGAGGTATTTTACTATGATGACATGAAGGTAAGTGACATCCTTATCTATTCGGCCAAGTTTCATAAAAAAGAAAATCCTAAAAGAATGAAAGAACTTGCTGATAAACTAGATCTTGACTTAAGTAGAAAGATAGAAGATTTATCTTTTGGTAATCGTAAAAAAGTAAGTATAGTCCAAGCACTTTTGCATGAACCTAAGCTATTGTTATTAGATGAGCCTACTAGTGGGCTTGATCCATTAATTCAAAATGTATTTTTTGAGCTTTTAAAAGAGGAGCGAGAAAAAGGAGCAACAGTGTTCTTTTCATCCCATGTATTAAGTGAAGTGCAAAAGCTTTGCGATAGGGTTGGAATTATTAAGGATGGGAAATTAATTAAAGTAGAAACTATTGAAACTTTAATGAATAGTAGATTTAAAAATGTATCTTTAACTTTAGATAAAATTAAAGATATTGAACTTGTTATTGATGGTATTGTGAAAAAAGAAGTAACGGGCAATAGCATTAGACTATTATACAATGGAGATATGAAAGCACTTGTTAGTAAATTAAATGATATGGAATTTAAAGACTTATTAATTGAAGAGCCTTCACTTGAAGAAGTGTTTATGCATTATTATGAAAAATAGAGAGAGGAGATAATATGATTTTTAAAAGAGAAATTTCAAGAAATTTAAAATCTTTAATTATATGGAGTATTGCGATAGGTGGTCTTGTTTTATTAATGCTAAGCATATATCCACAATTTAATATTAACAATAAGGCTATGAATGAACTTTTAAATTCTTACCCAGAATCCCTTAAAAAAGCATTCAGCATGGACAAATTGGACATGAGTACTATATTAGGCTTTTACGGTATAGAAATTTATATGATGACTACGCTGTTTGGAAGCATTTTTGCCTCAATGCTAGCATCAAACATCATTTCTAAAGAAGAGAATGAAAAAACAATTGAATTTTTATTATCAAAGCCTGTGACTAGGACTCAAATTGTTACTGAAAAGTTACTTGCAATGAGTGCTAATATTTTAATTTTTAATGGCATCATTGCTATAATAAGTATTTTGGGCTTCCAATTTGCAAAGAACGAGCAACCATCAATGAAAACTTTTTCTTTGCTGGTTATAGCTACTATATTACTACATTTTACTTTTGCAACGATTTCTTTTTTTCTATCTACAATAATAAAAAAGAGCAGGAATATTCTAGCGGCTTCACTAGGACTAGTATTTTTATGTTATTTTTTAGGTGTAATCTCAGGAATATCAGATAAATTTAATAATTTAAAATACCTTAGTCCTTTTAAATATGTGGATGCGGGGGATATATTAATGAATAATGCCATTGAACCGTTATATATACTCATTATGGTGTCAGTTATGGTGATCAGCATAGCACTAACATATGCTGTATATAGAAATAAGGATATATCTGTCTAATAACTTTTAAAAAGCATATAAAAACTTAGATGCACTGCTAAAATATTAATTTTTATAATGCCAGAAAAACAATCATTTTTGTGATATAATAATAGTGTTAAGATTTTTTATTTAAGAGGAGGAATTTTTAATGAATCCAGACCCCGACCCGGCGCTTACTAATATAATGGCGCAATTTATACTAATTGGTATTTTAACACTGATAAATGCATTTTTTGCATCAGCGGAAATGGCAATAGTATCATTAAACAAAAATAAAATTAAACATCTTGCTGAAGAGGGCAATAAAAAAGCAAAACTTTTAGTGAGAATTATTGAAGAACCAACAAAATATTTATCCACTGTTCAAATTGGAATTACGATTACTGTTTTTTTGGCTAGCGCATTTGCGGCTACAGGTATATATAGTAATTTTGCAAGATACTTAAACAATTTGGATGTACCTTTTAGTAAACAAATTGCTTTAGCGAGCATAACTATTGGAATAACATATATAATGATTGTGTTTGGTGAATGGTTTCCAAAGCTCATAGCAAAGCAAAAATCAGAAACTATTGCAATGTTTTCAGTAGTACCTATTTTTTATATATCTAAACTGGTTGTTCCTTTTGTATGGGTACTTTCAAAGTCTACTAATGGTTTAGTTAAGATTACTGGTCTTAATATAAAAAAAACAGAGGAAAAACTATCAAAAGAGGAAATAAAGTCAATTATAGCAGTGGGTCAAGAACATGGATCTCTAAACGAAACTGCAAAAAAAATGATAAATAATATTATCGAATTTGATGATAAATCAGCTGAAGAAGTTATGACTCCAAGAACTGAAGTGTTTTTGATTGACATAAATGATTCTGTTACACAGTTTTTAGACGAGCTATTAGATCAAAAGCATTCTAGGGTGCCAGTGTATGACGGTGATGTTGATAACATCATAGGAATACTTCACATGAAAGACTTTATAATAGAAGCTCGCACAAATGGTTTTGAAAATGTAAACATTAAGAGTATATTACATGTTCCTTACTTTGTTAACGAAAGTAAAAATATAGATGAATTATTTATGGAGTTAAAAAGAGCTAAAAATCATATGGCTGTACTTATAGATGAATATGGAGGATTTTCAGGGGTAGTTACTACTAAAGATCTTATAGAAGAAGTTATGGGTAATTTTGAAGATGAATATGATTATGATGAACCTGATATAAGAAAAGTTGATAACAATACTTATATAGTGAATGGACTTTTATCAATAGATGAATTAAATGATAATTTACATTTGGAATTAGTGTCAGAAAATTACAATACAATAGGAGGCTTTTTAGTTAGCCTACTAGGACGTATTCCAAAGAAAAATGAAAACAAAACTATCCAATATGGTAATGTAATATTTAAAATAGAAGAAGTCAGAGAAAGAAGAATAGGAAAAATTAAAATATGTATATAAATGATGCTCTACTTTTAAAAAGTAGAGCATCATTTATATAATTTTAATACTATTAACTTGAAATCGGAAAGGAGTAATAATATGAAATTTTATGATTTTACAATGAAAAATATAGATGGCCAAGAAGTGAAGATGGATGAATATAAAGGAAAAGTGGTTTTAGTTGTAAACACTGCAAGCAATTGTGGGTTAACACCTCAGTTTAAAGGGCTTGAAGAATTATATGAGGAATATAAAGAACAAGGCTTTGAAATTTTGGGGTTTCCATGCAATCAATTTGCAAATCAAGATTCAGGAAGTAATAATGAAATACATCAGTTTTGCCTATTAAACTATGGAGTTAGTTTTACTATGTTTGAAAAAATAAATGTAAATGGACAAAATGCACATCCACTATATAAATATTTAAAGAGTGAGCAAAATGGTTTTTTAAGTAAGGAAATAAAATGGAATTTTACTAAATTCTTAATTGATACAGATGGAAATATAATTAAGAGATATGGACCAACAGTAGCTCCAATAAAGTTAAAAGGTGGTATTGAGAGTTTATTAAAACGCAGTTCTGTAAGTTAAAGGCAGAGCTGCTATTTTGTTGTCCACTTTGCAACTTGCCACGATGGTAGCCCCAACCTAGGTTGGGGTGGCATCAGGCAATGTCTCCTTTTTAATTGTATATTATTTTATTTATTGGGCAGAACTATTAGATGAATGATATTTATAAAGAGGAGAAGTGAGGCATATGAAAAATAATAAATTTTGTATTTTTGTTTTAATAATGCTGAGTAGTACACTAGGTGTTAAGCAGGTTGATTCTGTCAGCACTAATAATACTCCAAAAACAAATATTGGGGAAATGGATAATAAAATAGAGGATGTTTATACGTTTAGCTCAAACATAGTGCTAGTGAATAAGGAAAATGGTCTAGAAAAAGATAATTACATAAAGGAATTTAAAATCCCAAATGTTGAGTTTATATCTAATGGAGATCCAAATGTTAGGAAAATGGAAAAGGATGCAGCAGTAGCACTAGAGTATCTTTTTGATGCTGCTAAAAGTAATAATATAATATTACTTGGAGTATCAGGATATAGGGATTATTCTTATCAAGAAAAACTTTACAATGATAAAGTGACTAGAAGTGGTAAAGAGGAAGCAGATAAATTCGTTGCACAAGCGGGAGAAAGTGAACATCAAACGGGACTGGCTATGGATTTACTCTCAGATGAATATACAACTTTAGATGAAGGATTTAAAAATACAAAAGCTTATAAATGGGTTATTGAGAATTGCTATAAATATGGATTTATACTTCGATATCCAGAGGGGAAAGAAGAAATTACTGGATATGCTTATGAACCTTGGCATATTAGATATGTTGGAGATAAGGTGGCTAGGGAGATTGCACGCAGAGATATTACATTAGAGGAATATTTAAATATAAGTGTTGCTGATAGATAGATATAAGTAGAACTTTATGAAAGATAGCGAAGAAACTGCTAATATATTTAGTGGTTTTTTTATTTGTATGATAAATTGTAGTCTTGATGAATATTATAGTAAGGAAATTATAAGAGGGGATTGATAATTTTATGAGTTCTAATTTAAATAAACCCAAAGTACAAGTTATGATTGCACTATCTATGATAGTTTTAGTATTTATTTTAGTAGTAACTGTTAATTTTATAAAAAACAAGGTAGTAGTTAATAATATTCGTGAAAATATTGATCACTCAAATAAAGTAGACAGTAGAATCATTGGAGCACAAGATTTTATTGGAACTGTTCAGAATTATGAAAAAAAAATAAAAATCCAACTTATTGTTAAGCCAACTCCAATAGTGAAATCAAAACAAATAGGTTATATATCTAAAGTATATGAAGAGGGTGGCAAGAGATATTTGAAATTTGATGATGTGAAATTTCTAATGGGAAATGAAGCTATTGAAGCAGCTAAAAAAAATGGGGATGCCGAGTATGAAAATGGAGAATATTTCGTATATGATGATTACTATATTGTTAATAGCAGTGAAAAGATGGAAAACTATGTTATAGATGATAAAGCTTCACTAAGTCTTTTAGGATGTTCGATAGATCCATATAACGGTGATGTTAATAACCATTCTGTTTCTTATGATAAATTTAGAAGTGTTTCTACTAAGAATCAGCATATGTTATGTTATATCTATACTGAAAATAAAGTAGTTGTAAAAGTAGAGGGGCAATATACACCTTAAGAGGTATAAAAGATAATAACAAAGGTATAGACTTAAAAGTCTATACCTTTGTTATTATCTAAATCTAAATATTAAAATGTATATTCGTAAAATTTTTAAGCGGGCTATTTTACGAAAAAGTTCATAAAGTATGTGATAATACCAGCGTTGAAGAAATCTATGAATAAACTTCCTACAAGTGGTACGATAAAGAATGCTCTTGGAGCAATCCCATAGTTTTGTGTAAGAGCTTCCATATTTGCCATAGCATTTGGTGTAGCACCCATACCAAATCCACATGTACCACCAGACATTACTGCTGCTTCATAATCTTTACCCATAAGATTAAAGGTTATAAAGTAAGCAAATAATGCAATTATTAATCCTTGAGCTAACAACATTACTAAAAGTGGTAAAGCTAAATCAGCTAATTGCCATAGTTTTAATCCCATTAAAGCCATAGACAAGAATATAGCTAATGCAACACTTCCTATAATATCAATTTCTTCTGCATAAATCTTAAATATTTTTGTTGAATCTGATAAGTTTCTTAGAATTGCAGCTGCAAACATTGCTCCAATATATGCTGGGAATGTCAAACCTGTTTTTTCTAAAAGAAGAGATATTATTGTTCCAACACCCATAGCTATAAAAACTTGAGTTGTAGCATGCATGAAGTTATCAGGTATTAATTTTTTAGAATTACTTTCTTTAGCTACTGCAACTTCTGACAAAGATTTATCTGATTTTATCGAAGGCGCAAGTTTATGTTTTTCAATTAGTTTCTTAGCTATTGGTCCGCCAAGCATACTACCCATAATTAATCCGAAGGTAGCTGAAGCCATTGCTACTGTATTTGCTCCTACAGCACCTGCTTCTTCAAATACTGGACCAAAAGCACCCGCAGTTCCATGTCCGCCAACCATAGGTACAGAACCGGTAGAAAGCCCTATAAGTGGATTTAAGTTGAAAATTTTAGCAAATACTACTCCAGTAATGTCTTGAGAAATTACTAGCAATATAGCTATTCCGAGGAAAATGAAAACTTGTTTTCCACCTTTTTTCAGAAGCGTAAAACTTGCTGTAAAACCAATTGTTGTAAAGAATGCAGTCATAAAGAATTTTTGCAGTGTAACATCAAAGTGAAAAGCCAATACATTTGTTTGTTTTAATATGAGTGTCATAATCGCAAAAAGTATTCCACCGATTACTGGTGCAGGAATACAGTATTTACTTAAAAATGTTAATTTGTTTTTTAGCATTTGCCCTATAAATAAGACTACAACTGCTAATGCTGCTGATTGGACCATATCTAATTCTAATACCATTTTATTTGTCCCCTTTATAATTTTTATTGTGTGTAAAAAAGCTAATTAACGGTCTTCTTAAAGGAATCGTTTTCATAAAACCGTTATAAAATAAAGTTAATATCTCAATATGTAGCTTTTTTTATTAACTCATTTAAATAGCAACCGCTATATGTTAATAGCTTATTAATGAAAACAGAAAGGAACTATTTTCATTAGTAAGCTATTATATTTTAAAATTAAAATTCATGTATTTCAGTTGGACTTAAGGTTCAAAAATACTATTTATGCTATAATATCTATTATACGGCTAGGGTACAACTAACTACAAAATTCTACTTAAACATACAAAGAAAAGTAAACTTATTCACTCTTCTTTGAAAATATATGCCACTAAAGGGGGAGTATACTATGGAAAATACTAAAATAAAAACAAAAGTACTAAGACCTAAATTTGATAGCGATTTAGATATAATAGACCTTTCTAAAGAAAATATTGAGGATGAGTGTATATTTTCTTTTGGAACAATTAGTGATTGTTCTTTAGAAAACTATGAAGCAGACAGAGTTACTTTTAAACAAGTAATATTCAAAAATGTTATTTTTAATAAGGTAAAATTCAGACGTATAGAAATGATGGATGTGAGATTTGAGAATTGTGACTTATCAAATGTAGATTTTAATGAGGCTTCATTACATAAAGTAGAATTTGTGAATTGTAAGATCATTGGTATTAATTTAAATGAAGGCACCTTTAGAAATGTAATATTTGAAAATTGTAATGGTGAATTTGCTTTTTTCAGTTATTCTAATTCTAAGGAAGTTGCATTTCTTAGATGTCAATTACGTTCTTCGGATTTCCAAAATTCGAAATTTCTAAAAGTTGAATTTAAGGAGTCTAATCTTACCAAGGCTCAAATGAATTTTACAAGCCTTAAAGGAATAGATTTTACTAGTTGCCAGATTGAAGGAATTGGAGTGAATATTGCTGACGTTAAGGGTGCAAGAGTTACCACTATGCAAGCAGTTTCTCTTTCTTCCATACTAGGTCTTATTATTAAGTGAAACTAATTTTATAAAAAAATAAGGCTACAATCCTTTAAAATAATAAAGGATTGTAGCCTTATTTTGTTAATGATTTAATTAAAGATTGCATTTGCCCATTCTGAATGATCTATAAATGGATTTCTATTATGTTGATATTTAGTATAGATCACATCATTTCTATTTCTTTCGAAATCATCAACTGGGTCCTGGGCATTCCATAGTAATAAAGTGGATAATTTACCCATGTAAGGGGCAGTAGTATTACTTGTTAAATTATTTAACTCCAAATCTACTTCTCCATTCTCTCCTTCATAACGTACAGCCATATAGAATATCATTCTAGCAATATCACCTTTTACGCTATCTCGTGGTTCCCAAGAATCATTATCAGATTTACATTCTGTTGCTTCTATATTATATGTGCCGCCCATATCAAAGTCTAAATTTCCTCTTGCACCATTTACGGATACATCTGTTGGCCTAAGATGGTGTAAATCTGTTCCTGGTCCTGTTGAAGTTCCAAAATCACCATGAGATTTTGCAAATACATGTTCTCTATTCCAATCGTTTACTAAACCTCCGTTTGTAAGCTTTGATTGAGAACGTCCGGTGTAAAGTAAAATCACATTATTCGTATTATTTGGATCCTGATCTGTATATCTTAATGCATCCCAAACTGCATTGTAGGAAATCTTGGTTTGATTAGAGATAATATCATTTAAGATTCTTTTAAGACTTTCACCTGTTTTGCCAACTGCAAGTGCATAGTATGTGCCATCGTATGGGGAAGTACCACCTGTTTCAGGAATAGTTTGTGTTGCTTTCGCCATAGCGGAAACATTTTTAACACCGGTATGGGTGAAGTATGCAGTTAAATAACCAGTAATCTTGACTTTACTTCCTTTTAAACTTGGATTTGTTTTTAATCCAAAAGTAGTTCTACTAGCAGTCGGTATTTGTACATAAATCATCTTAGATGTGTTTGTCTCTGTAGCAATATCGGCTATTGCTATTGCATAATCGTTTGGATAATTGCTAGTAATCACTGTTGTAGTAGCAGTGGGTTGACCAACAATATATCCTTGAAGTGTTTTTAAAGTATTATTTTGTGTGTTGTTTGCTTGTGCCACTGTGTAAGGGTTTTCCCATGATCCGTCTTCAGTAGTTGCAAATGAAAACTTGAATGCAAAAGACGATATGACAAGGGATAAGATAAGAATAAAACTAAGCATGAAATTTCTCTTTTTAAAGGTTTTCTTGTTCAAAATAATTCCCCCTAATTTTTTTAGAAATTGATTGGTAATTATTATTATACTCTAAAATATAGAAAAACAAAAAAAAATTTAAACAAATAAGTCTACAATCTATTAAAATAATGATTTTTAAAGGATTGTAGACTTATTTTGTGCTTTTAATATTTTTTGATGACCTTCCGCAATGGAAGACATTATTTCTTCTTCTATTATAAAATTAATATTTAGATAAATTGATGAATAAAAATATAAATTTAATAATAAGATTTAGATATAAAGGGATGATTTTAATGAATGGATTATTTATATGCGAAAATCTTCAAAAGATTATTTTAAAAAGAGGCACATTATGTGGACATGTTCACTCTGTATTTAAAAATGCATGCAACATTGAGTGCGGTGACTTATTCATAACACTCTTGTGCAAACAGAAAAAGATGTCCCCAATGAGCGTAATTGTAGATGGGTTAGGACAAGTTGATTTTAATAATCTAAATATAACACAAGGTTTGATATTTGAGTTTACTACAAGTAAAATTTATTGCAGACAAATTAATTTATTTATATCCATGAGTAGTGCTGAAAAGTGGTCTTCGTTGGTTGATACCAATATTTTATACTGCCCAGAGCACAAGCTTTTAGAAAACATAAAAATTATTGGACAAGGGTTAAAGACACATGGAAAGTACTATGTTATGGGTTCACTCACAAATATGCTTGCAGATAAACTACCAGAACTTGAATTGGGTTTCCTTCCTGAATGTGATTTTGATATAAGCTTCGAATTTATAAAGGGTAGGTTTATGAATTTTATTTATTCAGTAATAAATGCATATGAAGATGGCATAGGATATATAGCACAGTATGTTATTGGGTTTGGATGTGGGCTTACACCATCAATGGATGATTTTATTAGTGGCTTAATGATTGCGTACATATATATGGGAAGTTATTATAAATTAAATTCTCTAAAAATATATAAATTTAACAGTGCAATTATTAGTAGTGGTCTAAAAATAACAACTAGAGTTAGTGCTGAAATGTTGAAACATTCATCAGTGGGGGAGACAAATGAGGCTGTACAAAATTTAATGAAAGCAATTTTAAAGCTTAATAATGATACCAGTAATGAAAACCATAGAAGTATTATTAAAGGGTTAAGAGAAGTTATTGAGTATGGTGAAACATCAGGAACTGATACAGCGCTTGGAATTTACGTGGGACTTAGAATTTTGACTAAATTAAAGTATAGGAGGGTTTGGATAAATGAATCATTGCGCGGAGATTAGAAAAAATACTTATTATGATTCTGTGGCACTAATGTTAATAACTAAGGAAATTAAAAAAATGCCAAATGTCAAAGAAGTTATAGTTGGTATGGGAACAGATTTGAATAAAGAACTAACAGAAAATCTAAACTTATCAAATGATGCGATAAGGGCACTAACACCTAATGATTTTTTCATAGCAGCATGGAGTGATGAGGAAAATGCCATTAAAATCATTGTTGAAAAGGTTGATGAATTATTAAATGTAAGGGCTAAGGATAATGACTCAGTGGAAGAATATAAACCAAAAACTCTTAGTGCTGCAGTTAAGCATCTTGAGGGAGCCAACATTGCGATTATATCGTTACCTGGAAAATATGCCGCATATGAAGCAAAGAGTGCATTAAGCAATAACCTTCATGTAATGTTATTTAGTGATAATGTCACAGTGGAAGAAGAAATTGAACTTAAAAATATAGGCAGAGATAAGGGATTACTAGTTATGGGACCGGACTGTGGAACCGCAATTATTAATGGTGTACCACTTTGTTTTGCAAATGTTGTTAGGCGGGGAGATATAGGTGTTGTGGGGGCCTCTGGTACAGGAACACAGGAGGTTACTGTCATTATAGATAGAATGGGTGGTGGAGTATCGCAGGTTATTGGGACGGGAGGAAGAGATCTTAAGAGTTCAGTTGGGGGAATTATGATGATTGAGGGTTTCAAAGCTTTAATCGATGATGATGGAACAAAGGTTATAGTGTTAATCTCTAAACCACCAGCACCCGAAGTAGCAGATAAAATATTAAATATGGTAAAAACCACAAATAAGCCAGTTGTTGTAAGTTTTATAGGCGGCGATAGATATGAAATTGAAAAGCATGGTGCACACTCATGTGTAAATCTAGAGGATGCAGCAAGAAAGGCAGTAATGTTATCAGAGGGAAAGATAATAAGTGATTTTATTAGCTTTACACTATCTGATGAGAAAATTGAAGAAATTGTCCAAGGTGAATGCAAAAAGTTTAGTAGTGGACAGAAGTATTTAAGAGCACTATACACTGGGGGAACCTTAGCAGATGAAGCGATGAAGATGCTAGGAAAAGATGGTTATAAGATATATTCTAATATTCCATTGTTACCTGAACTTAAACTAGAGGATGTACACCTTAGTAAAGAGCACACATGCATTGATCTAGGTGACGATGATTTCACTGTTGGAAAACCACATCCAATGATAGACCCAGTGGCTAGAGTAGAAAGACTTCCAATGGAAGCATTAGACCAAGAAGTTGCAATAGTGCTTATGGATTTTGTATTGGGTTATGGATCAAACATGGATCCAGCAGGAGAAATGCTTGAATCTATAATAGATGCGAAAAACACTATGAAAAATAAAAACAATTATTTATGTGTAATCGGGTACATATGTGGCACATATGGAGACCCTCAAGATTATAAAAACCAGTGCGAAGTGTTAGAAAGTGCAGGAGTTATACTAATGCCTTCTAATGCTCAAGCTGTTAAACTATCTTCGTTAATTCTTGGAAGAGTAAATAAAATATAAAGGAGGGGTGGAAAGTGACAGAGATAAATAAATTATTTGGTGTGAAACTTAGTGTTGTAAATCTGGGATTGGAGTCTTTTAATAGTGACTTAAAGGAGCAAAATGTACAGAGTATGCATGTTAGTTGGAGACCACCAAGCGTGGCTTGTAAAAAACTTTCTAGTTTGGATGGAATAAGTGAAAAAATAAAAGAAGCAAATAAAGAGGCAATGGATAGGATACTTGCAGCTCAGCCAATAATTGTTGGTATAGGCAAGGCTGGTACTGATATTCCAGGCATGACAAAGCATACAATTCTTCATGCAGGTCCACCAATAACATGGGATAGAATGAGTGAACCAGTTAAAGGAGCAATAATAGGTGGGTTAATATATGAAAGGCTTGCTAAGAACGAAGAGGAAGCAAGAACTTTAGCAGCCTCTGGAGAAATTATATTTGATCCATGTCATCATCACAATACAGTAGGCCCTATGGCGGGGGTTGTAACTTATTCAATGCCTGTTTGGAAGCTTCAAAATAAGACCTTCGGAAATTATGCCTATTGTACTTTAAACGAAGGGCTCGGGAAAGTTCTAAGATTTGGAGCTTTTAGCTCAGAGGTAATTGAAAAACTAAACTGGATGGAAGCAGTCATAGCACCTGTAATTAATGATGCTATGACTTTGAAGGGTAGTATTGATGTTAAAACAATACTAGCACAGATGATTCAGATGGGTGATGAAGGACATAACAGAAATAAAGCAGGAACCTCATTATTATTTAGGGAACTGGCACCATTTATAGTCAGAACCAATTTTTCAGATGAAATAAAAGCAGATGTGTTAACGTTTATAGATAAAAATGATCATTTCTTTTTAAATATTTCTATGCCAGCATGCAAATGCAGTTTGGATCCAATTGAAAACTTAGAATATAGTACAGTGGTGTGTGCCATGTCAAGGAATGGCACGGATTTTGGAATTAGAATAGCTGGAACTGGAAATGAGTGGTTTACAGCACCTTGTGAATTAGTTGAAGGCCTTTATTTTCCTGGTTTTGATGAAACTGATGCAAATCCTGATTTAGGAGATAGTTGTATAACAGAAACAGCAGGAATAGGTGGATTTGCCATGGCAACGGCTCCAGCCATTGTCCAATTTGTAGGGGGGACCCCAAAGGACGCTATAAATTATACAACTAGTATGTATGAAATTACCTGCGCTGAAAATAATGCTTTTAAGATGCCAAACATGAATTTTAGAGGCACACCTACGGGAATAGATCTTAGAAAAGTTATTGAAACAGGAATTTTGCCAATTATAAATACTGGAGTTGCATGCAATAGAGCAGGTGTTGGGCAAGTAGGTGCAGGTGTAGTTCATCCTCCAATGAAATGTTTTGAAGATGCACTTACTTCTTTTATAAAGAAAAATATCTAAATTTTATTAACAGGGGGTATATTATGAATATTATTGATGCTTTTAAAAATGTAAAAATGTATGATTTAACTCAAAAAATTAGTCATTTAACACCAGCATGGCCAACCTATGAGCCACTGGAAATTAAATTCTTCAAAAGACTCTCATCCAATGGTGCAAATGGGCAGGTTCTAACTCATTCAAATCATGTTGGTACTCATCTTGACGGTTCACTGCATTTTTGTACACACGGACGGGATATAGCAAGTATTCCATTAGAAGAACTTGTAGCACCGGGCGTTGTTGTTGATATATCTGATATAGCTGAGGATTATGGAATTTATACTTCAAAAGACATAATGGATAGAGCGGATGTTAGAAAAGGTGATATTTTAATTATCCATACGGGCTATCATAAATATGGTTGGGATGAGCCAGGCGCTGATGAGGAAAGAGTAATGATGAGACATCCAGGGCCTACAAAGGAATTTTCGGATTGGTGTAAGCTAATGGAATTTAAATGGATAGGCGTTGATTGTGGTTCCGCAGACCATCCAATGAATACAAAGATTCGTGAATGGGCTCCAAAGGAAGCTAGAAGAGCAGAAAAATATTTAAGAGCTAAGTACGGCAAAGGAATTGAAGATTTTTGGCCAGAAGATGATTATCAATTAATGCATTATGATTTATTTCCACTAAATATTATTCATGCTGAAAACGTTGGTGGAGATATCGATAAGGTGCTAGGCAAAAGATTAATAATAGGATGTTTCCCATGGAGATTTGAAGGCGGAGAATCTTGCATATCTCGTATTGTAGCCTTTGATGCAGAGTAGTTTTTATAAAATTTAAATTTGAAAGGATGATAAATAATGATAGTAGATAAAATGGAACAAAGCCTTAGACCAGCTGAAACAAAAATGGTGCCTTATCCGCCTAAGTATATTACCATGGCAACCGGAGAAAAATTAGTAATTCGTCAAATAACAAGAGAGGAAGTTCCGCATATTTTAGAAGCAGTTAAGCCTCTTATGACTGTTGAAAAAGATTTTTACGACATAGTTGCATCTAGAATTTATGCCGAGCTTTTAGGTTATTATAGGTATAGAGTGAAGGATGAATATTGCCTAATTGGAACAATAGATGGTGTGCTCGTGGGACTAGTAAATGGTCGTATGATTGATGATAAAGTAGGAGTATCTCATCATACAATGACACTGAAACAGGGACTTAGAATAGGAGCACAATTATTTGCTGCTAAAATGGAATATCATTTGGATTTTTTAAATCAAGAAGAAGTTTTAGTTGTAGCTGAGAGTCCAAATGGATTTAAGAGATGGATGATTGAATATGAACTTGAATCAAGACCAGAAACTTGGCACGAATTAGGGGGAGTACCAACCTATGTTTTAACTAAAGCATTATGGGAAAAGCATAAAGCAAATAAATCAGGTGGTCGTCGTCCAGTAAAAGAAGAACTACTTAAAACTGCGGACCATCCAATTCTTCCATCAACTTATACTCAAATTCCGGGATATAAAAGATGAGAGAAGTTGGTATTGTAGGAGTAGGTCATAGTAAATTCGGTAAAATGTCAGATGGAACATTTACTGACTTACTTAGTATGGCTGCTGTGGAGGCGCTAGATGACGCTGGTGTAAAAACAGGTAACGGCCATGGTATTGATCAGGTTTTTGTAGCAACAATGGGTGCAGGGATACTTAATAAGCAAAGCGGTATTGCATCGGCACTTGTGGATTATTTGAATTTAAAACCAGCAATGGCTGAAACAATTGAAAATGGCCCAGCCTCAGGAGCATCTGCTATAAAACTAGGATATATGGCTATAGCCAGTGGAATGTGTGACTGTGTGCTTGTAGTTGGTGGAGAAATGATGAGGGTTGTTAGCGGCTGGGAAGGTACAGATTTTGTTGCCACAATGCTTCACCCTGAGGCAGAATATAACTATGGACTAACACTCCCGGCTTTTGCAGGACTCTTTACAAAATTATGTATGGATAAGTATGGAATAACAGAAAAGGATTTATCAATAGTAGCAGTTAAAAATCACGAGAATGCAGTGAATAACCTAGTAGCACATATACATGTGGTGCCTAATCTTTATTGTATAACAGAGGATGAGGATGCAAATATAATAAATCCATATGTAGCAGAGCCACTTCGTATGTATCATTGTTGTCCTGTATCTGACGGGTCAGCAGCAGTTTTATTATGTGCCATGGACAAAGCAGATAGATTTAAGAGAAAGCCAATAAAAATAGCAGGAATAGGTCAAGCCACAGACACCCATGCGGTAGCTGAAAGAGAAGTCCCTACGGATTTACTTGCTGTTAGACTTTCCGCACAAATGGCCTATAAAATGGCAGGACTTACGGCGCAGGATATGGACGTTGCAGAGCTTCATGATGCTTTTCAAATACTAGAGATAGTTGAATCTGAAGAGGTTGGATTTTTCAAGAGAGGTGAAGGGCATATAGCGGCACGAAATGGGCAAACAAAGATTGGAGGTAAAATCCCAATTAACACCTCGGGAGGCTTAAAAGCAAAGGGTCATCCACTTGGCGCAACTGGGGTTTCACAGGTTGTAGAGATTGTAAAGCAACTAAGGGGAGAAGCAACGGGACGCCAAGTAGAGGGTGCTAAAGCTGGTTTGTGCGTTAACTTTGGTGGTTTCGGAAATAATGTTGTTGCAACGATACTCACTAAGGAGGAATCATAATTATGGAAGAGAAAATGTATGCTTATAAATGTACAGCTTGTGGTGAACTTCATCATCCGAAACATTATGTATGTAAAAAGTGTGAAAATAGAGAGTTTGAAGAGGTCCCACTAGGAGGAGAGGCAACACTTGTAACCTATACAAAAGTATATAATCTCCCAGAGGGATACATGAAACCATATATGAGTTTTGGAATTGTTAAATTTACAAACGGCCTTGTTGTCAGTGGACAACTTGAAGTAGAAAATCCTGAAATAGGAATGAAACTTACGTCAACGGTAGGAGTTGTAAAAGAAGGAATAGGAAAGGACCATTACGGATTCATCTTTATTTAGAGATAGAAAGTTAAAGGGATATTTATTTACTGTCCCTTTAACTATAAAATTTATTAATTATATTTAACTATAATTAACCATATTTAGTAAATTTAAATCATATATATTAATTAGGGACTTTTCAAATTAGAAAGTTTACATACTAATATATAAGGAGAATATTATATGGTAAATAACCCTAACAATACTAAGGGAAATGAAAAATCAAGCTTCTTGAAAATGTCTAGAAAAACTATTTTAGCTATCCAACATTTAATAGCGATGTTTGGAGCTACAGTTTTGGTTCCCATACTAACTGGGCTAGATCCATCCGTGGCATTAGTTGCTGCAGGGGTAGGGACTCTCATATTCCATTTATGCACTAAGGGAAAGGTGCCTGTATTTTTAGGTTCTTCTTTTGCATTTATTCCTGTAATAATTACAGTGAAAGAAATGTACAAAGGAGATTTGACTTATGCTCAAGGAGGTATTGTAGTAGCTGGCTTCATTTATGTAATCGTTTCCTTGTTCATTAAGAAAATTGGTATAAATAGAATCAAGAAAATTTTGCCACCACAAGTAATAGGTCCGATGATAATACTAATAGGATTAAATTTAATTCCAGTTGCAATTGATATGGCCAAAGTTAAAATATGGATTGCAGCTATAACACTAGGTACAGCACTTTTAATAACATTTAAGGGTAGTGGTTTTTTAAAACAAATATCAATTTTATGTGGCGTTGTCGTAGGATACTTAGTTTGCCTTGCAATAGGATTTGTTGATACCTCAATAATTAGTCAATCGGCTATAGTTTCAATACCTAAATTTACTTTCCCAAAATTTGAATTAGGCGCTATAGCAATTATTGCTCCAGTTGTGCTTGCTGTTTTTATGGAGCATGTTGGGGATATAACCACTAACGGACAAGTAGTTGGGAAAGATTTCATTAAGGACCCAGGCTTAAATCGTACACTACTGGGAGATGGTATAGCTACAATGTTTGCTGGATTTATAGGAGGACCTGCTAATACTACTTATAGTGAAAATACAGGAGTTTTAGCAATTACAAAAAATTATGATCCGTCAATTTTAAGGATTACTGCCATATTTGCAATTCTCCTTGGGTTTGTTGCAAAAGTTGGAGGAGTTCTAAGGTCAATTCCTGTGCCAGTAATGGGTGGAATAAGTTTGATGCTCTTTACTATGATCGCACTTATAGGTGTTAAAAACATGAAAACTAATATCAAAAAGTATGATGCAGGGATTGTAATAGTAATAGCTACAATGTTAATTTTAGGCCTTGGAACAACTTATTTACAAAAATATACAGGAATTAATTTAGGAATACCTATAAATGAAAACGTTACGATTTCAGGACTAAGTCTTGCTGCAATAGTTGGGATTATATTAAATGCAATATTAAATAGAAATAAGCAATAAGAATTTATCATCCCTCGAACTGATAGTTCGGGGGGATTTTATAATTTAGATATTATTAAAAAATTAATGTACGCCATATGGTTAGTACAATAAGGAGGTAAGTCGTGTTAAGTGTGTTTGATTATGTAAAACCTCAACTCTTGACAGAAGCCCTGAACTATCTGGAGCAGAATGATGGAACTAGAATTATGGCTGGTGGCACAGACTTAATGATAATTCTTCGTCATAATGCAGAAATGCCCAGGCACATTATTGATATTAAGGGTATACCTGAGACAAACAGGCTAAAATATAAAGTAAATGTCGGTTTATTTATCGGTGCATCAGTTACAGTGAATCAGGTAGCAGAATCAAAACAAATATCTTTAAAATACCCTTCTTTGGTACAAGCATCAAATTTGCTTGCTTCTTACCAACTTCGAAATCGTGCTACACTTGTAGGCAATATTTGTAATGCATCACCCGGAGCAGATCTTGCAGGCCCTCTTATGGTATATGATGCAGTGGTTCACATTGCAAGTACAGAAGGAACTAGAACAGTCAATATCAATTCATTCTTTACTGGAGTTAAGTGGACAGTGCTTAAGAAAAATGAGCTTGTTATTGGTGTTTCCCTTCCAGATGTTTTAGAAGGCGATACCAGCATATTTTTAAAGCAAGCAAGAATAAAGGGGCATGACCTTGCTATAGTGGGTGTAACTGCTAGGATGACAGTAGATAAAAAAATAAGACTAGCTATAACTGCTGTGGCACCAACACCAATAAGGATAACAAAACTTGAAGAAGCCCTTAGTTCACAGTTTTTAACGTCAGAAATTGCAGCTATGGCTGGAAAAGAAGTGCGCAATATCATAAAGCCAATTTCTGATGTGAGGTCTTCAGCGCAGTATCGTCTTCATGTATCTGGAGTTCTTGTAAAACGTGCTTTACTACATTTATTAGAAGTAGGAGGTAAATAATATGTGCGAGAAACATAGTAATGGGAAAAACTGCTTTAGCCATGTTGATTCGGGGTTTCCAAAAGTGCCACTTAACTGCATTGTAAATGGAGAATATGTGTGCGCTCATATTGATCCTAGCATGACTCTACTTACTTTTCTACGAAATGAGTTAAATCTTTTTGGTACAAAGGAGGGCTGCGGTGAAGGTGAATGTGGAGCGTGTACAATAATAATGAATGGTAGTGCTGTGAATTCGTGTATTATACTTGCTTTGGAAGCTATGGACGCAAACATTATAACAGTAGAAGGACTTAATAAAAATGGAAAAATCTCAATACTACAAAAGGAATTTATTGGTAATGATGCTCTCCAATGTGGCTTCTGCACTCCAGGTATGTTAATGTCAGCACGCGCTCTTTTAAACAGAAATACGGATCCAACTGAGAGTGAAATAGTAGAAGCTATTGCAGGCAATTTCTGCCGTTGCACTGGTTATGTACCTATTATTGAAGCAATTACATCAGCTGCAAAGCTGGAAAGGGAGGAAATGAAAAATGAGTGACAAAGAGTACCGCTATATTGGGAAATCTCCTGACCGAGCTTGCGCACTGGAAAAAGTAACAGGCCAGGCGACCTACACAGCTGACTTAGAATTCCCAGGAATGTTGTATGCTAAGTGCCTCTATTCCCCTTATGCAAGAGCAGAAATTGTATCTATAGATGTAAGTGAGGCTAATGCTTTAATTGGGGTTAAAGCTATCCTTGTAGGTGATGATATACCTTATCTTGTTGGACTTTATATGGTTGATAAACGTATACTTGCAAGAGGTACAGTGAGGTATCAAGGTGAACCTGTTGTTGCTGTGGCTGCAGTAGATGAGAAAACAGCTGAACTTGCAGTATCCAAAATAAAAATTCAATATAATATACTTCCTAGTATACAAACTATAGATGAAGCCTTAGAAGGTAAGATACTTGTTCATGAAGATATAAATGAGCTTGAATATGTTAAAGGTGTTTTCTTTCCACAGCCTGATTCCAATATTGCAAGCTGGAACAAGACTATAAAGGGTGATATAAGTAAAGGCTTTCAGGAGGCTGACATAATTGTTGAAAATGAGCTTACGATTCCTGCAGTTGCTCATGTGCCTATGGAAACCCATGTTGCCATAGCTCAGGCGGATACCTATACAAACAAGGTTAAAATATGGACTTCAACTCAATCTCCCTTTGGAGTACGAAAGCTGCTTGCAAAAGCTCTTAAAATATCCACATCTGATATACAGGTAATTGTACCCTATGTAGGTGGAGGATTTGGAGGCAAGGCGGGAATACACCTTGAACCACTTGTAACAGTTTTATCACGTGCTTGTAAAGGTCGACCTGTGAAAATAACTGCAACAAGGGAGGAGGAATTCAATCAACTGCCTACAAGGGCTGGGATGCGTGGACGAGTTAAGACTGGTGTAAAAAAAGATGGTAAAATTACTGCTGTTGAAATTTATTATGATTGGGATAGTGGAGCTTATGCAGATTATGGTGTAAATGTTGGAAAGTCAGCAACCTATTCTGGTGCAGGCCCCTACGAGATCCCTAATATTGAGCTTCACTCTCGAACACTTTATACAAATAAAGTGTTTAGCACAGCTTACAGAGGATTTGGTCATCTTGAAACACACTGGATTATGGAGCGCCAGATGGATATGGTGGCACAAAAACTTGGAATGGATCCATATGAATTCCGCATGGTGAATATATTAAGGCCAGGATCTCATACAATAAGTGGCGAGCTTATAAATGAAAATTCAGGGCGCCCTTACGAATGTCTAGAGGCTGTGGCAAAGGAAATCGGATGGACGGGATATCAATCAGAAGCTAAGCGTAGTGAAAACTTCAAGACAGGAAAGCTTCGTGGAAAGGGTCTTGCTTGCCTCCAGAAAGCGCCTGCAATGCCTCCTCACACTTCTACCTCCGCAATTATGCAGATGGATGATGATGGTATTATCCGCATTATGCTTGGTGCTATAGATATTGGTCAGGGAGCGAACACAATAATGGCTCAAATTGCAGCTGAAATACTGGATATGCCAATAGAAAAAGTAAAGGTAGTATGGGAAAATGACACAAATCGTCATCCTTATGACTGGTCTACTGTTGCCTCAAAATATACATTTATGGGTGGCAATGCGGTAAAGAGATGTGCGGAAAATATGCTAAAGCAAATGAAGGAAATGGCTTCTGAGGCACTTAGAACTTCAACTGAGGACTTGGCACATGGAGATGAATATATTTATCATATTCAACATAAGCAGAGAAGAATAAAGTACAAGGACCTTGCACTTGGTTATGCTTATGAAAATGGGAATGGTATTGGTGGACCACTTATAGCAAAAGGAACATATATGGCTGATGGACTTAATTTCCTCGATCCTTTAACAGGACAGGGATTACCTGCTCTTGATTGGACTTTTGGAGCACATGGGATTGAACTAGAGGTTGATATTGAAACTGGTGAAATTCAAATAATTAAAATAGCCTCTGCCTTTGATATAGGGCAGGCAATTAATAGGAAACTTGTTTGTGGCCAAATTGTGGGAGGGATAGTTCAGGGGATTGGATCTGCGATAATTGAAGGGTATAAGTTTAGTCCGGAGGGGAGACTTATGAATCCATCCTTTACAGACAATAAAATACCCACAGCAAAAGATATTCCAATAGAGATAGTTCCTATTTTAATAGAAAATCCTCAACCAGATGGGCCTTTTGGTGCTAGAGGAATTGGTGAACACCCTATGATTTCTGTGCCATCGGTTATTGGAAATGCACTTTATGATGCACTAGGTATTAACTTTTATAAATTACCACTTTCTCCTGAAAATATTGCAATAGCCATTGCAAAAAATCTTGGATATTAATATTAGGGTAAATCCTTATGCTAAGAACCTGTCTGCCATTATTTTAGCAGGTGGATATTCTAAGAGAATGAAGCAGTTTAAACCGCTCCTTCCTTTGGGAGATTCAACTATTATTGAAAATACAATTAATGTATTTCGAAACTCTGGAGTGGATGATATTACAGTAGTTATAGGATACCGTGCAAATGATGTTAAAGTTGTACTGGATTGTATGGACGTAAAGTGGGTATACAACCAAAATTATCATGAGGGAATGTATTCATCAGTTGTAGCAGGAGTGAGTTCACTTCCAGCTTCTATAAATGGATTCTTTCTTCTTCCGGCTGACATGCCATTTGTAAAGAAGGAGACTATAGAGGAGCTCTTAAGGGTATATAATAGCACAACCTATGATATTATATATCCCACATACAAGGGTCACCGCGGCCATCCTCCATTAATATCAGAACGCCTCTTCCCTGCAATTAAAAACTGGGATGGGAGCGGAGGTCTCAGAGCCTTGCTTTCAAAGTATCAGGAGGTTTCAACACAGGTGGAAGTTACAGATGAAAATATATTAACTGATATGGACACCCATGAGGATTACTTAAAGTTCAAAGTGATATGTGGGTGAGCACCTTAGATGAATAAAAGCTGGTGAAGTAATTCGCCAGCTTTTAAAACTAACTGTTAGTTATTCTTTTTTGTTTGCTTACTACTAAAGCTACTGAAAAAATAGCCAGGGCAAAACCTAGTTCTATTAGCATATAAGTTAAAATCGGTGAAAGATTATCAAAACTGAAACTTGACAGCGTACCTATAACAATGTTGGCTTTTACATACCAGTAGGTTGGAGTAAAGCTAGCTATAGCCATGGCTTTATCACTTAAAAATTCCTGCGGTACAAATACTCCGCTTATGAAGGAAAACCCTAGTGCTAGCACATTTGCTATAGCAGATTGGGCATTTCTGTTTTTTATTAAAAGCCCAACAAGGAAACTTATACTTAAGGCAGCTATTGTAAATACTAAAGCATTAATACATAATAGTAAACCATTAATAGACATCATATGCTGTCTATTAAGGATGAATCCAAAACCAGCCATAACCACATAAGAGGCTAAAGCAAAAACTAGGTTTCCCATAATCAATTGTAAATTAAAGGATCTATTTTTCATTGGCGAGCATAAGTTTCTTCTCTTTAAGTTTTTATCATTGAATACCATTGAAATTGAACTCACGCCTAGAATTAGTACTGAAAAAAGTGAATAGCCAAGGTAATTAAAGGAGGCTACAGCAAAGCCGTTATTTTGTTTTTTAACTCCAAAGGATTTTATCTGAACACTTGTCTCAGTGGATGCCCCTTTAGAAACTTCCTTTACCAAATTTTCCTCTGTTATTCCTGGGATATTATTAACATAAACTCTTGCCATATTGAAGTATTTATTTACTGCCATATCAATATACATACGAGTTGTAGAGTTTGGAACTACCGTCTTTTGCAGTTCTACGGGTTTTCCCTGTAAAAATTTTTTGGTAAAATCTACAGGCACGGTTACAATATACTCCACATCTCTAAAGAATAGAGCATCTTGTAATTTTTCCTCATTATTTTCAATATCAACAAAATTTGCATTTTTTGATAAATACTCTTTAAATCCTGTAAGTAATGCAGTGTTTTTATCCAAATTTATGAAGGCTATATTGGTCTTAGTTTGAGAAAAGCACTCTTCATTTTTTGTGGTTGCCATGGTAGAATAAAGCACGGATATTGCTAAAAAAATTATTAAATATATGCTCATTAGTCCCATATTTGCTTTGATAATTTTAAAATAAACTTTAAATACTTGCATATTTTTGCCTCCTTATAATGGAGTAGGTTGTTAAACAAAATACTACAGACAAAAGAGTTAGAATAGAAATATTTATAAAGAATCTTTGATGGTTATTATAATAATATAAGGTGTAAAATCCATCGGTAATAAGTGCTGCTGGATTAATATATGATAATATTGGAAAGCTTTTTTCTACAGCGTATTTCATATTTGCAAACATCATTCCTGATAAAGTAACTCCTATCATAGTAGTACCTATTAATACTCCGATTTTTAGACCTTCACTTTTTTTAATAAGTGCACTTATCATAGCCCCAAAGGAAATTCCTGTGGCGCAACCTACAAAACTGAGAAGTAGAATGTAAAAAATTTGATTGCCAAAATCTATTTTTAAGGCAAAATGTAAATATGAAAGCACAATGAGAATCACAGTAAATTGAATTAAAAATGCGGCGCAAAGGCTATAAATAAACATCTTCATCTTATAAACTGGAGCCATATTAATTCTAGCCGCTCTTTTTGACAAATCTCCTTGTATATCAGTAATTTCCTTTAGGCCCGAAAAGCCTCCATATAAACATGTCATGGCAATAAGTGCATAAAAATAATTTAGAGTTGTGTTTGGAACTCCTTTAGATGGTGAAATTTCATTAGTGTATTGCTTAAAAGTTGTAGCATCTTTTACTAAATTAGCATACGCTGCATTTGGATTTGAAGCTAAAATATTGCCTATGGTACTTGCACTTTCTTTGTAATCATCTAAGAAAGCTTTAATAACCGTTTGATTTAATCCATCTGACTTAACTACTAGATTCAATTCTGGATTTAGATATATATATCCTTCTATTTTACTGTTTTTAAGAAGCTCATCTGCATTTATTTCATCAGTTACGGTCACATTAAAAAGTTTACCTATGCCATCCTTAGAAACCTGATCTATTGCCCCCTTAAATCCTACGTTTTTTTCATAGTAATTACTACTTACCACTGCTATATCAATAGTTTTAAATACTTCACTGGCAGTAAGATTAGAAAAGGCTACTTTAAATAAGGTGGCTAAAACTATAGGAAACATTAAAGACCAAAAAACCAGTTGCTTATCTCTTAATAAACATTTTATTCTTGTAATAAATACATGACTAAACACACATATACCCCCTTAATCCCTAAGCTCTTTGCCAGTTATTTCTAAGAAAACATCATTCAAAGTTGGTAATTCTGAGTATATTTTTCCAAACTCAATATTATGATCATTTAAAAATTCTATAATTTTAACTATATTATTTTTACCCTTTGTAGACCTAATCACTAGAGTACTTTCTCTATATTCAGCTTTATCCACCGTGGATAATTCTCTTATTTTATCTATTATACTGGGAGATAAATTAAATATCTCTACGGTGATTTTCTCCCCAATTTTAATCATAGCTTTTAATTCCTCTTTTGTTCCGAGAGCCACGGTTTTGCCATTGTCTAGTATGGCTATTCGATCACAAAGCTGCTCTACTTCTTCCATATAATGAGTGGTGTATATAATTGTTACTCCTTGCTTATTTAGATTTTTGATCCCGGATAGAATGTTATTTCTACTTTGAGGATCTACTGCCACAGTTGGCTCATCAAGGATTAGGAGCCTGGGTTTATGAGCTATACCACAAGCTATATTCAGCCTCCGGAGTAATCCGCCACTTAATTTCTTCGGATAAAACTTTTTAAAGTCCTTTAGTGCAACGAAATCTATAGCTTCCTCTACAAGTGATTTTCTCTTGTGTTTATCCGTTATATATAGTCCACAAAAATAATCTATATTTTCGTATACTGTTAGTTCCTCAAAAACAGCCACATCTTGCATAACAACCCCAATATCCTTTTTAATATCATAAGCATCAGGTCCCATAGGCTTTTCAAAAATACTTATTTCACCTTTATCGTACTTTAACAGTGAAAGAATACAATTTATTGCTGTAGTTTTACCTGAACCGTTGGGTCCCAGGAGGCCAAAAATTTCACCTTCTTTAACTTCTAGATTTAAATGGTCTAATGCTACAAGCTCATTGTATCTTTTAACTAAATTATTAACTTTTACTATCATATAATACTCCCAACCTTTCACCCAATATTAATTTTAATGGACTTTGTCTATAGATATATAGTACGTTTTCATGGTATGATTTGTAAGTGTATATAATCATTATTTATAGTGACAAATGTAATAATAACAACTTTAAGGGAGGCTTAAATGCTTAAGATTATAGATAAATCAGTTATTTTTATCTGTTGCACAAGTATCTATCTATTGGAATCAACACTGGTCTTATGGATTTTTCCTGTGATTCTAGCATTAACCATTAGTAGCCTAAATAGCTATTATGAAAGTACTTATTTTCATAGATTGTCCTTTATTATTTATTGCATACTATGTGTATATTTCAATAGTTTCTTAATATTTCTTCCTCTAATTTTCTATGATGTGATATTAAGTAAAACCATTTATATATATGTCTTTGCTCTAATACCAATTATAAGCAGTATGGGATATGTAGCTAATATAAGTATTTTAATTACCTGTTCATTTATGGCTTTGACTATACTCTTAACGCTACGTACTTGCTCCACCTCTAAGCTTAAATTTGAGTACATTAATTTTAGAGATAAGTCATCAGAGCTATCTTCGCTACTTGAAGAGCAAAACGCTAGCTTAATATCTAGTAAAGATTATGAAATAAATCTTGCCACGTTAAGTGAGCGAAATAGGATAGCAAGAGAAATTCACGATAACCTAGGTCATATTTTGTCACGGTGCCTTTTGCAAATTGGAGCCTTAATAGTTATTAATGTGGATTCTAATATGAAAGAAAGCCTTGAGGCAATTAAAGATACCATATCACAAGGTATGGATAGTGTCAGGACGAGTGTACATAATCTTCATGATGATTCTATAGATCTCCACGACCAAATCTATGCTCTTACAAAAGAGTTCACATTTTGCCCTATAAAGCTTAACTATGACATTAATGAAAATCCTTGCAAGAAAGTAAAATATTCATTTATATCTATAGTTAAGGAAGCTACATCTAACATAATTAAGCATTCGAATGCCACAAATGTGACTATATCCTTTAATGAGCACCCTGGGTTTTATCAGCTTATTATAAGGGACAACGGAGTTGTGAAGGACTATAATACTGAAAATGGCATTGGTATTAGAAATATGCTAGATAGAGTTTCCGTACTTAACGGTAATGTTAATATAAATACTGATAGTGGGTTTAAAATATTTATATCTATTCCAAAGGAGATTATAAAATGAGGGTTTTAATTATAGATGATGACAAATTAGTTTGTGTATCTTTAAAAGTCATATTAGAAGAAGATGCGAATATAGAGGTGGTTGCATTAGGTTATAATGGAGAAATGGCAGTAGAACTATATGAAACACTAAAACCAGACATTTTACTAATGGATATACGAATGGATACAATGACAGGTCTTAGTGGAGCAGAGATAATTCTAAAAAAACACAAGGATGCTAAAATATTATTTCTCACTACATTTTTGGATGATGAATATATTATAAAAGCTTTAAATATAGGAGCTAAGGGTTATCTCTTAAAGCAAAATTTTGAAAGTATAGTAACTTGCCTAAAAGCAGTACAAATGGGTCAAACAGTTTTTGGAGATGAAATAATAACTAAAATTCCATCTCTCCTAACTGAAAATAATAAACTTAAATTCTTGGATTTTGATATAAATGATAAGGAATTTGAAATTATAGTTCAAGTGGCTAGTGGACTAAATAATAAAGAAATTGCTGAGAAATTATTTTTAAGTGAGGGTACCATAAGGAATTATATTAGTTCTATTCTGGAAAAGCTTAATCTTCGTGACCGAACACAACTAGCAATTTTTTATTATAAAAACAAGTAGTAAAACAAATTTTGGAGGGATGAAATCATGAAAATTTTTCACACTGGGGATTGGCATATAGGTAAATCTGTTAATGGATTTTATATGACGGAAGACCAAGAATTTATAATGAATCAGTTTTATGAAGAGATTAAAGTGGAAAAACCAGATGTTGTATTAATAGCTGGGGATTTATACGATAGATCAGTTCCACCTGTACAAGCTATAGAATTACTGAATAAAGTATTGGGTAAAATAGTTAAGGAGTTAAAGACTCCTATTATAGCTCTAGCTGGAAATCATGATAGTAATGAGAGAATTGATTTTGCCTCCGATCTTCTAAGAGAAAGTGGTTTATATATAAGTGGAACACTAAAAAAAGAAATACAAAAGATTACTATTGATGACAAACATGGTCCAGTAAATTTTTATCCTATTCCTTATGCAGACCCACCAGTAGTTAGGGATTTATTTGAGGATGAAAGCATAAGAAATCATGACGATGCTATGAAGAAGATAGTAGATTCTATTGATAATATTATGAATAAAGATGAGAGAAATGTTGCAATTGCACATGGATATGTTTCATATATGAAAAATGATGAGGTAACTGTTCCGCTTTTAGAAAGTGATTCAGAGAAGCCATTATCAATTGGAGGTACAGCACTTATTAATGCAGCTTATTTTGATGCTTTTAATTATACTGCCCTTGGCCATTTACATGGTCCGCAAAAGGTTGGAACAAACAAAGTGCGATATGCTGGGTCACCGCTAAAATACTCTTTCTCAGAGACTAAACAAAAAAAAGGAATAACCATTGTAAATTTAGATGAAAAGGGAGAAGTGAAAATAGATTTCCATGAGTTTAAACCTAGAAGAGATTTTAGAATTATTACAGGAGAATTAAAAGAGCTAATAAAGAATGATGTGAGCAGTTTAGATAATAAAGAGGACTATATAAAGGTAGTGTTAAAAGATAAGGGAGAGATTTTAGATCCTATGTCAAAGCTAAGAATTGTTTATCCAAATGTTATGGAACTTACAAGGGAAGATAGGATAAAAATATCAACTACAGGAACAGTAGCAGTTAATGTACGAGAAAAATCTAAGCTTAGCCTTTTTGATAACTTTTATGAGGATATAATAGGTGAAAAATGTTCTGAAGAGGAGACGCAGGTTATGGTGAAAATCATAGAAAATGCTGAAAAAGGAGGTTTATAGTAATGAAAATTCGTAAGCTTATAATAAATGGATTTGGACCCTATGCAACAAAACAAGAGTTAGATTTCGAAAAAAATTTGCAAGATAAAAACATGTTTGTTATTACAGGAAACACTGGAGCAGGGAAAACAACAATATTTGATGCTATAAACTTTGCACTGTATGGTGAGGCAAATGGTTGTGATAGGGAGTCAAAATCACTAAGAAGTGATTTTGCAGACCTTAAGACGCCTACTGAGGTTGAACTTTGGTTTTCGTTAAGAGAAAAGGAATACTATGTAAAAAGAACACCATCATATATAAAGCCTAAGCAAAGAGGCGATGGTTTTGTAGAAAATAAACCTAGTGCTGAGATTAAACTTTCTAAGGATAAAACGATAACGGGTGTAAATCAAGTAACTAAAGAAGTAGAAAATATTCTTGGTATAACCACAGAGCAATTTAAACAATTAGTAATGATACCACAAGGAGAGTTTAAGAGACTTTTAAATGCAAAAAGTGATGAAAAAGAAGACATATTCAGAAAAATATTTGGAACAGAAATTTTTCAAAGTATCCAAAATAACATAAAAGACCAAGCAAATAAATTAAAAAGAAGCATTGAACAGGTTGAAAGAGATAGATCAAATAAAATAAGAAGTTTTATTTGCAGTGAAGTAGACGATGGATTATTTAGGCTAATAAATGCTGATAAACACAATATAGAACTTATAATGAACTGCTTTTATGAATTTATTGAAAAAGATAGGGACAAGGAAGTGAAGTTAGAAGCAAAAATAGAAGAAACCCGCAGTCTTATAAATAAAATATCCTATGAAAAGACTCTTGGTGAAGCTAATAATAAGAGGTTTGATAACTTAGAAAAAAACAAGGGTGAACTAGACAAGCTTAATCAACAGGTTGAAGAGTTTAAAAATAAAGGTATTGTGGTTTTTAGAGGTAAGAAAGCTCTAACTGCTAAAAGGTATGAAGATAAGTATAATGATAAAAATAATGAAATCAAAAAATTAAAAAAGGAAATTGAAGAAATAGATAAAAAAATAGGATTATATATTGAAAGTTATAAGAAAGCTGACAAGAAGTTTAAAGATGAGCAAGGCAAGGAAAACGAAAAAAGTCAGTTGATTAAGGATATAGATGAAAATCAAAGACTAAAGGATAAGGTTAATGCATACGAAATAAACAAGGTTATCCTAGAGACTTTAGATAAAAAAGTTATAGAAATAAAAGACAGAATAAAGGTGATAAGATTAACTAGTACTCAAAATGATAAAAAAATAGAGTTAATTAATATTGAGTTAGAACATATTAAAAAAGCTAAAGAGGAGAGTGGAACCTTAGAAATAAAACAAATAAACGAAAGCAACAAAAAAGATAAATTTAATAAACTTCGTAGTGATATTAATTTATGGATTGTTGAGAATGAAAAACATAAAAAAGCTACAGAGAATTTTAGTAAAATAGATCAGAGATTTAAAGAGCTAAAGGAAAAATTTGAATTTTTAGAAGATACATTTAGGAAAAGTCAAGCTGGAATACTTGCAAGTAACTTACAAGAAGGAACGTTATGTCCGGTTTGTGGATCAAGTCATCATCCAAGCCTTGCTAAATTAGAAAACAGTGAAATAACTGAAGAGGCGGTAAAAATCAGTAAAGAATCTCTAGAAGAGGTTAGAGATGAAAGGGATAAAAATTTAAATAAATTAACGGTTATTAACTCTTCTTTAAAATCTATAAATGAAAACTCTATTACGCCTGGTGTTAAAGAGCTACTAAATAAAGAGGATAATTATCAGGTTATGGATATTAGTGTTGAGGTAAATGAGTTAGTTATAAATAATACTGCCATACTATTAGAGCTTAAAAATAAAATACAAAGTTTAAAGATTATGATTAATAAAGAGAGTGAAAAAATAAAAGCTAGGGATATTACCCAAAAAAACAATGAGAATTTAAGAAGTGAACTTGAACTAAAGAATGAAGAACATGTTTTAGAGGATGGAAATTTACGTGCTGCAAAAAATACTTTAGAAAGTATAAAAAATGATTTTAAGGGTGAAATGAAAAATTTAAGTGAGTTAGTCCAAATTGGCATAAATTTAAGTGAGAGGCAAAAGGCTCTTAAAAAAGCGTATGAAGATGCAGAAAGTGCTTTTAGTAAAATAAAGGGTAACTTGGACCAAGAGATGGGAAGGCATAAAAGAACAAATGAAATGAAGGAAAATGCAGATGAAGAATATAAGAGCGCTGTAAGTGTATTCAAAGAAAGTGTATTAGAACTGGGATTTAGTGGTTACGAGGATTATAAGGCTAGCAGTTTAACTGAAGAAAAAATTGAGAATTTTGATGTGGAAATAAATGAGTTTAATATTAATTTATCTGGCGCTAAAAAATTGTATGAAGCATCATTAAAGGAAATTGAAGGATTACTAAGAGTTGATTTGGATATATTAAAAGGAAAACTAGTAAGTGAAGATATTATTTTTAAATCATTAAACAAAGAACAAATGGAGCTATTTGCAAGAGTAAGTAACAATAGTTTAGTTCTTGAGGAGTGTAAAAAGCATAGTAAAGCTATAGAAATTGATGAGAAGAAGTATGAAATAGTAGGCAAGTTATCAAACATTATTAATGGTGATAACTCTAAGAAAATAAGTTTTGAAAGATATGTGCTAGCTGCATATTTTGAGGATATTATAATGGCTGCTAACATCAGGTTTAATAAAATGACCTCAGGAAGATTTGAACTATTAAGAAAGCAAGAAATTGGTGATAAAAGAAAAGGTCAAGGTTTAGAACTTGAGGTATTTGATAATTATACAGGAAAAGCTAGAGATGTAAAAACACTATCGGGTGGAGAGGGTTTTAAAGCTTCATTATCTATGGCACTAGGCCTTGCTGATGTAGTTCAAGCTTACGCCGGTGGTATACAATTAGATACTATGTTTATAGATGAGGGGTTTGGAACACTAGACCCAGAATCTCTAGATAATGCAATAGAATGTCTTATGGATTTGCAAAAGGACGGAAGATTAGTAGGCATAATATCTCATGTACCAGAACTTAAAGAAAGGATAGATGCTAGGCTTGAGGTGTGTTCTACCAGTAAGGGTAGCATGGCAGAATTTAAAATATAAGTGCCACCCACGTGGCAAGTGGCACCCAAAACCAGATGCCACTTGCCACGTGGGTGGCACCATACATTATTTTTGGCTTTGTGTTATTATAAATATAAGTAATATGTTGTATACACAAATTTTTAGACGAAAACGGAGGTAAAACCAATGAAAACTGAAACTTCTGATTTTAATATAGATAAAGTGTTTAATGACAATATTGTTTTGGTTTACCAAGCAAATGTACAAAAAATTCTTTATGAAAAAGGAATAGGAGTTGGGAAGCAAATAGGTGATAACATATCTAAGGATGCACCTATAGAAAAAATATACACAATAGAAAATAAGGTTAACTATGATAATTTTAATAAAATTGTAAATAATGTTGAGGTAGAGCTGATTGCACTTTGTGAGGAAATAATATACATGATATCTAATGAACTTAATGAAAACTTACATGAAAGAATTCATATATCACTCATCGATCATATAGAATTTACTTTAAAGAAACTTAAAAACGGTGAGAGTATTGAAAACCCACTTTTAGATGAAATTAAAATCCTTTTTAAAAGAGAATTTGAACTGGCCCAAAAGGCGGCTGTTATAATTGAAGATAAAACAAAAACTTGCCTTTCAGAAGATGAAATTGGATTTATTACCCTTCACATACATGCTGCAAGGCATGACGGTGGACTACCTAAAACGGTAAAGTATGCATTTATATCAAATACTACGATAAAAATGATTGAAGATGAGCTAAATGTTAAAATAGATAAGGAGTCAGTTTATTATGCTAGACTTATTACTCACATTCGATTTACAATTCAAAGGATATTTAATAATACTATTATCCAAAATAAATTATCGCACACCATAAAACGTAAGTACTATTCGTCTTTCGAACTGGCTCAGAAAATTTCAAAATTTATTGAAGATGAATTAGAACTTAAAGTTGTTGAGGATGAAACTGCATTTTTGGCCTTATATATTGAGAGATTCAAAAGAATCAAATAAGCAAAGTGAGGGAAATATATATGAGTATGAAATTTATAAAAAAAATACCTACTGCAGAGGAAATTATGGAACAAATGCCTCTGTCAAATCATATTAAAGAGATTAAAAGAGCTAGAGATAGTGATATAAGGAAAGTGTTTGAAAATGAAAATGATAAGTTTATCCTTATAATAGGACCCTGTTCAGCTGACAATGAAGACTCAGTGTGTGAATATATAGAAAAGCTTGTAAAAGTGCAAGAAAAGGTAAAAGATTCTATAATTATTATACCAAGAATTTATACGAATAAACCCAGAACTACTGGCGAAGGGTATAAAGGTATGGCTCATCAACCAGACCTAAATAAAGAGCCAGATTTAGTTGCAGGGTTAACGGCTATACGAAAACTTCATATAAAAGCATTAAGTGAATTTCACATGCCGGCTGCTGATGAAATGTTATATCCAGAAAACTATGCATATCTTTCAGATTTAATAAGTTATCATGCAGTTGGAGCTCGCTCTGTAGAGAACCAGCAACATAGATTTACCGTAAGTGGTATTGATATGCCGGTAGGCATGAAGAATCCTACTGGAGGAGATCTAAATGTAATGCTTAATTCCATTAAGGCTGCACAAATTGAACATACCTTTATATATAGTGGCTTTGAAGTTGAAACAGAAGGGAATCCTCTTGCGCATGCTATTTTAAGGGGTGCGGTAGATGCTTCTGGTAGAAACACACCAAATTACCATTATGAAGACTTAATTCGTGTTGCTAAAGAATATGAAAAACGTCAGCTTTTAAACCCTTCTATTATAATAGATACCAGTCATGCAAACTCAATGAAGTCTTATAAAGAACAACCAAGAATAGCCAGAGAAGTATTAATGAGTAGGAAATATGATTCTCTACTAAAGAAAATGGTAAAAGGACTAATGATTGAAAGCTACCTTGTAGAAGGTAAACAAGATGTAGAGGGCGGAGTTTATGGGAAATCTATAACAGATGCATGTTTAGGATGGAAAAATACTGAAAAGTTAATTTATTATATTGCTGAAAATTTATAAAAAATACAGTTATTCTTTTACTAGCAAAAGAATATATTACAATATAATAATTTAATAAAGAGGTCCAATATGAACAACATAGACCAATTTTTAAAAGATCTATACTTACATTCTAATTATAGAGGACATTATCCAGTGCTTAAAGGGGTGTTCGAAAGATGCTCATGGCAAAATGAGTTAAGCGATGAATATGATGAACTTTTAGATGCTTCTGCAGCACTTTTAATAAAAATCCACAAGGATAATTCGATTTTACCTAGTATAGTAGATACCATTTTTTTTAGAAACAGAGAATCTCTTTTTACTCATGACCTAATTTGGGCTTTTTTCGAAGCAAGAGATCCATATAGCTTAATGTTAATTGCAAATTATTTACACTCAGATGACGAACGTGATATTAAATTAGCTTGTAAACTTCTAGATTTTGTACCTTCTATAGATATGACCACCTCTAGGGATAGTAAGGATAAATATATGGCTTTCTTTTACTGGCTAATAGAGAATTATCGTTTTTTATATTTTACAGGGGAAAGTTTCCAGAGAACCAGTAACCCTATACCATATAAAATAGATTCAGATGCAAAGTATAAGGGGGCTAGTATATGATCATAATTTCTAGCAATTTAGTTAAAGGTGATGATTATATAAATGAATATAAGCTAAATAATATTGAAAGAGAAATTATTACAAAGATGGATGTAAGCAAAGAAAAGTATGAGTATAATTCATTAAATGAATTAAAGTTTGAGTTAACATTAAGAAAAAATATTGTTATTGCCTCTGTAAATATTAATAAGAGTGATATGTCATTTAAAATCTTCCGTAAATCAATATGTAATGATGATTATTGGGATCGAACTTCAGAAGGCGGATTTCTACTTAAAAAAGGAATAACACCCAGTGTAGCTATTAAAGATATTTCTATAAATAGTTCTAAATATGGTACTGAATGTGCGACAGCAATGATAATAGTATATTATGAAGCGTTGCTTAATACTTTCAAAGAGGAGCTTTTTAATGAGATATTTACAGAAATACATTTAATGAACTGGCATTATATAGATAAATTACTTTATGAAGCAGGTTATTTAGAAAAGCGAAGTGATTATTTACCAGGGGATAGAAGATATATTTCTAACCCTGATGTAAATCCAGTAACTCCTCAGTGGCAAGGAGAAAATATTATAGAACTAGGAAGTGAACTTTATTATGGACATGGGATAGGTATTGGCAGTGCTTATGAAATAGTTAGTGAATTAAATAAACAGCGAAAAGACAATGCAACTACGTCTGCTTATTTGTTAGATTCCGCTGCAGTTTTGGATTATAAGAATTTGGCCAATATATATTATAAATAGATGTTACTCAAACAGCTGTTTTTAGGGTATAATAAATTATTGATTTATAAGATTAAATAATAAAAAAAAGTAGGCGAAAATATGAAAAATGATTCAAACAAAAGCATGGAAATGATGAAAAAAATTATTGAAGAAAGAAAAGCTAAATCTTCACAGCAAAAGAACACTAAGAGACCAGCAATTTACGGAACACAAAGTTCATCATCTCATATTTACAAAAAGGTATAGAATTTGATTTTTATTTATATATATCTGATAATAAAAAAGATATAACAACCTTATGTTATATCTTTTTTAGATAAAAGTTTATAGTTTATATTGAATCATAGCCAATCTGTAAAGCCATCATGTTTTTTTCAATAGTTGATTTGGGAACTCTTTTTGCAACAGCCTTTTGTATGGTTTCAAGGGAAACAACGCCTGTAACCTTCACAAAAAGGCCCAAAGCAATAATATTTGTAAATAAATCCTTGCCAAGTTCCTCTACAGCCAAACGTGTCATGGACACTTTGATTACATTTGGATGACTCGGAGATATAGGTACTAAGTCTTCATCAATAATAAGTACGCCTTGACCACAAAGATCTGCAGAATATTTGTCTGCGGCCTGTTGTGTTAGAGCAAGAACTATATCAGGTTTAGTTACTTTAGGATGATAGATGAACTTTTCGGAGATTATTACTTCCGCCTTTGAAGCGCCACCCCGTGCTTCTGGACCATAAGACTGGGATTGTACAACCTGAGCACCTTCCATAATGGCGGCTTCCGCCAAGATAATGGCGGCTGTAATTACACCTTGACCACCGGAACCACATAATCGTATTTGTAGCATTATTTTCCCTCCTTGGCCATTTTAATGACTCTAGCATATTCTGCTGTATATTCAGGGGCTTCTTTTCTACATAAAACACCAATAGGAAACTTTTCACATTTTTGGTCAACTGATATTTTTTCATAAGCTTCTAGGCTTAATGCATTGTCTCTCATCCATTTTAACATTTCCGAGGGATCACTCATTTTATTTCTCCTACCATAAGCAATTGGGCATTGAGTAATTGCTTCTACTAAGGAAAAGCCATCATTTAAAATACCTTCAGCGATTAGATCAACTAGCGGTTTTGCATGATAAGCAGTACCTCGGGCAATATATGTAGCACCAGCACCTTTAGCAAGTTCACAAGGATCAAAGGGACGATCTACTGATCCAAAGGGAGCAGTTGTAGCTTTTTTACCAACAGGTGTAAGGCAAGATTCCTGTCCTCCTGTCATACCATAGATGTTGTTGTTAAAAAGGATAACTGTTAAATCAACATTTCTTCTAGCGGCATGTATAAAGTGGTTACCGCCAATAGCAGTACAATCACCATCACCGGTTATCACAATGACTTTAAGTTTAGGATTAGCCAGTTTAATACCAGTTGCAAAAGGTATTGCTCTACCATGAGCTGTATGTAATGTATCAAAATCCATGTAACCAGAAGCCCTAGAGGAGCAACCAATGCCAGATACAATCACTGTATTATCTTGGTCAAGACCTAACTTATCAGCTGCTTTAGCGATGGCTTTCATTATAATTCCATTACCACAACCTGGGCACCACATATGTGGTAAGTGCTCCTTGCGAAGATATTTTTCATAAGGTCTCATTTTGCCACCTCCACTGTAAGTTTTTCAATTGCAGAACATATTTCTTTGGGTGTAAATATTTTAGCGTTGTATTTAGGAAGAGAAATTACGATTGCTTGTCCACCAGCAGCACGTTCTACTTCTAAAACTAGTTGTCCATAATTCATTTCAGGGACAAGAATTTTTTTCACTTTCTGCGCTAATTCTTTGACAACCTTATCAGCAAAGGGCCAAATTGTCATTAATCGAATCATACCAACTTTAATTCCCTTTTGACGAGCAAACTCTACTGCCTCGTAAGCAGTACGAGATGTGCCACCATATGCTAAGACCGCATACTGCGCATCTTCCATAAAAAATTCATCATAATGTGTGATTTCATCTTGTACTCTGCTTATTTTTTCATGCAATCGTTTAATCGTATACTCTGTTACATCTGCACTAGAGGTTGGAAAACCAGTTTCATCATGGATAAGTCCGGTAACATGAATGCGATGACCAGTTCCGAAGTCAGGAATGTTTGGTACGAGATCAGACATAGGGCTATATGGTTTGTATCCCTCTTCCTTTGTGCAAGTTGGCATGCGCCTTGGGTACACTTCTATGTCTGCGGTTTCAGGCAGAACAACCCTTTCTCTCATGTGACCAACAACTTCATCAAGTAGTATAATAACAGGGGTACGGAATCTCTCTGCATAATTTACAGCAAGTACTGCAACATCGAAAGATTCTCTTACTGTCCATGGAGATAGTGCAATCATGGGATGATCTCCATGAGTTCCCCAACGAGCCTGCATTACATCTCCTTGTGATGGAGAAGTAGGCTGGCCTGTAGATGGACCCGAACGCTGAACGTTTACAATTACAATTGGTATTTCAGCAATACATCCATAACCAATTAATTCTTGTTTTAGAGAAAAACCTGGTCCTGAAGTAGCCGTAAGACCCTTTCTGCCAGCTAGTACCGCACCGAGCACTACTGCAATACCAGCAATTTCATCTTCCATCTGAATAAAAGTACCGCCTATAGCAGGAAGCTCTTTGGACAAAATTTCAGCAATTTCTGTAGAAGGAGTGATTGGATATCCTCCAAAAAAATTCACCCCAGCAGCCAATGCACCTTCTGCACAAGCCTCATTTCCTTGCATTAATCTAGCTTCATTCATATTTTCACCCTCTCTTCTACGTAAATTGCATAATCAGGACATCGAAGTTCACATTGTCCACAGTTTATGCACTGGGCTTCATCAATTACATATACCTTTCCTAAGGTATTTAACGCTAAAATATGTTTAGGGCAAAAGGCAACACAAATACCACATCCTTTACAACGCTCTTTTTGTAAGGTGATTTTAATTTCCATAATTGTCCTCCTATTTGATAATGTATAATTAATATATGTTTCCCACTGAAACAACCATTTCTAAAAGATCAACTATTGAATTATAATCAGTGTAAATCTGTATTAAACTATATATTGTTAATATTCTAACAATAATGCTAACATGTATTAAAAATAACATAGTTTGAATTGCTTTGCAATATATTTTGACAAATTTCGCATTTAAGAGTTGGGAAAAATTACGCAGAGTTTGACGAAAAGCGCGAACGATTTATGACGCTAAATCAGTATAATTAGAAGGAAATTATGAATATTTGTAGAATTATAAATATATTATAGTCAGATAGAGTGTATAATATAATCAGATAGAGTGATATTTGATTAAAACCATTATTTAAATAATTTTTAAAGAAGGTATGCATCATGAAAAATATAATGCCAAGTATAGGTAGGAATTATAAGAACTATAATGTTATTAAGAGTGGACATATGGAGAAGCATAATTCAGAAGAAAAGTTAAATAAAAAAATTATACAACTTGAAGAGAAGTTACAGTATACCAAGGAATGCCTGCAAACATCAAATGAGGAACAACTTGTTTATAATGAAGAACTATTGGTTGCAAATGAAGAATTAAAATCAGCAAATGATGAACTTCTAAAAATCAATAGTCAATATCAATATAAGAATCAAGAATTGGCTGATTTAAATGATGATATGACAAACTATTTAAACAGTGCAGATATTGGAACTATTTTTCTTGATGAGTATCTTTGTGTAAGAAAATTCACACCCAGCATTACAAAAGAGATAAAGCTTAAGGCACGGGATATTGGGCGTCCAATGTATCACTTAGCAAGTAATATAATTAATGATGAATTAAATATAAGCGCAAGAGAAGTATTAAACAGTCATAAGTCGTATGAAAAGGAAGTCCGAAATAAAGATGGTAACTGGTATTTATTGAAATGCTCGCCATACTGTACACAAGGAAATTTACTTAAAGGAGTTGTTTTATCTCTTGTGGATATAAACAGGAGTAAGAAGGCTGAAGCAGAGATGTATAGAAACAAAAAATTATTAGATGAAACAATCATATCAGAAAACCTAAAGACGGAGTTTTTTAGTAATCTTTCTCATGAACTTAGAACGCCTCTAAATGTAATTTTATCTGCCTTACAGCTTTTGGATACCTTTAAAAGGGATAGTGATCTTAATGATAAAGATATAAAATTTAGAAAGTATAGTAACATAATGAAACAGAATTGTTACAGACAATTACGCCTAGTTAATAATATGATTGATATTACAAAACTTGATGCAGGTTTTTTTGAGTTAACGCTTTCGAACTGTAATATCGTCGATATTGTTGAGAGTGTTACTATGTCAGTAGCCGAATATATCAAATCTAAATCCATTGATATTATTTTTGATACTGATATAGAGGAATGCACCGTGTCATGCGATCCAGAGAAGATTGAAAGGGCTATACTAAATCTACTTGCAAATTCAATAAAGTTCACAAAACCAGGCGGATGTATGAAAGTAAATATGTATGATAAAGGAGAAAATATTAATATATCTATAAAAGATACAGGAATAGGCATTCCAAATGATAAATTAGATATTATTTTTGATCGATTTAGACAGGTTGATAGATCACTTACACGCAAACAGGAGGGAAGTGGTATTGGACTTTCCATAGTTAAATCCCTTGTGGAAATGCATGGAGGCAGCATTTCAGTGACAAGTGAATACGGCATCGGAACAGAGTTTATTATTGTTCTTCCGGTAATAGTCCAGCCCAATGAAAACGATGCATATGAAATAATTGAATCAGGAGAACAAGAAAGAATTGAGAGAATACATATTGAGTTTTCGGATATTTATTCCTTGAATTAGATAAAAAATATAAGTATTTATACTCTATTTGCAAATAATTTGTTATAATAAGAAGAAAAAGGTTGTATGAATTAATTTGTGAATGGAGGGGTATTATGCAAGATAATGAGGTATTGGATACTGAAAAAACAGACTTTTCAATCATTGGCATAGGAGCTTCCGCAGGAGGACTAGCGGCTATATCAGCTTTTCTCGGTAATGTGCCTGAAAATAGCGGCCTAGCTTTTGTTATCGTTCAGCACATGGAAAACAATAGTAAGCAGATTTTGGTGGAATTACTTCAAAGTGATACTAGTATGAAAGTTGTACAGGCCAGTGAGAACGTATCTGTTCAGCCGAACTACGTCTATGTAATTCCACCAGACAAGAATATGTCTATTAAGAATAATGTGATACACATTTTTGACTATACTGAGCCCCACAATAAGCGGTTACCCATTGATTTCCTCTTTAGCTCTCTAGCAGATGATAAACGTGAGAGGAGTATTGGTGTCATACTCTCGGGAATGGGTGCCGACGGTACTGCGGGACTCAAGAAAATAAAGGAAGAAGGAGGAGGCACTTTTATCCAAGAACCGTCCTCTGCTAAATTTGATGGCATGCCTAGCAACGTCATTTCGGAAGGGGTAACAGAAGTTATAGCCACCGTAGAGACAATGCCTTCAAAGATTATTTCCTATATTGAGAACAATTCAAATACTGTTATGATTGACAAGGACAATGAAAATAAAAACAAGAGTTGCATCGACAATATTATAGTAATGATACGAGCACATACAGGTCATGATTTTTCTTCATATAAAAGAAGTACTATAGAACGTAGGATTGAACGATGTATGGGTATACATCAAATTGACAATATAGAATCCTATGTTGATTTTTTGAACGATAATCCCAGTGAACTGAATTTTATCTTTAAAGAATTTTTGATTGGGGTTACCAGTTTCTTTCGCGAGCAAGCAGAATGGCAACTTCTAAAGGAAAAAGTTATACCAGCACTCTTAGATCAGCGAGCACCCACTGATACGGTACGAATTTGGATATCTGGATGTTCCACCGGGGAAGAGGCTTACTCCTTAGCTATTGTTTTCAAAGAGGTGATGGATAAGTTAAAGCTTTCCAAAGATGGAAAAGACCATTCTGTCCAGATTTTTGCCACTGATCTTGATAGTGAGGCTATTGATAAAGCCCGGGAGGGGATCTTCTCGATTAATATTTCTAAAGATATCTCTATCCAGCGCCTGGATAGGTATTTCGTAAAGGTGGATAAAGGATATCAGGTTAATAAGGAAATTCGAGATATGGTCATTTTTGCTCAGCAAAATATGATTAAAGATCCCCCATTTACAAAGGTCGATATAATGATCTGTCGGAACGTACTTATCTATCTGACACCACAAATTCAAAAGAAGATTATTCCTCTTTTTCACTATAGTCTTAATAGTGGCGGATTTTTGTTCTTAGGAAGTGCGGAGTCGGTTGGTAACTTCACTGATCTCTTTAAACCACTTGATCTTAAATCGAGAATTTATCAGAGGCTGAGGCCTCTAATTCAGACAGAACCTATAGAATTTCCCAACTCTTTTGAACCGTATCAGGCTGAAGTGAATCAACCGGCCAATGATGTTCAGAACATGCAGTCTATGGCGGATAAACTGATTTTACAAAAATATTCACCTTCCACAGTGCTCGTCAACGGTAAAGGTGATATCCTCTATATTACCGGGAGAACGGGCAAATACCTGGAACCTGCTGCTGGTAAGGTTAATTGGAATATTTTTGCCATGGCCCGAGAAGGGCTAAATTATAAACTGAATGACGCTTTCTATAAGGCTGTTCAGCAAAATAAGGAGGTTACTTCCAAAGGGGCTCTTGTGATGAACGAAGGGGGAACTCTTATGGTTGATATCTCAGTAAATCCGCTCAGTGAGCCGGAGGAACTGCGTGGATTGGTAATGATAATTTTAACCGACGTGACAAAAACTGAGGCTGATAAAACAAACAACACAACCAGCACAGACAAACAAACGCCTACCGGTAATACGCGGGAGAAGGAACTTCAGCAAGAATTACTACAAACTCGCCAAATGTGGCAAGTTGCTGGTGCAGAAATGCAGATATCCCAAGAAGAATTTAAATCAAGTAATGAGGAATTGCAGTCATGCAACGAAGAACTCCAATCGACAAATGAGGAGCTGACCACAACTAAGGAAGAAGTACAGTCCTCGAATGAAGAGCTAAAGACGATAAATTGGAGGCTCCAGTCAAAGTTAGACGGCATGGAACTAGTCACAAACGATATGAATAATCTAATGGACAGCACGAAAATTGCCACCTTGTTTTTGGATAAAAATTTACTCGTTAAACACTTCACAAATCAAATGACTTTAGTCTCTAGGTTGATTTTGAGTGATATGGGCAGGCCTATTACTGATATCGCGTCAGATCTTATTTATCCTGAACTAGCAGCGGATGTTAGGGAGGTGCAACGTACGCTGATTGCTGTTGATAAGCAGGTTATGTCTCACAATGGGAGTTGGTTTAACGCGTGCATTAGGCCTTACCACACGTTAGAGAGCAAAATTGATGGTGTGGTCATCACTTTTGTAGATATTACTAAATCTAAAAAAAATGAGGACGAGCTATTATTGAAAAATAATAGGCTGCTAGCCGAAGTAAAACAAGGTCATAAGGAAGTTGCAGCAGCTACATAATAGGAGCATAATAAGTTAATAGTATTTCATCCCTTAGGGTATATGTAAAAGTTGTTAGGCACATACTAATGATAATATTTATAATTGAGGGGTGAAAGTATTGGATATAACTTCATTAATTAAAAAAGTTAAGAAGAGAGAAGACGTTATAGATATCCAGGAGGCATTTAATATATATAGTCTTCTAAGAGCAAGATATGTTAGCACTCAAACAGTTCAACTATTTAAGAACTTTGTTCATGACGTAGGTTGGGAAGTAATCCTAAATGGATTCCAGAAAAACTTTGAAAATCAAATAGATAATTTAGAGACATTAGGAGAACATTTTCGTATCATAATGCCAAACAGACCTCCTGTAGACGTGAAGTTTGCAACTCGGCTGAATAATATAACAGATGACTATATCTATAAAAAAATGTACCATGACCTTGTAGCACAGCTGATGTCTCTTAATCATGCAGTGCGTACAACCAGTACCAATGATAATTTAAGACATACTATCATACAAGATTTAAAAATCCATTTTGATGATTTTAATATCCTTTATAAGTTTGGTAAATTGAAAGGTTGGGAGGAGACTTATCCTACTTACAAGACTGCTATTGTTCAGGAGAAAGAGCAGCTTTCCACTTCAGAAGCATTTCATATTTGGGATCATATTGTTATGAGATATGAACAAATTGAACTCATAGGTATATTTGCGGGGTTTGCTCATGATACTGAGTTTAAGGTAATACTTCAACATGGGCTGTATGTTTATAACAAGCAAGTTAAAAAGCTTGAGAATCTAGCATTAAAGCTTAATATACCGTTACCTAACAGATCGGCACTACCAGTAACTACGCCTATAGATCCTGAAATGATTACTGATAGGTTTATGTACCGAATTATTTTAAGCTGGCAATTATCTGCCTTGGATGCTCATCTCAGAGCAATCATTGAGACTATTAGGAACGAACCATTGCGTAAGTTATGGAGGGATTTCCTTAATGCAGAGCTTGAGTATTATGATAAATATCTTAAATATGGAAAAATGAAAGGCTGGACAAGAGTAGTCCCAATTTATGGAGAGCCAGTGACATAATTGAAATCAAATGAGATTATTTGATGGCTTTATATTTTTGCTTAACATTATATTTATAGTTTTACTTGTAAAAGGTGTATAAGATTGGTACTGAGTCTTTTGACATTGAATGTGAATTTAACTTTAAATAAACTTGAAAAATTTAATGCAGTTCAAATTTTAAAGGGAAGTTTGATTTATCAAGGATAGGACTTTTAGGACATTCTACTGCAGGAGCAGCAGCAGATGTTTCAATAGAACTTAAAGATAAAAGAATAAAAGCCATTGTTTAATGGATGCATGGGTAGAACCATTTAATGCAGTAGATATTGAAAATGGGGTTGGATAATAAAAATTTAAATTCTTTAATAGATAAAAGTTAATTAATTTTATTATCGAATATTCCAGCATATAATCCTCTGTACATTTTAGCATTTATTTCGACAGTAGTTTTTCTTAATATCATAACCGCACCGGGGTCATGATTTGGGTTTGGTCGAATTGTTGCATTTAATGTTTTATTGAAAGTAAGTGGCTTTCTATAATTGTACATTCCTATGCAACAGATAATAATAACTAAACTAATTGCCAATAAGATATAACTTTTCTTTGGTAATATTTTCACGATGTTTTCCTCCTGCTATAGATAAATTAACTTATATTAACATTATATTGTAATATTTAGAGAATATTAATCTTAAAAACTAACATTGTATAGTGTTGTAAATTTATACGAGAGAAATCAATTAGAGGTGAAGTAATAAAACTTTCCACTTACTATTAAATAGTAAGTGGAAAGTTTTTATTTTTATGGATTAATCTGCTATAGCGCCTACTGTTAGAACTTTTAATAGATTAGTTGTTCCAACTACCCCGACTGGGCCTCCAGCCGTTATTACAATCGTATCTCCTTGCTTAAGTAAATTAATTTCTAAAGCTTTCTCAACGCCAATGTCAAACATTTCTTCAACATTTAAAGCTTCTCTAACTAGTAATGGAATTACACCCCATGAAATACATAACTGTCTTTGAACTCTTGGGTTAGAGGTAGTTGCTATTATGGGACAATACGCCCTAAATCTAGAAATCATTTTAGCTGTTTGTCCGGATTTAGTTTCAGAAATTATTGCAGCTGCCTTTAATTGCAGTGCAATAGCACAGGTTGCATAGCTTATGGCGTTAGTAACATTTTCCACCATATTAAATCGCATTGCAGTAAATTTACTTCCATAATCAATAGATTTTTCTGCCGTTTGAGCAATCTTAACCATAATTTCAACACTTTCAACTGGATATATACCAACAGCAGTTTCACCTGAAAGCATAACTGCACTAGTTCCATCATATACAGCATTTGCTACATCACTAGATTCAGCTCTAGTAGGTCGTGGATTTTTAATCATTGAATCTAGCATTTGAGTTGCTGTTATTACTGGTTTACCACTCTCATAGCATTTTTTGATTATCATTTTTTGAACAATTGGAACTTCCTCAGTGGGTATTTCCACCCCTAAATCTCCTCTAGCTACCATAATGCCATCTGAAACTTTTAATATCTCATCAAAATTATTTACACCTTCTCTATTTTCAATCTTTGAAATAATCATTATATCTTGTCCACCATATTTCTTTAATATTTCTCTCACTTCAATTACATTTGAAGCCTTTCTTACAAAAGAACAAGCTATAAAATCAAATTCATTTTCTACCGCAAACTTTAGGTCTTTAATATCCTGCTCTGTTATTGCAGGTAAATGGGTATCTGTTTCAGGAATATTTACACCTTTGTTATTACTTACGGCACCACCATTTAATATTTTGCAATGGATGTCCTTGCCCACAACATCTTGTACTTCCATTGCTACAAGACCATCATTTATTAATATTCTTGTGCCAATCTTAACAGCTTTATAGAGTTCCTTATGAGTAATAGTTGATCTAGCTTCTGTTCCTAAAATATTTTCATTTACAAGTACAAACTCATTGTTCTCCTCTAATATTACTTCACCTTTTTCAAATTTACCTAATCTAATTTCCGGTCCCTTAGTATCAAGCAATAATGGAACTGGAATATTTAGTTTTTCTCTAACTTTTTTCACTCTATCTACTCTTGTCTTTTGTTCTGCGTGAGTACCATGAGAAAAATTTAATCTTGCTACATCCATACCTCCAAGAATTAATTGTTCTAATAAAATATCATCATCTACTGCAGGTCCTAAGGTACATACTATTTTAGTCATCCTCATTGTTTGTTAGCTCCTTTCATTGGTGTATAATCAGCATAATGTTGATTTACATAGAGAAGAATTTAATGGAATTTATACAAGTGTTTACTATATTATAGTTTATTTATGTACTAATTAAAACATAAATTTTAGTATAAGGTGCCAGGGTATCTAGAATAGATATGCAAAGGTAATAAAAGTATGTTTGTGGAGGTTTTAAATTAAGCTTTTTATGTTTTTGAAAGATTTAGAATGATTATCATTAGCATGCCACTTGCCACGTGGGTGGCACCTTTTACGTTTTTTAGACAAATACACAAAAGTGTGTAAATACAAATGATTTTACTTGGGTTATAATAGCAGATAAGAGTTTATTATTAATAAAAAAATGGAGGAATGTTACATGAGTAAGAAATCGAACAAAAACAATATAAACGTAGTACTTGCTCTAGGAGCAATAGCTGGAGCAGCGGCTGTAGCAACTATTGGTGTAAAGAAATTTAGCGATAGATCTAAAGCAACAAAAAATTTACCTCAAAATAGAGAGAATAAAGATAGACAGGTTTACTTCGTCGGTGGAGGGCTAGCTTCCTTAGCTGGGGCTGCTTATCTTGTACGAGATTGTAAATTTAAAGGTGAAAATATTCATATTATTGAAGGAATGAAAATTCTAGGAGGTAGTAATGATGGCGCAGGGGATGCCATAAATGGTTATGTATGCCGTGGTGGTAGAATGTTAAATGAAGAAACCTATGAAAATTTTTGGGAACTATTTTCAGATATACCATCACTAGATATGCTAGGTAAAAGTGTTAAAGAAGAAATTCTTAATTTTGATCACCTGCATCCAACACATGCACAAGCACGTTTAATTGATAAAGATGGGGCGATTTTAGATGTTACTAGTATGGGATTTAACAATATTGATCGAATAACTCTTGGTAAACTTATGATTACATCAGAAGAAAAACTTGATAATAAGACTATTGAGGAGTGGTTTAGCAATACACCACATTTCTTTGAAACTAATTTTTGGTATATGTGGCAGACAACCTTTGCTTTCCAAAAGTGGTCCAGTCTTTTTGAGTTTAAGCGCTACATGGAACGTATGATTTTTGAATTTTCTCGTATTGAAACGTTAGAGGGTGTTACACGTACTCCCTACAATCAATATGAATCTGTTATTCTTCCATTAAAAGCTCACTTAGATAAATTTGGAGTTGATTTTAGTATGAATGCAACTGTAACTGATTTAGATTTTAGTTCAGGAGATGAAATTACAGTAAAGGCAATACATTTAGATGAAAATGAGAGTGAAAGAGTTATTGAATTAAATGATGGAGATGTTTGTATTATGACAAATGGATGCATGACTGATTGTGCGACTCTTGGTGATATGCACACACCAGCAGAATATAATGGTGAGAAGCCAATCTCTGGTGAACTTTGGTCGAAAATAGCTAAAAAGAAGAGAGGACTTGGAAATCCAGAGCCGTTTTTTGGACATCCTAATGAAACTAACTGGGAAAGCTTCACTGTGACTTGTAAGGGAAATAAATTCTTAAACTTAATTGAAAAATTCTCTACTAATATCCCAGGCAGTGGTGCATTAATGACTTTTAAGGATTCTAATTGGTTATTGAGCATAGTTGTTGCAGCTCAACCACATTTTAAGAATCAGCCTATTGATACAACTATGTTATGGGGATATAGCATATACACTGATAAAATTGGTGATTTTGTAAAGAAACCAATGCGTGATTGTACAGGTGAGGAAATGCTAATAGAACTTCTACATCACTTGCATATGGAGGAGAAGCAAGAGGAAATTATGGAGACAGTAATTAATGTAATTCCATGTATGATGCCATATATAGATGCACAATTCCAACCCCGTAAGATAACTGACCGTCCAAATGTTGTTCCAAAAGGCTCAACGAATTTTGCTATGATTAGTCAATTTGTTGAAATGCCAGAAGATATGGTATTTACAGAAGAATACTCTGTCCGAGCAGCAAGAACTGCCATATATACGTTATTTGATGTAAGAGATAAAAAGATTTGCCCGGTAACGCCTTATAAGAGGAAGCCTAGAATAATAAAAGAAGCAATAAAAACTTCTTTTAGGTAAAAACTAATAAAAAGTTATAAAAAAAGAACCGATTAGTTTAAAATGTACCCATAGGGTACACATTAAATTTATCAGTTCTTTTAAGGGCTTATATAAATTTATATCTAATTAAAGGGGGACTCTAATTAAAAAAAATCAATCACCTTCTATTCGCTTATAATAACAATTATATGTGTCATTCTAGTGACAAAATTAAAAAGTAATTGTAAACTCCAATATTACGTGGATTTATTCTTATTTTACTTCTAAAAGAGATGTAACAAGAAAATATTGTAATATTAGATGGACAAAGATATAATGTTTGTAAAAGTTAAGTAATAATCTCAAATTTAGTATTATAAAAATTCGAGTAAATAGTTGCAGCTAAAAGTTTCATTAAGATAAAAAAGACCTTAAAGAGCTTATAGAAGAGTAGGTATGATTATCACTGCTTTAATGGTGAGCATCCACGTTTATGGAAATAAAGTGAATTAGAAGGCACAAAATACTTACAAAGGGATACTACATGGTGAGGGATTTGTAAAAGTTTTCTATAAAGCATTAGAAGATGCCACCGCAGATAACTTTGCAAGGATATTTATGACAGGTGTAAGTCCTATAATGCTAGATGATTTAACTAGTGGATTTAACATAACAAGGAACTACACATTAGATAGAAATTGTAAAAGGTATATTAGAAGATTTATCAAATAGAGATCTAATACAAATGGATGAGAAAAATGTAAAGATGATGTTTCTTACCTTGCTGGGTGTAGATAGTACTTATTTTGTAAAAAGTGAAGATGAAATGAGCAATGGCTATGTAGATTTAATGCTAAGAAGAAAAATTCAGTTTAAAGACATAACTAAATTTCAATGGATTATAGAATTAAAATATATAAAAGAAAGTGACAGAAATACTTTGGAGAAAGTAAAGGAACATGGGCTAAAACAACTCCAAAGGTATGAAGCAAGTAAGATGGTTCAAAATGAGCTGGAAAAAGAGAGATTAAAGAAGATATTGATTATTGTGGTTGGGAAAAAAGACATTTATACTGCCACCTTGACGTAAAGATAATAAAGGATTTTGGACTGAGATTTAGAGACAGATCAGTTCATTAAAACCCCCTTTTGGTCATTTAAGAACCAAAAGGGGGTTTCTTTAAAAAATTATTTAGATTTACCAGTTATAAAAATTCCAGCTACAAATTTGTTGGCCTTTCTAATTGTAATTCTACCTTTACGCACAATCATATTTTTAAGAATTACTGGTTTAAGCTTTTCAATGGGGTAGCCTGCCTCGTCATATTTTCTCACAAGTGTAATAGCATCGAACTTACATCTGGTTGTACATGCACCGCAGCCTATACACATGTATTCATCTCTAGTTGTAGCACCGCAGCCAAGGCAACGTTCTGCTTCCTTCTTCATTTGCTCTTCTGTAAATGTAGTTCTTAAATCCTTAAAGGTTTCTTTTGATTTCTTTCCATCCACGTGAAGTGGTCTTTGTCTCGGCATACGATCATAGCTTTCGAGAGTCAAGTTCTGTTTATCAAGTGCATGATAATCTCTCCTGTCACGACCGATAATTAAGCTTTGCCCTGGGTGAACATAACGATGGATTGAAATTGCACCTTCTTTACCCATAGCAATAGCATCGATAGCAAACTTAGGACCTGTCATTGCATCTCCACCTGCAAATACATCTGGCTCTCCTGTCTGAAGAGTAAAGGAATCTGCTTTTATTGTCTTGTTTGGGTTTAATTCTACTTTGCTGTTTTCGAGCAACTTGCCTAAGTCTATTCCTTGTCCTACTGAAATCAGAACATGTTTTGTCTTAACAATCTTAGTTTCATTTTCATCAAATACAGGACTAAATCTTCCATTCTTGTCGAAAACTGAAAGACATTTTTTGAACTCTATACCTACTACGCGTCCATTTTCCTCTAGAATTCGTTTTGGACCCCAAGAATTGTTGATGCCAATATCTTCTGACAATGCCTCGTCAATTTCTTCTTGAAGGGCTGGCATTTCTTTTTCACTCTCAAGGCAGAACATTTCAACCTGTGAAGCTCCTACTCTTGTAGCTGTTCTTGCAACGTCGATGGCAACATTACCACCACCGATTACAACTACGGTTCCTTCAAGTTTCATTTCATTACCAAGGTTTACTTCACGAAGAAAATCAACACCCGTAATTACACCTTCTGAATCTTCACCCTGGATACCTAGATTTCTACCTGCTTGAGCACCGATTGCAAGATAGAATGCTTCATATCCTTCAGTTCTAAGTTCTTTAAGGGTGACATCCTTGCCCACTTCAACACTTGTCTTGAACTCAACGCCTAATTCTCTCAATATATCGATTTCTGCATTAATTACTTCTTTTTCCAATCTATATGATGGGATTCCAAGTGTAAGCATACCACCAAGTGCCTTTTGTTTTTCAAATACTGTTACCTTATAACCGTCAATAGCTAAGTAGAAAGCACAAGACAATCCTGAAGGACCAGCACCCACAATGGCAATTTTCTTGCCGTATTCATGTCTAAGTGTTGGTACATAACGATTTTTCATGTTTAACTCTTGCTCTGCAATGAATTTTTTGATTTCATCTACAGCGACGGCATCATCAATATCAGCTCTTGTACATTCATCTTCACATTTTCTTGGACATATACGTCCGCATACTGCTGGAAATGGATTTTCGTGTTTAATCAGTTCAAGTGCTTCTGTATATTTTCCTTGAGAAGCTAGCTTAATATAACCTTGAACGGAAATATGAGCTGGACACCCTGTTTTACAAGGACTTGTACCAGTTTCAACAACATTTTGTCTATTGATACGATGATCAACATTCCATTTTTCTGGACCCCAATCTGTATTAGATGGAAAATCCACTCTCTTTTTTTCTATAATAGGAGTTTTAGTACATAAATTTTGACCTAATTTTAAGGCATTAACAGGACAAATCTCAACACATTCTCCACAAGCAACACATTTATCTTTATCTATTTGTGAAACATAATTTGAACGTATCATATCATTGTTAAGGAACATTCCAGCAATTCTAGTGGCAAAACATGAACAACCGCAGCAGTTACAAATTGCGTGAGTTTTTCCTGGACCATCTGTATTTGGTATTTGATGCATCAAACCATTTGCCTCGGCCCTTCTAATTATCTCAAAAGCTTCTTCCCTAGTAATTGCACGACCTCTGCCTGTACGGATATAGTATTCAGCAGCGTGTCCCAGCTGAATGCACATATCTTCCTTCAAGTGACCGCAACCTTCTCCCATAGCTTCTCTTGATGTACGGCAAGAACAATCGGAAACTGAGAAAATAGTATTTTCATTAAGATATTTGGAAATTTCCTCGTAGGAGGCTCTTTTGGTTTCTCCTTGAATAGATGTTTCGATAGGTATTACACGCATTGGTCCTGTTCCTACAGTAAAAATACCTGCAGTAGCCGGTGCTTTTTTTCTTCCGTAGGCCTCGAAAGCCTCCGCAGCTTGCTGAAAGTCTTTAACGCTTTTCTTGTCCGGGTGATTAACTATCATTTCCATGTGTCCTGGAACCCAAATCTCAAACCAGTATTTATCTACGCCTTCTTTTTCCCCAACTAGGCAAACACCGGCAATGGCCAAATCCCATAAGAGTTTAGCTGTTTCCTCTACAGATTTACCACAGAGAGCCGCAACTTCTTCTGCACTCTGTGGTTTACGCAATTCAAGACAAAGTGCTACGTCAGCCATTTCATCTGTAACAACAGGTTCTAGAATTTTATATTCCGGATATTCTGGCTTAATTTCTCCTTTTGAACCACTCTTTACCCTACTAATTTTATTTGCAAGTTCCAATAATTTTTTGTTTACCATAAATATTACCCCCCGCATATTAAGTTTAACTATGCTGCAACTATTAGTTCCGTATCATAGCCCCCTTTAGTTCATCATAAATATGTATTTAATATTTTCATTTGGAAATAAATAATCGTTTACAATCACATATTGTTGCCTTGAAACCTTAATAAATTATTCGCTTTAGTCATTTTAAGTATATTTAAAAATGATATTATTGTCAAAAAAGTAACACACTTGCAATGTCAACGTTTGTAAACTTTCTATTTGGAGCATAGTTTGCACACTAAATATGAAATAAATGTGTATTAAGAGATTATAAGAAAGATTACTGTGCACACAAGTGTAAACTGTACTTGAAAATAAAAAAAGTTTCAATGATTAAGAGTCATCTAAGCAAATCTATTCATAGCAGGTATCAGCGAAGCGAGTTTACTAATAGTTAAAAAAAGCAATTGATAACAATTATTAAATGATATATAATAAACGTATCAATAACTAAGGAAGTGGTTGTATGGAATTTGAAGGGATTATGTTGTATTTAGACTGCCATAGCACAAAGCTAGAAAACAGTTCAAAGGGGAGATACCATGAAAAATATAATAGAAGTTCGGGATTTTGTAAAGAAGTATGATAAGTTTACAGCAGTTGACAATGTGACTTTTGAGGTAGAAGAAGGAAGCATATTCGCGTTTTTAGGGCCGAATGGGGCCGGTAAAAGCACAACCATCAATACACTGTGTACCATATTCGATAAGACCTCAGGAACCCTAATAATTGATGGTAAAGACGTTTCAAATGAAAAGGATGCGGTTAGAAGTGTCATTGGGGTTGTTTTCCAGGAACCAACATTGGATAATAAAATGACCGTTCTGGAAAATTTAATTATGCATTGTCATTTTTATGGTATTCCTAAAAGCGAATCCACTGAGCGTATCCAATTTGTTTTAAATTTAGTGGATTTACTGGATTGGAAAAAAGCAATGGTAAGTAGTCTGTCCGGTGGGATGAAACGGCGTGTGGAAATAGCTAGATCACTCCTCCACTACCCAAAAGTATTATTTTTAGATGAGCCAACCACAGGACTTGATCCTCAAACAAGGGCTCACATGTGGGATTATATTGTAAAGCTTCAAAAGGAGAAGAATATTACTATTTTTCTAACAACACATTACATGGAGGAGGCAGAGATTTGTAGTAAAGTTGCCATTATGGATGCAGGAAAAATAGTTGCGATAGACACTCCATATCGTTTAAAACAGCAATATACAAAGGATAGAGCAAATATTACAACCGTTGACGAGCAAGGGCTGGAGATATTGCTAGATGCGGCAGGGTTTATTTACAAGAAAAAAACAGGTTATTATTCCATTGAAGTTGATAGTATACCAAAACTTATGGAGATATTAAGTGAGCAGAAAGCAGCGATAACAGATTTGGAAATTAAAAAAGGTACATTGAATGATGTATTCTTAGAAATTACCGGAAAAGATATAAGGAAGTGATAAAATTATGGATATTATAGTAGCATTATGGTTTAGAAACATTAAAATTTTTGTTCGCAATCGTGTTCAATTAGTTTTCACTATTATCATGCCATTCTTCTTTTTATATGTGTTTAGTTCCATATTTAAAAATGACAATATTCAAAATCCAGTAAACTATATGTTGGCGGGTATTGTGATAACCACTGTCTTCCAAACATCACTAACCATCGCAACAAGTACCATTGAAGATATAGTTTCGGGATTTATGAAGGAAGTGTTAGTAAGCCCAGTTAAGCGAATCCAGATTGCCGCAGGTCAGCTATTATCAGCAGCAACAATAGCAACTATGCAAGGTATTATTATTTTATTAATTGGTTATTTTATAGGGCTTCAGTTTACATCTTGGATAACACCATTTGCAGTAATTATTGTTATGGTTGTAGTTGGACTTGTATTTTCGGGGTTAGGACTATTTTTAGCGGCTCTGGTTAAGAATTCTCAAACATTTCAAATTGTAGTAACGGCCATTACAATGCCTATGACGTTCCTTTGTGGCGCATATATACCGCTTTCAATGTTGCCAAAAACATTACAATATATTGCGTATCTCAATCCAATGACGTATACAACAGCATTTTTTAGAACAATTATACTGGAAAAGACATCATTAACAACGAGTCAAATGGTAGCAGAACAACTTGCTTTTAAAATAGGTAGTTTTGTAATTACGCCTCCTATCAGCATGGCTATTGTACTCATTTTCGGACTCGTATTTTTACTATTGTCAACTTATGTTTTCTCAAAAGTTGATTTTTCTAGGATTAATCGCTCAAAAAGTAAAGAAGCTGATATATGGAGTTAATAATAATAAAAAAATCACAGGTTTAGGTAACCTGTGATTTTTTTATTAGCTTCTTGCAAATATTTCTTGGAAATCAACTGCTTCAAGCTTCTCACGTACTAAAAGCTCTTCTGCAACAGCATTAAGTTTACTTCTATTTGCAGTTAAAATTGTCAAAGCTTTTTGATATGCTTCATCTATAAGTTTTTTTATTTCTACGTCTATTTTGTTTAAAGTTTCTTCACTAAAGCTTTTACTTTTACCCATGTCTCTTCCAAGGAATACCTCATCAGAGCTACCTGAACCAAATGCAATTGGACCAATAGTGTCACTCATACCGTAATCCATTATCATCTTTCTTGCAATTGTAGTTGCTCTCTCGATATCGTTGCTTGCGCCAGTACTTATATCCCCAATAACTAGTTTTTCAGCGACTCTTCCACCTAGTAGGCCCACAATTTCTTCTTCTAGTCTTGACTTCGACATATACGAACTGTCTTCATCTGGAAGACGCATAGTATATCCACCAGCCCTTCCTCTTGGAACTATACTTATCTGGTGAACAGGATCTGACATTGGAAGTAAATTCATTACAATTGCATGGCCTGCTTCATGATATGCGGTAAGCCTTCTATCTGCTTCGATTATCACTCTGCTTTTCTTTTCAGGTCCGGCAATTATTCTTGTAACTGCTTCTTCAAGTTCATCCATTCCTATAAGCTTTTTATCTTTTCGTACAGTTAAAAGTGCCGATTCATTCATTAAGTTCTCAATGTCTGCGCCTGTAAATCCAGGTGTCCTTTTAGCAAGCACGTTAAGTTTAACTTCTGGGTCAAGATGTTTATTTTTTGAATGGACTGCTAAAATTTCTTCTCTACCTTTAGAATCAGGTAAACCAACAAGTATTTGTCTGTCGAATCTACCTGGTCTTAGTAGTGCTGGGTCAAGTACATCAGCTCTATTTGTAGCTGCAATCATTATTATTCCTTCATTTTCCCCAAATCCATCCATCTCAACTAGCAGTTGGTTTAATGTTTGTTCACGTTCATCATTTCCTCCACCAACGCCGGCACCTCTTTGTCTTCCAACAGCGTCAATTTCATCTATAAAAATTATGCAAGGTGAGTTCTTTTTTGCTTGCTCAAATAAATCACGTACTCTAGAAGCTCCAACGCCTACAAACATTTCTACAAAATCCGAACCTGAGATGCTGAAAAATGGTACTCCGGCTTCTCCTGAAATAGCTCTTGCAAGAAGTGTCTTACCAGTTCCTGGAGGCCCTATTAGTAAAACTCCCTTTGGTATGCGAGCGCCCATATCCATATATCTTTTAGGCTGTTTTAGAAAATCGACTATCTCTGCAAGCTCAGCTTTTTCTTCATCTGCTCCTGCAACATCAGTAAAACTAACTTTTTTAGCATTAGGATCGGATAGTTTTGCTTTACTTTTACCAAAATTCATTACACCACCGCTTCCACCGGCACCCTTTGACCGCTTCAGGAATATAAATCCAAATCCTACAAGCATTAATACAAATAATACATTAGGCAAAACCTGCAACCACATTTCAAAATCGGATGGTTTTAGGTATGTTTCTTGAACATTGGAGCCTTTTGGATTAGCTTCAATGAACTGATTTAATCTAGCGGCCGGAACAATCGTATTATATGTAGTTCCGTTTTTTAAAGTTCCCGAAACTGACCTTTGATCATCTTCCACCACGAAGCTCTTTATATTATTATTTGTCCAATCGCTTTGGAACTGAGTAAAATTAATATTTGTTGACGTCTGATCTGTTTTAAAAAATAAAGATACTGCGATAATAACAAGAATTATAGCCAAAATAGCAATATTTGATTTCTTTTTCATCAGAGAACACCTCTCTTTCTCAATAGATACTTATTTTTTTAGAAGCCAATTTATATGAACAATAACTTCCGTTTATTTTTACGTCCTTTAATATCATAACATAAACTTACGGTTATCTATAAATTTTTTAATTACTTTTGATAAAAAAAATTTTCTGCTATTTAAACATTAATTTCTCTCAATCTATTATACCATATTAACGGTTTAAATAATGATGAAAATCTGATGTTTTTACAAGTGAAATTATAATAATATAAATAAATCTAGTATTGACATTGAGAGATAGAAAGATTAACATATACCTCATGGGGGTATAAAAAACGCTAAAAGAGATAAATATGAGGAAATAGAAACTTGTCAAATGACTAATATGTAAGGGGAGTTGAAAATAAAATGATACAAGTATCTGAGATAGCAGCAGAGAAACTTAAAGAGACTATTTTGCAACAGAATAATCCTAAAACCACTATGCTTAGAATTTCATTTGGAGGATCTGGTTGAGGGGGACCGAGACTACAATTAACTCTGGATGAGTTAAAGAATCAAAATGATATTGTTATAGAATCACAGGGAATTACAGTTGTATATAATTCTAACTTGGAAGAAAAAGTACGTAATACGGTTGTAGACTATGCAAACAGCTGGTTCGAAAAAGGTTTTGTTATTAGAGGAGCAGCAGTTTCTTCCTGCTAATATTTAAAAAACACTTTATTCTTAATATATAAGGATAAAGTGTTTTTGTTATCTTTTTTATTTATTAACAATCTATACCTTTTCTTACAAGAACACCTTTAGTATAATAGATACATAAGAGAACAAAACATACCTTGCTATTCAGTGCTATATTAATTTGGAGGTTAGTAGTTAGTTTTTTTGAAAAGGTATAAGAGGAGGTGCAATTATGGAAACTGAGGTAGGAAAATCAACAATAAAGTCAATGAAAAAGCAAAATAAAATTGTTTTAGGTATTATAATTTCTATGTCTACTTTGCTTATCATATACTTTGGGATAGCAATATATTTTATGAATCATTTCTATTTTGGTTCTGAAATAAATAGAATTAGTGTTTCAGGTAGAATTGTAGAGGATGTAAATGAACAAATGGCTTCTGAGATTCAAAAATATAAGTTAAACATAAAAGAACGAGGCGGTATAGTTGAACACATTAGAGGTGAAGAAATTGGCTTAAAGTATAATGTTAATGGTGATTTTAAGGAGTTTAAAGATAAACAGAATCCTTTTAAATGGATTTCAGCAGTTTTTAATACAAAAGATTCTAAAATGATAGCAGAAATTAAATATGATAAAAATTTATTGAAAAAGCGAGTGGAGAAGCTATCTTGTTTTGATAGTAGTAAGATAATTGAACCTACAAATGCTAGCTATAAGTATACAAATAATGGCTATGTGATTGTGGATGAAGTCATTGGAAACAGGGGTAATAAAGACATTTTATATAATTATGCGTTAGACGCAGTGAACACGGGCGAGACAACAATAGATTTGGAGTTAATAAATTACTATGTTAAGCCACAATATACTTCGGAATCTCCAAAGGTAGTTGCCACAAGGGACATGCTTAACAAATATGTATCTTCAAAGATTACCTATACTTTTGGAGATGATAGAGAAATTTTAGATGGTTCTATAATAAATAAATGGTTTACAGTTGATGAGAATAGTGAAATCACATTTGATGAAAAACAAGTTGAAATTTATATGGACGTACTTGCAAGTCAATACAATACAGTTGCTGACACAAGAAATTTTGTTTCATCATCAGGAAAGGTAATTAATATTGGTGGTGGTACTTATGGTTGGGCCATTAATAAGGTTAAAGAAATCCAATATTTAATTTCAAGCGTAAAGGAAGGGAAATCTATAGAAAAAGAACCTGAATATTATCAAACCGCATTAGCTCATGGCAAGGATGATATTGGAAATACCTATGTAGAAATAGATCTTTCAACGCAACACCTATGGTTTTATAAAAATGGAGAGCTGATTACACAAGGGGATGTTGTCACAGGTAATGATGGATCTGAGAAAACTAGAACACCGGTAGGCGTTTATAAGATCAATTATAAAGAAAGAAATGCAACCCTTAAAGGGGAAAACTACGCCGCTCCTGTGAATTATTGGATGCCTTTTAATAAGGGAATAGGAATTCATGATGCAAGCTGGCGAGGTAAGTTTGGGGGGGATTTGTATAAGACGGGCGGATCCCATGGTTGTATAAATTCACCATACAATGTAGCAAAAACAGTATTTGACAATATAGAGACAGGTACTCCTGTTGTTTGTTATCATAGCAGATAAATTTATATGAGATTAAACAAAGGATATTCTAATATTATTTAACACCTGCAATTATAAACATTTCTTCATTGTCAATTTCCTTAACAACTTTTAAACCTGCTTCTAAAAAATACTGTTTTATGATTTTTATTGTAGGTAAATTATCTTCTTTAACGGCATCGTCTGAACTTTTATGTAGATTGTTGATTGAATCTCTGCTTTGGGAATGGCAGATGGTGAGTTTTCCACCTATTTTTAATTTTTCTGAAAGCTTTTCTACTGCTTCTTTTTTATGTTGAAAATGAGGAAACATAGAATAGCAGATGATGTGATCATAACACACTTCATCGCCTTTATTTTCAAGTACATCACTACATACAAAGACTACATTATTATAATTGTTTTTTTGCTGAGCTATTTCTAACATCTTTTCTGACACATCGATTGCTTTAATGTGACCTGATTGAGTGACTATTTGAGATAGGAAAGGGATAAGTATGCCTGTCCCTGTACCTACATCTAAAATATGGCTACCTGCTTGTATTTCAACTAAGTCCAGGATATACTCTACTTTTTTCATATCATGTATGCATGTTTCATCCCAAGAGTTTGCTGCATCATTGAAATATTCTTTCTGTGATTTCATTTGAAACCTCCTACACTATTTTTGTATTTAAATTTTCCTTCTATTTTTATTCACTGCCATTACAATCACAGGTATAAAGATAAGTTGAATAACGATGCCAGGGATACTTTTAGTGACTGAAGCTGTTATAAAAATCATAGGGCTAGGTAGTTTTGCCATAAAAAATGTTGCTAGTGACCATACTACTAACCCTGCCATAATTCTACCGCATATCATACTAATGATTAGTGAAACATAGACATTCATATTGTATTTTCTATAAAGCAAGCTAACTATAACTCCATATGTGGCTAGTTCAACTATCATAAAGGGAAGTACTGGAAATACCGGGGGCATTCCTGTTAATAAAGAACTTAATAATGTAGTTAATGCGCCTACTGATAACGCATAGGGTATACTCAGAAAAAATCCTGCAATAAGTACTGGGATATGCATGGGTAAAAACATGGATCCTCCGCCAATGGAATGAAATATTATTGGTAATACAATTCCAATAGCAATAAATAAACCTGATAATATCAATTGTTTAGTTGACTTATTTTTCATAATGAATCCTCCTTTTGAAAAGGAAAATCGCGAGAGTAGCTATATCTCATAAGTTAAATACCTCTTTTGGGTTATAATAGTACCCAAAAGAGGTGTTTAAGTGGCTACTTTTGAGTCTCAATCTAACAGGCGACAATTTCCTTAATCATAAATTCTCTTCCGCTTAATAAATTTGAGTCTTTACTTCCGCAGTTTGGACATATTTGATTATTTTTTATCACATTAAAAACCTTACTACATTTTTTGCAAATAGCATTGCCAGGTAATATTTCAATTTCTAATTTCATAGTTTGAAATAAAGTACCATCCACTGCTGCGGGGTAACACGCTTCAATATATTTTGGAATCATCGATGAGAGCTCGCCGATTTGGAGAACCAATTTATCGAATTTTGTTAATCCATTCTTTTCTGCGAAAGCTTCAACGGTCTTAATGACTTCAAATACGACGCCTAGTTCATGCAAATTTAATCACTTCCTTATTTCTTAAAATTGCTATTTAGCTTTACTTAGCTTTAAAATTCTACCTACAAATTTGGTTGCTTTTCTACCTGCAATTCTACCTTTACGCGTAATCATACTTTTAAGAATTACTGGTTTAAGTTTTTCAAGAGGTACGCTTTTTGCGTCATATTTTCTGATAAGTGAAATAGCATCAAATTTGCATCTAGTTGTACATGCACCGCAACCTACACACAAGTATTCATCTACAGTTGTAACACCGCATCCAAGGCAACGTTCTGATTCTTTCTTCATTTGCTCTTCGGTAAATGTAGTGCGTAAATCTTTAAAGGTTTCTTTTGATTTCTTTCCGTCTACGTGAAGTGCTCTTTGTCTAGGCATACGATCATAGCTTTCAAGAGTCAAGTTTTCTTTATCGAGGGCATGAAACTCTCGATTGTTACGACCTAGAATTAAGCTTTGTCCAGGGTGAACGTAACGATGAATTGAAATTGCACCTTCTTTACCCATAGCAATAGCATCGATAGCAAACTTAGGACCTGTCATGGCATCTCCACCTGCAAATACATCTAGATCTCCTGTCTGTAGTGTAAACGAATCTGCTTTAATTGTTTTATTTGGGTTTAATTCTATTTTACTATTTTCTAATAATTTTCCCCAATCTATTCCTTGTCCTACTGAAATAAGAACATGGTTTGTCTTAACAATCATAGTTTTGTTTTCATCAAATTTAGGACTAAACTTTCCATTATTATCGAAAACTGAAAGACATTTTTTGAATTCTATACCGCATACATGTCCATTTTCATGAAGAATTTGTTTTGGACCCCAAGAATTGTTTATACCAATATCTTCTGACATTGCATCTTCAATTTCTTCTTCAAGTGCTGGCATTTCTTTTCGGCTTTCAAGGCAGAACATGTCAACTTTTGAGGAGCCAACTCTTGTAGCTGTTCTTGCAACGTCAATAGCCACGTTACCCCCACCAATTACAACTACGTTTCCATCAAGTTTTATGTCATTACCAAGGTTTACATCTCGCAGAAAATCAACACCTGTAATAACGCCCTTTGCATCTTCACCCTGGATACCAAGGTTCCTGCCTGCCTGAGCACCAATCGCAAGATAGAATGCTTCATATCCATCGTTTCTAAGATCTTTAAGGCTAACATCTAGGCCTACTTCAATGCCTGTCTTGAATTTAACACCCAGTTCTCTCAAAACATCAATTTCTGCGTTTATTACTTCTTTTTCTAACCTATAAGATGGTATTCCAAGTGTTAACATACCACCTAGTGATTTTTGTTTTTCAAACACGGTTACCTTATAACCATCAATAGCTAAGTAGTAAGCACAAGATAGACCTGAAGGGCCAGCACCAATAATTGCAATTTTCTTTCCGTATTCATGTTTAAGCTTTGGTATATAGCGATTATATACGTTTAAGTCCTGTTCTGCAATGAATTTTTTTATTTCATCTATAGCAACCGCATCATCAATATCACCTCTTGTACAGGCATCTTCACATTTTCTAGGGCAGATACGTCCGCATACTGCTGGAAAAGGATTTTCGTGCTTGATAAGTTCAAGTGCTTCTTTATACTTTCCTTGGGAGGCAAGCTTAATATATCCTTGAACAGATATGTGAGCTGGACACTCTGTTTTACAAGGACTTGTACCGGTTTCAACAACATTCTGTTTATTGGTACGATAATCTGGGTTGTATTTGTCTGGACCCCATTCTGTATTGGATGGAAAATCCTCTCGTATCTTTGAAGTAATTGGTGTTTTAGCACATAATTTCTGACCTAGTTTTAGTGCATTAACAGGACAAACCTCAACACACTCTCCACAACCAACACATTTATCACTATCAACTTGTGAAACATAATTTGAACGTATCATATCATTGTTAAGGTACATACCGGCAATTCTCATTGAGAAGCAGGAACAACCACAGCAGTTACAAATGGCGTGAGTTTTTCCTGGGCCATCTGTATTCGGTATACTATGCATCAAACCATTTTCTTCGGCTTTTCTAATAACTTCAAAAGCCTCCGCACGAGTAATTTCGCGGCCTCTACCTGTACGGATGTAGAATTCAGCAGCGTGTCCCATCTGAATACACATATCTTCTTTCAAGTGACCACAACCTTCTCCCATAGCTTCCCTTGATGTGCGGCAAGCACAATCGGAAACTGAGAAAATAGTATTTTCATTGAGATATTTGGAAACTTCCTCATAGGATGCTCTTCTGGTTTCACCCTCAATGGCTGTTTCAATAGGTATAACACGCATAGGACCTGTGCCTACTGGAAAAACACCTACCCCCATTGGGCCTTTTCTTCTTCCGTATTCATCAAAAGCATTGCCAAGTTGTGGATACTTTTTAATGTTTTCCTTATTGTTAACTATCATTTCCATATGGCCTGGAACCCAAATTTCAATCCAGTATTTATCAACACCATCAATTTTATTGACAAAAGCAACACCGGCAACAGCTATATCCCATAAAAGTTTTGCAGTTTCTTCTACAGACTTACCACAGAGTGCTGCAACTTCTTCTGCACTTTTAGGTTTACGTAATTCAAGACAAAGTCCTACTTCTGCCATTTCTTCTGTAACAATAGGTTCTAGAATTTTATATTCCGGATGTTCTGGTTTTATTTCTGATTTTGAACCACGTTTTGTTCTACTAATCTTATTCGCAAGGTCCAATACTCTCTCTTTTACCATTTATATCCCCCCATATTTAATTTTACTATAATACTATTTTATTTTCCAACTTTTAACTTCGCTTCGAATCCAATCCACCCACTCAGAAATTCCCTCACCCGTTTTAGCAGAGATTGGAATAACCTTGATATTTGGATTCAATTTTTTTACGCGTTCTTTGACTGCCTCTATATCAAAATCAAAATAGTCCATTGCATCTATTTTGTTAATTAATAAAACATCAACAATTGAAAACATTAAGGGATATTTTAGAGGCTTGTCATCTCCCTCTGGTATACTTAAAATCATGGCATTTTTTGATGCACCAGTATCAAATTCTGCTGGACATACCAAATTTCCTACATTTTCTAAAATAACAAAGTCAATCCCGTCTGTGCCCATTCCAAGTAGTCCTTGTTTGGTCATATCTGCATCAAGATGACACATTCCACCTGTGTGCAATTGGATTACTTTTGTACCCGTATTTGCAACAGCATGAGCATCTACATCTGAGTCAATATCCGCTTCTAAAACGCCAATACTCATTTCATCTTTAAGCATTTCAATGGTTCTTAAAACAGTTGTCGTTTTACCCGAACCTGGTGATGACATCAAATTGAGTAAAAATGTCTTTTCTCTTTTCAATTCTTCCCTAAGTAAATCAGCCTGCCTATCATTGTCTTCGAAAACACTTTTTTTGATCTCAAGAATTTTAAATGTATCCATATCATATCCCCCTATATTTTAATGTGTTTTTTATCTCTAAAGATTTATTGTTTTATTATTTTTCACAATGTATTTGTGATCTGCTAGGTCTACGTGTACATCTTGTTTAAAAGGATTACGTTTGTATTTAAATACTTTATAGAAATGATATATAAATACGCCAACATTAAAAGCTAAAGCTACAGCACTTACAATAAATAAAGTTGTTTCATTATTGGTTGTTTTAACAGCAAATTTAGAACTATCAACAAAGACCGGGAAACACATAACAAACATCATCCAGATAGCTAAGGTTTGTGCACGATGTTGTAGCCAAGCACCTTTCTTTATGAAGAAAGCTGGAATGGTACATGAAACTAAAAGTGCTGCACCAGCATAGAACGCGTGATTGGAAACACAGTTATAAACATAAGCAAAGTTCCAGAGGTCATAGGCAATTATCCAGAACCAAATTTGATCTGGCCAAAGCATATCCTTATTTTTATCTTTACCAATGAAAATAGCCATCCAACCGGAAATAGTAATAATATTTAAAATACCTGCAATACCGTTCATGATATTCCAAGGACCGCCGTTCATCATAAGACCATCTACCATACCATTTAAGTTATAGCATTGGAATTCGCGAAAAACTGCCTCTAGAATGTTAATTGATAGAATAAGTGGTGGAAATATTAATAGATACTTTTTTTTGTCCAAAGCTTTAATATGACGAAGAGCCATAAAGCCAACTACTCCTGCCAATGAAGAATAGACTTTTGCCCAAGTGAACCAAGATCCAACGCTGGTTCCGGCAGCTGCTGTGTATTTCCATACCGTAAACGTAAGTACAATAGGTAATATTATATATGTTGCAATGGATAAATATTTGTTCCTACGAGTTAACTCATTTGCAAGCATTAAGCCTGCAACCACCCCTAACCACGCCAAAACAGAGTACCAAGGTATTGATTCAAATAAAAACATTTTTTAGCCCCCCTTTATTTTACATTAAACTGTTTTCACTCTTTTTTATTTGAAAACAAAAAACGTTTACAACGGCTTAGCAACTATTACCAAGTGAATGTTATTTAAGTATATTTAATAATAATATTATTGTCAAAAAAGTAACACACTTGCAATTACAACGTTTGTCAACTATACCTTTCAAGTCTAGTTTACATAGCGAAGATGGAATGAATCATGTATTAAGCTATAATAAGAAAGATTACTCCATACACAAGTGTAAACTATACTTGAAAATAAAAAAGTTACTTAAATGATTTAAAATCAATTAAGTAACTGTTATACCATTAAAAATATTTATTGATTAAATAGTTGGAATACTGAATACAGTTTTCCATTGATACGGTACTCATGATTTCACCAGCTAAAAAAATATTGTTTATTCCTTGCATGGATTCCATTTTTTCATAGAATCCTTTTTGTAGAACACTTGTATCTACATAAGGAGAATGTTGCCAACGCTTAAACTGATAGAGCCTTGGACTCTTAATGTTAAGTTTTAACAAATCACTTTCAATAATTTTTAGAGATTCAGCTTTAGAGTTTTCTGGATTGTTATAAGCATAAACTATAACTAACTCTTCTGGGTCACATGAATCCCATCTAGAATTCCACAATATGATATGGCCTCTGTTTTTCATAGATAAGTTTTCTAGCACACAACCGCATCCTTTTGGCACCTTTTCCGCTATGAAAGCGTAAAGGTTAAAATCTTCATATTTTATAGAACTTAAAAATTTTTTCATTTCATGATCCCCATCATAAAAATCTGAAAATGTATTTAAAGGGGAGGTGATAACTACTCGATCAAATTCAAGCACATTAAAATCAGTGTGAACACATAATTTATCGTTCTTTGATAAGGAAATTTTTGCTACGTTTTGATCTAATCTAATATTTTTAATTTCTCGCTTTAAGCATTCAACAAGTATGCTAACACCCTTTTTCCACGTGCTGAATTCAGGCAATTCCATAAAAGACATTAAATTATCATAATTTAATATCCTAAGAACATAAAGTGCAGGTACAACGTCTATATCTCCTAGTCCATAACTGGTGAAATAATGCGAATAAACTGATTTTAAAACCAGTAACTGATTTATATCACACCACTTTGAAAAAGGAAGCATAAGTGGGGTCTCTACATTATGGATGTTAACTTTTTCTAACGATTTATATTTCGCCAAAACATCTGGAAGTCTATGGAGTTCTTGGACAAAATCGCCCAGTACATCTAAGGGTATTTGCATAATTTTATTGCCATTTGTATCATAATTAATACGCGATAACCTGGGACCATCAATTTTGATATTAAACCTTTTCATAAGAGTTTTTAGATGTGTCTGACAAGGCAAACAAAAGAGAGCACCAAATTCATATGACTTACCTTTATACCAAATCGTATACAATTTGCCACCCACCCGATTGTCTTTTTCAAAAACAGTAACATTCTTATAACCTTTTCGTTGTAAACCTTCTGCGAATATAAGCCCAGAAAGTCCTCCTCCAATAATAGCAATATTTTGGTCCATTTTATTCAACTTTATCACCTTCTTTAGGGGGACTCAGTAAAGCCAAAATCCAAAGTGGCAAGGTATCTAGATCTACATTATTACGGATAGCTTTTTCAAGCATAACTTTAGCAGGCACTTTTCCTACATTACTGCCACTAGATATTACTCTTGAAAAATTGTAATGTCTTATAAATTTGTGCAACGCATGTTCAACCTTAATAAACGAGTTAAGGTTCTTGTCCGTTGCAATTTTATTATAAAAATCTTTTATTAAAAATTCATTAAAATCACCCATAGTATCCAAGATCGTATTTTTTTTAGGCACAATGAACCTATGGTCAATGTGGCAATCTTCTATAATTTTCTTATAATTGTCGCCTTTAACGAAATAGGGTAAAAATTCTTTTGTTTTTTCAGTAATTAAATGCTCAATGTTTAAATTTAAAGTATTCATTAAGTACACAAGTTTTAGTTCGAAATAGTACCAAATATTAATATCTTGCTTTTTATTATATAGTTTTACGGAACCCCATTTTGAATAAGTGTCATAAAGACTGTATTGATATATTTTACCAATACCATCAAATGTGCCTATAAAATCCATTCGTTGAAGCACCAAATATCCTGGGTAAGTTTCGTCTGTGTTTTTAAAACAGGTTGTTAATTTCTTATTTTTCTGTTTCATGCTTACATGAAGAGCTTTGTTCTTAGAATATTCTATCCGTTTAATTTTCGTTTCAAGATGGTGTCTCTTTAAAACATTGTAAATGCCAGAATCCCCGATATTAATTCCTTCCGCCCTTAGCTCATAGTAAATTCTTTTGGGCCCATCTGTAGGGAATTTTTGAATATGAGATAAAATTTCATATTCAATAGTTTTATTTACTTTATTGGGCATTTCAGGTTTTTTTGGCTCTTTGACTTCTAGGCCAATCATACCATGCTTTTCATAAGCCCTGTTCCAATTGTAATATGTGGTTCTTGAAATTCCAAATAATTCACATGTCAGTGAAACGTTATTTTTTTTCAAAGCATGTTTTAAAACAACATGCTTGTAGTGTGCATTAAAACCCTCTACTTTCATAATGGAGCCCCCATTGTAAAGATTTCTTACCTATTGTATTTTCATTATGTAACATTATTATCTATACCACGATGATTATTATAATACTTATTAATAAAGGTTAACTTTGATATAAAACGAAAAGTTGTTATAGATAACATTATACCAAATGCAATTGAACCAGCTGCAACTATAACGTGTATTCCATTAGAATATGCTGCTGAGTAGTTTTGCTCTACTATACAGTTAATGGTTTTATATGCAGTTAGGCCAGGTACCAGTGGGAATATTCCAGGTATTGAAAACTGAATAGCCGGGGTCTTAAGTTTTCTTGCCATAAATTCACTATATATACCTACAGCTATAGCTCCTACAAAAGATGCCATACCAACGCTATGTTGTAAGTTATAAATGGGAAGGTATGTTGCCCAGCCAATTGCTCCACAAAAACCAGCCCATATTATCTTTTTTCTATCAATATTAAAAAGAATCACAGGAAATATACTCCCAAGAAATGCCAAAATAATTTGTTTTATCATAGTTTTACACCTACCCCAAGTGTTAATGCTATACCAATTCCTGCGCCTACTGCAGTTATAACAAGCATTGCTTCACCAAATTTAGACATTCCTGCTGTGAATTGACCATAAATAATATCCTTAATGCCATTAGCAAGTGCTACTCCAGGTAATAATATCATTATTGCACCTGTGATGGAATTTCCTTTATTAATAAATGGAAATACATTTTCAACCATCAAACTTACAGATCCTATAATAAGACCTGAGAAGAAAAATTTAAAAAATTGAAAGGATCCAACCTTAGAAAGCTTTTCTAACATAAAATAAATGCCGATACTTATTACTCCTGAAACTGTTGCTTCATAGATTGTCCCCTTAAAAAACAGTGAATAAACAAATGAAGTCATACTTGCGGCTATAAGTCTTACTGGAAAAGTAAAAAAGGGTGCATTGTCTATATCTTTAAGTATTTTCACAGCATCCTCATAGCTTATAGGATTATTTTTAATACTTCTTGAAAAAGAATTGATAAGTTCTATTCTATACAAATCTAAATGTGTTGATCTGATTTTTTTTAGTGAAGTCACCTTTTCATTATTTACATCTAAAACAGAAACAAAAACACCGTTAGTTGTTACTATACATTCACATTCTAAACTATAGGAATTACATATTCTTTCAATTGTTTCTTCAACTCTGTAAGTTTCAGCACCATTACTCATTAGCATTTGACCCGCAGAAAGTGCAATTTCTAAAACTTGTTTACCCTCCATATTATTCCTCTTTTCACATTTGTTAATTATTTATAACTAGCATAATTATATCATCTTTTACATTAATCTATATAGATTAATGTAAAAATAGTTTACTATTATGTTTAAAATAAATATTAGAATTTAGAAAATATTTATCTGTATTATATTCTAATAGTCAGGAAAAAGAATAACAATTAAAGTAAGTGGATTAATTAAAATAAAGGAGATATTATGATTGGGAATATTGACTACAAATTTAAAAGAATAAATTTTCCAAAATTTAAAATTAAAAAAATAATAATTATAGTTATTGTGATGATAGGTGTAAGTATCTTATTTCCACATTTTATTAGAAGTACTTATATAGTAACTATTGCAAATAAACGAGTAATAAAACGTGATAATATCGATACTTATTTAATTTATACACAAACGGAAAATGGAAACATAAGGATATTTAAAAATACTAACAGTTTATTAGAATTTAAAATTCATTCTGAAGATTTGTATTGGGGAATTATAATTAATAGAAAATACGAGATTAAAGCATATGGCATAAGTATACCCATATTATCATATTATCAAAATATTATAAGTGTTAAAGGAGTAATCGCGGATACCCATTAAATTTTAAAATCTCTTGTTTAATAAGTTATTTATTTTACTATTTATATCTTCAACATTTACGGAATTTAAAATTTCATCATTTAGATTATATTTTTGTTTAAGACTCAATATCCGATATACACTTTCGTCTATTCTTTGACCAGATATATCGCCCTTTGATATTGAGTTTTTCATTGCATTAATTACGGTTACTTCATTATCATAACCGTGGCAAACTAGTACAATATCGGTTCCAGCCTTTACTGATTTAACAGCAGCTTCTCCAATATTATAATTTTTTACTATAGCACCCATAGTCATATCGTCAGTAATTATAACGCCATTAAAATTAAGATCACCTCTTAAAATATTAGTAATAATTATTTTAGACAATGAAGATGGATTTTCACTATCTATCTTAGGTAAAAGTATATGTGCAATCATTACTGCATCCGCATTATTTTTTATCGCTGCTATAAAAGGTATTAGTTCTAAACTCTTTAACCTTTTTAAATCATTATTTACAGAAGGTAATCCCAAATGAGAATCTATAGAGGTATCTCCATGTCCAGGAAAATGTTTCACTACAGATATAATATTTCCAGATTGAATTCCCTTCATAGTTTGAATTCCGAGGTTACTTACAATATTTACATCTTCTCCGAAAGACCTATTTCCTATAACTGGATTCTTTGAATTACTGTTAACATCAAGAACCGGTGCAAAGTCCATATTGAAACCAAAGGAACCTATCTCTAGCGCAATAGTACTACCTATTTTGTTAGATAACACAGTATCATTTATTTTTCCTATTGCTTTATTTGTTGGGAACTTTTTAAATTCTTTAGGCATTCTTGTTACTCTACCACCTTCTTCATCAACAGATAAAAATAGTGGGATTTTATTCTTTAGATTTTCACTTTTTAATGAATTTAGTAGATTAAGTAGTTGATTAGAATCTTGAACATTATTTGAGAATAATATAACCCCAGAAATTTTATATTTTTCTATGAGGCTTTTAGTATTCTCGTTTAAATCATAGCCCTCAATTCCGACAATAAGCATTTGTCCTATCTTTTCGTCTATAGTCATTTTTACTATTTGCTCTATGATTGGATCTATTGGTTTAGGATCAGGTTTTATTTCTGAACCTTGTGTGTTATTTTCTTGTGAATGGCCTTGTGCATCATCTATCTGTGATGAATTATTATTTATATTTTTATTGTTAACTTTACTAATTACATTACAACCAGACATAATTGATAAAATAAATAGTAACATAAGAACTAAATTGAATTTTTTTAACATTGATATGCCTCCTTCTTCTAACACTTACATTGTGTCCTGCTCCAATTATATAGAATTTTAATCTGAATTTCAATAATTAACATTAAGGATGGCAAGGTTGTTTAATTAATTTCTCGTTTGAGTCTATTTAAATGATATAATAGGAAGTAAAAAAGTATTGATAAAACACTATGATACAGAATTTGAATAATGGAGGTTTAATATGAAATTTTATTTCGCACCTATGGAAGGCTTGACTGGGTATGTTTATAGAAATGCCCATAATGCTTTTTTTAATAATATAGATAAATACTTTTCCCCTTTTATTGTTGCAAATCAAAGTGAAAGTTTTAAAACTAGAGAATTAAATGATATTTTGCCTGAGAACAACCAAGGATTAGTTTTAATTCCACAATTACTAACCAATAATGCAAAAGATTTTATCCATACTTCAAAGAAAATAAAAATGCTAGGATATAATGAGGTGAATTTAAATTTGGGATGTCCTTCTGGAACTGTAGTTTCAAAAAATAAAGGGTCTGGATTCCTTTCAAAACGAGAAGAACTTGATGTATTTTTAGATGAAATATTTTCCGAATCCATAACAAAAATATCAATCAAAACTAGAATAGGAAAAGAACAACCAGAAGAAATTTATGATTTAATAGAAATATTTAACAAGTACCCTATAGAAGAGCTTATTATTCATCCAAGGACTCAAAAAGATTTTTATAGAAATAAGCCTAATCTGAAAATTTTTAAGGAAGCGCTGATTTTAAGTAAAAATCCTGTTTGCTATAATGGTGATCTTTTTACAATAAAAGATCATGAGGAGTTTTTGACAGATTTCCCTAGTGTGGACACTTTAATGTTTGGCAGGGGATTATTAAGAAATCCTGGACTTATTAATGGCATTACAAATGAGAGTAAACTAGAAAAAAAACAACTAAAAGATTTTCATGATAAAATTTATGAAGATTATAAAAGAATGCTCTTTGGAGATAGGAATGTCTTGTTTAAAATGAAAGAATTGTGGTCTTATTTGATTCAAGGGTTTTCAAATAATGCAAAATATGCAAAAAAAATTAAGAAATCAGAAAGATTATATGATTATGATGAAGCTGTTTCAAGTTTATTTAGAGAACAGGACCTGGTGTAATAAAAGAGTTAACTTAAAGGAAATTGCAAGTCAGTATTTTAAATTTATTAAGGTTGCAGTAAATAAACCTGTGTATTCATGGGCGAAAAAATAGGACTGAAATAACCTTTCAGCCCTGCTTTTTATCAAATTTTAAATTTTGATGTTATTTCTTTTAATTTTTCAGCACTAACCTTATTACCACTAGTAGTATTTTTTATTTCTTCCATCTTGGTTACTATGTCAATGCTTTTATCTGAAATGCTAAATACGCCTTCTGCACCTTCACTAACAGTACCGGTTACTTGCTCTATTGCAATTGAAATTCCGTTTATTGAGTTATTCAAATGTTGTGCCGTTTCATCAAATTCTTTCATAAACTTATTAAAATTCTCTGCATCATCCATATATTCTTTTCCAGTACCCATAATTATTTCATAATTAAGTGAAACTTCTTCATCCATAAAATCTAACATTTTAGTAGAGCTTTTAGATAAGTTTTTTACTGAAGAATTTACATTTTTAACTACATTTTGAATATCAGCTGCTGTAGCTCCCGATTGCTCTGCAAGCTTTCTAACCTCATCTGCGACTACTGCAAAGCCTCTGCCTGCTTCTCCTGCCCTAGCAGCTTCTATAGCAGCATTTAGTGCTAATAAATTTGTTTGGCTTGTTATATGAAGTATTGAAGCTGCTAGACCATGTATTTCATCAACCGCTTTTGAACCCTCTATTGCAACTTCTAACTGATTCTTTATATCATTATAAACTTTGTCAGTATCCTTTTTAGACCCCTCAGTTCCCATGGTAATCCCAATTGCTTTTTTAACAATGCTCTGAGCTATATTGGTACCCTCGGAGGCTTTATCTACTATATTATTAACCATATTTTTCATCTCACCTGAAGAAGCAGAAATTTCCTGCGCTGTAGCTGCTGTCTCTTCCATTCCAGCTGATAGTGTTTCAGTTTCAGAAGAGCTTTCTTCTGCTTTTATTTTTAATATATCCGTAAGATTTTCAACAATATCAGTATTATTATTTATGTTTTCCGAAGTTTCAATTAAATCTTTTACAACATCTTTTAATGTTTTTCTCATATTAACTATATCTCTAAATATATTTCCAAACTCATCATTTCTTTTAATTAAATTATCAGTAATAGCATCATCACTTAAATCTAATTTGGAAGTTTTATCTACAAGTAAAGTTATTTGTATTAATGGACTTATTATAACATTTGATACAATTATACCAAGTAATATTGAAAATAAACCTACAAGCGAACCTATTGTATAGGTAAAAACAGAAGTTGTAGCAATGTTTAAAATTACTAATGCGCCAATAAGAATTGATATTTTTGTTTTAATTGACATCCCTTTTCTATTATTCTTTTCTTTTTTAAGCTTATTATGCACCATAATGCCCCCCTTAAATGTAATTATAGTTTTAAAATACCTATGTACCTATATTAACATATAATTCATGCTTTAATCATATAATATTGTATAATTTTAGAGTTTATTACAGTTGCAATATTTAGGTGTAGTAATATTTATTTAATAATAAGTTGATAAAATTTAATATAAAACTTATAATATATAATAGAAATATTCGAAATTATAGGGGGGGATGGAAGAAACCAGTTCTTTTAGACGTAAGAGTTTTAGCATAGATATTGAATAGGTGAATGGGGGATATAGATGAAAAAAATATGCTTGAATTGCTTTAAAGTTTATGGTTTCTCAAGGAGGATTCCTTGTGGCAATTGTGGTAGTAAATTGGTTAGTATTGATGATCTGTATATAGTAATTATAAAGATATTAAACCAGAAAGGTTATACAACAACTTATTGTTGTAGCGGTCATACATATGAGAAATTGCCACAAAGTTATATTTTATTTGGGGAGGGTATAAAATTACCATTTCTACCAGAAGGCTATGTAATTGATCATGAAGCACACACCATTCTTGAGACATTTAAAGATATAACTGAAATCAGAAGAGACTTTTATTCTAAGTCATATGAAAATGAGGTTGAACTACAAAAAGACATCTTAAAAAGTGTATTAGTAGTATTAGAATGGGCAGAAGCATTACCAATTCTAAAATAGAGGGTATGTTTATTTACTGCTTACAATTAAAGATACTATAAATCCTAATACAAAAATAGGCAAGTAGCAGAAAATTGATGCTTTCAAAAATATTAAAATTGAATTTCTAAATTGCCTTGAATATTTTATGTTAAAAATTGAACAACAAATGAAAGGAACTATACTGAAAATCAAAGCACATGAAAGACGTGACAACCATATATTTTGTGTGTGATAAGAGATAAAATACATAGAAATAGCACCAATAGTTATAGAGATACACAAAGATATAATAAGTATAATACAAAATAATATATTGTTTTTATATGCTTCAAAAATATCTTTAATTCTAATCACCCACTTTATTATATTCTACAAATATTATATATAAAAGTCAACAAAGATATACTAGCAACATTTTAAATATGAGCAGGGGTTACTTTAAATAGTACCTTTTTTTATGGAAATTTTTAAAAGATACTATATGGTAATTTTTAGGAATATAGAAGAAACGAATAATTACCTAATACATATTCTATGTATTAAATAGGTATATTAGATTAAAATAATATTATAGAAACATTTCAATATTCATCGGAGACCAAAGCAATTAAAAATATATTAAAAGAATTGGAATGTTAAGTATAAACCTTATTGTTATAGTAAAGACGTTGGTATTTGTTGGTGGAATATCTACAAGCTTTATCTTTTCAGTATAATTAAATAAAAACAATATTGTTTTTACTTGTTTAATATTCATAATTAATGTACAAGTAACTGTTGCAAAACTCTCATTTTTAATTTAATATGTTATTTAGTAATGAAAATAGTTACTATCATTATTAAATAAAATGTAAAGAGAGGTAATAAGAATGGCTTTTGTAAATATGAGTGAATTAGCCCTTACGGAATTTGAAAAATTTCTTAAGGAAAACAATGTAACTTCAGATCGAATAAGAATTAACTTAACAGGTAATGGCTGAAGTGGCCCTGTGTTTAATCTTGTTCTGGATGAACAAAAAGAAGACGACAATGTTGAGAAATTTGGAGATATTAAATTATTAGTAGCAAAGAGTGTTAATGATGAATTTGGAAATTTAGTAATAAAATGTGGTGAGGAAAATGGTTTAGACGGTTTTTCTATCGAACTAGAGAATAAAACAGATGGTGAATGTGCTAGTTGTAGTAGCTGTAGTTAAAAATTTAATTAGCGACTACATAATAGCAGGTAAATTTATGGAGAGCATTTCTGAATAATACAGAAATGCTCTTTTTAAATGATTTAACGGGGGTGTGCCTTAATGCTTTTTGTTAATAGTTCATTTTATTTTAGCATCAAAAGCTTTTGTTAAATTCGTATATGCACTGATGATTTCTATCTTTTAAATATCTGGTACGGATTTAATATTGGGGAATTCATACATTAAAACACTATATTTTTTATTTGTTAAAAGATCTTTCTCATCATACCATGACACCGCGTCTATTAAATAACTGTTACCATTGTTATCATATACATAGTTATTTACTAGAAGAACTTGATAAAATTTTAGAAAAAAGATATATAGATGAAAAAATGAAGGAATATGGGTTAAGCTAAATGATATTTATAATTCAATTGGGCGAACCCCTCTACATGTAAAGTAATTTGTACCCCAAACGCCTACTAATATTAATACAGATCCAATAAGGTGATATAATTTAAAACTCTCATGAAGAAGTACAACTCCAGCGATTATTGAAACAATAGTAGATAAGTTAGCAAAAATTGCAGATTTTGAAGCCGCGATTTTAGATAAAGTAAAGTTAATTAAAAAGAATGCAATTATAGAAGACAATATTCCTAAGTATGAAAGGGAGATTAGAAAACTTTTATTCTTTAAAGGTGAGAAATACTGGGTTAATGTGTTAGCTCTTAAATGATTATAAATAGAAACAAGATTGAAAAATACTGCGCCCATTGCCATCATGGCGTAAGTTAGCTCCATAGAGCTGAACTTTTTAGAGAACTTCCTTGACAGGATATTAAACACTGATGCAGAAAACACTGCTCCAAGTAATAGAAACACACCTAGTAAACTTCCAGAAGAGGTTGATCCATTCATAAGTACAATCAGTATTACTCCACTAACAGAGAGAAATATAAAACCACACTGTTTTATTGATGGAATTTCCTTTAGAATGTAAGCAGATAAAACGGTTACAAATATAGGAATAAGTGCAATCATTAGACCAGCTTGGGATGAGGAAGAATATTTAATCCCAAAGGTTTCAAACATGAAATAGATGATTGGTTGCGTTAATCCAAGAGCAAGCAGACTTTTTATGTTTTTGCCTTTATAATTTATTTTTATACCCCCGAAGATGATAAGAATGGACATGATTAAAAAGGCAGTAAGAAAGCGAAAAGATAGTAAGGTAAAAGGCTCTACGATGTTCAGCGCTTTTTTAGAAAATAAAAAACTTAAACCAAAGATTGATGATGTAAGTATTCCTGATAAAATTGGTAACATATCCATTTTGTGATTCATAGAATTACCTCCAGTTTATAACTATAAGCTTGTAGCAGGTATAGAATATTTTAATTAATCTGTACAGTAAAACCAGGAGCAATAACTATTCTCCTGGTTTTATTGTTATTTTACTTCTTTATCCTTATGTATTCCGGCTATTTCAATTAACTTTACTATGCCATATGCAATAAGTGCATAAACAATCATAGCTATAATAGTTGCAGGCTCTAAAACTGATTTGGTCTCTATACCCTTAGTTACTGCTGTTCTAAATATTTCGCTGAAGGGGGCAAGGAATGCTCCTGAAATTGTATATATAAGTGATACAAATGTGCTCCCAGGATTGGCCCCAAGAAGCTTGAAAATAAGTCTAAAGGCGAAAAAAATTTCAATAATACCCAGTATATAATACACTATTTTTCTGTACTTAAAATTATGCTCACTGGACTTGTAATTAGTGTTTTCTCCCATTTGATTTTCCTCCATTTAGTTTGATTTATTATTTATACATAATAGCAAGATTTGTTATATAGAACAAGTATAGACTTATTTTAGAGAAATACAAGCATTATTCGACTTAAAATTTAACAATATTATCTAACAAAGCTTAAATCTAAATAATGCTCTTACTTAATTTAAAGTTGTTAGGTTAGACGAAGTAAATTAAGTATATTGACTAAATAATATATTCAAAATATAATATATATATAATTGTCGAAAAAGGAGGGAAAAAAGTATGTCAGAAATTACAAAACAAGCTTTAGCACAATCACTAAAAAGTTTAATGAATACTACTCCTTTAGGTAAAATCACAATTAATGATATTGTTAAGGAATGTAAAGTAAATCGTCGTACATTCTATTATCACTTTCAAGATATTTATGCACTTTTAGAGTGGATTTTTAAAAATGAAGTTGGAAACGTAATGGAAGAAACTATAACCTATAAGACATGGCAACAGGGCTTTTTGAGGATGTTTTATTATTTGAGTGAAAACCGAAAAATGGTTCTAAATACTTATAATTCTATTGGTCGAGGCCAATTAGAAACTCACTTATATAGTGCAGTGTACAACCTGGTTTTAAATGTTGTAGATGAAATTACCTTAGGCAAAGAAGTGTCTGAAAAAGAAAAGGAATTTGTAGTAAATTTTTATAAGGTTGCGCTTGTTGGCTTATTGCTTGAATGGATAAGAAAAAATATGAAAGAAAATCCACAGCAAATTGTTGATAATCTCAATAAAATAATAATTGGAGATACCCATAAAGCACTATTAGAATTTAAAATACCAAAATAGTATTATATATATAAAAGCTATGAAATTAAGTTTTTAAACTCATATTTCATAGCTTTTTATTTTTAAGACTTAAATTAAGCCCTCTAAACTTGTATTGCACAATAATTTTTTGATGATTCCTTCAGCAGGTAGTGGTCTTCCACTATTCAATGCTTTAATTGCATTAGCAACGACACGTATATCGTATTGGCTAGCATATATTTCAGGTGGATTTTTTTCAAGTCCAAGTAAAGTATATACAGCCATAATAGCAGAACGAACTGAATATTCAACAGTAAATACACAATCATCTTTAACTTCTGCAAATTGACCTAAAAATGCAAGGTTTGAACTACCAGCAGGTACAACTTGTGGTCTATCTCCTTTTTCGCGAGGCATAAATTGACTTGTAATATAAGGCATGATAGAAGGAATTACTATACATGTTTCAATGTATTCATGCATATCTTTTTCATCAATTCCTAAATGATATAAAAGTTCTTGTAATAATTCACTACCAGTACAAGCACTCATTTTCTTTTTAATGAAATCACCTTCATTGTTAGGGAATAAAGCATATGCCCATATAACTATAACATCATCAGGTTGATTGGTAAATTGAGGTTGTCTATTAACAGTAACACTTAATAACCATTTTGAGTCTTTAACTGTTATTATTCCGCCTGTTGCAGTTTGATGTGGAGCAAACTCTCTTTCGGCAAATTTCTCCATAAGTTTTCTCATTTTAGGGCCTTTAGCAGTTATTGTATATGATTCCCATGTGGTTTTATCAATATCACTACAGAATACTTCTGGTTTTCCGAATGAAGCATCTTTTGTAGCTATTTTTTTCCATAGACTCCAGCATGCACCTTCGCTTCTATCGAGTACCGGTGCTTTATCCATATTTCCAAGTGTAGCATTTTCAGTCATAGATCCATTAGTAAAGAATACCAAATCATTTTCTGTAGTTTTAATAAGTTCTTCTTTTTTTCCATTACGAGTTAAATGAATTCCAGTAACTGTTTTTTTATCTGCAGTTATATCTATATCTAAATCAGTTACTTTTGTATTTAAATCAAATACTACTCCTTGTGACTCTAACGATTTTTTTAGTGGAAGAATCATTGAATCGTATTGATTATATTTAGTGAAAACTAATCCTTTCATTTTACTCATTCCTGGCATTAGATGCATAAAACGATGCATATAACGTTTCATTTCAACAAGAGCGTGCCAATTTTCAAATGCAAACATACTTCTCCAATATAACCAAAAATCAGTTTTTAAGAAGGAAGCATCGAAAAATTGTTCAACAGTAACGGCTCCTAAACAATCTTCTGTAGCAAGAAATAATTTAGTAAGTTGTTTAACATGATTTTCTGCTAGTCCAAGACTTGAAAAATCAAGTTTTTCTCCACGGTTAGCGATTGCACGACAGTTAGAGTAGTTAGGATCACTATCATTTAGTTTTTTAAATTCATCTAAAACAGTTCGTCCAGGTTCTTCTAATGATGGCACCTTCCCGAATAAATCCCACATACATTCATAATGCGCTTCCATTTCTCGTCCGCCAAGTGCAACATATCCATCTTTTGCATTTCCAGCACCGTCCATAGAGCCACCGAGAATATTTTTTTGTTCTAAAATAGTTATATTTTTACCGTCCATATGACCATCACGGATTAGGTATTCAGCAGCCGCAAGTGAAGCGATACCTCCGCCAATTAGATATGCTTTTTTATTTTCAATTCCTTCAGGTTTTAATGTTTTAATTCTCTCATAATTTACCATAATTAATCTATCTCCTTTTAATTTAAAAATTTGTGTTGGAGTGTCTATAGCAATAATATAATTTTTATCAAAGGCAGTAAATCATCAAAAGGGGTGGTTTGTGCAAATTTGCAACAAAGCCTTTGATTTGTGATAGCTAATCTTCAAAGTGAATTCACTCTAAGACACAAAATGTAAATTATCTATTGACAAGCAAAGGTTACGGCTGTAAACTATATTTAAGGTTACACGGGTAACCCAAGAGGGGGAATGAATATGAACACATTGGTTTCTAAAATAACAAATTCAGAAGTTGAAGTTATGCGAGTATTATGGGAAGCGGGCTATGAACTCCCAATGTCAGATATTAGACGAACACTGGAGAACACAAGTAAGTGGGAAACATCTACAATAAAAACATTACTTCGCAGACTGTGCGATAAGGGTGTAGTTTTAGCCACTAAAAAAGAGATGTTCTATTATAAGCCTTTAGTTAGTGAGGCAGAATACAACGAATATACTACACAAAATTTAATTAATAGGTTATATTCTGGCAGTGCAAAAAAACTTGTAGCATCTCTTTTGGGAAGTAAAAAACTTGATGATACTGACATCGAGGAACTACGAAATTTATTTAAGGTAGGTAATAGTGATGAATGAAACAGTTAAACTATTGCTATCACTTTCATTATCGGGCAGCGTTCTTGCGATATTGATATTTACATTGAAGCCATTTATTAAACACAAGCTTTCAAAGTCTATACAATACTACATTTGGATTGTGGTGCTCCTAAGGCTTACACTACCATTTTCTTTTGAAACAAGTATTATGAATGGATTGTTTTATGGTAACCAAATGCCAGTGATAGAAACTTCACAAGGTAAAGTTCAACCAGTTGGGGGGACAGCCCAAAATATATCTAATTCAAATACACTACCTAATGTTCAAGAAAATGTATCCAATAGTCTTTATAATAGTGAGGCTAAGCAGGATAGGAATTTCAAAGATTTATTTAACCAGTATAGTGTATACCTTTGGCTAATGGGCGTAATAATCGCACTTACTGTTAACTTAACAGGGTATGCTAAATTTTTAAAATATCTAAAACAGTCAAATATTTCAGCTACTAATAGAGAAAAAGAAATGTTGGTCACTTTACTTAAAGGACGAAACAAAGTGAGGCTTGTACGTAATCGATTTTTGAACACCCCAATGCTAATTGGAGTTATAAGACCTTGTATTATCATTCCAGACATTAATTTTAATGAAATTCAGCTTAAGAATATTTTGCTTCATGAAATTGTACATCTTAAACGTTTTGATATTGCAGTGAAATGGCTAATAATGATAGCAACATCAATCCACTGGTTTAACCCACTAATGCAATTTATTAAAAAGGATATTAATAATTCTTGCGAACTAGCTTGTGATGAAGCGGTAATCAAAAACCTTAGTCCATCAGAAAAACAAGATTATGGGGATACATTAATATCTGTTGTAGCACAGCATAAATATCCTACTGGTACATTACAGGTAACTATGTTAGACGAGAAAAAGGGCTTAAAAGAGAGGTTAGTAGCAATTATGAACCATAGTAAAAAATCAAAAAAGGTAATAATTCTCTCGGTGATTTTACTAGGATGTCTTATATTTGGTGCATTATATTTAGGAGCAGGAGTTGGGGCTGGGGAAAATACCCCTCATGATATATATATAAATGTAGAAGATCAAGAGGTAAAAGTAGCACTTATGGGTACTTATTCTTGGAAATATAGTGGTGAAACCATTCAGGCTGACTCAGATGATCCTAAAAATTTTGATTATAAATTAGATAACACTACTTTAATAAAACCAAGTCAAGAATTTGTTATTAGAACACAAAAATCAAAAAAAGATAAAGAATATGATTTTTCAATTGAAGAGATTTCCATATATAAAGATGGTAAGTCCATAGAGTTATACAAACCAGTACCATCATCCTTTGTAAATGGTGGGGATTTAGGTATGACTGCACCAAAAGATGCGGGTGAATATATTTATACGTTACGATTAAACTTTAAAGATAGAGGAACAGTTAGTTATGGGTTTGCTGTAAAAGTTGGTATGCCAGCATACGATTTAATTGGAATCTCAAAATATAAAACACCATATTTAGGGGATAACAGTAAGGTTTCTATTATAGTAAACGCTCTGCCTGTACCTTATAGCTATTTTAAGCAACAATATATATCAATGGTAACAGAAAAAAAACCATACAAACTTAATGTGTTTTATGAAGCAAGAAAACATACTTCACATAGCTTTGAGTGGCCAATTGTCGATCATGATAATGAGACTTATTCTAATATGAGCAGAAATGCATTGGTTTTATTTTGCATGATTGATAATCTTGATGAAGTAAACTTTGCATTTCGTGATTCACAGTCTGATGGAAAATTAGATAATTCAAAATATGATGACACATTTACATTTTCGCGGGCTTCTATTGAAAAACAATATGGTGATATTTCTGTGCTTGCGGGTAAGATAGATTTACTTCAAAATGCATTATCAAAGGGTTATTAGTAGAAAGAAGATTTTTTAAAAACAAATGTTATGTAAAACAAACAAATAGGGTAACATATGATAAACTAATAAAACTCACTAGAAAGAAAGAGGTGTATAAAAGTGGAATTTATAAATGGTGTATTTAATAAGAAAACTCAAAATATAATAAATGAATACAAAAATAAACTTCCTGAAGATATACAATACATTGATTCATATATAGAAATAATCAAACTTGCATTAGTAAAGAATAATATAACTACTGTTGAATTATTTCAATCATTTAATGGCAACGAATTATTTGATAAAATTAAGGGCGAAAATTCATCTAAGAATGTTTTAGTTTTATACAAAGGCAATATCGACAATCAAATTGCAAAAAGTGGATATATTAATATATATCACTCAAAAGTGGGCAATTACTCTTTAGTTGTTTTCCAACATCAATTTATATATGAAGAGTTATTCGGAGTTGAGTTATGGAATGATGGAAGTTCAACGCCGCAGAAAATACATGCTTTTAACTGTTACATATCAGAAAAAATTAATTATTTTGCAGGCATGAATTGTACAGTTATGGGTATAGGTATAGGTAATATGAACAAGAAACAGTATGAAAACCTAATGGAAGATTATCACAAGACAGTTAAAACACCCAAAAATAAAACAAGCAAAGGTAAAGTAGCATTATATACAGGAATTGCATCCACCATTGGGACTGGACTTCTTATAGGTTTAAAAATATGGTCAAAAAAAGGTAGAAAATAATATAGAAAATTATATATTTAATAAAAAATCACGCTTATACTAGCGTGATTTTTTAGTGATATATATTGCTTTAAATAATAGTTGCACAAGAAACCATTATGATGTATAATAGTTTCTTGTGCAACTATTATAGGGGGAGAAAATATGCGAAAAATAATAGGAAGAAATATTTCAATATTATATAGAAATGCAAATAATTATGTGGATGCTAAGCTAAAAAAATATAATCTAAATAAAGTTCAAGCTGAAGTATTATTATTTTTAAGGGACGATAAGGGGGCTAACCTAACACAAATAAATGAATTGTTTTTATTTAATAAGGCCACTATAACAAAAATAATAACCCATCTTGAAAAAAATAATTATGTTAATAGAGTAGTTAGCGCAAGTGATAAACGGGAAAAGGGCATATATTTAACAGATAAAGCAAAAGATATATTTCCTAGCATTATAGAAATCTTAGAAGCATGGGAAGACATTCTCACTAATAACATTTCTAATGATGATATTGAAACAATAAGAAGTATGCTAGCCAAAATGGTAGATAATATAACGACATCGAAGGAGAACTAACAATGAAAGAAAATATGTATAAACTAGGTAATATGGATATAAAGAAGCTGATTATAAAAATGTCATTGCCAGCAATGCTGTCCATGATTGTACAAGCACTATATAATGTTGTAGACAGTATGTTTGTAGCAAAAATATCCGAGCAGGCACTTACTGCTTTATCCATAGCTTTTCCAATTCAACTTATAATAGTATCAATATTTGTGGGGTTTGGCGTTGGAATTAACTCATTTATGTCTAGAAAACTGGGTGAGGGGAACAAAGATGATGCGGTGAATACTGCGGAACATGGGTTTGCAATAGGCATTATACTAGGGATTATCCTTGCTATATGTTCAACATTTGTACCTGAAATATTTGCTAAACTGTTTACTGACGACCCTGTTGTTATTAAATATGCAGTACAGTATACTAGGATTATTATGCTGTTTTCATTTGGTAGCATTATATCAGAAGTGTGTATGAATATTTTGAGATCTACTGGTGACATGTTAAGTTCTATGAGAATACAGTTATTAGGTGCGATAACCAACATAGTTCTAGATCCAATTCTCATTTTCGGATTGTTATTTATCCCTAAATTAGGTGTAAAGGGTGCAGCAATAGCAACGGTTATTGGTCAGATATGTGCTATGCTATATGCAATTAAACTCGTACTTAGAAATAAAAATGGATTAAAACTAAATTTAAAGAAATTTCATTATAGTAGTAAAATTACAGGTAAAATATTCAAAGTTGGAGTCCCTGCAATGTTTATGCAAATGTTGGGGTCCATAATGATATCTGGTATTAATTTGATTTTAGCAGGATTTTCTGGAACTGCTGTTGCAGTATTTGGAGCATACTTTAAATTACAGTCTTTTATATATATGCCTGTATTCGGTTTGACACAGGGTCTCATGCCTATAGTTGGCTATAATTATGGCGCTAAAAATAAGCATAGGGTACTGGAAACTGTCAAGTATGGTTGTATATTTGCGTGCGTAATAATGCTTCTTGGTACAACTGTATTTGTAATATTCCCGAGGCAGCTGCTTATGCTATTTAGCAGCACACCACAGATGGAAGTAATTGGAATTAAATGTCTGAGAATTATAAGTATAGGTTTTGTGTTTTCAGGGGTAGCAATAGTTATCTCTGTGGCTTTTCAAGCGCTTGGTAAAGCAGAAGTAAGCCTTATTATATCCTTTGCAAGACAGATTATTATTTTATTACCATTGGCATTTATTCTAAGCAAATCAATTGGATTAACCGGGATATGGATAGCTTTTCCAATATCAGAAGGAGCTTCTTTAATAATTTCGGGGTACTTTGCAATTAAAGTATATCGAGAAAAAATTAAAAATTTAGAAGGAAAAATACAAGACGTGTGCTAATCTAAAAGCCTTACAAACATTAAGTTTGTAAGGCTTTTATCTTTGGCCACTTTTCCGCATTATAAAGTTTTATATAAAAAACAATATAATATTGACAATACTGTGTGACACACAGTATAATGTAATTAAGGGAGTTGGTATCATGACCGATATGGAATCCATAGTTCAGAATATCCAGCAAGAAATGAAACGTGGGACTTTGGTTTTAGCGGTTTTAACACAGCTGGACCAGCAGCAGTATGGTTATTCACTGATAGAGGAACTTACAAGGCAGGGGATGTCAGTGGAACAAAACACACTTTATCCACTTATGAGGCGCCTTGAAAAACAAGGTTTATTAGAATCTTTATGGCAACTTGAAGGAAATCGACCAAGGCGTTACTACAAAATTAGCGAACTTGGTTTAAACGTAAGAGAAAGGCTTATGAAGGATTGGACATTGCTTGAGAAAACTATGTCAAAGCTAATAGGAGGCACACCATGATATCAAACTATCTTTATACAATAGGAAAGTACTTACCGCCTTATGAAAAAATAGAAGTGCTTAAGGACATTGAAGTCAATTTATACGATTATCTTGAAGATAATTTCGGAAAAAAAGAATATACAGATGAAGAAATTGAAACAGCCATTAGAATAATGGGCCATCCTAGAAAAGTTGCAGAGGCATATATGCATGAACCTAGAGTCTTAATTGGAGCAGCTTATATTGATACCTACTGGTTGGTTCTAAAAATTGCACTTATTGGTACTGCAATAGGGATAACAATAACTAATATGATGCATTTAACAAATGCCAAAGAGGGTATTCAGCTTTATTTAAAGATCATATCTCAGATTTGGCAGTCTTCATTATCTTCTATTGGGCTTATTACACTGATATTTGCAGCGATTCAATACTATAGTCCAAAAGAAAAAATACCAAAAGACAATGGTTGGTCTCTGAGCATATTAGAAAAAGCAATCCAGCCACATCAAAGGGTGAAAAAATTTGATCTGGTTGTTGAAACATTTTTCTTATGTCTCAGTGTGGTTGCAATAAATCAAGTAATTCAGGGACTTGAGTCCACTCAAATAATTATCCCTATATTTAATATGGTGATTTTTAAACATTATTTGATATGGATAAATATAGTCTTAATAGGCTCGCTTTTGCTAAATATTTACCTGCTAATTATAAGAAAATGGCAGTCTGTAACACGTTTTATATCCATAGTATTAGATGTATTAGGAGTGGCCATATTTACACAGCTCGTGTATAATCCAGACCTATGGCGTTTGAACTTAATAGCAGAAAAACTTGGTGCACGCGCCTCTAAAATCGAAACAGTATGGACAAAGTCAATGTATATTACTCTAGTGGTAGTGGTAATAATCGTTTCATTCGATGTGTTTGGTCACTTGAAAGTACTGCTTAGAAAAAACAAATAGCTCTCATAAAAAAACTATATTTTTTTGAATAGATCAAAATTAGTTATTGTCATATACCCAAAACTAAAAATAGAGGAGATGTTTTCATGGCTAGAAGAGATGGTACAGGTCCAATGGGAATGGGATCAAATACAGGAAGAGGTATGGGATTTTGTAATGTAACTAATGCTGTAGGAGGAACTAGAGGCCTAGGTATGGGTTTAAATTCAGGTAGAAGAGGCGGCTTAGGAATGAATGGTTTTAATAACTCAATTAATCCTATAAACCAAAAAGATTTACTTGCACAAGAAAAAATTAATCTTGAAAATAGACTTAATTTAATAAATAATCAATTGAATACTTCTGAGGATGACAAGTAAAAAAGGGATGATTTATCCTCCCTTTTTTACTTGTTATTTTAAATTCTGAGTCAACAGACATCAGTAATTTATTTAGCTAAATCTTCTATAGAATTAATATCCATGTACTTAGGAACAACTAAACCCACTCTAGCTCCTTCTAGGTTTGGTCCTAGATCTTCAACTTTATCTTTGTAGTCTGCTAAGTATTTAGCGTGTGTTCCCGGTAGCCAAGCTGAAACAATAGCATCTACATCTCCAGTAGCTACTGCAGACCACATTGGTCCTGCATCTACTTGTACAAGATCAACTTTGTAACCCATATCTTGAAGTACTGATCCAATTACGTTAGTAGATGCAATTGCACTATCCCAAGCAACATAAGCAATCCTGATTGCATCTCCATCTACTTTTTTTGCGCCTGCTGTCCACTTACTTACTTTATCTGTATTGTCAGTAACCCATTGTCTTGCAACTTTCTTTATGTTTCCGCCATCATTAATTTCAAGCATAACAGATTCAGAATTTTCTGGAGTCCAATAAAATTGATCTAATATTTTATAAGCATTAGGCATTTTTTCCTTTAAGTTTTTGCGTACAACTGTACTTGTGTGCTCAACGCCGCCGAAAAGTCCCTTAGGGTCGTCTAAGTATTTTAAGTCATATTTAGAAAACATCCAGTGAGGAGACCAACCAGTAACTATTATTGGTTCTTTATTTTCATAGGCATCTGCTAGTGCTTGTGTCATAGCAGCGCCAGAGCTAGCTTGAACAGTATAATTTGTGTTATATTCTTTAACAGCTTGCTCTGCAAATTCCATTTCGCCAGAACCAGCATCTATGCCTGTAATTTTGTAACCCATTTGCTCACCAATAGATTTGTTAGCATTTTTACTGCTACTACAGCCTACAAAAGTTAAAACCGCTAAACTAAGAGCTATTACACCCATTTTCTTTAAGTTTTTTTTAATCATAAATTTATTCCTCCTTAGATTATATACGTAGTGACTATTTTAGTATTTGATCTATGTATTTTTTGTAAATATACCACTATAAATTTATAGCACATTTAATCAGTATAACAAATATAGCTAAGAAGTTCAAATTTTAGACTTAGGATGTTTTGTATTTGAAAAGATGTTATTCTATATAGAGGAAGTGAAAAACTAATTAATTATGGGGGCGTTTTAATGAATAGTAATTTACCAATTATAGAACATTTGAATTTTGATTGGGAGTTTTGCCCTAAATTTGATGAAAGAATGATTTCAGGTGATGAAAATGGATACATTTTTGGAAAAGTAAACATACCGCACTCAGCTGTAGAAATACCTTATAATAACTTTGATGAAAATATGTATCAAATTGAATGTTGTTATAGAAAAATGGTTTATGTCTCAAAGGACATGATGAATAGATATGCTTTTCTTCACTTTGACGGTGTTATGGCTTACGCAAAAATATTTGTAAATGGCGAATTTGTTGGTGAGCATAAAGGTGGATATACGCCTTTTAAATTGGATATTACAAAAGTGCTAAAATATGAACAAGAGAATCTACTTGTAATATATGTTGATACTCACGAAAGAAAGGAAATTCCGCCTTTTGGTTTTATGATAGATTATCTTACCTATGGTGGAATATATAGAGAGGTAAGGCTAGAGTATGTAAGTGAAATATCTATTGCAAATTGCCATATAAAAACAAAAGATATTTTGCAGGATAAAAAACTTTTAGACATAGAGCTTTATATTGAAAACTACAAAAAAATTACGAATTCTCTTGAAATAGTATTTACACTAGTGTATAAAAATAGTATTTGCCATGAATTCACTAAAATAGTGGAGCTTAAAGGGGAATACTTGGAAAAATATAGTATTATAGAGACTGTAGATAACGTGAATTTATGGGATATAAATAATCCTAATCTATATCAACTAAACATTAAAGTAAGAAATAAAGAAAGAATATTAGATGAACAAACGCTACGATTTGGATTTAGGGAAATTGCTTATAAAAACGATGGATTATATTTAAATGGAAAAAAGATAAAGCTAAGAGGACTTAATAGACACCAATCATTTCCATATGTAGGTTATGCAATGCCCAAAAGTGCTCAGTATAAAGATGCAGAAATATTAAAATATAGTTTAGGGGTGAATACTGTTAGATTAAGTCACTATCCTCAGAGCAATCATTTTATGGATAGATGTGATGAACTTGGCCTTTTAGTTTTTGATGAAATTCCAGGCTGGCAGCATGTTGGAGATTCCAATGAATGGCGCAGTATTGCAAAGAAAAATGTTCGAGAAATGATTATGAAAGATTGGAATCACCCAAGTGTATTTATTTGGGGCGTAAGGATAAATGAATCCAAAGACTGCGCTGAATTATATTTAGAAACCAATGCCATTGCTCATGCTTTGGATGAAACTAGACCTACTGGCGGCGTTAGATATATAGAAGGAAGTCAATTATTAGAAGATGTATACACCTTTAATGATTTTTCTCATACAGGTAAAAATAAAGGGCTAAAACATAGGAAGAGGGTTACCCAAAAACGGGTGCCTTATCTGGTTACAGAGCATAATGGACATATGTTTCCAACTAAAAAGTATGATAGCGAACCTCATCGGATTGAACAGGCAAAGAGACATTTAAATGTACTTGAAGCTATGTATAAAAACGAGGATATTTCGGGTGCTATTGGTTGGTGTATGTTTGATTACAATACCCATAAAGATTTCGGAAGTGGGGATAAAATCTGTTATCACGGTGTTATGGACATGTATAGAATTGAAAAATATGCAGCTTATGTATATAGTTCTATGCAAGATGAAAAGCCTGTTATGCATGTGGCAAATTCCATGGAAATTGGTGATTTTCCAGCAGGTCTAGTTGGGGATACTTATATTTTTACCAATTGCAATTATGTAAAGGTATATAAAAATGAATTATTCATTGGTAATTTTTATCCTGCAAAAGAATTATATCCATCACTTCCCCATGCTCCAGTTATAGTAGATAATTATATTGGAAATCAAATACATGAAAATGAAGATTTTAATCATAAAGATGCAAGTTTTATTAAAAAAAGTTTTATAAGGCTCTCAAAAACCGGAGAGTCTGGAATAACATTATTCGATAAAATTAAAATGGGGCTTATATTAGTTAAATATAAAAAAAGTTTCTCAGATATTTATAAGTTATATGGTATATACATGAGTAATTGGGGAGATTCTGCAACTACTTATAAATTTGAAGGATATATTAACGAAAAATCTGTACTGACTGTTAAAAAATCGCAATTAGGCACTGTGCATATGAAAGTTTCTCCAGATGCAACTACTCTTGTTGAAGAAGAAACCTATGATGTTACACGTATTGTAGTTAGTATAGAAGATGATAACAGTAAAACACTATTTTATAGCAATGAATCCATATTTTTAAATGTAGAGGGTCCAATAGAAATTATCGGTCCAAAGCACATTCCTTTAATAGGCGGGTCAAGCGTTTTTTGGATAAAAACCACTGGTTCATCAGGAAATGCGAAGGTCACGATTACATCAGAACGATATGGAGAAGAGAAAGTTTTAATAAATGTTTTAAAGGTATAGTTTTTATTTTATTAAAGTTATATTTAAACTACAGAATAATCAAACTTATGATTATTCTGTAGTTTATTTGTATCATAAGACAGATTATACTGCTTATTTGTTGGTAAAAATTACACCTATTCTTTACTTTACATGAGTTGCAATCCGTGATAGAATCTGTTTTGTATCGTTTTTACTTGCAATTGTTCAAAGTAGGAGAATAAACAGTAAGTTAGTAGTATGGCTAAAATAGCTGTGTATTGTTTCGTCTCTCCTTAACTATTAGGAGGAATAAATTATGAAAAAACTAATGAGTAAGTGGAATCAAATCAGTTTGGTAAAACAAATAATTATAGGTTTGGTTATAGGTATTATCTTGGCCGTAACAATCCCTGAGCAAGCAAAACCAATTATCCTTTTTGGATCGCTATTTGTAGGAGCTTTGAAATCGATTGCACCTATATTGGTATTTTTCTTGGTTATGTCGGCTATATCTCAACATAAGAGTGGTCATCAAACCAATATAAAATCCGTTATCGGTTTGTATCTTTTAGGAACATTCTTGGCTGGATTTGTGGCGGTAGCAGCAAGTTTTATATTCCCTGTAACATTAACACTAACAGAAGGTGTTAAAAATGTTACACCTCCTGGAGGTGTCGTAGAGGTTCTTAAAGCATTACTACTTAATGTTGTTGATAACCCAGTAAAAGCACTTTTTAATGCCAATTATATAGGGATATTGTCTTGGGCGTTAGTTCTTGGTTTGGCTTTGAAAAATGCTCCTGCTTCTACAAAGACAATGATTAATGATTTTTCAGATGCAGTAACCCAAATGGTTAGATGGGTTATAAACTTTGCGCCACTTGGAATCATGGGTCTCGTATTTGATGCTATTGCAACAAATGGAATATCAGCACTACTTGGCTATGGACAATTACTTGCAGTTCTAATTGGTTGTATGGTCTTTGTGGCTCTTGTTATAAACCCAATCATTGTGTACATAAATATTCGTAAAAACCCGTACCCACTTGTACTTAAATGTTTAAGAGAAAGTGGTATTACTGCCTTCTTTACACGTAGTTCAGCGGCAAATATTCCTGTAAATATGAGTTTGTGTGAAGAACTAGGTTTAGATAAGGACACGTATTCGGTTTCTATTCCATTAGGTGCTACGATAAATATGGCTGGTGCAGCTGTTACCATTACTGTTTTGACCCTTGCAGCAGTAAATACACTTGGAATTAAAGTGGACATGCCTACTGCATTAATCCTCAGTATACTGGCAGCTGTAAGCGCTTGCGGTACTTCAGGCGTAGCTGGTGGTTCAATATTACTTGTGCCTCTAGCGGCTAGCTTATTTGGAATACCAAATGACATTGCTATGCAAGTAGTTGGTGTAGGGTTTATTGTAGGTGTTTTACAAGATTCTTGTGAAACGGCACTTAACTCTTCCACAGATGCACTATTCACAGCAACAGCTGAATTTGCTAAGCGTCGTAAAGAAGGAAAAGAAATTGATATCAAAAAGGTAGCTTAAAGAAGGTAGGTTAAAATACCTGATTTATTTAACACCATAAAAAACATTAAGATTTTATAATCTTGGTGTTTTTTTTATGGAATAGGGAAATTTATTTTATATAAAGGTATATGGGAATTAACGCAGAATTATAGTTTATGAAAACTTAAGCGAGCAAGGGTTAGAGATTAATGATGTATAACTTATTTACAGAAAGGGAGTAGAATACTATGTCATATATTTTAGAAGTTTGTGTGGATTCTGTAGAATCAGCTATGGAAGCGGTAAAAGGTGGAACAAACCGTCTGGAAGTTTGCAGCAATCTAATTATTGGGGGTACAACACCTAATATAAACTTATTCAAAATATTAAGAGAAAAAGTAAGCTTAAAAATGAATGTTTTAATTAGACCTAGATATGGTGATTTTTGTTATACAGAAAATGAATTTGAAATAATGAAAAGAGATATAAGAATGTTTAAAAAAGCTGGTGCAAGTGGAGTAGTTATAGGGATGTTAAAACCAGATGGAACACTTAATATAGATGGAATGAAACAGCTTATAGCAGAGGCAGAAGGAATGCATGTGACTCTTCATCGCGCTTTTGATTTGTGCAGAGATCCACTTGCTACACTAGAGGAAGCAAAGAAGTTAGGAATCAATTCTATTTTAACCTCAGGTCAGAAAAATAGTTGTACACAGGGTAAAGAACTTTTAAAAAAACTGGTGGAAAAATCAGAACATAAGATAGAAATTCTCATAGGAAGTGGAATAAATTCAAGTAATGTAGAAGATGTAATAAGCTATACTAAATCTTATGCGGTACATACTTCTGGTAAGATGGAGGTTGAAAGTGATATGCAATATAGAAGAGACGATATAAGCATGGGGTTTCCCATTATTAGTGAGTATGTGATTCTTAGAACTCAATGTGAAGAAATAGCAAAGATTAGAGAAATTTTGGAGAAGTAATATGCTTTGAAAAAAGTAGAAGTGATGTCACTTCTACTTAGGAAGATTTATTTATATGTTTTCTTTGCTTTTTTAGAGTGTTTAGAAATTCCTATTTCATCAGAAATTTCTACATTCATCGTATCTAGTTCTTTTTTCTTTTTTTTATCATTGTTTTTACTGTCTTTGTTATTTTTTTTGTCTATATGTGGCATATAAAACCCCTCCTTAATTATCTATGAGTACAAAAAAAATGTCTCATTAAAATAGATAGTCAGTATTAATATGCCCAAATATACGAATCGTATCCGATTTTTATCATGCTATTCTTGCCAGTAAGCCAAAAAACTATTTTTGAGATTATCTAATAAATATAATTTATCTACTGGAACACTTACATTAACTGTATATCTTCCAAACCCATATGGCTTGATATAAGAATAGGTAAAGTCTAATGTTTTTTTTGTACCATCATAATTAACCGACTTTAAATTAGATCCCCATCCTTTCCAAACACTTAGAATACCATGAGCATAAATTCCTGATGTAGAAATATATACATAGCTTTTTTTCCAGTCTGAAGCTTTTATATTAACATTTTTCTCTTTTATTTCCGTGGTCATATACATCTTAAAAAACAATATATTAAGTGCTAATACAATAATAAAAATAATAAGCCCTACACCTATATTTCCAGATGCAACTCCTACAGTTAATGCTACAATAATTATCACAAGAGAAAATACAGGAATGGCCATAACAAAAAGCCCTTTATTTTCTTCTTTTATTTTTTTTATATTATTAATTGTGTCTCTTTCTGTGTACTGCCATGCTGCAATAATATCACTGCCATTAAGCATTTTTGCCATACAGTTTGCCCTACCTACAAACAGAAAGAAAATTGTAAAACTAGATAAAGAAGAAAAAATTCCTAAAAAGGCCATACCATAACAGCCATTATCCATGGCTATTATGGTTATTATAATTGAGTTTATCAGAATTATTATGCAGGTAACTATACCTTTTAATTGTGTATTCTTCATTTTTTTATCTCCTAAACTGTACAGTAGGCGCTGATCTTTCTGACGCATCTATTTGGAAGAAAGGCAGCTCCCTAGAACCAAATATAGCTGCAAAAATATTATTTGGAAAAGAAATAACAAATTGATTAAACATTAATACAGTATCATTATAAAATTGTCTATACATGGCTATTTTTTGCTCCAGCTCTCTAAGCTGCGATTGTAAATCCAAAAATCCTTGGTTAGCTTTTAAGTCAGGATACTGCTCGGATATTGCAAAAAGTCGTCCTATTACTCCTGTCATGGCATCAGAAGATTCAATTACTTCATTGGTAGACTGCGCATTTAAATACATATTTCTAGCCTTAGTAATCTTAGTCAAGGTTTCTTGTTCATGGGTGGCATATGCTCCTACAGTTTCGACTAAATTAGGTATTAAATCTGACCGCATTTTTAATTGAACATTGATTTGCCCCCAGCTATTATCTACCTTCGCTTTTTTCTTTATCATCTTATTATAAAAGAAAATAAGTCTAATTCCAAGTAAAATAAGTACAGCCACAATTCCAATAATGTATATCATAATAGCTCCTCCTAATTTTAATTATTTTATATACAGGCTATCTCATTAATACTACCGTACTCTTTTAAATGTTATACCTTCAGTTTGGACGGCATCAATGCCATTTACAGCAGTCTTTTTAAATTTAGCACCCAAAAAATCATATTCTTCATCTTCTTTTTTAGGTAGAGGTAGAAGTTCTAATGTTTGACTTGACTGAGAATATATATATTCGGTTGTTGAGGATACAAAAACAACGGATATAGTTGCATAGCTATCATCACAAATTCTAATTGTAAAGTCTGCAGTTACACCGTCAATAGTTGCTTCCCATTTTCCATTAAAATAAGTAACATCATTTAAAGGTTTTTTTTCAATTTGCTCTTGAATTTTTTCAAGGCCTTGTTCAATTTCTTGGTTTATATTATCTATCTCACTCGCAAGTTTTGCCTCCTTTTCCTTATCACTTATAGTTGGATCCCAAAGCCATGGATGTGCCGCAAGATCTGTTACCTTGTTATCTATATAGCCATTAATAAATTCATCTATAAGCTTAACTGCTGAATCATCTATATTTGAACCTGCCTTATTTGCATAATCTCTAAATCCTGAAAGACTATCCTTCCAGTTCTTTGTGAATATGCCTGATATTTCTTTAGTAAAGGCCTCATCCAGCTTATCTATCATGTTTCCTGCCACTTGTTTTGATTTTTTTAGTATTGCCATTGTTCCTTTTATCGCAGTTTCTTTATAAGTTAAAGAACCAAGCTTAGGTAAACCAATATTCTTGATTACCTTTATTGCATCAATGACTCCCTCTACATGTAATATAGGACTGGTAAGGATTTTACCCATTTTAGAAATCACGGCACCTCCTGTTTTTGTAGCAGAGAAGATATTGTTAGTGCCTCCTACCATTGAGGTAGCAACTTCTAAGCAGCCTTTTGCTATATCTGAATCTTTTGCATCTGGGTCTAATATTCTTGCAAGCCCCTGTCCAAATTGGGTAAATGACTCTGCTGCAAGAGTACCCATACCGCTTGCAACTTGAGAAATTGTATCCTCAGGAAGCCCTAATTCATCCTCCCAAAATGCTCCAATATTGTACCATCCCTCTCCTACAAGTTTTTGCGAGGCATCAAATCCATCTACAGCAGTTTTAAAGACATCTTGACCACCTTTCCCTTCTGCTATCCTTTTCTGTGCAAGCGCATAACGCTTTTGGATATCTTTATATGCATCTTCTTTTCCATTTCCTAAACTAGGAGTAATTAGTCCAGCTACAGTTCTTAACCCCTCAAAGGTCGCTGCATCTACATTTTCAACGCCTTCTTGAACACCTTTTCTAAATTCTTTGGCTGTTCTTGCTGCCGTTTCCCAATAGCTTTCATCTTTGTACTTTTCTTCGTAGGCTTTACGCTGCTTATCCATATACTCTTGCCCACTCTTTTGAAGCATCTGCACATTGTAACCTGCTCCGTAACTGTATTTATCGGAAGAGGCTTTAACAACTAGTGGCTTAAGGAAAGAAAAAATTGATTTGCTTTGCTGGAAGCTCATATCCAAGTCTAATTTGTCTACATAAGCCTCAAGTCCCGTACTTAGAGCTGTCATTTTTTCATATTCACCAATCATAAGCTCTGTAAGCTCAACAAATTCTACATCTACTAAATTAGAATTTCTAAGTTTCTCTACATCTTTTTTAGTCTGCTCCATATTATTTTCCATATATTCAATATTACTAAGTGCTAATAAGGCGGTTGCAGCATCTAGTGACATAATCATTTCATTCACTGTATCTACTCCAGCCATTAGGTTTGCGCCATAAACATCTGCATTACTCTTTTGATAGGTATCTTTAAGGCCTTTTGATAGTGTTTGAATGCTAGTACTAGGGTCTTCTTTAAAAGTCTCATAAAGGTTTGTAGAAAAAACAATCTGTAATTTATATGCTTCTGTAACCTTTTCACAGGTCGTCATTGCAGAAGCCACTCTTGCAAAGGCTATATCACTGTCATATAGTCCTTCGCCAGTTTTCTTAATTTCTAGTCCGTAGTATCTTAACTCTTGTAGTTCAAAGAAAGCCACTAATTCCTCTAATTTTTTTAAGGCCTCACTATTTTCTATATAATGGGTACTGTGTGCACTATCGATTTCTTTTAGTAGAACATAAATCTTAAGGGTATTATCATATATCTCCTGCTTCATACTACTGTAGCTACCCATCATTTTATCTGTTATTTTTAATATTTCATCTATCTTATTCATAACATTCTTATTATGATTTGTACCAACATCAGATGGTAAATTAAGCTCAGGGGAATAAAAAGGGCTTGATGTATATATAGTCTCTAAACTTGGTCTATCTGTTATACTTAATGGATCAGTAGTATTTCTTTTTACTATGCTTCCTATATTTAAAGGATTATTAATTAATAGCACCAAAATTAGAATAAGCAGGATTACTGAAAAACCAATAGCTATACTTCTTCTAGAATACTTTTGAGTTTGCTTTATAGCTCTTTTATCATTTACTTCTCCATAAGGTGAATCCATTTCCCATTTTATCGGATTTTGCTTCGCAACATTAACAGGAGTAGTTGGTTTGATTTCTTCATTATTAATTAGACTTTCTTTTCTGCTTCTGTTTACTGGATGGTTACAATGGCTGCAACTAGCTTCGTTATCTTGTATTTTAGTTCCACAATATTGACAAAACATATTTCCCCTCCATTAGAGTATTATTTTATTAAATACTATTCTTTTAGTAAAGACTATGCTTCTAGTCAACTCCTCCGCTAGAACCACCTGATCCACTTCCAGAATCACTACCACCTGAAGAAAATCCTCCGCCATCACCCTTTGAGGCTCTTGAAGTAATATTAATAGAATCTCTCATTGCCTCAGATATGGTATTTCCTATATCCCCTAAATATTTATATGAGTTTTGATAATTACCACTATTTATTAAATAGAATAACCTTGTATTATTAGAAGCATTAACAAGCTCTGGATATTTAGCATAAAGTTGTTTTAAAAGCTTTTGAGAAGCCCCAAGAACAGTTGCATATACTAAATACTTTTCCCACATAAACAGTTCTGGCAATTCTTTTTTGTCAAAGGTTGTAAAATCGCCTAAAAATGACTTAAATGCCTTCCAAAGGGCAAATTGATTTTCTCCCTTTTGGGTAAGAAGAGGTTTTACTTTTCCTCCAAAGAAAGCAACTATCATAAAACCTGTAAAGCCTGCTATGGATACATAAAAAATTATTGATGATGCAAAAAAATCTATTTTGTTCATCATAACCATTGGTAAAATCATTAGAATTATATATAGTATAAAATAACGGACAGTGCTTTTAGGAAGTTCATTTCTCTTTGTTTCAAAATACTCTCTTTTATTTACAAGATTTTGAACCTTTTTATTAAAGTCTATATAAAAGTTATATGCATCTTTTGCTGTTTTCTTATTTGAACAGAATTTTTTAATATCTTTTAATGATACTCTACCTGTTCCTCCGCCAATTTTTATGAAAAGGAAATTCAATAAAGCTTTTTCATGACTGGATAAATCATTCCAGTTAGTGGATATATTAATAAATTCTGTATCTTTTTTATTGCCCAAAGCTCCATTTTTCTCTTTAGCCTCTCCATTGATTATCCCTTTATTAATTAAATCTAATAAAGTTGCAGAAATTTGAACCGATGAATTATACTTTTGAGTATAATGATTCATCAAATAGTCAAGCTCTGCTGGATATATGGTTGAAGGCAAATCTCTATAGTAATCAGGGGTAAGCTCTGGTTTAAGCCTTTTTATTTTAGATTTATATTTTATTATTGAAATTATAGGAAGAATAAGAAGAATTATTGAAATGAATATGGTAATAATGTTAACAACACCATTTTTAAGTTTTGATTTATCACCTTCACTTGCTGCCTTATTTTCCATTTCATAAAGATAGTTATAGTTATCAACACTTATTTTCTCATCTGTTGGCAGTATTACTTCTACAGGCATTAAAATTCTTGCTTCAACATATTCCCTAGGTGGAACGTTCTTCATAAATAGCTCTACCGTTGTATCATTTTTAAAGCTAATATTGCCACCAGTAGGTCCATGAGCCCATATCTTTGTGTTGTCACTATTAGCACCCTCTGGTAAATTCACTAAAACTGCTAGATTTTTTATTTTATATACATTATCACTACTTACATACTTTTGAAAATAGTCAACGCAATCATTATAAAGTTTTGAAGTATTATACACCCTATATTGGATTTTGAAGGTTCTAGATTCCTTTTTATCAACATTATAGTACCATTCAATTCTTGTTTTGGTTCCGGTTGGTTGCACTGCAAAATAACCCTTTGGTCTATTATTATCAAAAGCTTTCAGTTGTGTGTAAGGTGTATTTTCTTCGAATACAGATACTTTATCCACATGTCCTTCAATTTCTAGGTAGCCTCTGCTAAAATCACCTTTGATAAATTTATATTCCCTATATTCATCAACTAGAGCGCTACCATCTGGAAGAATCGTTACCTCATAGTTCAAATCTTGCAGGATAGATTTTCTTCCGTCTGAAGACAATATGCCACTTTGATTCTCGTATATACCTATCCCCATTAAAAACAATATAAATATTCCGATTATCGTTATGATAATTTTCTTGAACATCATTTACCCCCTTTCTTCTTTTTATATTAAAAAGTATGTAAGAAACTTTATTCTATAATATTTATATGCCCTTTGCACTTTGACCGTGCAATAATTGAATCATCTTTCTAAAATTGCTTGAAGTATCTAATTAAATTATACCAGCCAATCATAGATAAAAAGTACCACTTATACCATTAGTCAATGACAAAAAAATGGAACGATTTATGCCAAAAGTATTGTTTTGTTATTCCTCAATATGATATAATTTGCTTTAAAGAGGTGATCTGTATGACTTTCAGTGAGAAACTTAATTTACTTATGAATATAACAAATACAATAAACAGTTCGCTTGCCCATACTATTGCCCTTGACCCATCCTTTATCAGCCGTTTGCGCCAAGGAGTCCGTACTCCTTCGAAAAACCAGAATTACGTAAAATCAATATCCTCATATTTCGCGCGAAATTGCAATTTGGATTATCAAAAGGTTGCCTTATGTCAGGCCCTCAAAATACCACCCAATAGTTTGCCAACAAATAATGAGAAAAAAACAGAGATTATAAATAAATGGCTTATAGAGGATAATATACAGGACATAAATCCTATTAAAAATCTTCTTCAGGATGTTTCGGATTTTAGTTTTAAGCGTTCTACACAAAATACAGCATATGATGTCTCATGTATCCCAGAAAGCACATTAACTAATGGACAAGTATTGTATGGCATAGAAGGAAAGCAAAATGCAGTTATTACGTTCCTGTTAAAGGTATTAAATAGCAAAAGTCCCCAAACGTTGCTTTTATACAGTAATGAGGACTTAGAATGGTTAACTATAAACCATGAGTTTGCAGCAAAATGGACAACACTTTTGTCTAAAGTTATTATGAATGGTAATAAAATAAAAATTATCCATACAGTAAGCAGAAATATTGATGATATGAGCTCATCAATTAAACAATGGCTACCAATTTACATGACGGGATCTATCGAACCGTACTACTATCCTAAAACTCGTGATGGAATATTTAGGCGAACATTATTTATCGCATCAGAGACTGTAGCTTTAGCTTCCGCATCTGTAGGAAATAGTGCAAGCACTGCAGCTAATTTTCTTTATACAGATAAAAATACTATAAAAGCACTTGCTAAGGAATATAATAGTTATCTTTCACTGTGTCGTCCTTTGATGCGCATATTTACCTCTATAAACAAAGATAACTATTTAGCTACTCTTTCAGAATTTGAGTCAGAAGATGGGCACAGCATTATAAAAACAAATGAACTATCAAGTATAAGCATGCCTATGTGTGTTGTAGAGAGTATTCTTTCATGCACAGATAATGATACAAAAAAGCGACTTCTATCTTATCATAAGAAGCGGACTGATAATTTTTTGAATAATCTAAAAAATCATAAATTTACACAAATGATCACCCTGCCTGATATAGAAACAATAAAAAGGGGAGATGTTAATGTGTGTTTTTCTGATTTGCTTAGCGGTAACCAGTTATTCTACAACCAAACGCAATTTATCGCACATCTTCAAAATATTATTCGACTTATGAAAACCTTTGATAACTATAATACAACTATCGCGTCTAGCTCAAAATCAGATGAATATATGTTATATACTAAGGAAGGCGTTGGGATAATTGTTGCAAAAACATCGTTGCCATCGGTTGTATTTGCTATAAATGAAAGCAATATGGTTGAATCATTTTGGAACTATATGAGCATTGCCCTAAACAAAACAACAATGGATAAATCACAGAAAAAACATACCATTGAGAAACTTGAAAAATTTATTGGAATACTTTTATGATCTTGGTGTTTTTTAATATAATTTTATAAAACAGGAGGATTTACCAATAATTTGTAGAATTTATAAATGTAAGACTATGGGAATGAAAGATAAAGGAGACTGTAATTATGGAAGAAGCAAAAATAAAAATAATTATTGCAGATGACAACAGAGAATTTTGTAATATTTTTAGTGATTATCTATTAACACAAGAGGATATGGTTGTTGTTGGCATCGCAGAGAATGGAGTAGAGGCATTAAAATTAATTGAAGAAAAAAAGCCTGATTTGGTAGTACTTGACATAATTATGCCTATTCTTGATGGGCTTGGAGTTTTAGAGAGGCTAGATACAATGGATTTAGATCCAATGCCTCATATAATAGTTTTATCAGCAGTGGGTCAAGATAAAATAACACAAAGAGCCATGTCCCTAGGAGCAGATTATTATGTTGTAAAACCTTTTGACATGGGAGTATTGATTAGAAGAATAAGACAGCTGACAGATAAAACTATAGATAATGACGATGTGAAAAGTGTATCTAATGCTTATAACACTGAAATTAAAATAAATAGAAATCAATCAGTTGATGTTGATATGATAGGTCAAATAACTAATATTATGCATGAAATTGGAATACCTGCTCATATAAAAGGATATATGTTTGCAAGGGAAGCAATAAGCATGGTAGTAAATGACGTTGAACTTTTATCAGCGGTAACAAAAGAATTGTATCCATTAATAGGTGAAAAATTTAATACTACTGCTAGTAGAGTAGAAAGAGCAATAAGACATTCAATAGAGGTTGCATGGAACAGAGGACAAATAGAAACAATTAATAAAATCTTTGGATATTCTATTAGTAGTGGCAAAGCAAAGCCTACTAATTCAGAATTTATAGCCATGGTAGCTGACAAGCTAAGATTACAAAATAGGGTTAGTTGAAAATGATAATTTGAAAGCAACTTGTATAGACAAATTGCTTTCAAATTATTTTTTTTGCGATTTTAAATTATATGTACAGGCAATTTTATTAAAATTAATCATAGTATAGTAATAAGCTATGCTAGGAGGGACCCTTTTGTTTTTCATAAATAGTTTATTAGATATCATTGGAAATATTACATTTTTAACAGCTTATATAACTGGCAGTAGTTCATTCCCTCAACCATTATGTGAAGAGGAAGAGAAATCCTATTTAACAAAATTTAAGGAGGGAGATTTACTAGCTAAAGGAATACTCATTGAACGGAATTTGAGGTTAGTCGCACATATAGTAAAAAAATACTCATACCCAGGAAAAGACATAGATGATCTCATATCTATTGGAACTGTGGGACTTATTAAAGCAATAGAAGCTTTTGATATAAGTAAGGGAGTAAGGCTTGCAACCTTTGCTTCAAGGTGCATAGAAAATGAGATTCTCATGCTTATTCGTAATAATAAAAAAACGAAAGGGGATGTGTACCTACAGGATCCTATTGGTACTGATAAAGAGGGAAATGAGATATCCCTTTTGGATGTATTAAGTAGTGATGAAGATTCAATTTTTGAGATAGTAGAAAGTAAAATACAAAAGCAAAATCTTTATGATAAGATAAATTTTAATTTGATGGATAGGGAAAAAACAATAATTCAAATGCGCTATGGATTACTTGATGGTAACCCTAGAACGCAAAGAGAAATTGCATTGATTTTACGAATTTCTAGGTCCTATGTTTCTAGAATTGAAAAGAGAGCCTTAAAAAAGCTTAATAAGGGATTAAATAGCACTAACAAAAACAACCATAAATTACTATGAGTATTTCTTATAATAATGCACAAAATAATAATGCAAATGAAAATCATTATTAAATAAGAGGAGGTAATTTACATGGCAAATAGAAATTTAGTTCCACAGGCAAGAGAAGGCTTAAACAAATTTAAAATGGAAGCAGCTAAAGAAGTAGGAGTTAATCTAACAGATGGATACAATGGAGATTTAACTTCAAGAGAGAATGGATCTGTAGGCGGACAAATGGTTAAAAAAATGGTTGAGTCTTACGAAAAAAACTTATAATTAGAATATAAACATTAAACGGGTATCTATAAGGTAGACACATTTTATAAAGTGTTTCCTTATAGGTACCTTTTTAAATATCTTGAGAATATGTTATAGTGTAATAATATGTATCATAATTAAATAAACATTATGTTTCTATATATGAATGAAACAATAATCTTATAGTTTGATTTTAATATTTTGTATTTAAACTTAAATAATTTGGGAGGATGAAATGTATAATAATGAAATAAATAACAAAAATATAAACACTAAAAAAAACTATTTAATTATTTCTATAATAATAATTATTATTGTTGCATTTTTAGCTTATGATAAATGGGGTAATTCTTTCGGAATTACTAAAACAGACGAAAAAATAATTTTACAATATCTCGATACAAAAACAAATGATATCAATGAAGCAAGAGAAGGGAAAATGTACAGTGCATTTACAGTTTTGGGAACAGATGAAGATAAAATATATGTTTGGGTATTAAAAGAAGGTTATTTTATAGAGGAAGGGAAGCTAAGCGTGGAAAGTGGAACATCACTGCCCGTAGTTTTATATATCAAAAATGGTAAGAATGGAATTAGAATTAAAAGCCATAAATACCCAGATGATGGAATGGGCTATGTTAAAAGCCTAAAAAAACTATTTCCTTATCACGTTAGATACGCAATTGACAGTAATTATAATGAACGTGTAGAAAAGCTTGAAAAAATTATAAAAAACAAGGCTGAAAAGGATTTTGAAAATTAAATAAGGGGTTATTCTGGTATAGGAATCATATTCCCATTGGCAATCATATACTAAATTGAAGTATGAAAAAAAGGATGTGGGAACTATTTGATTATCCATGTTGTAAAATCAGGGGAGTCTCTTTATTCAATTTCTCGTTTATATAATGTTTCTTTTAATAAAATTGCTGTAGATAATGAGCTTGCGGACCCTAACAGGTTGATAGTAGGACAGACTTTAGTAATTCTAGGGGGAGTGAGAACACATATAGTTGCTTCAGGGCAGACTTTTTATACAATTGCTGTTACTTATGGTTTAACAATTAATGAACTTAGTGCTGCTAATTCTAATCTCACAAATATTGCATTAATATTTCCAGGGCAGATACTCGATATTCCTGCAAGTAATAGAAAACTTGGAACAATAGAGGTAAACGGATATGCCTTCTCTAATATAACCAATGAGGTTTTGCAAAAGACCTTGCCTTATCTAACATATCTTAGCATATTTAGTCACCAAGTAAAAGAAGATGGAACTCTAATATCTATTAATGATGCTTCTATTATTGAAGCAGCAAGGCAGGCAAAGGTAGCACCAATATTAGTTATTACAAATCTGGTACCAGGTGGAGGATTTAACAGTGATCTAGCACATACAATTTTAGGAAGTGCACAGCTTTCGGACACACTGCTTAATAATGTTCTACAAACCCTTAGAGCAAAAAAGTATTATGGTTTGGATATTGATTTTGAGTATGTATATCCTGATGATAGACAATTATATAATAATTTCCTTAAAAAGGCAGTAGAAAAGCTAAAGCCCTTAGGTTTTTCTGTCACTACAGCATTAGCGCCTAAGCTATCTGATGAACAAAAGGGATTATTGTACGAAGCTCATGATTACCCTGTTCATGGAAAATTAGCGTCCCATGTTATATTGATGACCTATGAATGGGGATATACCTTTGGGCCTCCTATGGCGGTGGCACCGCTTAATGCAGTTAGAAGAGTTTTGGATTATGCTGTAACTGCTATACCTAGCGATAAGATATTAATGGGCATACCAAACTACGGCTATGATTGGACCTTGCCTTATAAGCGTGGGACAAAGGCAACAGTTATTTCTAATGTAGGTGCAATTAATATTGCATCAAGAGAGGGGGCAGAAATAAAATATGACATGGTAGCACAAGCTCCTTACTTTAATTATTATGATGGTAATGGCAAGCAGCATGTAGCTTGGTTTGAGGATGCAAGAAGTATTAGAGCAAAACTGAAATTAGTAAATGAACTTAACCTTAGTGGTGTTAGCTATTGGACTATAGGAAGATTCTTTCCTCAAAATTGGTTGGTTTTAAAATCTTTATATAATATTAAAAAGGTTATTTAAATAAATATTAAGAGGGTTTAAAAGGGATGTCTCAAAACGATTTAATTAATCATTTTGAGACATCCCTTTTTTCTAAATCATCCACTTCATTTTAGTTAGTATATTATAAGTAATCAATGATACTGACCCGCAAAGGGTGCTTCCCCAAATTAAATCAATAATTGTTATCTTAAATGGCCAGTCTTTTAATGTAGCTAAATTAGTCAAGTCATATGTGGCATAAGTTATAAATCCAAAAAACATTCCAGCAAATAGGGCATATTTCCAGCTTTTCTTTTCAATAGCTGGATTAATAACAAAGAAAACTATTCCAATTATATATAATAAATAAAAACTTAATGCCGCTGTTACTCCATACTCTTTTAAATAATTCATATTACAATTCTCCTTTCTTTTTAAAATTATCTAGCAATCTTTTTAGGAAGCATAGGTATAAATATGCTTGTATACTTTGAATAAGCCTGAAATTCCTTATTATCTTTATAATGTTTTTCAAGCATTGGCACCCCAGAAACGTACAGCAACAATAAGGATATAACTATAAGGCTAATTATTCCAACTATTCCACTTTATGATGATAAACTAATTATAAATATACCCCACCACATTGTGGCTTCTTCAAAAAAGTTTGGATGTCTGGTATATTTCCAAAGTCCATCTTTCATAATATGACCCTTATTTTTCTTATTTGCAATAAAGTCTTTTAGTTGTTTATCGCCTATAGCTTCAAAAATAAATCCAATCATCCAAATTGCAAGACCTATAATTTCAAGTACTCCCAGGCTTTTCTCATAGCAACATATCTAAAATCTTTAGGTTTTATAGTTAGTTTGTCCAAATATGGACTATCTTCAATTATTAAAGTTAGTGCATATCATGGTGAAAAACTTATAGGGGCACTGGGGATAGATGTAGATGAGGAAAAAAACTATGGAGAATTATGGGGACCTTTTGTGGATGAATTATATAGTGAAGAAAATGTTTCTAGTAAGTTGTGGATATGTTTGAAAGAAAATATAATAAATTGCTGTGGCAGTTTTCGAGTGTTTTGTAATAGTGAAAACACCCAATGTATACAATTTGCGAAGAAATATGGATTTAAAAACAATGGTGAGCACTTTATTATGCAGTTAGGTAGAGATAAATTCAAAGAAATTTTTGAAGTGAAAGATTATGAACTCACATCAGAATATAATAATGCTTTTAAATTACTTCATGATAAAAATTTTCCTAATACTTATTATTCAGGAAGTTGGATTTGAAGAGGCTTGTAAAATGATATTTTACAAGCGTTAAGATATATTTATCAACGGAAAAAGCAAAGGTATTGTGCTAAATTAATTGATGAAGTAGATAAGAAATTAGATTTGTAATAAGAGTAGGAATTTAGCAATAAGAAATCTTTACTATATTTCTAGAAACCAGAGATTATTAGTTTTTCTTCCAATCACTGAAATGGAGTATGGTATCATAGTTAAAATTGAAAGTTTCATACTAAACCAATATGCTTATGCAATTCAAAAGACCCTAAAAAGGTACCTCGTCTATTTTATATTGAATTAATTAACTTTCCATATAAATTTATCTATCTAATAAAATATATCGCTTCTTATTTCGCGATAACACGAAGTAAGCTATTAACTATATTATACAATAAGTTATTGATATTTATTAGAACATATATAAGGTGCATTTTCGAATTTTTCTTTGCAATGATTACATATTTACAAAAATGTTACTCTATATAGAGGAAATTGGAAATTAATGTAGAAATATAGTTTATGAATGTTTAAATAAAATCATCTCCTAGTGTTCTTTGCGAGGCCTTAGATAATATTATTTTATTGGGAGGTAATAAGTTGAAAAATTCTAAGACTATCAAGACATTAATTTCAGTAATCGCTATTATAATAGCGATTTTAGGTATTTTTAATATTATTAATAGTGGAATTTCAGTGTCAATTGTAGTTGCATTATTAGGTACCATGAGTATATTAGATGGGTATTCCTCATATATTAAGAATAAAAAAAGAGAAGCAACTTTTTTATTTTTATGTGGATTATTCATGATTTTTATTTCTATATTTACAAAATTTTTTAGAAATGTATAAATAAGATATCCGATTTCTACAATTTATGTATAAATCGGTTATTTTTATACCCATTATTACTTGAAAAATGCTATATAGCTACTTATTGGGAGTATTATCTAGTATATAAACCGTTTTTACCAATATATTACCTATACCCCCATATCTATAGATGTATAACATTTGTTCTTAGTTTATGGAGTTATGTAAACTCACAGTCCTATGATACCATATATGTTGTTGGTTATCACTAATGAAAGTTAGCGGACATTCTATTATTTTATTGAGATAGTAACAATGTAAAATATATTGAAAAAGGAATTAAAGGCATGGAAGAAATGTTCAACGTGAAATAAGTAAATATTTAGTATAATAATTGGTATTTATGTAACATTTTAGATATGTAAAAGGCACAGTTGTAAAAAATAACAACTGTGCTTAATTTAATATTTCACTATATTTACATTTAGTTAAAAAAGGGATAATCTAATATATTGTTAAAATATTTTTTAACAGGTTATCTTGCACAGCATTCTTTTTTTGTAATTTTAAGAACGATTTTTACTATCATTTTTTCTAGAAGTGAATTATAAGTGATTGCAAAATCGGGTGCGCCTGCTGCAACATCATTTGGATCTAATAATTCATCTATTTCGCCTTCAACAAATGCGGCGCATATTTTAACGTTGTCAGTTAAACAAATTGGATCCATCGATCTTACTTCAACAAAAGTTGCAAATTCTACTCTTGTTGTATATTGGTGTACTGGACCACTTACAGCATCCTCTGTAAAATTAGTTATTGTTTTATATAGTATATTTTTATCAACATATCCATCTATTATTACTTTTGCTGTCCACCATGGGTGACAAACTCCAGGTCCATTAACTGATGCTAGTTTAAAATTTGTAATTCCAACGACTTTATCAATATCTACAATACGAAAAATAGGAGGATTTGGTGGTGCTATTGTAATTTGGTTTACTACTAATTCTACTTTTTCCCCAAATTTTTCAATTGAAGGAACCGGAAGTGCAGGTACTGGTGATGGCGTAGTTGGAACCTTCTTAGCATATGGGCAGCAGCTTACTTTCTCTTTATACATATTATTAAAACCCCTTTTAGTATATTTTAATAACATAGCTCAATAATGAAGATACTTCATTAAGGATTAATGTTATGTAATCCTATGTTTGTAATATATTCTATGCTGTTAAATTGCTTGTGTTACTAGATTTTTTGCTGTAAAACTGCATTATTCAATTTATGTAAAATGCCTACAAACACTGTTTTGAATCATCTTTCTGTCAACTTATAACCCCGTTTCATATTGAATTTAAATAAAAGTATAAAATGAAAATGAAATATTTTTCTTGTTAGATTGATGGCTAATGAGGAGGGGATTTGTGAGGCTTTAGATGAGCTAGCTAAAAATATATTGACTGATTGTCCACCTTGATTACTTATTTATGCAAGTTTTCATCCTAATTTTTCCATTGTATTTTCACTAGATTCGAATCATATACAATATTCAATCGTATTTTCAAAAAAACATTGAATTTTTTAGCGCTTCATATATAATAGTATCAGTGAAATAAATTATTCGTTTACATTCTAAGGAGGATAAAAAACATGTCAGAAAAAATTAAAAAAACCCAAAAATTAACACTTATATCATTAGTCTTAATGATATTTACATCAGTTTACGGATTTAATAACATGCCAAGGTCATTCTATATAATGGGGTATGCCGCTATTCCATGGTATATCTTATCAGGTCTCGCATTCTTTATTCCTTTTGCTTTCATGATGGCTGAGTTTGGTACAGCTTTTAGGGAGGAAAAAGGTGGAATATACTCATGGATGTCACTATCAGTAGGCCCTAAATATGCTTTTATGGCAACTTTCATGTGGTATGCTTCTTATGTAGTTTGGATGGTCAATGTAGCATCAGGAATTTGGATTCCAATATCAAATGCAATATTTGGTAAAGATACAACGCAAACTTGGGCACTTTTTGGTATAAGTGGATTAAACGGGCCTAAAACCCTAGGCATACTTGCAGTCCTTTGGATACTATTTGTTACGTATATGTGTACTAAGGGAATAGAACGAATTAAAAAGTTTACGTCTATTGGTGGAACAGCAGTTGTAGCAGCAAATATACTTTTATTTGTTGGAGCTATACTAGTACTTATAGGAAATCATGGTGAGTTAGCTCAGCCAATAACTGGACTTAGTTCATTTACAAAATCACCAGATATTGCTTCTAGTGGAGGTCTAGTTTCAGCATTTGCATTCATAGTATTTGCTATATTTGCTTATGGTGGTATAGAAGTTGTTGGAGGCCTTGTAGATGAAACAGAAAATCCTGAAAAGACATTCCCTAAGGGTATAGTTATTTCAGCAGCAGTTATCTCAATTGGATACTCAATTGGAATATTCCTAGTTGGTGTATTTACTAATTGGGCAACTGTTATGGGCGACAAGACTGTTAATTTAGGTAATGCTAGTTATGTAGTAATGGGTAATCTAGGATATGCTCTAGGTCAAGCATTTGGTGCAAGCAATGCAACTTCAATAGCAATGTCACATGGAATAGCTAGATTCTTTGGATTTTCAATGTTCTTAACTTTAGCAGGTGCATTTTTCGCATTAATGTTTTCTCCATTAAAACAAATAATTGAAGGTACTCCAGCGAAATTATGGCCTGGTAAAATGGCAGAAATGAAAGACGGAATACCTCAAAATGCTATGTGGGTTCAAGCAGCAATTGTTTGTGTTATGATTGTTCTTATAGCCTTCGGTGGAAGTAGTATGAAAAAATTCTTTGTAATATTGGTATCAATGACTAATGTAGCTATGACTATTCCATATATGTTTATAGCATTTGCTTTCATACCATTCAAGAAAAACACAGATATTATCAAACCTTTTGAAATGTTTAAGACATACAAAAGTGCTGTAATATGGACAGTTGTAGTTATGTTCACTGTTGGATTTGCAAATTTCTTCTCAATTCTACAACCGGCACTGGCAGGAGATTTAAAAACAACACTTTGGAGTATAGCTGGACCAATATTCTTTGCCACAGTTGCATGGATAATGTATAGTAACTATGAAAAAAAATATTTAAATAAACAATAAAGCATATTCTTTTTAAATTAAATTTAATCATAAAGCATAAAAAAGTGACATCTGTATTGTGAACAGATGTCACTTTTTTATTATTCATTTATTAAGTTTACGGTACAACCCCATTGTAAAATATGGGAGCATATGATGACATATTTTACTTGAATAATGTAATGGTATTTATTTAAAAAAATATTACTATGAATAGAGGAAAACATTGAAATTAAAATAGAAATATTGTATTATAGAATGAGAAGAGTTATTTTGTGGAACGGAGCGATAAAAATGACATTTTTAGCATTAATAGATAATCCATCAACTTCGAATTACATTAAAGACACATTTTCTCATATTGAACAAATAGATCTTGAACTAATTAATCCTAATGATTTTATGGAATTTAAAGAAAAAAACAAAATTAAAACACTAATTCTTTTAGATAAATATTTGGGATGTGATTATCGCAAGATTTTAACACCAATATGTGAATTGTACCAATGTTTAGAAGAACAGCCTGAGGTTTTGTTAATATTACTAGAAGATACACCATCAAAGGATGTTATTGAATTCTCAGATAAATTGTCAATATTTAAAAATATTTGTGTTACTAAATTAAATGATTTACATAAATATATTGAATATATTCCACAACAAAAGGCTAACAATGAAAAAGCCAGAAGATCCTATTTAGATGTTGAATTTAATAAAGATAAATATAAAATACTTTTAGTTGATGATAATAAATTAACACAGGAACTAAAACGTAAGGCCTTTAACGATACTATTTATGAACCTATATTTGCAAATAATGGAATAGAAGCCTATAGTTTATTTCTTAAAGATAGACCAGATTTAGTTCTAACTAACATCGATATGCCTGGTATAGATGGCTTGGAATTATGCAAAATAATAAAAGCAGAAACGTATAATGACTATTTACCTATTCTTATGATGTCATCACGTTCACAGGGTGCCATCATAGAAGCTACTTTTACTGTAGGGGGTGATGGCTACATTGCAAATGAATCCACTCCTGATCAAATTTTAGAAAAAGTACAAAGTTTTTTCAATGACATTGGCGCTATGCATGACTATAAGGTTTTAGTGGTAGATGATGAGGCTATAGTTTCAAACATCTTACGTATTGCGTTCATAAAGAATGGTATTAATGTAATAACTTCAACTAATGGGTTGCAAGCATACTTTCTGCTTTTATCAGAAAAACCAGACTTACTAATTTCAGATATAAATATGCCCTTTATTAATGGATATACATTAGCTTCACTTATACGAAAAAATCCACTTTTAAGTAAAATGGATATCTTGTTAATGAGCTGGAGTGATGAAAAAAGAAATGTAAATAAATCTCTGGAACTTGGAGTAATACAAAATTTTGAAAAACCTTTTGATGTTGATAAAATTGTGATGCTAGTAAAGTATTTTTTAAAGGAAAAGCATCACCAGAATCAAAGGGAATATGAACTAATGATTGGAAGTATAAAAGCGTTGGTATCTGCTCTTGAAGCTAGAGATGAATGTACAAGCGGACATAGTAAGAGGGTAACTATCTATGCTGTACAAATTGCAGAAGAACTAAAATTAACTTCAAAAAGAATAGAAAAATTAAAAATTGCCGCTGAGCTTCACGATGTTGGGAAAATTGGAGTAAGAGATGCGGTTCTGCTCAAACCAGGGATTCTCACTGAGAATGAGTACGACAATATAAAAAGCCATCCCGAAGTTGCTTTTAGAATACTTTCACATATTGACACATTAAATTTTGAAGCGAACATAATACGTTACCATCATGAGCGTTGGGATGGCAAAGGCTATCCAACAGGTATCTCTAAGGAAACCATTCCTATTGAATCAAGAATTATTTCCGTTGCAGATACTTTCGATGCACTGACCAGCGATAGGCCATATAGAAATGCAAAGACTTTAGATGATGCCGTAAAAACGATTACTTTTGTATCTGGTACGCAACTTTGTCCTAAATGTGTACGAGCGTTCTTAAAGATTAAAGATAATTTATTAAATAGTATATAAAAAAAATATACTTTTCAGAGTATGAAAAAACCGCATTGAGAATTCTTAGCGGGTTCCATTTTGAGGTGCAAAAGCTAAAATATAGTAGGAAGTAATATGAACTTATTATCTAATAATAATTTGAGAATATAAGATGAAAGAATTAAAAAAAGAATCTCAAAATGTTTTCAATTTAGCTGTGAAAATTAATAATAACGATCAAAAAAGGACTTCGTTAAAAAATACGGCTCAAATTTGAGCTGTATTTTTTATGAATTTAAATCAAAACTTAGCCTGTTCTTAACCTATAAGTGATATAATATAGCATAGATATATTATATGTGTAATACCTTAATTATTTTTCAACTTAAAAAGCAACCGTGACAAGGTCGCCTCTCACAATTTGTGTCTCTATTATTTTAGTTAGATAAACGCAAATGGGCTAAAAGGCAAGGAAGCTTTAGAGTTTTCTAATAGGTATTTGTATTTCAGATACATATTCATTTTCAGAATCTGAAAAGTCATAATCTACTATATTTTTTTCGATAGAGTCTCCCAATATTTCGTATCCATTTTCTTCAATCCATTCAATAAGAACAGTATAGTGATTTTCGATATTTTTATATGGTCCTAAAAAAACAACACAAGCAAACTCATTTTCTGGAATCGTTATCAAATCCAACCCTATTATATTTTCAGTTGACAAGATTTCGATGAAATATTTGAATTTATTAAAATTTCCACTTGTCATGTTTTCCCTTGAGAGAGAAGTGTATACTTGCCCTTCAATAAGCCAGGAACTGAGCTTTAAATATTTTTCGTTTTTTTTAACGGATTCTTTAAGTTCGTAATCGTTTTTACTATCTTTAATGTCTAAAACCACTCCAATTCTTTGAGGCAAGCGCTTTATCTTTACAATATTCAGTTCATGTTTTATATTTCCGAGTAGCTCAAGTTTTGTATTTATTTTGTTTTTTAAATTGACTAACTTATTTATTTTTACATCAATTTCATCTTCCTTATTTTTTAGTAAGGTCATTAAGTTATTTGTATTTTTATTATTCATATATTTTTTAATATCCTGTAATGAAATATCAAGACTCTTAAAAAATAGGATTCTGCTTAGTTTGAAAAAATTCCGAACACTATAGAATCTGTATTTATTTACAGCATCACAATTAGGTTTTAAAAGATCGATTTTGTCATAATGCCTTAAGGTATCTGTGCTTATATTAAAAAGCTTGGCTAATTCTCCAATTAAAAAAGTATCCTTCATAAGTATGCCACATCCATTCTATAAATATTAAACAATTTATAACTATTATTATAAACCACTAAGTAGCATTAAAGCTATATAAAAATATGAATGTATCATATTGACATTAATAAATTTTGTGCAAAAAGAATAATAATACCTATTGACATTAGAGCTAGTCAAAGGTTTATGATTTGCTTAGATGAATTTTAATGATTCTATCAATAAATATTACAAAAGGGGAATACTATCATGAGCGGATATAACGCAGTATTAGCAAGAAATACGGAAAATGCTCCAAGAGGTATCGGTCCATATTCACAAACTGTAGCTTACTCTCATTACAATAATCTTTCAGCTCAATTACCTATTGATCCAAAATCTGGTGAATTGGTAGCTGGTGGTGTAAAAGAGCAGGCGAAGCAGTGCTTTAAAAATATTAAGGCAATTGTAGAAAGCATCGACCATGTTATGAGCGATGTTGTTAGAATCACTGTATATGTTAAGAATATCAAAGATACTGACGCTGTAGACGAAGTTTATAAAACATTCTTCACAAGCTATGTTCCTACACGTACGGTAGTCGCAGTTGAAGCTTTACCTATGGATGCTTTGGTGCAAATTGATGCACTTGTTACAAACGGTGAAGGTACAATTCCAAACGCACCACAATCAGGAGACCTTATAAAGCTCACAAATAACACGGCTAATGCGCCAACAAGTACTCTATCTACGCAAGCTGTAGCTTTTTCTCATTACAATAATATATCAGCACAATTACCTATCGATGCAAAATCTGGTAGACTTATAGTGGGCGGTGTAAAAGAGCAAGCTGGACAGTGCTTAAAGAATATTAAGGCAATTTTAGAAAGTATCGATGTTCCTTTTGACGATATTGTTAAAATTAACATCTTCCTTAAAAACTTCTCGGATATTGAAGCCGTAAATGAAGTTTATACAACATTTTTCCCAGACTCAGCTATCGCAAGAGCCGTAGCTTATGTACCTGCACGGACAACAGTTGCAGTTTCAGCTTTACCTATGGATGCTTTGGTACAAATTGAAGCAGTGGTGTCACACGGAGATGGTACACCACCACAACTTGTTGAAGACAGACATGGACTAATTATAGAAGCAAACAATACGGAAAATGCACCAAAAAGTTCACTATCTACACAAACTGTAGCTTTTTCTCATTACAATCATATTTCAGCTCAATTACCTTTAGATCCAAAAACTGCTGATATGGTAGCTGGTGGTGTAAAAGAGCAGGCTTACCAGTGCTTAAAAAATATTAAGGCAATTATAGAAAGTGTGGACCACGTTATGGATGATGTGGTTAAAGTGAATATCTTCCTTAAAAATATTGCAGATATTGATGCTGTAGACGCAGTTTACACAACATTCTTCCCAGGCGGTGTTCCTGCACGAACAATGGTCGGAGTATCAGTTTTAACTAACGATGCATTAGTCCAAATGGATGCAGTTGTAGCAAATGCTGAAGGAACACCTCCACAAGCATAATAAGCATTTGTTTAAATACAGGAACTATTAAAGTTACTTGTTAATGATGATGATGAATGCGAAATCGCATACCCTAATCATAAAAAGGGGCTGTCTCAAATTAAAATTGAGACAGCTCCTTTTTTAGTTTACGGTACAAAAATGTTACTCTATATAGAGGAAGTTAGAAATTAGTGTAGAAGTATAGTTTATGAATACTTAAATAAAATCTTAGAATTTTAACGCTGTTTACGTATATTAGTAATGATAAAAAAACTTAGCACTTATTAATGCGGGACTTGCTCAAGGTAAAAACAGGTCTGGCCTTTATTTTGGGAATGCCGTATTCGCTAGTTGTATTTTATGATATTTTTTATGGTATATTCATTTTACTTAGAGGTAAATGAATGAGTAAGAATACTCTAGAAAGGTATGGTTTAAAGGTATGACAACAAAAGAAAGAATATTAGATGAGACATTAACACTCTTTTCAAAAAACAGTTATGATGGTGTATCTGTAAAGGATATACCCAACGCTGTAGGAGTAAAAGACAGTTCATTATATAAACATTAGTTAAAATAACTAAGAAATTATTTTTATTCTATTTAAAAGATAGTGTTGTTGGCAGATGATAGCTGCAGGTGAATTTGTTGAAGGTGATCCATATATAATGGCAGTACATTTCTAGCTTCAATAACAAATACTGATATGATGTGAAATTTTGATGAATAGCCTTTCACTTTGAAGAATAATATAACTTAATTGATTCTGCTTTAATCACATTGCTGAGTTACTACATAAAACCCTCCCCATTTTATATATGCTCTCTATTTGTTCGTTACTAAGCCATAAATAATTGCCTCTGTTATATTTTATATGGTCAACATATTCGCTTAAATCCATATTAGATTTATCATCATTACATCTTTTACAGCAGCACTTTAAATTCTCTTTTTTATCCTCACCAAGTTTAAATTTAGGCGTAACATGATCCAGTGTTGGGAATTCATTTTCTGCTATATATTCATTGCATATATAGCAAATGCGCCCTGCTTCTTCAATAATTTGTTTTCTAAGGATTTTTCTATCTTTATCATTTACCAAAAGTTCTATTTTCCTATCACCTGTCCACTTAGCACAGTTTCTTCTGACTAATTTATTGGCTCTTTTAAGATTACACGACGATAATAATTTACCGTCTTTATTCAATACTATAATATTTTTTACTTGCACGATTTTTTCAATATACATTGTTAATTCCTCCTTAAATAAAGAGGTCACCAAGAATAACTTAGTGACCTCTTTATTTTCTTATTTAATTAATAATTAGATAAACGTAAATCATATATAGCTTGTAATAATTATAATTTCTTGCAGGTAAATGTAGGTAAATGAATGTAATAAATTAGGATTATAGGATTGAACTCCATATTTACTATTAGGATTTAATTTTACTTTAGATAAATTTAAATTTTTTACAAAATCATTGTGAAACGGAATATTAGAGCTCTTATTAAGTGGCAAAGACTTTGTAGTAGTGTAATCAATAAATGATTCATAAGTATTTATTACCTTACATGTTATTTGTTCCTCATCCTCATCTACAGTGGTGATTTCCCCAACTTTAGCATTATTGTTTATAAATCTTATTCTATTAAAAAGATTTATGTTCTTCGAATTAATTAAATTAATTAACTCTATTTCATCATTAACTCCAAGTTCATTGAGTGACAAATAATTATATAGAACTCTATATGAATTAATTGTAGCAAAGCAATGAACTATACCATTATAAAATTTTATTTCTTGCAAAAGGTTAGATGATATCACTATTGTAAAAACATTTTTACCTTTTGTGTAAGCTTGATCTGCTCTCGCATTTATTTCTGCGTTTGCCCATTCTTTGTCTTTAACAGTATTTTTATATATTTTGATAAATACATTATAGGTATTTGAATATTTCACTTGTTCATTTATTTTATTATTTTGCGTATACATATTGACCACGACCTCTCGTTTTATTAAAATATGAAGGGTATATAATATTAGTTCTATTGGTATATATTCTATTTCCACCCCTTACCCTGCTAAGGGTTGATTTAAAAATAGATAAATTAGTAATTATGTTAAATTTAAGGAGATATATATGGCTAGAAAAAAAGAAATATATAAAGACAAAAAATGGCTTGTACATTCATTAAATGTACAAGAATATAAAGATTATACATTACTTATAAAAGGTTGTATAGAATTCAAAAAATATGAGAAAGGTAAATCACTTAAAAATACTGATAAAAAAGAATATAAATATTTTAAGAATATAAATATGTTTTTCGTTATATATAACACATTTATGCCTTCACTCAAACTATTCAAAAGTTCAAAAGCGATTAATTTATACATCCATTGTGGTCTCACAATGGATTACGAATGTGGTTATTTAAAAGAAGATTTAAAGGAAATAAGCGATTTGTTTAACTGTACGCAGAGAGTAGTATATAAGTGGCTGAGGCAATTAGAAGATATGGGACTTATATTTACAAAAAAGCATAAAGGTGAAAAATATATTTTTATTAAACCTTATGATATAGAGTGCAAAGATAATTTTGCACCCGAAGACTCATTTAGAAAACTTGTATTTAAATATAAAAAATGGGTCAAAATGAACCGAAAATTAAAAACACTATTTTTTTCGATCCATACTAATTTTAAGGAGTATCTATATACAATAAGTGGTGGTGCCTTAAAACTTTATATCTATTGTGGTCTAAGTACAAATAAGAGTACGAAAACAAGTATAAGACAAAATAATAATAACCCTAAGAAAATGGAGACTAGTGGTACGTTTTTTCAGAGTCTTAACCTAATATCCGAAAAATTGTCTAGAGAAAGGTCACAAGCAGGCGAAATGGATTCACCTGCTATTAAAACGATTTGCGGTTGGTTTAAAGAGCTTAAGCAGCTGAATTTAGTAGAGAAATATCAACTTGAATTGAATAGACCATCAACCACTTATGTAAAACCCCTTGTAAAAATCAAAGACTTGCAAAAATATAAATGGATTACGGAATTAGAAAATTTTGAATACATAGGAAATGTTACTACGAAAGTATTACATCATAAAAATTGTAAATGGGTTAAGGGTATTAATGAAAATACTAAGGCTATATCAAAATCAAATAAAATATATTTTGCCGAGATTAAAATAGCCCTGAATCAAAACTTTAAGCAATGTAAAGATTGTTTAGTGTTTGAAAATGCAAATAAAACCTCCAATTAGAGTCATTAGCTGGTTGGCGGCTTTATTTCTAATTCATCCCAGAGATCAATATATATGGGATACTTTTGGTCTAAACTATTCTTTAATATATCAAAGTCATTTTCAGCCCACACGTTGTATGCAGTGCTATTTTTGATATATCGCATTGCAAATGGAGCTAGAGCGTTGTCTATACTAAATTGTTCGCATTTTTCCATACGACTATCCCTAAACTCAAACCTAATTCTTTCCTGAGTACAAAGCATTTCCACCATCTGTCTACCTATCTTATTATTATAATCTAGCCAACAGTCATAGATTAATTCGTCATCATCATTAATCATAAACATATTAAGAAAACCTAGGGCTTCGTCAGTTTCTATTATACTATTTCTTATAGCTATAGTTGACATATGTCCCGCCTTTTTTATATGATATATGTCTTCTTTAATTACAAATTTCACCTCTGGATTTAGGTTATAAGGTAGTGTAATAATCATGGGTATCATAGTTCCACTAGGCTTAAACGCAAAAGTTTGCATTAATATTGTTTTCTTTGTCAAAAAAAGATACCCCCTAAAAAATTTTAAATAGTAAATACTTTAGTATTAATATAAAAACTATGGTATATAATCTTTACCATCCCCCCTTGACCTGCTAAGGTCGCACTTATATTTATATTTAAGACTAAGAATAATAAGAATAGTCTTTTTGTTCAATTTTATAAATGCAAATTCTCTATTTTTAATCATATTTTAGGTTTAATAGAGTTACTTGCTTTATAAGTCATCAAAAATAGGAAATACTATTTTGTGGCTGTTTTTCGCATGTGAATTGTTGCCGTCAAAAGGGTCAATTAGAGAAGAACCATGAGTTTATAAGATATGTTTTACCAAAAGATTGTATGTGCAAGTGCTAATGTAAATATACCAAAATCCAAGCAATGATATTCCCATAATTATTTCTGGAATTTCAATTGAAATATAGAGAAGTAAATCTATTATCCCTTTTCCTTTGAACTTATGCCTTTTTAGCCCACAGTTCAACAACTTGGTTAGGACTCGTTGCTCCAAACTGGTCTAAAGCTTCTTTAAACAACATTATTTGAGCCTATTATATTTGTTGCCACTTTGTTGTTGCGTATTTAATCATAATCATTACAACGAACCATGAAGTGTTAATCCTTTGGAAATAGAGATATGCATACAAAATGAGCCACTTCATGGCTAATAGTTCATGATGTGGCTTTAAAAAACCCCTCCTATAATTTCTATAGTCCTACCTAAACAAAAACAGGTCATCAACCTACAACTGAAACAAAGAATGTTCCAATCTGTCCTAAGCAACTTCAAGTGGGGTGATAGCAAAAGTAATCGCCGTTTGAGATATTAGTGAGAACCCATATAGAAAAAACATTAAAGATAATAATGGAACTCAAACAGATTCTGTAAGATTTTATCTTAAATAAAGTAAGTTTTATTATGAGTAAAGGGAATTAATACTGTGTAGTTTGGTAATATATAATTTGTTTTAATAATATAATTATTAATAATTATATTATTAAAAGGGGGATCGATCATGAAAACTTTAATAAAGCATCCTGTAGCATGGACTCTATTTATAATTGGTGTACTAGGTTTTTTCACATGGACTTTCTTTCAGTAATGAGGTTGCTGGAAATATAGTTACATTTGCAGATGAAAAGTTAGAACAAGCAATAAGATACAGTATTGAAAGACCTACTGGTGATATTTTAAAGAGTGTTTTGATTATGTAACATCACTGGAACCACATAAGGAAGTTAATAATGCAGTATTAATAGGTTTAAATAGGAAAAGAGAGGGAATGCACAGTGGTTACTTATTATCGCTATGTATAGCACTGAAGATTCTATTTATTTTAATGATAGATTTATATATAATCCACAAGACAATACTTATATATGCCCAGAAGGGCAAATATTAGTGTGTATAACTAAGAAAAAAGATGTAAAAGAAAGAAAATATGCTAATCGTCAGGCTTGTGATAACTGTACATGCAAAGAAAAATGTACAACATCTAAAGTAGGAAGAATATTAACAAGGAAAACATATGAAGAAATTGTTGATGTTGCTAATAAAAGGACCAAATAAAACAAGGCTAAATATAGTCAAAGGCAAGAAATTATTGAGCATGTATTTGGAACATTAAAAATAGGTATGAATTTCGATTATTTATTTTTAAGGGGATTCAAAAAGGTAATTGGTGGAGTCAGTATAGCCGTCTTTAGCTACAATTTGAAGAGAGTCATAAATATCCTAGGAGTTGAAAATTTCCTAGGATATTTAGCCAATCCTATTGTTATGAAAGCAGCCTAATATAGGTGCTTTTTTGCTTTATATGAAGAAAAATAGTTGTAATAAAAATTCGCTTGGTACAAGTGGTTGCAAAAGGTCTAAAAGGACGACCTCATTACGGAAATTGGTAATGCTGTGAACAATTTCTGTTTGCTACTCGTATAATGGATTAGCAATAATCAATAGAGATTTTTAAGTCTTGCAATGTTTGCTCCCATTTTTTAGAGAGTCTTTTATTAGTAATAACGATATCTAAGTTTTCTAATCCAGTAATTATAATATCGGATTTATCAGAAAACTTGGTATTATCTGCAACCAAAAAACATTGGCGTGATTGATTAATATAGGTTTTTCTTATCTGAGCCTCGTCTAGATTATTATCAACTAACCCATGTTTCAAATCAACTGCAGAGCAACTAATAAAACATTTATCGGCAAGATATCTAGAGAGTGCTTGGGTGGTTTGGTATCCAATGTAAGAACTAGATCTCTGGCGTAGGGTGCCACCAAGACATATGAGTTTTACCTTATTTGTTGAAATAGTGTTAAAAAGATTGCAGATACGAAGAGAATTAGTAATAATCGTTAACTTCGTATTGGAAAATAACAATTGCTTGGCAAGTGTTAAACAGGTGGTGCTACAATCTAACATAATAATATCGTCTTCTTGAACGTAATTTTTTATAATATAAGAAGACATACGTTCTTTTTCTGCAGAAAAAAAAGTTTCTCTTAATTGAATAGGTACGCTTTTATCGTATTCCTCAGGTAAAAATGCTCCACCATGAATGCGAGTTAATTTCTTGTCTTGTTCCATCTCTTTTATGTCTCGTCGAATTGTTTCTTCGCTACAATCTAGTTTTTGACTCATATCAGATATTAGAATACTGCCACGAGCATGTAGTTCATCATCTATTGCCTTTTGTCTATTAATTTTTAACATAGATTTAATTCCTCTCTATAAATGTATTGAAGTTCAAATAAAATATACCACATAAAGCTACAAATATCAACAAGTGATGAATAACAAGATGCCAGCTTTAAAATGCTAACGTTGCATCAAAGAAATGCTGTACATCTCTATAACCTAAAGTCAATATACAGTCTAGTACTTTTCGTAAGAATATCAAAAAACAATAAAAAACCACAAAAATACTCACAAAAATGTTGACTTTTGAGTTAATATGTTGTATATTGAGTATATTATAATAAATCTATTAGGAGGTTTGACTATGAAAAAAACAGAAATTATATTGAACACTGCCAAATGGTTATATGAAGAAAGGTTGGTAGCAGGAACAAGTGGAAATATAAGTATGAGGAAGATTGATGGTGACAATGAAAGTTTTTTAATTACACCAAGCAGTTTTTCTTATAGCTTAATGGCAGAGGAGGATATAGTAGAAATTGATGTAAACGGTAAAACTAAAAAACCAGGCCAAAAGCCATCATCAGAATGGAGAATGCATTTGGAGATATATATAAAATATCCTAATATTAATGCCATTGTCCATACACATTCACCTTTTGCTACAGGTTTTGCAGTAAACAGACAAGACATTCCTTTAATTCTAATTGAAATGAAACCTTTCTTAGGCGGAGACATTAAGGTAGTACCATTTAAACCTGCAGGTTCTCTTGAATTAGGACAGGCCATAATTCCTTACTTAGAAAAGTCTAATTCATGTCTTTTGGCAAATCATGGTACTATTAGTTGTGGTAAGAATATGGAAGACGCATCTATTGCAAGTGCCTATGTAGAAGATGCTGCAAAAATTTACTATTATGCAAAAACCTCAGGTAACCCAGTAATACTTGAGTAATACTTAATATTTATAAAGCAGATTTCTAGAGCGTAAACATTTTTTATAAAGAAAAAATCTAAAGATGCTTTCATGGTAGAAGCAAAAAAAATACAAGAGAGCAGTAGCAGAGATTGGAGGAATTCTTCCTACAATTAGGACTTAAGGATAGAGTTTCAGATGCGGGAGTTGCTGTTGATTGATTAGAAGAAATGGCTAGATGAAAGGATATTGATAAAAACGATGAAAACAATGAAAACGATTAAAACGTTAATAAAAAATGTAAAGATACTTACAGTAGATACTGAGATGTCAGTAATTGAAAATGGATTTATAGGTATTGACGGTAGTGATATTGTATTTATTGAAAGAGAAGAAAATATAACAGTAGACAAATTTGATGCAGATAAAGTGATTAATGCAATGGGCAAGATGGCTATACCAGGATTTGTAAATACGCACGTTCATTCGCCTATGACAATTCTTCGTTGCTATGGGGATGATCTTCCTTTAAATAAGTGGTTATTTGAAAAGATGATTCCTGCTGAAGAAAAATTTTCGCATGAAGATATTTATTGGGGAGGAATGTTAGGCGTATTAGAACAGATTAAGAGCGGAGTTACTTGCTTTGCTGAGATGTATGAGCCAAGCAATGTAATGATGGATGTTGTGGTAGAAAATAATATTCGTGCTAATGTTGCGGGACCTCATATTTTAATTACTCCTGAAAAGGAATATCAGGAGTATGTTTCTCATATCAAGAAGTGGAATAATTCTCATGATGGATTGATTAAGGAATATGCTATTATTCATGCAATTTACACTTATTCAGAAGAAAAAATAAAAGCTAGGGTTGCTGCTGCAAAAGAAGCTAAAACAGGGATTCAAATTCATATTTCAGAAGCACCTTACGAACAGGAACAAATATTTGAAAAATATGGAACAACACCCATGGCAAAATTACAGGAGTGGGGTGTATTCGATGTACCTACCATTGCAGCTCATTGCGTACACCTTACAGATGGTGATTTTGAAATATTGAAAAATCGAAATGTTAGTGTAGCGCATTGTCCATCTAGTAATTTGAAATTAGCCAGTGGTATTGCTGATGTGCCTAGGATGATAAAAAAAGGTATTAATGTTACTTTAGGAACTGACGGTGCGTCAAGTAACAGCAACTTGAATTTTGTAGAAGAAATGCATTTAGCATCATTAATTCACAAAGGGAATTCAATGGATCCTTTGGCTGTTAATGCAAAGGAAGTCATTAGAATGGCTACAGTTAATGGAGCTAAGGCAACAGGGTTTGGAGACGTAACAGGGTGCTTAGAAGTTGGTAAAAAGGCCGACATAAATTTAATCGATATGGACAAGGCACACTTAACACCATTAAACAATCCAATGTCAGCAATGGTGTATAGTATGCAAGGAAGTGATGTAGATACGGTTATAGTTAATGGAAAAATTCTAATGGAGAACAAAGATTTAAAATTCGTAGATGAAGAGAAAATAAAATATCAAGTACGTTTAATTGCTAAGAAATTATCACTAAATATAAAGTGATATTAATATAATTGAATAATGTTTTCTACAAAATGTATCAGTAAAAATAAAGAAAAACAAAGTAATAGAATGAGAATGGAGGATGAATAATGTCAAAAGAAGTTATTTTACCAGGAATCAGATTAAAACCAGGGGATATCACACCAAGAGTATTAGTGTGTGGGGATCCATTTCGTGCAGAGCAAATTGCAAATATGCTGGATAACATGAAATGTCTAGCTAAAGCAAGAGAGTATTGGACTTATTATGGTGAGTATAAGGGAGAGCCAATCACTGTTTCATCTCATGGAGTTGGAGCTAGTGGTGCTATGTTATCATTTATCGGACTTATAAAAGGTGGTGCCAAAGTAATTGTTCGTATTGGTACTTGTGGTGGTTTAAAACAGGAAGTTAAGGCTGGAACTTTAGTAATTGCTACAGCGGCAGCTAAAGAAGATGGAGTATCTAATATCTATGTACCGGATTCCTTTCCTGCTATTGCTGATTTAGATGTTATAAATGCATTAGTTCAAAGTGTGAAGGATAACCAGATGGAGGCGTTTAAAGGAATTATTGTGACGCAAGGTGCATTTTATTCTGGTGTTATGCCTACCAATACAGTGGAGCAGATGAGGTCAGGAGCAATTGCCTTGGAGATGGAAGTATCCGCTTTGTACACTGCAGCAAGTTTATTTGGTGCAAAGGCTGGAGCAATTCTTTCTGTTGACGGAAATGCTTTGGCAGTTTTGGATTCAGCTGAAAGCAATGATCCAGATCCAGAATTGCTTAAACGTACTGTAGATAAGGGAATTACAATAGCTCTAGACGCATTAATAGCAGTTGCCCTTAACTAATAAGGAGAAAATCTGAAGACTTAATTCAGGAGATGAAAAACAGCTAATTATTAACTGATAAATAATGGGATTTATTTAGGCTTTTTTAAATAAAGTTATAGTTGAGATAGATATGTTAAATATTAAATAGGGGGTTAAAAAGTGGAAAAAAATTCGCAAGTTAATGTAGTAAAAAAGAAAAGCATTAGTTTTATGGACCTTATGGGTGTTTCTATTGGACAGATTATTGGTTCAGGAATCATGATCTTAACAGGTGTTGGAATTGGATTAACTGGTAAAGGAGTTGCGTGGTCATTTTTATTAGCAGCTATTTTGGTTATAATTCCAACTATCTCTTTGGCTGCTCTTGGATCTGCAATTCCAGCATCAGGAGGTATGTATACATACGTTCGTGATTTAATTGGAAGAAAAACTGCTTTTTTCTACGTTTCTCTTTTAGTTGCAGGCCAATTAGTATTGGCAAATTATGCTATTGGATTTACGGAGTACGCAAAGGAATTTATTCCAGGATTGAATACAACTATTGTTGCATCCATTGTAATGACATTAATTTTCTTTGCCAATTTGCGTGGTATTGAAACGGCAGTATTTATTCAAAATATAATGGTTTTGGTGTTGATGGCTGCTTTAGGTCTGTTTATAGCTTTTGGGTTACCACAAGTGCAAGATTTCGGTTCATTTTTCCAAGTTGAAAATATTATGCCATCTGGGGTTATGGGATTTATAGCAGCTTCTTTCTTAGTACGTTTTGCTTTGATTGGTGCGGAGTATTTATCAGAACTAGGCGGAGAAACGGAGAACCCAGGGAAATCAATTCCACGTGCGATGATTTTTTCTACTATAATAGTTTCAATTGTTTATTTCTTGATGGCAATCGTAGCATCAGGTGTATTGCCAATAAAAGACGTTGCTTATAAAACCTTGGGTACTGTTGCAAAACAAATTTTTCCAACACCGGTTTATATTTTCTTTATTGTGGGCGGTGCGATATTTGCTTTACTTTCTTCTTTGAATGCTGTATTTGCATGGGGTACAAAGGGTATTAAGGCGGCTATTGAAGATGGGTGGTTTCCAAAATGGTTGGCAGTTGAGAATAAAAAGTACGGAACACCACATTTGCTCTTAGGTATCTTCTATGTAGTGGGTATGTTACCAATACTGACAGGGGGAACCATAGAATATATAGCAATCATTGGTAATAACATCGGATTAATTTTCGCAATATTTCCTGTACTTGCTACTATGTTTTTGCCTAAAAAAAATCCAGAAGCTTATGAAAAAGCATATTTTAAATTACCTGTTTGGGCTATGTACGGGTTACCAATTCTTAGTTCAGGAATTTATATCTTTGGATTCTATTCTAGTATTGAATTTATTGGTTCCTTAGGACTAAAAGTAATTTTTGGATATTGTGCAATAGTAATGGCTTATGCCTTTATTCGTGAACCTAAGGTGAAAAAAATAGAAGCTATAAAATAATCATAGTAGGAGCGAGATAAATGAAGAGATAAGATACTGATTTAGCATTTTTGTTACAATATGAAAACGTTGCCTGGTATTGCATGCTTATGCTTGTATTCGGAACTTTCTTCATATTAATTGGATGGCCTAAATTTATATCTAAAGAAAAAAATAAAAGTGAAAGGTTAGAAGGAGGATTTTAAAATGAACCGATATTCCGAACATTTTTTAATGAATGCGGAGGAAATAAAAATTTATGCTAAAGAAGTAACGCACTATTTTAGTGATGAGGAAGAATTAGAAGCTACAGAAATAGGAGATGGAAATATCAACTACGTATTTAAGGTTTGGAATCCTAAAACCGGTAAATCCTTAATTATAAAACAAGCAGACAAGTTTTTAAGATCCTCTGGAAGGCCCTTAGATATTAATCGTAATAGAATTGAAGCTGAAATTCTAAAAATAGAAGGAACTTTGGCTCAATCTTTTGTACCTCAAATTTACCATTATGACGGAACTATGTGTGCTCTTTCTATGGAGGATATATCAGAATATAAGAATCTAAGAACGGAGCTCTTGAGTGGGAAATGTTTTCCTCATTTAGCTGATAATATATCTACTTTTTTGGCAGACACCCTACTTCCAACTACGGATTTAGTAATTGATAGTGCAGATAAAAAGGAAAGAGTTAGTAGGTGTATAAATAAGGACCTTTGTGATATTACTGAAGACTTAGTATTCACAGAACCTTATTATAACTATAAAAATAGAACTAGAAACAAAAATATAATTCTAAAGGAAAACGAGATCTTCGTTGAAAATAACTTGTATAATAATGAAAGGTTAAAATCTGAAGTTGGTATTTTAAGAGAAGGATTTATGAATCATGCACAAGCACTCATTCATGGAGACCTTCATTCAGGTTCTATTTTTGCCAATGAAAAAGGAATTAAGGTAATTGACCCAGAGTTTGCTTTTTATGGACCGATGGGATATGACGTTGGCAATGTAATAGGTAATTTATTCTTTGCATGGGGCAATAAATACTATACTGAATGCAACAATTTAGAGTTTTTATGCTGGATTGAAGAGAGTATAAAAGATACATTTAATATTTTCAAGAAAAAGTTTTCAGAAAAGTATGATGTTTTAGTTAACTTTAATTTATATAATTCATATTTTAAAGAGCATTACGTAAAAGAAGTATTAGCAGATTCTCTTGGTTATGCTGGTACTGAAATAATTAGACGGGTTGTAGGAGATTCTAAAGTGTTAGAGGTAACTAGCATAAAAAAATTAGAGCAAAGAATTCCTTTCGAGAGAGCTTTAATTAAAATAGGTATTAGTTTAATAATGAACAGATATAGGTTTATTACAGGAAGTGATATAACCGAGGAATTTAAATTAATAGTGTCATAACACTCAAGGCAGCTTTACTGTTGCTTTGAAAGATAAAAGGGGCGATATAAAATGGAAAGAATGGATCAAGACTTGGCTTTTATGTTGCAGTATGAAAATGTAGCTTGGTATGAAAATGGAAGGGTAAGTATTCTAGATAGAAGAATTTATCCAAGAGAAATTAAATTTGTTGTTTGTAATACCTATAAAGAGGTAGCAAAGGCAATTAAGGATATGGTAACTCAGAGTGCAGGTCCATATACTGCGGCAGGTATGGGCATGGCGCTTGCAGCCTTTGAGGTAAGAGGAAAAAATGAGGTAGTGCAGTTAGAATTTCTTGAAAAGGCAGCCTATGATATTTCTCATGCCAGACCTACTACGGCAAATCGCATGAGCATTATAACAAAAGGCTGTTTAGCGGCTGCTAAAGAAGCTTTATCAGAAGGTAAAGATGCCTCACAGGCTATTTTTAATGCAACCATAGATTCTTTAAATAGACGTTATTCTACTATGGATAAGGTAGGGGAATATCTTGCTGATATGTTCCCTAAGAATGGATGTATTATGACACAGTGTTTTGGAGAAACAATTATAGGAACGATGCTAAGAGCAGCGAGGAAACGAAATAATGAAATAAAAATTTACTGTGCAGAGACGAGACCTTATTTACAGGGAGCTAGATTAACTGCAAGCTGTTGTAGTCAGATGGGTTTTGATACAACGGTCATAACTGATAATATGGTTGCATATACCATGCAGAATAAAAATATAGATCTATTTACTTCTGCTGCAGATACCATAGTTAAAGAGGGTTATATTGCAAATAAAATTGGGACCTTCCAGATTGCTATTTTAGCAAAACACTTTGGAATACCATATTTTGTAACAGGAATACCAGACGTAGATAAAGAAAAAGGCTCTGATATTATTATAGAAGAAAGAGATTATAGGGAAGTTTTATCCTATGGCGGTATGAAAAATACATTAGAAGGGGTTAAAGGTATTTATCCATCATTTGATATTACACCACCTCACTTAATTAGTGGTATTGTAACAGACAAAGGTATTTTTTCTAGTTATGATTTAAAAAGGTACTTTGAAACGAAGAGTCAGAAGTTTTATTAGGATAGATAAAACAGAAGTTTTGGTTAGATAGTATAAGTAAATAAAGTTTAAATTATCACTTTTTTTAGGGAGGAATATTAATATTATGGAAAATTTTAAATTTTATGCTCCCACATACTTTTCATTCGGAAAAGGAAGCGAAAATGATGTGGGTGAACTGGTAAAGCGTTTCGGTGGAACAAAGGTTTTACTTCATTATGGAGGCGGTTCCATTAAACATAACGGTGTATATGAAGCTGTTGCAACATCTTTAAAGGAAGCAGATATTTCGTATATTGAATTGGGTGGTGTTCATCCAAATCCAAGAAGTGGACTAGTTTATGAAGGAATCGATTTGTGCCGGAAAGAACACGTTGATTTTATACTTGCAGTAGGTGGTGGAAGTACAATTGATTCTGCCAAGGCAATTGCAGCAGGAGTTCCATATGAGGGAGATTTTTGGGACTATTATTCAACTGGTAAAACGGTGGATGAAGCACTTCCTGTTGCTACAGTTCTTACAATTGCAGCTTCAGGAAGCGAAGGCTCACCTGACTCTGTTATAACTAATGAGAATGGACTACTAAAATGGGCTACTACAGGAGAAGCCTTACGTCCAAAATTTTCTATCCTTAATCCTCAGTATACCTGCTCACTGCCAGCTTATCAGACAGCTTGTGGCATTACCGATATCATGCTTCATGTATGTGAAAGATATTTTTCAAATACTCAAGATGTTGAAATTACAGATCGTTTTTGTGAAGCTGTGTTAAAGACAATGATTGAAGAAGCACCTAAGGTTATGAATAATTTAAAGAATTATCAAGCACGTGCTAATATTATGTGGGCAGGTATGGTTGCTCACAATAACATCTGTGGTGTTGGTCGAGAACAGGATTGGAGCAGTCATAAGATTGAACATGAACTTTCATCCATGTATGATTGTGCACATGGTGCAGGTTTAGCTGTTGTAGCTCCAGCTTGGATGAAATATGTAATGAGACATGATATTAACCGTTTTGCACAGTTTGCTACACGGGTTTTTGGATGTGATATGAATTTTTCAAATACTGAAGTGACAGCACTTGAGGGTATTGAACGTTTTAAAATGTTTTTAAAATCTATAGGAATGCCTTTAACTTTTGCTGAACTGGGTGCCAAAGAGGAAGATATTTCAGCACTTGTAAAACATCTTGGTGTAACAGATGAAAGTAAAATTGGTGGATTCATGAAACTAAATGAAAAAGACGTCGAAGCAATTTTTAGATTAGCTTTGTAATATTAATTTCCTAGACCTAAAACTTTATTGATAGTTAATGCATTATGCAAGAATAGCAAATATAAACTTCTAATTTATGTTAAAAAATCTCGGAAAAGATAAATATATTAGCATACATTTCACAAAAATTAAAACCCCCTTTCTTCTTGTGAATTAGAAGCGAGGGGGTTTTAATCTAGATTTTATTTTTACTTTATAATATATAAAAAGGAAGTTCTCCCTATAAAATGGGAACAAGGCGAAAGTATGAAATACTTTATGGCTGGAAGGCAGCAGGTAATGAGAAAATAACAAAGGATATTAAAAGAATCTAATACCAGGCGTAATAACATAGCACAATAAGGAAAATTCTTACATAGGGTGATATAGGTGTACAATTTTTAGAGATAATCCATACAATTTAGCGTTAATCAAATTGCAGCTACAACGTAGAATAATCGCTAAATTATACATCTTTCCTACACTAAATTTTATTATTTTCAAAGTAGTAGAAATAATAACCTTCCATGTTCTATTGCTACAACATTAACCTATTGTGAATTATTTTTACGGATTCCTTTGATGGGTTCAAGTAAGTAAGGTATAATAATATTAAGTATATGGATTAATGTATATAGTATATAAAAAGAGAAATATGAATAAGGGTATGGTACTTGTTAGAGTTTATTTTCAAAATAAAATATTGTTAATGATCAAATAATAAAAAATACATAGAAAAAAGAGGATGAAAAGAATATGAACTTAATTGAAATTTTAAACACACGTTATTCTGTAAAGGAGTTTGATTCTACAAAGAAAATTTCTGATGAAGATTTTATCAAAATCAAGGCGCTGTTAAGACTTAGTGCATCTAGTGTTAATGGGCAACCATGGCACTTTATAATTGCAGATACAGATGAAGGTAAAAAACAAATTAGTAAAAGCACCCAAGGCTTTTTTAATTTTAATGAAGCTAAAGTGTTAAATGCATCTCAGGTTGTTGTATTTTGTTCAAGAACTGATATGGATGAGGACTATTTACTTCATATATTAGAAAAAGAGGAAGCTGATGGCCGTTTTGCTGTGAAAGAAGTTAAAGATAAACAATATAAGGGACGTTCAATGTTTGTAAATATACATCGTAATGATTCGAAAGATTTACAATATTGGATGGAAAAACAAGTATATTTAAACATTGGTAATCTTTTATTAGGTGTTGCTGCAATGGGCATTGATGCTGTACCAATGGAGGGTTTTGACGCGGAAGTTTTAGATGAAGAGTTAGGTTTACGTAAAAAAGGATATACTGCAGTTGCTATAGTTGGATTAGGTTATCGCAGTGATAAAGATTTCAACGCTAAATTACCTAAATCTAGATTAAAAGAGGAAGAAATAATTACTATTATCTAATAGATAAAAATTTTTCACATGCTATCCTATGGGGATAGATTTAACTAATGTGATATTACATGTGGAAACATGTTTTTTTAAGTGAATGGTTAAAGAGCCCACTGAGATTTTATCTCAGTGGGCTCTTTAACCATTCTTAAGCAAATAGAAACAGTCTTCTAACGGTTATAACCTCAATGTCTGACTCTACTCAGCGGAAAGTTTCTGCACTAAGAGCTGAAGGAAAATACAAAGAAATTATTGAGAATTGCTGTAATCTTATTGAAAGTGGAAAGCAGTTAAAAGATTATAAGTCGCTTTTAGTTGCATATATGAATTTGGCATGTTCGTACTATTGATAGGAGATACTTGAACGAAATTATTGATTATTTCAAATCATTTTATGTTTTCTATACACCATTTATTTTTTTCTTTTACAATAATTAGAGTCCTTTTTTCTGACTTATTATATTGAACTGCTACCCAGGTCAATTTGACGGTTATCTCATAAGAATTATTACTTAATTTTTTATTGTTTATTATTTCATAATTTTGCAACCAAGGACTTGAGGCCCCAATGATCCAATAAGAAGTTGGTGCTTCTCCTCGGTTTTTAATGAAATTTTCCTTTAATTTATCGCAATAAACAGAGTATTGTAAAACCCCATTACGCTCTTTAAATCCTTTAGCCCACAGTTCAACAACTTGGTTAGGACTCGTTGCTCCAAACTGGTCTAAAGCTTCTTTAAACAACATTATTTGAGCATTAAGCTGCTGTGAAGTTACATCATTATGCGAGGTCTTGGATGAGCTTGCTTAAAAAAATTCATAATGGTAAAGTAACGATACGTGCAAAAGCGAGCCGCATCAATGTGGCTCGCTTTTACACGTATGTTGGCTATGTCTGTTTTTGTCTTAACATGGTTGAAAATCTTGATTTATTACCAGTTATATCCTTAGCGTCGGTTAGTATAGATAAATCGGAAATGTTGGCACTAACCCAATTAGAAAATTAAACTATAGCCATTAGATCGTATCAGTTCAATATAATAAAAAAAATGTCGAACAATGTTGATAAACTAAGAGAAATATGTTATAATTTAATCATACATTCTATATTATAGAAAAAATTTTTAAATTTGATATCAATTTTCCATAAAATAAAATGGAGGTGTATGATGGTTAATTTAAATAATAAAGTTGAAAATGAAAAAGATAAGGTCGTAGGAAAGACTAAGGAGACTGTAGGTAAAGTCTCAAATAGCGAAGAGATGGAGCTTAAAGGGCGGCTTCAATATCAAAAGGGTGATTTAAAGGAAAAAATTGATAAAACCGAAGATAAGATTGAAGACAAATTTAATGATACATTAAATAAAGAATAAGAGTACATAAGTACATAAGTAACTTGGAGCGAAATTTCAAAAGGTAAAAAAGGTAATAGTAAATATATAGGAGTGATTATCAAATAACAAGGAGTGTGATTATATGTTAAAATTAATTGGTGGAATTGTTGTAATAATAATAATACTTAAATTAGTCGGTATTTTTTAGTTAAGAATTTTTTTGGAGAATTAAAAATAAAATTTGCTATTATAATAGTGAATTAATGTAAGAAGGGTTGTGTTTAGATGGGTATTCTAAGTTTGATAGGTGCAATTGTTGTATTCTTTTGGGTTTTAGGATTAGTATTTAGTATTGGCGGCGGCTTGATACATATTTTACTAGTAATAGGTGTAATAGTGTTTATAGTGGATATGATTTCAAAAAAAAGATTTAAATAGGAAAATACTTTATAAATAAGAGCCTTTGGAGGCTCTTATTTTTTTCAATAGTATCATGGAAATATTTGATAGGCTAAAAGGTCTCTTAGTCTTTAATAAAATTGAAGTGTATTGTAGTTCATTCATAAAGACATTAAAGGCAGATACTGTCATAGTTGCTGCGGGTTATCGTTATCAAAAGAAACTTTATGACACTATGGTAGATTCGGATAAGGTTGTTTACAACGTTGGTGATTACCGTAATGTGCATAATATCATGTATGCTATATGGGATTCTAACCAACTGGCAAGAGAACTATAAATTGCGTTAGTTGGGACGAGTCAAAAGTATTCATAAACTTTCTATATAAGGATATCAAGAACAATTCTCGTTAAGTAAAATCAGTATTTCTATTTAAAAGTTTTTTATTCCCTTCAAAAATAATCGAGAATATGATTGTTTTTGAAGGGAATAATATTATTGTAACTTTGCTTGATGGGACTGAGATCATCGGCACATGGAAACAGAATTGTAAGTGAAACTGATACAATAAAAGACAGAGAGTTGTCGTGAAAGAGGGTTAACATAAAATGGGTCATTCATCTACTGGAGAAAAGTCTATAGGTTATTGGTCAGTAGTAGCAATTGGCGTAGGTGGTATGGTAGGTGGAGGTATCTTTGCTGTACTGGGGTTAGCGGTTAATCTTGCTAAAGGAGGTACCCCGGTAGCATTTACCATTGCGGGAGTAGTAGCACTGGTGACAGCTTATTCATACGCTAAATTGTCTGTTACATTCCCGGGTCAGGGAGGAACTGTTGAATTTTTGAATCAGGCATTTGGGACCGGGCTAATTACAGGTGTACTCAATATCCTGTTATGGGTGAGTTACGTAATAATGCTTGCCCTGTATGCCTACGCCTTTGGCAGTTACGGAGCTACGGCTTTGCCTACAGCGTATCAATTAGTAGGGAAACATGTCTTAATTAGTGGAATTGTTATTCTCCTTACTGGCTTAAATCTCTTCAATGCCAAGATAGTTGGTAAATTAGAAAAATGGATTGTCGGCTTTAAATTAACAATCTTAATCTTGTTTATCATGGTGGGTCTGTGGAGTACGAATCCACAAAATATACAACCATCTACATGGAGCCAGCCATTTCAGCTAATTGCGGGAGGCATGATTATTTTTGTTTCTTATGAAGGGTTTGAGCTTATGGCTAACGCAGTCGGAAAAATGCGCAATCCTGAAAAGACAATTCCTAAAGCATATTTTACCGCAGTAGGATTTGTTTTAGTGCTTTATGTACTTATTTCTGTGGTTACCTTAGGAAATTTGTCGATTAAGCAAATAGCAGGTGCACAGGACTTCGCTTTAGCGGCTGCAGCTAAGCCGTTTTTAGGTAGTTTTGGCTATGTTCTTATTACAGTTGCGGCCCTTTTGTCAACTGCCTCAGCAATCAATGCAACCTTGTACGGAGCATCTAGAGTTAGTTTTATTATAGCCAAAGAGGGTGAGTTGCCAGAATTTTTGGATAAAAAGGTTTGGCATCAACCCGTGGAAGGACTTTTTATTACTTCTGGATTGACTTTATTAGTAGCAAACTTTTTTAACATAACGAGTCTTTCTATTATGGGTAGTGCTGGATTTTTACTAATTTTTGCTGCTGTTAATTTTGCCAATTATAAGCTTTTCAAGAAAACACACAGTCGTAGAGCCATAGCATTAGCAGGAATGCTTGTGTGTTTGATGGCATTAGGCATCCTAATATGGCAACGGGCTACTGTAGCGCCAAGCCAAATTTGGGTGTTAATAATTATGGTGGGTTTATCGTTTGCTATTGAAATAATCTATCGTAAAGTAAGGGGTAGAGTACAGAGACCCAGTAAATAGCAATAAAGAACGCAAATAATTGTAAATTTGCGTTCTTTTTAGTGTGCCAGCCATGGCAATTAACTAGGTGGTGAAAGTCCACTGTGGGGGGGTTCAAGGGGAACGAGCACTCGAAATGACACTATAAAAGATAGTTAGCAAATTCGCTGCGCTCATAAAAACCCCCGGGGGACGTGAACAGATTGTAATCAGAAATAATAATAAAGAGGAAGTGTTTAAAAATAATTTAAAAACTTCCTCTTTATTGTAGCACTATAACCCCCCAATAATTTTTCCTTTTTCATCAATTTCTCTTATTGACTCACTATTTATTGCTTCTATATTATCATCCCATAAATATTTCTTAGTTTCACTTACAATTACAGGACTTAGCATAATTAAGGCAACTAGATTTGGAATTGCCATTAATGCATTAAATATATCTGCAAGTCCCCAAACCAAAGAAATTGAGAACACTGATCCAATATAAATAAATATGACCCAAAATATTCTATATGGTACAATAGCTTTTTTGCCAAGTAAGTATTCAATTGCTTTTTCTCCATAATATGACCAACCAAGTATAGTTGAAAACACAAGTGTAATAAGTCCGATTGTTAACATTATAGGTCCTATAACAGGTATTGCTGAAAATGCAGCCTTAGTAAGTGCAGCACCCTCTAGACCTTTTTGCCAAAAACCTGAATTTACAATAACTATGCCCGTCAATGCAGCTACAACAACTGTATCCCAAAATGTGCCTGTTGCTGAAACCAATGCTTGCTTAACTGGGTTTCTTGTTTGTGCAGCTGCTGCAACTATTGGTGCACTACCAAGACCTGATTCATTTGAAAAAAGTCCTCTGGAAATACCAAATCTCATTGCCATCATAACTCCTGCTCCAGCAAATCCACCAGTTGCGGCCTGAGGGGAGAATGCATCCCTAAATATTAGCGCTATTGAGCTTCCAACAGTTTTATATCCGATTACAAGAAGTATAAGAAGCCCAATAAAATAGGATATGGCCATGAATGGAACTAGAATTTCACAAACCTTAGCTATTTTCTTTATTCCACCTAGTATAACAATTGCTACTAATGCAGCTATTACAATTCCTGTAATCCATGTTGGAACATTAAAAGTTTCATATACCATTGAAGATACGGAGTTAGACTGTACCATACATCCAATACCAAAAGCTGCAATACTTGTAAATAATGCAAAGGCTACTCCACCCCATTTTGACTTAAGTCCATGCTCTAAAACATACATAGGACCACCAGCCATTGTACCATCCTTTGTTTTAACACGATACTTAACAGATAGCAACGCCTCGGAATATTTTGTAGCTATTCCAAAAAGACCTGTTAACCAGACCCAAAGGACTGCACCGGGTCCACCAATACCAATTGCTGTTGCTACACCAATTATGTTACCAGTTCCCATAGTACCTGCAAGTGCTGTTGTTAATGCACTAAATTGGCTTACATCCCCCACATTATGACCATATTCATCCTTTGTTACTGATAACTTTATAGCTTTAAATATGTACCGTTGAATAAATTTAAGTCTAAAAGTTAAGAATAGATGAGTTCCAAACAATAAAACAATGAGTGGTATACCCCATATCCATCCATCAATTTTATTGACTATATTTGCAAATGACTCCATTTTCATTCCTCCTTATTCAATTTTATGATATTATCTAAAAATTTTATAGTGATTTACCATATAATCCGATGTCATTGCAAGAATCAATGAACACCTTAGTACTTGCCTTAGTGCATTGGTATTTCTTTTATTAAATCAGATATAACCTTTTGCTTTGGTTATAATATCAAAAGCAAAAGGTTATACTAATTGCGGCTTGTTTATGTATTTTTATTAATAATCTTATTACATTATAATATCTAAAAATGTACAACTTAAGTATATTCTAAAGATTTAAACCACAAATTCCGTCTATCTTATATAATATCATAAATAGACAAATATTGATAGTTTTCGCCTAGTCTGTCAATAATCATGAACCATCAATGGTAATTGTGACTTGGGTAAAAAGTAAATTGTTAGTTAGAATCTAGAATGAGCATCAGTGACTGGAGTAGTAGTTATTGATGCTTATTCTATGAAAGTTTTAGCCCTTTATGTTAAGGTTAATGGATCCTTAATGAGATGCATACCTGTTCCACTATTTTATCGAGACTTTGATAATATGCTATTAGTTGGAGAAGAAGAAAAAATTAATGTAAATATTATTATGAATTATGAAAATGATATATAACCAAGTGTAAAATATTCTTCTACAATTCCAGAAGGAAACGCTAAGATTGTTTAATTCTAACTTTAGACATATTGGTGAAAAATAGTTTTATATACATATATATGGTACAATATATATGTCACAATACATACATATATGTCGCAATACACACATATATGTCGCAATACACATATATGATTTATCGTGAGTTAAAGTATAATAATTCATTAAGTTTACAAACAAATAACTATATACGTAGTCGAAATAAAAAGCAAAGCTATTTAAAAGAATTTAAGGAGGAATTGTAATAGTTGGTATGACGTTAACTCATTGTAGGAGTAGTAACCTCAAAGTGTAAATTTACCACGTTAAAATATATAATTCCAAAATAGAGGAGATTGATAGTATGGATAAGAATCAATATGAAAAAGAGTTGGAACGAGTTGGAGCGTTTGAAATTGCATCAAAGATGTTGAAGTTTGCAAAAAACAATGAAAAGGATAATAGTTTTTTGAATGCAGGACGTGGCAATCCAAATTGGATTAATACCCAGGCACGGTTGGCATTTACTCGATTTATGGCTTTTGGTGTGAAGGAGTCTGAACTTACCATGCATGAAGGCAATCTGGGTGGATACACTACATTGGATGGAATTGGTGGCAGATTGAATGATTTTTTGGATAGCAGCCAGAAGGAAGATGCTTTCATTAAGTTGTTCATAGATTATGCCGTTGATGTACTTGGCATTGGTCGAGACGCCTTGGTGAAGGAGTTTACGGATGCCATCATTGGGAACAACTATCCTGTACCATCCCGTTGCTTGATCAACATAGAAAAAATCATTAATGTTTATCTGCAAGACACCCTTTATAATGGTGTTTCTTTAGCGGAATCAACCCAGGTTTTTCCGACAGAAGGTGGGACGGCGGCCATTTGTTACATCTTTAATTCTCTTAAGAAGAATGGCTTAATCAATGAAGGAGACCGAATTGCCATTAACATGCCTATATTCACCCCTTATTTACAGATTCCTAAGTTGACGAAATATGAAATGGTTGAGGTGGATTTGGCAGCGCGTGAAGATAACAACTGGGAGATTCCCCTAGGTGCTCTGGATGTTCTGGAGGACAAGAGCATTAAAGCATTCTTTTTGGTGAATCCTTCCAACCCGGCATCACGGGCATTAGATAGCACTCTTTTAAAACGAATTAAAGAAATATGCGAAAAACGTCCTGATTTGATGATCATCACGGATGATGTCTATGGGACTTTCGTAGAGGGATTTCAATCTGTTTATGCGGTTGCACCATATAATACCTTGCTTGTGTATTCATACTCTAAACTTTATGGTGCCACGGGCTGGAGGACTGGCTGCATCGCCATGAACAAGCAGAATGTCTTTGATGATTTGATTGCTCGTTTACCCGAAGAAAAATTAAAGACCCTTGATGAGGATTATAGTATTGTGACCATTGAACCACGTTCTTTTCCTTTTATTGAAAGACTGACCGCGGATAGCCGGTCCATTGGGCTTTATCATACATCGGGATTGTCCACACCACAGCAGGCAATGATGGCGTTATTCTCCATGACTCACTTAGTTTGCCATGATTGTGATGATTATATTGAATCCACTAAGAAAATTGTGGCCAGGCGATATCATAATCTTTTTGAAGGATTGGGAATTAAAGAGGATAACACTCGTGAAAATGCGAAGTACTATGCGCTCATTGATATTTATAGTTTAGCGGAGCGGTTGTATGGTAAGAATTTGGCAACATATATTCGAAAGAATTTTGAAGAGATTGATTTTTTGTTGAATCTTGCCAAGGAAGAAGGCGTGGTGCTTATTGAAGGGGTGGGTTTTGCTGCCGCTTCGGGAACAGTGCGGGTGTCGCAAGCGAACCTACCCGACGATGCTTACTTCAAAATTGGAAGACGAATTAAAGTATTGCTAAAAGAATATGATGATAAAATGAAGTCATCATTGGAAGTGGGTGATTAATCATGCTAAAGGTATTGAGTGAATTTTTGATCAATAATGTAGCACTTTCTATTTTTATTTGTCTGGCTCTGGGTTATTTTATTGGAAAATTCAGGTTAAAGTCCTTTAGCCTGGGCGCAACGGTTGGAACACTAATTATTGGACTAATCGTTGGGCAGGCAGGGACATTTGATATCGCACCAGCTATCAAAACTATTTTCTTTAGCCTTTTCATTTTTGTCATCGGCTATGAGGTTGGACCAGCTTTTTTTGGCAGCTTTAAGAAGTCGGGGATTAAGCTCATCATCCATTCTGGTTTTTTTGCAGCCTGTTCACTGGTGACGGCCCTAATACTGTTTAAAGCCTTTCACATTAGCCCTGGCGAAGGGGCAGGAATTGTGGCAGGAGCACTTACCCAATCGGCAGTTATAGGCACATCCTCTTCCTCGATCATGAGCCTTTCAGGTCTAAGTAAAGCGGCTAAAAACGCCATGCAGGCACAGGTTGCTGTGGCTTATGCCTTAACATATGTTTTTGGAACAGTAGGTGTCGTTATTCTACTTAAGAATATTGCACCGAAGCTTCTGGGAGTAGATTTGAAGGAAGCAACCAAGGAAAAGGTTGAAAGCATAAACTTTAAAGATAATGCATCGGAGAAGACGATTATCAGTACGATAAAAATGCGTGCATTTAGTATTGGAGAAGGTTCTGTTTATATAAGAAAATCTGTTTCTGGTATTGAAAAAAACTACGACAATCATTTGACATTTGAAAAGATATTTCGCGACGACCAAGAAGTGACAGTATCACAGGGTTTCCAACTTATGGAAGGGGATGTTATCACCCTCATTGGTGATTTGCTGAGTATGGTTGAGTTTAAAGGAGCCAACCTTCAGGAAACGGCGGAAAAGAAATATCTCAATGTTATTTTGCAACAGAAAAATATCGTTCTCACAAAGGTCTTTCAGCAATCTCATATTGATGATTGTAGTGCCAATAATATTATAATCGTATCTGCTTTGAGAGATGGATATCCCTTAGAGGACATCCACGATATGAGAAAAGGAGATACAATCCGTATTGTAGGACCTATGAACGTTATGAATAAAGTTGTTAAGGAATTTGGTTATGCACGTAACACAGGCATTGATACCGATGTGAGTTATATGTCTGTGGGCATCATTAGTGGTTTACTGGTGGGTATGATTACGTTGACCGCTTTCAATATTCCCATCACACTGGGTGCCGGAGGCGGTGCATTGTTTCTAGGACTGTTCTTTGGATGGTATCAGTCACGACATCCCAATATTGGTCAAATTCCTTCATCTACACGTTGGTTTTTAAAGAGTGTGGGTTTGAATACCTTTATTGCAGTGGTTGGGATTACCGCAGGGGCAAGCTTTGTTGTGGCATTGCAATCAATGGGATTCATGGTACTAATCATTGGGGCAGTACTCTCCATTGTGCCTCATATTCTTTCCCTTTATTTTGGAAAATACATTCTTAAGTTAGATGCCATTGATATCATCGGCGGACAATGTGGAGCTGGTACTGTCACAGCCGCTCTAAATGCAGTCACCGATGAGACAGGTAGCAGTGTTTTTGCCTTAAGCTACACGCCGGCATATGCCGTCGGTAATATTTTACTGACTGTTATTGGGCCGCTTATCATCGTATTGTTGTAGCAAGTAAAACCAGTCTGCATGTGCTTAGGAAGGAGGTAACTTTCAGTTGCCTCTTATGGGGTCTGGACAGCCTTCCGAAAAAAGGAAGTAAGGCGATGCCATGATGAAAAGTAGACATAGCAGACTTTCTCAACTATAGCTGCAATGCTCTCCCAAAATTTAAGGATATAGTTGATGTAAGGATGGTAATGTAATCTGTAAATAGCAAAACAAATTGTGTTCACAATTTGTTTATGTACCCCGGGGATTTTTATGAGCGAAGCGAATTTGCTAATTGAAACTTTGAAGATAGGAGATATAAATGCATTAATTGCTTTTGACCATGGTGGAGGAAGCAATCAGGCCATTGGAGCCCTTGCTTTTAATGGACAGCAAACAACTATTAGTAGCCTTGCAACTTATGTTACTCAAACAGGTGGTAAAGGGAACTTTCAGTTGGCAATACTACAACCAGTAAGTCAGACAGAAGCCAATGTTATTGCTGTAACTTCTGTAGTAAACTCTTTAACAGGAGGGTTGTTAATCTTACCGTTAGAAGTACCTGTTACGCTTTCTAATAAGCAAGTTTGTTATCTTGCTGCATATAACCAAATTGAAGGATCAACTTTAGGCGGTCGCAGTACAGGAACAGAAAAAGTAGTAGATGCCTTCGCCATTAATTTTAGAGAGCAAAAACTCCCAGTATTAAAAGTTGGTATGTCAATAAATACAAAGGATGCAAGCTTACTGTTATCACCCTATATCGCTGGATTAGTAAGCTAATCGTTATTATTGTACACAAATCCAGTATACCTTGGTACAGCTGGAAATTATGTAATTTATAGCAAGCTAAGTAAGGCTACACAAGGATCCCCGAGCCGTGTAAATAAAGAAGGATTATGATATTAAGATATATAAACATAAAGAAAATAATAGGTTAATTTCTTTATTATAAAATTAATAATATCTTATCAATACCAGGTACATTTGTATCTGGTGTTTTATTTTGCAATATAAGAGGAAAATATAGCGTTTTGTGAAATATAGTAATTGTATTTCGAAATATCGATGGAGAGCTAATTGAAAGAATAATAGGGTCTAGAATAATTAATAAAGATAAGTTAGATGGCAATAGAGAATATTGTGGTTGTATGAAATGCATTGATATTGGTCAATATGGTTCCTGTGTAAATAACTGTTTATATTGCTATGCTAATGTTAACAAAGAGAAAGCAGAAAGAAATAATAGAATGCATAATTCAAAGTCTCCAATTCTATTAAGAGATTTTGAAAAAAATCAAGTTAATGATAGAAAAGATGTAAATAGTTTAAAAATACAAGATATTGATGAAACAGGAGAACAGAATTCAATATTTATACAGGTGGAGGTGGAGAATGACAACATCGGATATGGTTCGAGAATTATGTGAGAAACAGAATATAAGCATTGCAGAACTTTGTAGAAGAATAGGTCAAAGTCCGCAGAATTTTAATAAAAAATTGAATCGAGTATCATTGTCTTCCGAAGAAATGATAGCTATAGCTGATGCACTGAGTGTAACCTATGAACAGACTTCTGTGCTAAAAAATGGTGAAAGAATTTAAATTGGAAATGAGGGACAAATCTATGAAAAATAAGAATGAAGTAACGATACATTCATCTGCTGCTGAATATTTAACATATATTGCTGCGGTTGGTGATAGTGATGAAAGTTTGGAAATGCGTTATGAGGAAGAGAATATTTGGCTGACACAGAAGATGATGACAGCATTATATGATGTTAGTCTGCCAACCATCAATGAACACATAAAAAAAATATATGATGATGCTGAACTTGCTTCAGACTCAACTATTCGGAAATTCCGAATAGTTCAAACGGAAGGTTCCCGGCAGGTAAATCGCGAAGTGATTCAATATAATTTACAGGCAATTATTGCGGTAGGTTTTAAAGTCAATAATGAACGTGCTGTGCGATTTCGCAAATGGGCAGGTCAAATTGTAAAGTATTACACAATTCAAGGATGGACGATGGATAAGGAACGTCTGAAAAAGGGTCATATGTTTACGGATGAATATTTTGAGCGTCAGCTACAAAGCGTTCGTGAAATACGGCTTTCTGAACGCAAGTTTTATCAAAAAATCACAGACTTGTATGCTACATCTTTTGATTATGATAAAAATTCGAAGACTACAAGGAGGTTTTTTCAAACAGTACAAAATAAAATGCATTGGGCAGTTCACAGGCATACTGCAGCAGAACTGATTGTAGAACGAGCTGATGCTGAAAAAGAACATATGGGATTGACTACATGGGAATCTGTACCCAAAGGAAAAATTGTTAAATCTGAGGTTGCGATTAGCAAAACAAATTGTGTTTACAATTTGTTCACGCACCACGGGGTTTTTTATGAGCGAAGCGAATTTGCTAATAAATTAGAGAGGGGGTAAGAACGTGAGTGTTGGAATTGATGGATGTAATGGTAAGTGGGTTGCAGTTTATATAACTAAAAGCCATTTTGAGGTTGGTAAATTTAATACTATAGAGGATATATGCAATAGATATCCAGAGGCTCATAGTTTTATAATTGATATTCCAATAGGTCTTGCTGAAAGTGAAGGTGACATACGCCCAGATCGTCTTGTAAGAAAGGAGCTTGGAAAGAAGAGCTCAAGCATATTTGAAGTTCCTTGTAGACAAGCTATATATGCTAAGGATAAAATAACTGCTAGGGAACAAAACATTGCTATTTTGGGGAAAAGCCTTTCAGAACAAACTTTAGGTATATCTAAAGCAATAAAGCAAGTGGATGAATTCTTGCAGAGTAACATTCAGTGGAAAAACAAGCTGGTTGAAAGCCATCCTGAATTTTGTTTTTTAAAACTCAATAACAATATACCAGTGCTTGAGAATAAAAAATCTAAGGAAGGTCAGCACAAACGTCTTGAAATAATTAGACGATATTATCCAGATGCAAATCAAGTTGTAGATAAATTTTTATACGATGTGTCATCAAGAAAGAAAATTGATGATGTTATTGATGCCATGTGTTTGGCAGTGATTGGAAAAATGATTATAGAAAATGGACTTAAGACTATTCCTGAGAATCCTATGATGGATTCAAAAGACATAATGATGCAAATGGTTTATGCAGAGTGGTTGGATTAGCTAGTTGCATATCCAGACTTGAATGGTGGTAAATTTGATGTGCTCATATCCTCCGAAGGACGTAAATAAATTATAAACAATTTGTTTTATACCACCCCAGCAGCGTCATCTCAACAAATAGAAGCAAATACTACGATCTCGGAGGTTATTGGCAAGTGGGCTAGGCATACTACTAGGGTAACTGTGACTTGGGAAGAATAGTAAATTAATCGAATAAATTTTAATTGGTAATGCATTCAGCGATAAAATAGGAAGGTTAAATTGGAAATAGGTTCTAGTGTTAAACCATATCCTCATAAAGAAAAAGATCTTAAAACTTATATTCAAGAATTTTTAGAAAAGAATAAAATGATGGCAGATATAAGTAAATACGAATTAAAAACCGTTAGGGTTAATGTATTAAATGTTGAGAGAACATTTGGTGATAAAATTTTATCGGTTAAAAGACATGCAATTGATGGAACAATAAATAAAAAAGTAAGGCATATATATGATGTAACTCAATTATACAAGCTGAAAGAAATGCAAGATTTTATTGCGCATAAGGGATACTTAAAGGAAAGTAATAAATTGTTTGTTTATTGAAATTGATGAATAAAAATCAATAAATTCTTGTAGATCATTATATGAATTATGTAAGTTACTTATTTTGCCCCTTATAGTTTAAAATAAATAAGGATAAACAAGTATAGACAAGTATAACTACATCAACAAGCACGTTGTGGAAGTAGTTTAGAAAGAAATGGAGACAGCAGATAAATATATATGCTGTCTCCATTTCTTTGTGTTATGTAAATTTTTTTTTAATTAAAGGGGGACTTCAATTAAAAAAAATCAATTACTTTCTATGTACGTATAATAACAATTTTCTGTGTCAGTGTAGTGACAAAACTAAAGATTAATTGTAAATTAAAGAAACTGATTTTAAAATATTTATTGGTTTTAGAGTTTCTCTAAATTTTCAACATTTATTGACATGAGTGGTAATCTGTATAAAGTTGTAGATGTTTTTAGGATTTTATATTCTGGACTTTTAAAAAAAATATTTTTTTTATTTCATGCATTTGATGTTGGATCCTCCCTAAGGCTCATTTACATTGTTTTATAAGTGCCTGGCACCTTAGTGAGGAGGTTTGGTGACGAACTTGCTTTTGCATATAATCTTAAAAGAGTTATATCAATAATAGGGTTTAAAGGGTTAATGGAAAGAATCACTGAAAAAATGCAATATACCAGTTGCTGAGGTTCCGGCAGGAAGTCAAGTAGTTTTTGAGACATGTGATTGCTTTGAAAATCAAATACAATCACAAAATACTATTATGAAAAACCTTGATTGGAATAGGATTAATCCAGCTACTGGTCCTGATTTAGGAGTTTTAGGTAGTAGCTTAAAAGAAAACTTTATTAAAATCCTACCAATAGTCAATGGTCAGGTTGAGTTTTCTGATAAGATTAAGATCCCAATATGCCCTATGATTGGAGTGATCGGAACTGCTCCAAAAACAGAGCCCATATCCTGTGGCACACCTGGAATGCATGGTGGGAATAATGTACAAATATCGCAAATCGCTGACCCACTTAAAACGGCGCGTTTTGAATTGCCATTATGGATTTATGATTCACTATAGGAAAATAGTAGATGTACTTATATAAAGATACGTTACACTATAAAACCTAACCAATCTAAATCAACAACAATGATTAGTGGTTTAAATAACCTCTATATTATTTAAATAATATAGAGGCTATTTTGTAATTATTTTTAAGATTTTACACTTTTAAGTTCGAAAATAAACTTATGTAGGTTTGAACTTTGTGACTGTTTAGCTAGTTTTCTCACTTCATCGGCTATCACTGAGAACCCTCTACCTTGCTCTCCAGACCTTGCAGCTTCTATTGCTGCGGTTAATGCTAATAGATTTATTTGCTTACTTATAGCAGTTACGTTCGCTAATATATCTTCAATATTGCTTGCATGTAAGTTAAGGCTGTTGGTAATCAATACTGTATCGGAAACACTAGAAGATACCTTTTGAAATTCAACATTTAAACTTATCTCTTTAAATACTATAGCTAAGCCTGTTAAATCGTTAAATGTAGCCAACATCGCTCCATCAGTTGAAAAATAGTCATAGTAAACATAAAATTCCAGTTTATATAATGATCTCCGAGGTCGTTGTAAAAACTAGAAGATTTACTTTCTAGTTATAGCATAGCGGTGACAATTATTTTACTTGTTATTAATCAGATGTGCAGCTTGATAAAGCTTATGGCTTTTAATTTCGACACCATTTGGGTTACCCCTAGGGGTCTTTGCTAGTCTTTGGCTGAGATTACTACAATTAAACACGTAAATGAAGTAGTGAAGAATTATGTTAATAAAGGTTATAAATTAAGTGAAATAAAAGTATAAAGTATTTTTATCTGTTATAAAATAGGATGATTGGCAAAGACAGTGATATAGTATGAGTTGCTTGCTAATGTCCATTTAACTAGAAGCTATTTACTGTTTTTACCAAGTCACAGTTACCTTAGTGGGTCAAGAGCTGTTTATTATTTTAGTATATTGGTATATAATATTATATAAATAGTCGCAATCGGAGGTAATAGATGTGAGTGATGGAAATAACGAGATATATGACATTTTCCTGGGCATGTCTTATAGTCAATTAAAGGATTTATTTAGGAAGGTAAAGAGTAAACAAGAGCAAGATTTTTATATGATGTTATCTAATATGGTTTTACAAAGAGAACAAGAAAAGGTAATAGGTAAATAATTATGCCAACGTACACAATATTTGCAGGTACCAATGGTGCTGGTAAAACTTCAATATATAAGTCGATTTATTATAATGAAAATAAAGACGAAAAGAGAATAAATACTGATGAAATTGTAGCCAGTATCGGTTCTTGGCAAGATAATGATCTTCAAATGAAATGTGCTAGAGAAGCAGTGAAACTAATAAAAAGTTATATTTCACAAGAAATATCATTTAACCAAGAGACCACACTGTCGGGTAGAAGTATAATAAAAAATATAAGGATAGCAAAAGATAATGAATTCTATATAGTGATGAATTATATAGGGGTTGAAAACCCTGAAATTGCAAAAGAGAGTTAAGCAGAGGGTTAGAAAAGGTGGGCATGGAATACCGGAGGAAACCATTGAAATAAGGTATTATACCTCATTAGAGAATTTAAAAGGGACGATTTAAATATGCTAAGTTGGGTTAATAATATATTAAATTAATAGCTAGTAAAGTTTATTTACTAGCTATTTTTATACTAAGTAAGGAGTCCTATTTGCTAGGAGGTAATTTTAGGTGCCGCCTATTAGTAAACAATAACTTACAGTTTATGTTTGTTAATTTACCCTGCATCTAAATACATATGCAGGTGGTATGTTTATCATTGCCTTCTTCACTTTTACACTACCAAAAAAAATTTCAAATAAATTCTTTTTTAATAAGGAGTACTGGAAAGTAATAAATTCTCCTTTATTGCTTAATATATCATTTGTATTCTTTAATATAGCATTTGTAACACTTACTGGCAATACAGTAAAAGGAAGCCCGGATACAACATAATCCACCTGTTTAATATTATACTCTTTTAGATATTTTTTTATATTCTCTGCCCCATCATTTATTATTTTTACGTTTTGTTTGTAGCCATACATATGAAATAAATCCTCATAGAATTCTTTGTTATTCTCAATAACAAGTAATAACGTGTTCTCCTTTTTCCTGGCAATAAGTTTTTCTGTGAAAATACCTGTTCCTGGACCATATTCTACAATACAATCACATTCCTTAAAATTAATATTTTCTATCATCTTTTCAGCTAAATATTTACTACTTGGTGCCACTGCTCCAATAAATTCAGGATTTTTAATAAATTCCTTTATAAACTTAAACATAGTTAACATCCCCTCTATAAGCCTAATTTTATTATTATTTTTAGTTAATCTTATTTTTATATTATTAAATTATTAAAGCTTATGAAAGATCTAATTTTTTATCTATTAGATGGCTAGTGGTAATAAAGCACCCAAGAAAAATAATAATGTCAAATATGCCACTGGCAATATTAGTACCAAATTCTCCACCGAAAATTTGGACAGTTAAATTAGTATTAGCTGTTTTGAAAGTATTAGCTATTGAAGAACCGCCCAAATCTAGTGTTTGAGGAAATAGGGCTTCAATTTTAAATGTTAACCAGCTTATTGCAACTGATATTAAAATGAAAATTATAAAAGAACCGATTTTACCTAGTTTTTTACCTTTAAAGGCCACTTTACCAATAACCATGCAGAAGTATATAAAAGTTAAGAAATAAAATATGACCCATATATATCCAATTATAATAACAATAATTTGACTAGGCGTAACCAATTTTAAGAAAGTATAATTTATTTCTTCTGGTGCAATTAAATTAAACATGAAAATGCATACAAAAGCTACAATGGATGTTTGAATTAAAGCGGTTATCAGTCTTGAGGTTAGGATTGATGTTCCAAATTGTGGAAGCGTGAATAATAGATAGCCTTCATCTCCATACAAATATTTGCTCATAACTTTTAATGAAGATATAAAAATTACTATTATGGCACCAACAGTTAAGCACACAGATAATACAGGAACAGCAACACCCCAGGAAGTTTTTTTTGTGATTAAAAATAGATTAGCAACTATGACAGTTATACAAATACCAAGTATGGTTAAAGCAGTAGATCTTAATTCATATTTTATGAGCTTAAACATTATTGAAATACCTCCCTATACAATTCATCAATTGACTTTTTCTTTTCCATTCTTAATTCTTCTGCATTACCTTTAAACACTACCTTTCCATCAGATATAAAGGCTACATCATCGAAAATTCTTTCTATATCATTTACAAGATGAGTAGTAATTATCATGGAACTATTTTCAGTAAAATTATTTACTATAGCATCTAATATTTGTTCTCTAGCAGTAGGGTCTACACCTCCAAGTGGCTCATCAAGTATATAAAGCTTTGCTTTTCTTGAAAGTACCAAGGCAAGCTTTAACTTTTCCTTCATTCCTTTTGATAGGGTTTTAACTGGGACATTTTCATCAAGATTCATAAATAGTAGTAACTCTTTTACCTTTTTTTCATCGAAATCAGAATAAAAGTCCTTGAAGTACATAACAGCATCATTTACTTTCATCCATTTTAGAAGATACTCATTATCAGGTAAATATGAAACTATAGACTTTGTATAAACACCAGGTTTTTCACCATCTATGAGAATTTCTCCACTGGAGGCATGTAGTATGCCTGCTGCTATTTTTAAGAAGGTAGTTTTACCGCTACCATTAGGACCAAGAAGTCCTAAGATTTTTCCAGGCATTATTTCTAGATTTACTCCTTGCAAAGCTTTTTTATTTAAGTAAGACTTACATACTTCTTCTGATTTTAAGATATTAGTCATTCTGGTTTACCTCCATAGTTTCATTTGATACAGATTTAATTATTTCATTAGTAGTAAAGCCTAAGCTTTTCATTCTAAGCATAAAGGAATCTATAACTTCCTTTGCCATTTCTTTTTTTAAATCATCCACCATATTTTTACCCTCCCCAACGAATGTTCCAGTGCCTCTTTGTGTATAAACAATTCCAAGTCTTTCAAGTTCTTGATAGGATCTTTGAAGCGTATTTGGATTTACCCTTAAATTATTTGCCATTTCCCGTACTGAAGGTAATTTATCCAAGGATTTTAGCTTTCCTGTAACGATGTCCATTTTTATAAAGTCCATAATTTGCAGATATATAGGGGTTTTATCATTAAATTCTGTATCCATTATTTAATCTCCTTTTGCGAAAACATATGAGCGTTCTAGTGACCTATATTGATAGTACACTAGAACGCTCGTGATGTCAATAGAATAAATATTAACGTAATTTGTAACCAATTTGTAGTAGTTTGATATTGATTTGATACAAAACGGCGGGTACTGAAGCTTATAATAAGTATTATTCAAAGACGTGGATTTTAAAGGGTTGGAATTTTTTAGCAAACATGAACTTTCAGTTTATGTTTGCTAAAAAAGAATGTTAATGGTGTGAGCTTTAGTGTGTTTTGTTAATAATTCATTTAATTTCAGGATCAAAAGCTTTTGTTAACTTCGTATATGCACTGATGATTTCTAGCTTTAAAATATCAGGTACAGATTTCATATTCAGGAATTCATACATTAAAACACCATATTTTTTATTCGTTGAAATCTCTTTCTGTTCATACCATGACACCGCTTTTATTAAATAACTTCTGCCATATAATGGTGGACCAATGACAGAAGCTATGTACTATGTACTATTAGTACTGATGAATCCAAGTCATGGATATATACTTATGAAAGATATTACTGATGTTTCTAATGGAAGACTTAACATGGGTCCAGGAACGCTTTATGGAGTTCTTTCACGGATCCTGCTGAGCAAGCTTATACTTTAAATTATCTTGATGAAAAACTCCGAAAAAGTGTAATTAAAGAGAGTGAAGAATTGAAATTTAGAAATTTAACGACATTTCAGAAGGAAAGTCTCCTACTTCTATAGGTAGGAGTTACACGCTGTAACAAAGAGAAAACTTCAGTGGGAGTCTAAATCTCCTTCTGAAGTCGTTAATATGCAGCTCCGCAGGAGATGATTTAATTGCAATATTGTTAGAATGGAATATTCCAAGTATAAGGTTACTAGAAAAATTTGGATTTAAGGAGTGGGGATATCTACCTGCGATTCAAAAAAAGAAAAATCCTTTCTAAACCCAATGAGTACATTTATCTAGTAAATATGAATTCTGCGTCAGAAGATAGATATTCATTATAACTATAACCCTCTTCGTTAGATTCTTTTAGATCACTTGGCAAACTAATACTATTTTCAATTATAAACCGGCTCATTAATCCTCTTGCACGTTTTGTGTAAATAGTTATAACCTTATGAGTTCCATTTTTATAATCTTTAAATATAGGTGTTATCACTTTTACATTTGTTTTGCTCATATCTATTACTGAGTAATATTCATTTGATGCTAAATTTATAAGTGTATTATCGTTTTGTATCTTTAATTCTTTTTTAATATACGTAGTAATCTTACTTCCCCAAAAATCATATAAGTTATTACCTCTGTTGTTTTTAAGTTTAGTTCCCATCTCTAACCTATAAGGTTGTATTAAATCAAGCGGTCTAAGTGCACCATATAATCCGGATAATATTATTATATCATAGGTACACTATCCTTTAGCTGGTAAGGATAAGAATTTAACCACTAATGTAAATCAAACTTTATAGAAGAAGATGATGTGAAAATTCTTAGTTTTCTAGGACAGGTAAAGGATTATCCATATCTTGTTATTGATGTGAGAGGGAATGGTGGTGGAGAAATGATAATGAACAAAAAATATCAAAGCCATACGAGACTATAAATCTTTATGATACAGTGATAAATAAAATCTTACAGTTAATAAAAGAGTTAAAATAATTTATTAGTGGATAAAATATAGTATAATAGTATCATAAATGATATAAAATTTAATACAAATAAAAACAATTATTAATCTAGAATCTTTAAGAGAATTGACTAAATTGACGAGCCTATCTCTGGAAAATAGTGTAAGGAAGTAATATATAAAATGAGAATTTAAATTTTATTTTAAAATATTTATAGTGTTAGATGAAGTATAATAGTGATTGAATAGGTTGTACTTAATTACCTAAAATATAATATTGTGGGGGGAACAACATGGATTTATCAACTATTTTTTTAATATTTATATATTTATTTAATATGATATGTGTTTTGAGACTGATTTTTATAAAACGAAGTGATACGAGAGTTATATTTGCATGGCTTTTGGTATTTATTTTTTTACCTTATATTGGGTTCGTTTTTTATTTCTTGGTTGGTAGTAAATATAAAATACGTATTATGTCAAAAAAGTATGGTATGGGTGAAATAGAAGAAAAGTACAATAAAGTACTAGAGAAACATATTCATAGTATTGATACGGAGAAAATACAATTTAGAGAAGTAGAAACTGAAAAATACAGAGATTTGATTACCATGAACTCAAAAAATATAATGTGTTATTTTACTCAAAATAATGAAGCAAGACTCTTATTAAATGGTATGGAAACATTTTCTGCAATTTTTGAAGATATTAGAAATGCAACAAAAAGTATTGAAGTAATGTATTATATTTTTAGATCAAAAGATAAGATAGGTAAAGAATTTATAGCTCTTCTAGAAGAAAAGGCAAGTCAGGGAGTAAAAGTAAATTTAATATATGATGGAATTGGATCTTTACGTACTCATATGAGTGATTTTAAGAAGTTAAAAGAAGCTGGTGGGCACGTATACAGATTTTTGCCATCTATTATAAAAAGTTTATTGCTTGTAAATTACAGATTACATAGGAAAATAGTTATTGTTGATGGTAAGATTGCGCATACTGGTGGAATTAATGTTGGTGACGAATATTTTGGATTAAAAAAGATAAATAAACCTTGGAGGGATACAACGATACGTCTGACTGGTTATAGTGTACTTTCATTTCAAACAAGGTTTTGGTCTGATTTGGTTTTTTTGCAAAATCAAAGTTTTAGAAAGGTAAATAGGGCTAAATTAAAGTTTGACGAAAGGTTATTAAAAAGTTTTTATGATCCTATTGAAGAAGGAAACATAGGAGTACAAATACTTTCAAGTGGACCTAGTAGTAAAAATGACGCTATAAAAGATAGTTACGTTAAGATGATTACCACCGCAAAAAAATATCTATATATTCAAACACCATATTTTATTCCAGATAAAACTATATTAGATGCACTAAGAATTGCAGTTGCTGGTGGTGTTGATGTTAGAATAATGTTGCCTGGTATACCAGATATAAAAACTGTTTATGCTGTTTCATTATTAAATGCGGCAAAACTCTTACAGTGTGGTATAAAGGTATATCTGCATTCGGGTTTTCTTCATGCAAAAACACTTGTTATAGATGATCACGTTTCAACAGTAGGAACTGCAAATGTTGATATTAGGAGTTTTAGTCTTGATTATGAAGTCAATGCATTTATTTATAATAATGAATTTGCAATTAAATGTCGTGATACATTTTTAAATGATATCGAAGATTGTACGATATTTGATATTGAAACTTATGCTAATCGTGGTTTATGGAAAAAAATCTATGAATCTGTTTGGCGTTTTATTACTCCGCTTGCTTGAAAATTTGAATTTTTATAATATCTTCTTTGTTATCAATCCATTCTTCAGAATATCTACATTTACAGCATAAAAGATTCAAGTAATAAGTATATGAAAGGGTCAAGTAGGCGGGGTCTCACGACCCCAACCCCTTACAGAACCGTGCTTGCGCTATTTACGCACACGGCTCTTCACTTCATCGTTTACATAATATAGCTGTTTCCCGCACCTAAATCAAATATATTTACACGTGTTTTCACTTTTGGTAACGGATACTTATCCAAAAACAGAATAAATTTATCCCAATTAAAACTCTTCTTCTGACTTCTACGATTTAACCATTTAAAAATCAGCCTTTTAACTTCATCAATGAAGTTACCTACTGCCCTTCGGTTATCCGTAATCCCGTAATAATTACAGTGTCCTTGTGTTTTAGCTTTTATTGTTTTCATAAATTCTTTAATTGGAATTGTCCTATTTTTCTTCATCCATTCTTTACACCTTAATAAACTTGCTTTGTATTTCTTCTTACTAGTTTTCCTTTTTATTATATAGGAAACAGCTTGCGGAAACCACTGTGGATAACATTCTAGCTAAAAAATAGATAGAAAAAATAAGAAAAATATGAGATGATATAACCATGAAAAATAATAAGATTACTATAAAAC
>NZ_JBOITO010000003.1:0-253499 GCF_050717635.1 Clostridium sp.
CTAATCAGTATAACGAAATATTATCTTAGAACTTGTTAGTTCTTATGGAACCGCCGTGTACCGAACGGTATGCATGGTGGTGTGAGAGGTCGGCTAATCAAATAATGATTAGCCTCCTACTCGATTATGTAAGGTGCCTGGCACTTGGGTATAATTGTAAAATATATGAATTATTGCACAACCTCAGTAAGAAAAACAAGCAGCAGTTATCATGAATACGCATCCTACTAATGAAATAGTAGGCATCATGAATCTTTTAAATATGCTAAAATTCTTTTCTTTTTTCATTATCATAATAAAAATAGGAATATATAATGCATAAATAGTAACAATAGGTAACTCTGAGGAATCAAAACAAAAGAATCCAAACAATGGGTTTAAGTTAGCACCATAGAAGTATCATAACCATATACCACAAAGAAGTAGTCCTAGTATAGATGAATTGGTTGGCATATTAGTTTCACTATCTATTTGTTTAAATATTTTTGGATTTGGTCCAAAACCTCTTGCTGCTAGTGAATAAATACCACGGGTACATCCGTATTTAGTTGCAATTACAGCAAAAGTATAGGCACAAGAAATCATAATAATACCGCCAATAACCCAAGCTAAAATACCTAGTTTAAGATCCCCACCAGTTACAGTTAATACCTTAAAATAATTGCATTATTATACTTTACCGCTTTACATTGAATTTTATATGAATTTCATCAGTGAGATTTTTATAATTATTAATCATATATATTCTCCTTAATTTCTATAAAATAAGTTTGAAATATTCTTTATATAAATAAATCCCTTTCACCTTTTGTAATTCTTTCGTAGTAATCTGCCATTATTTTAGTTAAATTATGTTTTTTGTAAAAGTCCATAGTACTTATTTCTTCCAATTCTTTTAATATAAGTTTTTCACCTATTATTTTAGTTTCTTCACTTGCATAATCATCCAAATACTCTTTAAAAGTAAGAACAGCGTTTAGTTTGCAAAACTTGCCTTCGTCAGTTTTTTTAAGAAGTGTCATTATCTTTTCGCCAGTTCTACCACATCTATATCCAGATGTGCAGAATGAACTAATTATACCCAACTCAGCTAATTCTCGAATAACATCATCAAGGTTTCTAGGATCTCCTATTGTAAATTGTTGTTTTCTTTCCAATTCTTCTTTAGTATCTGCACTATATTCACCAATTCCAATTTTTGTTGAAGCATCTGTTTGGGTACAACCTATTTGTATTACTTCTTTTTTAATTTCAGCATCTTCTCTAGCAGTAATTATTAAACCAGTGTAAGGTACAGAAAGTCTTAAAACAGCTACAAGCTTTTTGAAATCTTTATCATTTACTGCATATTTTGAATTTCTGCTAAGATCTGATCCAGCTGCCGGTGTCATTCGTGGGAAAGATATAGTATGTGGGCCGATTCCAAATCTTTTTTCTAAATCTGCAGTATGATATAAAAGACCCATAACTTCAAATTTCCAATCATAAATACCAAATAATGCACCTATTGCAATATCATCAATTCCAGCATCCATTGCTCTATGAAGTGCATAAAGTCTCCATCTATAATTTGATTTAGGACCACTTTTATGAACTTCACTATACGACATTTTATGATAAGTTTCTTGAAATACTTGATAAGTTCCTATACCAACTTCATGAAGCTTTTTTAAATCATTTATGCACATAGGAGCAGCATTAATATTTATTCTTCTTATTCTATTTGTTTTCCCACTTTTAGATTTCTTTTCTACTTTGTAGATTTCTTTAATAGTTTCTGCAATGTAGTTTGCATCAGTTTTAGGGTGTTCGCCATATACTACAATCATTCTTTTGTGGCCCTTATCAATTACTGCCTCAGCTTCTTTTCTAACTTCATCCATGGTTAAAATTTTTCTGACTTCTTCGTTGTTATCTGTGCGAAAACCACAATATTCACAGTTGTTTACACATAAATTTCCACAATAAAGAGGAGCGAAGAAGACAATTCTATTATCGTAAACTCTTCTTTTTACTTCTGCAGCAGCTAAATACATTTCTTCTAAAATAGAATCATCTGTTACATTCAAAAGTGCTGCAGTTTCATCAAAACTCAATCTTTCAATATTTAAAGATTTATTTATGATTCTTCTAATATCATCTTTCGAATAATCGATATTTACCTTTAGTTTTTTCTCAATTTCCTCTTCATCAATAAAATCTTTACCGTCGATTAAGTAATCATCGATTTCATTTTGTTTAACTACATTTTCTACCCAAGTCTTTTCATTAATATTCATTATAAATTCCCCCTAAAAATAAAAAATTCCTTCTTATAAATAAGAAGGATTTGTGTTTGTAAAACAAAAAAAAGTTCTACGGACGATTTGCACAAATTCCTATCATATAAGATTGCTCTACAATGTAAGGTTTTTAATTATGAGTTTTAGATAATTTAAGAATACTCTCAAAAAATCCAACAAAATATTTTTTTAACAATTAAATTGTATCAAATGTGCTGAATATTTACAAGTGAAATATCAAATGTATTGACATAATATCTAGGGATTGATAAAATATTTATAAATAAGGAAACCTTATAACATTTTATATAAAAACGCAAAAACTTTCTTTTAATCAAAGAAAGTTTTTTAAATTTAGGGAGGGTGTGTATGAAAAAAATTGCCGTAATTAGTGCAATACTTGAAAACCCAGAAGATTGCCAACAAAATTTTAATATGGTGGTTTCTGAGTTTAAGGGAATGATAAGAGGCAGAATGGGAGTTCCATTTCAAGAGGGAATTACTGTGATTTCTATTACTGTAATTGGTAGCCTTGATGAAATAAATAGTTTGACTGGAAAACTTGGGAATATTAATAATGTATCTGTTAAAACTTCTATAGCTAAAATAGAAATTTAATGAGTAAACTCATCTTTATTTATATATTGGTTTTCAGCTTATATATAAAAGGAATGCTGAAAATCAGAGCTACAGTGGTAACATATAATGCTAAAACTGGAGTGGAAAACTGTGCGATTAGACCAATAATAGCAACCCCAAGAGAGCCTAAAGTATTACCTATGCCTAAGGTTAGACCAGAGGCCATTCCTTTGTTGTCAGGAAATATAATTCCTTGCAACGTTTATTGTATCATAAAAAGTAAAGCTAATATAATTAATAATTTCCACTCAAAGTAATGTTTCTGGGGTATAATAGATTAGTAAAATAAAAATATACCTTGCAAATATTCATTGTCTATATTAATCTAGAATGTAGGAGTTTTAAGAAATATAAAAAATCAATAATAAAGAAGGTAAAAATATGAAAAATGATATAAACAAAAGTATGGAAAAAATGAAAAAAATAATTGAAGAAAGAAATGCAAAATCTTCTTCTCAAAAAAATTCAAAGAGAGCAGCAACATATGGAACACAGAGCTCATCATCAGGCAATGGTGGAGGTTTAGTTGGCAAAAACAATAGGGGACAGTAATTAATTTTGAATTATAGTGAAATTGACTTAAACGGCTGAAACCCTTTGTTCTATTGGGATAAGGCCGTTTAACTTTTATCGTAGGAGGTTTATAACATGGAGAATATAAATTATGATTCACTATTAATCATTTCTATTTTTGCATTTATTACACCACTAATTATTAATTCTATCAAAAGGTTCAAGATTCCTTTTGTTGTAGGAGAAATTTTGGTTGGAATCATAATTGGAAAAAGTTTTTTAAACATAGTACACGATGATATTTGGATAAGTTTCATATCTCATCTTGGACTTGCATATTTGATGTTTTTAAGTGGTTTAGAGTTAGATTTTGATAAAATAAATGTAAAATCTGAAAAGAAAAAAGTTATTCGCAGAATTATAATGTGTACTTTCATGTTTGTTATTTCACTTTTAGTGTCATATATAGCTTCATCTCTTATGCATAAATTTGGTATTATTAAAAATGTACCTTTTATAACTATTTTACTTACAGCATCAGCACCAGGGCTTCTTGTACCATTTCTAAAAGAAAGGGGGATTTTAAACTCGAATTATGGCCAAACCATACTCATATTTGCATTACTGAGTGAATTTATATGTCTAATTTCCTTAAGTATAATTTCGTCAACTATGATTAATGGATTAAGTTATAAAAGTTTCTTATTTCTTATTTTATTTTTGGCATCTCTTTTAATTTATAAAATCATAAAACGATTTTCACATATATTAGATTTATCAGCAAGTGCTTTTAGCAGATTACATATTGGTGTTCGCGCAGCGTTTGCATTAATGTTAGTACTTGTTACAATTTCACAAAAAATTGATACAGAGGTAGTGTTAGGTTCATTTTTAGCAGGAATTATCTTTACATTCATATTAGATAAAGAAAAGGAAGAATTAAAATATGAACTAGATATCATAGGTTATGGATTTCTAATTCCAATATTTTTTATAATGGTTGGAGTTAACATGGATCTTTCAAGTGTTTTTGAAGAGCCTAAATCACTTTTGTATATTCCAGTATTTTTATTTGTGATTTTTATTGTTAAATTAATACCAAGTCTATTTATGACTTTTATGTTTGGATATAACAAAGCTATCGCTGGTGGAGTTATACTATCATCACAGCTAAGCGTATTAATAGTTGGTGCACAAATGGCCTTTAATCTAGGAATAATGAAGCCCTCAAACTATTCAGCATTTGTATTGATTGTTTTAATATCATGTATATTATTCCCTATTTGTTTTGACAAAATATTTAGATATGAGGATATAGATAAAATAGAGGATAATATAGAGAATAAAATATCTATTATGGAGATTATACCTTTAAATCCTGCAATTTATAATAAAACTTTAAAGGAATTAAGATTTCCTTCTGATTTTAGAATATTTGAAATAATTAGGGGTGGAGTTGAATTTCTTCCTGATGGAGATACAGAAATATTAAAGGGAGATAGGCTAATAATAGCAGGGTTAACTTCTAGTATAGAAGAAACACTGATAATATTAAATGGATAATTGTAGAAACATTATACACAATATTAGGGGATGAACAGTTGAAAAATTTAGATGTATTAAAAAAAGAATTAGATAGAATTGATGGAAAAAGTTATAGGCTTTATAAGGATTTAGCAGGGGAATATGATTTTGGAAATTATATACTTAGCATAGATCATGTTCAAGGTGATCCCTTTGCATCACCATCAAGAATTAGAGTAATAGTGAATCAAGCTATTTCTAAATTCCCAAAAGAACTTTTTGATACTAAAAATAAAAATATTGCAGTAGCTGATTACTTAACAAGAGAGTTTTATTCTAATATAAATAGGTGTAGCACAAAAGTTTTTGGATCTGGGAAAAGTGGACTCATTGCCATAAGTAGATGCCCACAGGAAATTTTAAATAGAACTTCAATAATTATAGATGAGGATAAAATAGAGGCAAGATTTTATGTTGGGTTTCCTGCAAGAGGAAGAAGTGTTCTGTCTAGAGAACTGGAGAAAATTCTATTTAATGTTATACCAAACATTGTAGAGAATACACTAATATATATAAATATTAATTGTGAAAAGTTATTAAACAGAGTAAGACTATTTGAAGATCAAGAATATATAAGAACTGAGCTTAAGAATAGAGGACTTATAGCATTTGTAGCTAATGGAGCCATGTTACCCAGAGAAAGTGGTATATCTACAAAGGCATTAAAAGGTGGTAAAGTATTTGTTTCACCAAAGGAATTAGAAGTAGAATTTAATACAAAGACTCATGGAACAATTTGCGGAATGGGTATATCAACGGGTATAACTCTTATAGTAGGTGGAGGGTTCCATGGTAAATCTACACTTCTGAAAGCTTTAGAGCTTGGAGTTTATAATCATATTGAAGGTGATGGTAGAGAATTTGTTATAACAGATGGATCAGCTTTAAAGGTAAGGGCAGAGGACAGTAGGTGCGTAACTAAAACGGATATATCACTATTTATAAATAACTTACCCAGTGGTGGTGACACTGTAGGATTCTATACAGAGAATGCCAGTGGTAGTACATCACAAGCAGCAAATATTATAGAGGGAATAGAAAGTGGCGTTAAGGTGTTTTTAATAGATGAAGATACTTCGGCAACTAATTTTATGATGAGAGATGACACAATGCAAAAATTAGTTTCTACGGAAAAGGAACCAATTACACCGTTTATTGAAATAGTTAGACCATTGTATAAGCAAAAGGGTATTTCAACAATAATAGTAGTAGGAAGTTCAGGAGACTTTTTTGATATAGCAGATTCTGTAATACAAATGGATAATTATGAAGCTGTGGATGTGACAATAAAGGCTAAAAAGTTAAGTCATGGTCATATTATAAAAAGAATTAATGATAGAAATTTAAAAATAGATATTTCATTTAATAGAGTAGTTAAAGCTGGAACTATTAAGTCAGGAGAAAAAGGCGTTAAAATCAAAGCAATAGGACACGATACACTTAGCATAAATAGAGAGGATATAAACCTTAGGGCTGTGGAACAAATAGTTGATACTGAGCAAATAAATGCCATAGGTTCTATTATGAAATGGGCGGAAGCGAGTATCATGAATAGGGGTTTAAACTTTGAAAACATGGTGGATGATATAATTTGTGAAATTGAGAAAAATGGGCTTATATCTATGGAACGAGTAAAAGGTGGAAGCGGGAGTTTAGCACTACCTAGGAAACAAGAAATAATGGCAGCATATAATAGGTACAGAAACCTAAAGATATTATTATAGAACGTGCTAGGAAGGGCAAATAGCTCTTTCTTTTTTTCGTAAAATAAGAGTTAGCTTAGTCATGGCTAAATAAAAAAAAAGAAAGGTGTGTGGTATTTTAGAGAGGGATTTCTTTATATTTGTAGAAATATACATATTATACAAATAGATTTATGCGAGGTGGAATATAATATGGTATCAAACTGTATTGAAAGAAAAATGACATTACATGAATTCAAAGTTTTAAATAAACAGATATTATGGGAAAAAGGACGAATATTTATTAGACAGGATAGGGGTAATGATCCAAGTAAAAATCCATATTTTAGTTTTAATATTGAGATATTTAACTGCGTTTTTAATTCGGATGGACTTAAATTTCAAATTCAAGGTGGTTGTCCAGGTGTTTATATAGATATCGTATTTGATATTTCGAAAGGCGTTAAATTATCCAGTTTAAAAGCACCGGAATTTAATTTTAAATTTATATTTAATGCCAATCCAGATTCTTTTTCATACTCCTTATACTTTGATGGCATGTGTATCATATATAATATCGAACCAAGTAAATTCGAAAAGATTTTAGAAGATTTAAAATCTAGTGTTATTAAAGAAAGACAAATGGAATATTGATAAAACAAATTAAGTGAACTAATGTGGGAGGGGGAACTAATATTAGTACTGGGATTCAAGCCGCTCTAGTTATATTAGCATTTTTCTTGGTTTTAGGAGGATGTGTTTTAGTGAGTCATACTAAAGAGGATAGATACTTTAAGCTAATGTATATTGCACTAGGAATTCTTATTTATTTAGAATTCAAAGTAAATATAAATGCGTTTAAGACTATTGATGATCTGATTGATATTCTTATATGGATTACAATTGCTGTTCCAACAATATATTTTGCAATTAAAAAAGATGTAAGTAAACTTGCTACTGTATTAGCTATTCCAGTAATATTTATATTAATTGGGTTGATTTATATGTATGCGAATTTAATAAATAATATATAGCGAACAAATCCTCTTAGTTACGAGAGGATTTTTTAATTTATATATAAATATTATTTATAACCATAGAAGCTTTTACTACTCCTTTTGATAGGACAGATATTTATTCTTTTTCTATTGCAATGGATAAGATTATAAAATATACTAAATCAACCTTACTCTCTATGGAAACTTTTGAAGTAGCACCAGATGACATCATAACCACAATGGTTTCTAAACTTAAAGAAGGTACGGATTTTCTTTTAGAATCAATTAATATCCTTAAAAATAACCCTATTAAGTCACAGGAATATATACTTAAAATGAGAGCTACGCATACTGATGTAGTACAGCTTTATAGAGATGGAATGACCCTTATATAAAAAACCGCAAATAAAGGATAGATAGTCTAATAATCAATATATGTTTATTATCATATTTCTGTTATAATAGAAAGAAATATCTGAATATTTTGAAAGCTTTAGGCGAAATTTAGTATATTATCTATTCGCATGATGAAGAGGGGGATTATTATGAAAATTCAATTCTATGGAGCAGCAAAAACTGTTACAGGTTCATGTCACATTTTACACATAAACGGAAAGACTGTTTTGCTTGATTGTGGCTTATATCAGGGAAAAGGTGAAAAGGAATTTGGAAATGAGGAATTTGATTTTAATCCTAAAGATATAGATTATGTTCTTTTATCACATGCCCATATAGATCATAGTGGAAGAATACCACTACTCTACAAAATGGGGTTTAAGGGAGAGGTTTTATCCACCGAAGCAACGATGGATTTATGCAGTATTATGCTTCCTGACAGTGGACACATTCATGAATCTGAGGTTGAGTGGAAAAACAGAAAAAGAAAACGTCAGGGATTAAAAAGTTTGGAACCATTATATACAGTTAAATGGGCTGAACGATCCCTTGATCTTTTTAGAGCATTCCCCTATGATGAGATGATAGAGGTTTTTGATGGGTTAAAAATAAGATTTAGAGATGCGGGGCATCTTTTGGGGTCTGCTATTATTGAATTATATATGTCCGAAGAAAATCAAGAAGAAGTAAAACTTGTGTACAGTGGTGATTTGGGCAATATTAATAAGGCAATTATAAAAGATCCAACCATTATTAATTATACAGATTACCTCATAATAGAGACTACTTACGGTAATAGAGTTCATCCTGAGATTCGCGAAAATTTGAAGGAGTTGTTAAAAATAATTAAGGAAACCTTTGCAAGAGGGGGGAATGTTATTATACCTTCATTTGCAGTTGGGAGGACTCAGGAAATCTTATACGAATTAAATAAATATGTAGAAAATGAAGATTTGAAGGATATTAAAGTTTATATAGATAGTCCACTAGCTATAGAGGCAACAAAGATATTTGAAAGCCATAATGAGAATTATGATAAAGAGGCTAAAGAATTTGTAATGAGGGGGGATTATCCATTTAGATTTGAAGGCTTGAGTTTTTCAGTTTCCTCAAATGATTCAATGGAATTAAATAAAATTGAGAGCAATGCAATAATTATTTCTGCAAGTGGTATGTGTGATGCAGGTAGAATAAAGCATCATCTTAAGCACAATTTGTGGAGACCAGAATCATCCATTGTTTTTGTAGGATATCAAGCAGAAGGAACCTTGGGGCGATATATACGAGATGGTGCAAAAACAGTTAAAATATTTGGAGAACCCATTGCTATTAAAGCTCATATTTATAACCTAGAGGGACTGTCAGGACACGCTGATAGAAAGGGGTTATTCAATTGGATAGAAAGCTTTATGGAAAAACCAAAGGAAATTCTTCTAGTTCATGGAGATAAAGAAGCACAGGAGAGTTTTCAAGAATTATTGGATTCTAATGGCTATAGTTCTAGAATTGTTGAAAATGGTGAGGAATTTTATATTAACGAAAAAACTGATAAAAATGACGAAAATATAAAGAACAAATTGATAAAACACATTAAGGCAATAAACAATATTGAAAGGTTAGATAAGGAAAAATTGCTTGATACTATAAAAGATTTTATCTACGATGAAAAGGAATCTAAATAAATTGTTTAAATAAAAAAAAACAACCTCATTAAGGGGTTGTTTATTTTTATTTCAAATATAAAATTAATATCTTAAACAAAATAGTGCATACAAATCTTGTAACATGTTTAATGGGCATAGAATATTATAGGAATATATTCTTTTTTGGGAGTGATAACTATGACTTATCGAAATCCTAATAACCAGTGCCCCGCTGGATCAGTACCTTATATAGTTAGAGAGAAGGATACTTTGGGAAATATAGCATTCTTCTACAATACTACTGTACAAGATATACTGAAGTTTAATCCTGGTATAGACTCAAATGCGTTGCTGATAGGGCAACTAATATGTATTCCTTTAATGCTTCAAATGTATCCTTCTTGTCCCACAACTAATTACTATGTTGTGGTAGATGGAGATACCCTCTATTCAATTGCTAACGGCTTTAATATTACAGCTCAGCAGTTGCTATACTCGAACTATGGAATTGACCCTGATGATTTGTATGAAGATCAGGTATTATGTATACCTGTTGCACCACTTCTTGTTAATATTGAAATTGACGTAGATAAAAGGAGGCTTGTAGTATATCGAAACGGTAATGTGTTCAAAATATACATAATCGGGCTTGAAAATCCTACAACTCCAATTCCCAGAGGTACTTTCAAAGTAGTAAATAAGCAGGTAGATCCTGGGGTAGAACGAGGTGCAAGATGGATTGGACTTTCTGAACCCGGTTTAGGTATACAAGGTACAAATAATCCACAGTTTATTAAAAACGTTTCAGAAGGGCGTAGCATAGTATTGTCCAACAAGGATATAAGTGAACTTTTTAACCTTACACCTGTAGTTACAACTGTAAAAATACTGTGATGGGTTGTATTTAATACTTTAATTTCGAGGTGAGTTTTATTAATTTTGAAGATTCAAGTCGTCAATGTCCTACCAGTGCATCACCTTATGTAGTCCAAAGTGGTGATACGTTGTATAAAATTGCAAGCAAATTTAATACAACAGTCGCTGCTATTGTTTCATTAAACCCTGGTATTAACATCGAAAGTTTAAGAATAGGGCAGGTAGTTTGTATACCACAACAGCTGCCATTAACTCAAATACAGGCTCCTATATGTCCTATCGGGACTTCTCCCTACGAAATAAAACAAGGAGATACATTAGCTGGAGTTGCCAATAGATTTAATACTACAATAGAAGCGATTTTACTCGTAAATCCAGGCATTGTACCTGAAAATTTAAGGATAGGGCAGGTTATCTGTATATCACAGGAAAAATCGCAGCAAACAGTATGCCCAATGTCTAACTCCTATGTTATTCGCAAAGGAGAAACTTTTAGCTCAATTGCAAAGTCATTTAATATATCTCTTCAGAGCTTATTAAAAGCAAATCCTACTGTAGTTCCTGAAAATTTGTATCAAGGTCTAGTTATATGTGTTCCTGATGCTCCAATTATTTTTAGCATTGCTATAAATACTATAACGAAAAACCTTACCCTATATCAAAACAAAAGGTTTTTCAAGGCATATCCCGTTGCTGTAGGTAAACCTACAACCCCTACGCCTATGGGAACTTTTACAGTGGTAAACAAACAGGTTGATCCCGGGGGGCCTTTTGGGTCGAGATGGATGGGTTTGTCCAAACCCCATTACGGGATACACGGTACAAATAACCCAGCTTCTATAGGTACAGCAGCATCAAACGGCTGTGTGAGGATGTATGCTAGTGATGTAGAGGACCTTTTTAATTATGTGAGTGTAGGTACTGTAGTTGAGATATTCTAGTAATTTTCTTTCAAAAAAAATATCCTCTGCTTCAATATCCTGTATTATTAATACAGGATAAGACTTCTTGCAATTACAAGAAGTCTTATCTTCCTTCTTAATGCACTAAATGTGAAGTCTTTTTTCTAAATTACAAAAATAGCAATAAAGTGGACAAGTTCTGTTTAATATTGTATTATTAAAGGATAAATAACATATAGTGGGAGGGGCATTTATGATAATGACATTTAAAAATAAAATTAATGAATTATTGATTGATTTAGAAAATAAGAAGCCTAATAATGAAAAAGTTTTAATTGGCTTAGATGGTTTTGTTGATAAAATTGTTCATGTAGTAGCAAAAAGAAAAAGTGCAACTGAGTTTGATAGGATGAAAACGATTAAAGAATTTGGAGACAGGATAGTAAAAGCCGCTGGACTTAGTACTAATTTTGAAATGGTAGTACTTCAGGAAAAACTTGGTGGTAATGGCCCGATATTAAGTAATGCATTATTAACCTCTGGACTGGGACTAACTTATATTGGAGCCCTTGGGTATCCTCAAGTAGATAATGTATTTCAACATATGCAAGAAAAAGGTGCGGTATATTCTATAGCCAATCCAGGTACTACTGATGCTTTAGAATTTGATGATGGAAAATTAATGATTGGTAAACTTGACTCCCTTAATGATGTAAACTGGGAAAACATAAAAAAAATCATTGGCATACCTAAGCTTACAGAACTTATAAATGATTCAAGCCTTTTTGGACTTGAGAACTGGACTATGCTTCCGCATATGAGTAGTATATGGAGGGGCATAATAAAAGAAGTTCTCCCCAACATTGATAATAGTAAAGGAAAAAGGTTCATGTTTTTTGATTTGGCGGATCCTGAGAAAAGAACTAATGAAGATATTATTGAAGCACTGCAGCTTATACAAAAATTCAATATATATTTCAATGTAATACTTGGACTTAATTTTAAAGAAGCTGTTGAAATAGCTGAGGTTTTAGGACTAGAAGGATATAAGTCTGATAATGATGATAAGGTTAAATTAAAAGAATTAACAGAGCAAATATCAAAAGAATTGAATATACATTGTCTTGTTATACATCCAACAATAGAAGCAACGGCAGTAGTTGGAGATAACTATTATCATGTTGATGGACCTTATACAGCGAATCCAATACTAACAACAGGAGCTGGGGACAATTTCAATGCAGGTTTTTGCTTAGGGCAAATTCTTAAGCTAAGTCCAGAACAATCCTTGATTTTAGGTGTTGCAACATCAGGATATTATGTTAGGAATGCGAAAAGTCCAAGCTTTGATGATTTGAAAAAATTCTTAAATAATTGGAGTAATGATAATATATAATAAAATCTAACTATAAAAAATCATAGGGATTGTACTTGTTATGGTTTGCCCTTTCTGTGGGTATAAGCTCAAAGAAAATTGTGGTTCTTGTGGATGTGCAGTAGATCCTGAATGGAATATTTGCCCGAAATGTGCCGCTAAATTAAAGTGAATAAACTCTTTTTCCTCTTATTAGAAAACCAGTGAAGAGAACTATCGAAATATATTCAAATATATTTCGGTAGTTTTTTCGTTGTAAAGATCTAGTTAATTTATTTTTTACTAGTGTAATTATCATACTTTATGTAGATAATAAAAATGATTAGATGGAGGTGGCTATTATAAAAAATAAAAATGATATGAGACTTGCCATTGCAATAACATGGGTAATATCTTTTGCTTTCATGTGGATTATGTTTAATGCCTTTTTGCCTAAAAATGAATTTAACATAGTACTAAATCAAATCGAAAAAAGTGTAGAAATAAAAGATTGGAAACAGGCTGGAAAATCAATGGAGGATTTAAAAAGAATTTATAATAAAAATAGGATATTAATTCAAACAAATAATGCAACAGATATTTTAACGACTTTTGAGTTTGCAATAGGACAGCTAGATATTTCAATAGTACATGAACAAAATGCAGCGCTTGAATATATTGGAGGACTGAAATCTTCCATTGACTTTGTTATGAAGGCGTTTTCTGGGCCTTGAGTTATCACATATTTAGATTAAGTATAAATTTTTTGGAGGAAAAGTATGAATGATTTTCTAGCTTTTAGTATAAGAGTTATTATAGTTTTTTATTTTACGTATCTTTGTACTAGGGCTTTAACTAAAAAAGCTATGGCACAAATGACAGCCTACGAGTTAGCAGGCCTAATGATACTAGCAAACGTGGCTGCTGAACCACTTGTAGACAAGGTTACGGTTAAGTCAGTTTATGGTGCTGGATTAATAGTAGGCTTAATGTTTATAAGTTCACGATTGGCACTTAAAAATAAACTTACACCTATCTTAGAACATACTCCAACTGTTATTATTAATAAGGAGAAACTTGATATGATTGCATTGAGTAATTTAGGGCTAAGTTTAAATCAATTGGAAGGATTACTAAGACAGCAGGGATACGATAAAATATCTGATTTAGATACAGTTATAATGGAACCTCAGGGGAATATTTCAGTTTTTCCTAAAGCTGAAAACAAACCTGTTACACTTAAGGATATAAATATCGAAAAATACACACAAGGAATTACTATACCACTAATAATGGATGGGAATATTTTATATAGTAATCTTAAGCATATACAAAAAACTAAAGAGTGGCTCTTACAAGAGCTAGATAAGCAGGGGGTATCAGACTATAAGAGTGATGTGGGCATTGCAGAACTTGATACAAATTGGAAACTTAATGTTTTAAAAAAATAATTGGTTTACATTAAAGAACTATAAAAAACTATAAAATACCCATCTGAACTCAGATGGGTATTTCAATTGACAAAATCGAATAATAAGGCTAATATTAACAAAGTGTGAATTATTTGAAATATGCCGATGTTAGCTTAATGGCAGTATTTATTTACAATAGTAATAGAGTCATCATTAATAACGGAAGAAGGGGACATAATTGTTAGATATTAATTTTTTATTGGATTTGGCTATTATTTTAATGAGTACAAAAGTATTAGGTCTTTTGACTAAAAAGATTCAGATGCCACAGGTTGTTGGGGCTTTAATTGCAGGCATTATACTAGGACCTACAATTTTAAATATCGTTCATGAAACAGCGTTTATTGATAAAATGGCCGAGCTTGGTGTGATAGGCCTGATGTTTATTGCAGGTCTTGAAACAGACATAAATGAAATGAAAAAATGCGGAAAAGCATCTCTCGTCATTGCATTTTTGGGCATTTTACTACCTTTGGTTGGTGGTTTTCTTGTGGCTATTGCTTTCTCAGATACGCCATTAAGTTCTATGACTGAAATTCAATTATTGAAGAATATTTTCATTGGCGTTATTCTTACAGCAACATCAGTAAGTATTACAGTTGAGACTTTAAGAGAAATGGGGAGACTGAGAACGCAAACTGGTACAGCAATTTTAGGTGCTGCTGTTATTGATGATATTATTGGTATAATTATTTTTACAATTGTTTTAGGTTTTGGGGATTCATCTGTAGGTATATTAGGTATACTATTTAGAATTATGTTGTTCTTTGTATTTGCAATTATTGCAGGGGTTGTGTTTAATTTTGTATTTAAAAAGTTGAGCAATAGATATATACAAAAGAGAAGAGTACCCATATACGGACTGGTTTTTTGCTTGTTGCTATCATTTGTATCAGAAAGATTCTTTGGTATAACAGATATAACAGGAGCTTATTTGGCGGGTATTATCATTTCAAATGTGGGGCAATCAGATTACATATTAGGTAAGTTTGAAGTACTATCCTATATGCTTCTATCACCTATATTTTTTGCTAGTATAGGTATAAAAACACATATTACTGCTATTTCAAAAGATGTTCTAATTTTTACTGTTCTTTTGCTAATAGTAGCAATTTTATCTAAGATTATTGGGTGTGGACTAGGGGCGAAACTTACTGGTTTTACAAATATGGATTCTTTGAAAATTGGAGTTGGAATGATTTCAAGGGGGGAAGTAGCTCTTATATTAGCGGGCAAAGGCGCTGAAGCAGGTCTTATGGGCAAAGTGCTTTTTGTTCCAGTTGTTATTGTGGTCATAATAACGACCCTTTTAACACCTATGCTCTTAAAACTTGTTTATAAAGGGGACACTGACTTTAAAACTAGGAATCCACTTGAAATAGAATTATAAGGGGGAAAAGAGCGGTATGACTAAAATATTTAGTAAGTCATATATGGTTATGATTCTAGCACTTATAAGTTGCTTTTTATGGGGAAGTGCATTTCCTTCAGTAAAGACAGGTTATAAGCTGTTTTTAATAAGTGGAAGCGATACCTATAAGGTTATACTTTTTGCAGGCGCTAGATTTTTAGTGTCTTCCATTATGATATTTATATTTTGTATTTTAACAGCAAGGTCTTTAAAGGTAAGAAAGAAAGACATATCCAAAATAGTCCTTTTAGGACTTTTACAAACTTCACTTCAGTATATATTCTTTTACATAGGTCTTTCAAATACTAGTGGTACAAAAGGGGCTATACTAGCGTCTACAAGTACATTTTTTAGTGTTATAGCAGCCCATTTTTTTTATGAAGAGGATAAGCTTAGTTTTAGAAGAATAGTTGGAGTTGTACTTGGATTTATAGGTGTAGCTATTGTAAATATAAATGGTGGGGGAATTCAAGGTGGATTTTCATTTACTGGAGATGGATTTGTAATAATTTCTAGTTTGGTAGGAGCCTTAGCTGGTATATACACCAAAAAGATTGCAGTGGACATACCAATCTTTGTGATTACAGGGTATCAGCTATTTATTGGGTCTATATTATTAATATCCACAGGATTTCTGGGAGGCGCAAGGGGACTTGATTTTAGTCCTAAAGGAGCAGTACTTCTTTTATATTTAGGATTTATATCTGCTGCAGCTTTTTCTATATGGACAGTTTTACTAAAATATAATGGAGTAGGAAGGGTAACTATATATAAATTCTCTATACCGCTGTTTGGCGTTTTTTTATCCTATATGTTCCTTGGGGAACGGGTCATTGGATTTAAAGTTATTATGGCAGTTATTTTGGTTATAGCTGGGATAATAGTTATTAACACAGAAAATAAAATTAGTAATTGATATTTTTATTTGTTTTAATAAATTACAAAACTATTACAATATTACTGCTTTCAATATTTCATAGCTCAATTATGTTATAATCATAATTAATAATATAGAAAGCTTGAAATATAAGATTATTGCATTCTATGTAAGAGGTGAAGTTATGAAAAAAAAAGTGCTACTTATAGAAGATGAGGAATCAATTAGAGGCTTTATAAAAATTAACTTTCAAAGAAGTGATTTTTTAGTGTTTGAAGCTGCAACTGGAGAAGAAGGTTTAGAAAAAGTAATTGCAGAGAAGCCTGATTTAATAATTTTGGATATAACTCTTCCTGGTATGGATGGATTTAAAACCTGTGAACTTCTAAGAAATGATTTTCCGAATTTAGGTATTATCATGCTTACTGCTAGAGGACAAGATATGGATAAAATCATGGGCCTTGAGTATGGTGCTGATGATTATATGGTAAAACCATTTAATCCACTAGAACTTATTGCAAGAGCAAATGCCCTACTTAGACGAATGAATAATAGTGAAGATAAAATTCCTAAACAATTAATTTCAGGGTGCTTTATCATAGATACTGATTCAATGAAGGTATATAAAAACCGTCAACTTCTAGATTTAACTCCTAAAGAATACTTGCTTTTAAAGACCTTTATGGAAAATGAAGAAAAAGCGTTTAGTAGAGATAATCTATTAAACACAGTATGGAACTATGATTACCTTGGGGACTCTAAAGTTGTAGATGTTAATATACGACGTCTTAGAGAGAAAATTGAAACTACTCCTTCTAAACCTGAATATATAGAAACAGTATGGGGTTTTGGATATAGATGGAAAAAGAGGTGATATTTTGAGAGGAATAAAAGCTAGACTTATTTGGAGTTATCTATTAGTGATTGTTTTTACTGTAATCACCTTAGAAGTTGTTCTTACTGTTTCGGTAGGTAAATATTACTACAAAAATATGGAGTCACTGCTTTCAAAACAAATTAAGGGCTCAGTTGATTTTTATAATAATAATTTTTCTTCATCTAGTTTAAAGGAAAATGTGGAGAATAACGCTGATATTTTTTGGAAAAATACCTCCGCTGAGGTCCAAATTATTGATGACTCAGGAATGATGCTAATGGATTCCATTGGTGATTTTGATTATAAGCCCATTAAAGACGATGATGTTAAAAAAGCATTAAAAGGTGAACTTGGAACTTTTATTAAGAAAGATAAGTCTACAAAAGAAAATTTCATGTATGTTTCTTACCCTTTAAAATCCTATAATAAAATAGAGGGTGTTTTACGTTTCGTTACGCCCTTATCTGAGGTAGATGCACTGATTCATAAAATAATATTTCTTTTTTTAGGGGTTGGAGCACTGGTTATTGTGATTTTTGGTGGTTCCAGCATATTTATTTCTAATTCTATTGTAGGTCCTTTAGATGAAGTGAAAAATCTAGCTAAGAAATTTGCGTCTGGAAACTTCACTGAAAGACTGGAAAAAAGAAGAAATGATGAAATTGGAGAACTGTCAGATACATTTAATTTTATGGCAGAAGAAATTCAAAAAAATCAAAAATTAAAAAATGAGTTTATTACTTCTGTTTCCCATGAACTTAGAACTCCGCTTACATCCATCAAAGGGTGGGCGGCAACGATTAGTTCCGGAACGTTAGAAGATAAAGGAGAAATTTTAGATGGACTTAATATCATAGAAAAAGAAAGTGATAAACTCACGGAAATGGTGGAAGAGTTGCTAGATTTTTCTAAATTTATATCTGGAAAAGCACCACTGATAAAAGAATATGTAAATATTCAAAGTGTTATAGCTTACATAGAAAAACAATTTATGCCAAAGTCCATGCGTAGAAGTATTGTGTTTACTTGCAAAACACAAGAAAATTTACCATTAGTTTATGTAGATGAAAAAAGGGTGAATCAAGTAATTATTAACATTATAGATAATGCTTTCAATTTTACAAAAGCAGGAGGTAATGTAACATTAGAAGTGTTTACTTCCAGTGATAATATTTGCATTAGTATAAAGGATAATGGAGTAGGGATTCCAACAGAGGATTTGCCCAAAGTAACAGAAAAATTTTTTAAAGGCAGATCAAGCATGTCACAAAATGGGATAGGGCTCTCGCTCTGTAAAGAAATTGTAGAAATGCATTATGGTAAACTTGAGATTTTAAGTGAATACGGCACGGGTACAGAGGTTAGAATATTATTACCATTAACGCTAGATGTATAAAAGAGGTGACTCTAAATGAAAAAAATATTATGTTTATTTTTTATTCTATTCTCTATTATAATTTTTATGTGGAGTCAATATGTAGGATTAACTTTAAACACTCAAGTATTACAAAAAAAAATTACTGTATCTCCGCTAGAAGGAAGCTGGATAGTAGAAAAATATGTTTCTATTGATGGTGCTACAATAGATGAGAAAAAGGCAAAACAATTAATTGGACAGGTTGCTTATTTTAGTGGAACTACAGTTAATTTTAATGGTGATACCTCTAAGGAATCTAAATATAAAGTAAAATCTGTTGACACTAGTAGTTACTTTTGGAATGTTATAAAAATAAGTGCTAAATCATTAGGGATACAAAATACTAATGTTCAAATTGTTACCATTAATTCTGATGATATTTTTTATGATGAGTACATAAAGCTTAATGACGAAACTTTGATAAAGAAATATGAGGGCATTTTGCTATATTTTCATAAAGATAAAGATGATAGTTCAAATCTTACTCATAATAAAGATAATGAAGATAATACGAAAATTTTAATAAGCAAGGCAGAAAAGGAAATTAGATCTAAGTCAGGACTATTACTTGGACTAAGGTATAAAAATCCTAAAGTAGAAACTGGAGGGAGCAAATATTTATATAAAACCCTATGGATTAGTTCAGTAAATGATAAAATTCTTCCGATTGCTGAAACTAAAGATTTGCTACTTCCAAGGCAAGATGGATTTTGGAAAGTAGGGACAACTAGGAAAATAGAAAATGGAGATGCCAAGGATGTAATTTGGTCTTATCCTATTAATTCAATTGATCCAACTAAACCGATAAATATATATTCAAAGCAAATAAGGTACTGCAAAACAGAAGACAATATTATTATTAAATTTTTAGGCAGTAATTATGTTTCTACAGAAAATATACAAGAGGTAAATAACAATAATTTAGGAAAAGATTACTCTAATAATCAGCTTAAAATATTTCCAATAGATAATCTAATGGGAGAATCCATAAAACTTACAAGTATACTAGGAAGGGAAATAGAAAAGTCCACTTTGCCAGGTGCAATTTTAGATATACCTAAAAACTTTCAAGAAAAAAACTTGAAAAATGTGGATGCCAATTGGGGTGTAATAAGAAGAAGTGGACGTTGGATACTAAGAGGAAGAATGGAAGCCAAAATAAGTAGTAAACATTCACTTGTAGATTTTGATGTTTCTTATGCTACACCTAAATCTTTAACTACATATGATGATTTATTTCCTTCTTTTAACGCCATAAAAACTAAGGTGCCTAGTGCAGTGGATGCTTATTCTTCGCCTAATAGAGATTTTGTTGTTGTTCTAACTGCTACAAAATTAATGGTTTTTACTATAGAAGGAAATAATCTTAATGAAAAATTGTTAACTTTGGACCTTAAAGCAGGAGAAGTACCAGTAATGTCACATTGGGCTACCGGTAATTATGTGGATGATTGGCAAACAAAAATAAATAAGTACTAAATTTATATGCAGCTTGCACATATAAATTTAGTACTTTATTTTATTATTCCAAATTCATATCCCTCATCTATTAAATATTCTATAATTTGAGGTAACGCATCAACAGTTTGAATTTTACCGTAGGTGTCATGCATCAGTATAATTACTTTTGGGGTTGTCCCAACTTGTTTCTTTAATGTTGATAATAACTCTTTTGAACTTTTATTCCTCCTACCTACGGCGTCTCCAAGTTCAACATTCCAATCTATACTAATCATATTTTCTTTTGAAAGTCCAGCATTAAGCTCTGGTAAATTTGGATCTTTATAATATGTTCTTGACATGTATCCCCCCGGTAGTCTCAAAAGCCTTGTATTGAAATTATTACCTAGAACATTTTTTAATGCTTTATCGTTTTTATTTACATCATCCATGAAAGTAGATACATTAACTTTATTGTTAGGGTATAACATATTACCTCTATTATGAGAATAAGTATGATTACCTATTGCATGTCCTTCATTAAATTCTCGTTTTACTAGATTTTTGCTCTTTTCATTCTTATCTACATATTCTCCAAGTAAAAAAAATGTTGCTTTAACGTTATACTTTTTTAAAGTATCTAGTATTATGGGAGTCACTGTAGTAGATGGACCATCATCAAAAGTGAGAAAGGCTATTTTCTTGCCAGAATTTTTTCCTTTATAAGCTGCTATGGAACTTATTTTTTCAGCATCATAGGTTCTTTTTTTCGCTTCTTCAAGTGCGGCGTTAACTTTTACCCAGTCATTATTGGTTTTATTATTTTTATTTAATGTACCTTTAATCTTAGTAGTAACTGCTATACTTACAGGTTCTGCTTTAACATCTTCTTTAGGAAAGTTTTTACTAATTGTGATAGTAACTATTAATATTAAAAAAATGCAGATAAATAATAATTTTACTTTTGTAGTTTTCTTATTAATTCTTTTGTTTTTATTCATAATAACTGCTCCCTTAACATTTTATTTGTAAATAACAACTAACAATAGTTATTATAATAACGCGACTATAAGACTTGTCCATATTTGTAAAATTATCAACTCCCTTGTAGAATGATGTTATATCTATACCTTTATATTACTACTTATACACATGTTATAGATTACAAAGTTGTTACAATTATAAAACAAATTTTTTAAAATACTGGGGTAAATAATTATAAGGTTTTTTTAGAATAAATGTAACGTTTTAATAAAAAATGTGACTAATATATGAAAGTGGGATTTTAGTGAAGCAAATAGAGAATTTTTATATAACTTATAAGCAAGATGTTTACGTGTATCTACTTTCGCTTACTCATAATCCTAATCTTTCAGAAGATTTATTATCAGAGACTTTTGTGAATTCAATATCAGCTATTGCAAATTTCAGGGGACAATCTTCAGTGAAGACATGGTTGTTTTCTATAGCTAGAAATTTATGGCTTCAAAGCATTAGGAAAGAAAAACATACAGTTGAATATAATGATCTTTTAGAAATATATGTATCAGATAGTATAGCAGAAAGACTGATTACAAAAGAAATCGTAAAAAGAATCAAGACTCTATTACTTTCAAAAGATGAGCGTACTCAAAAGATAGTAAATATGCGAGTAGAAGGCTATAGCTATGGTGAAATTGCCAAAGAGGTTAATATGTCAGAAAGCTCAGCAAGGGTTATTGATTTTCGCACAAAAAAATATATTAAATCTAACTTGAAAAAGGAGGGACTATGTTGAATATATCTTGCAATGTAATACTGGATTTAATACCGCTTGTAAAAGATGGCGTTGCAAGTGATGACAGCACTACAATAGTCAACAATCATATTAAAGCTTGCGCCAGCTGTAAATCTGAATTTGAAACTTTTGACACCATAGATGTACAACAATCTTCAATTAAAGATAAAAAGATAATTTTTGCTATGAAACGTAGTATTTTTATAACACAAATCATTATTCTTATGGCAGGTGGGATTCTTGGGGTGGCACTCTCAAATTCTATGGGCATGTTTTATAATTTTATGATAATGCCTATAGTAGGCGGTGTTTCCGTGGTGGTACTTAAACGTAAATGGTATTTGACTCCCATTGTAATTTTCATAACGTCTTATTTATGGACAGCTATAAGTGAAATAGTGGCAAATGGGTTTGAATGGATTTTTCTCTATAGTGGAGTGTATTATGGTATTATATATACGTTTTTAGTCCTACTTGGGGTTCTCATTGCAATGCTTTTAAAAATTACATTTAAGAAGGAAAGGTGAATATAATGAAAAGTAAAAAGGGGTTAACCTTTAAAATAATTTCGGGAATAATAGCTTTAACACTAATTGGCTTTATACTTCTCATTACTAATGCTACTGTTGGTAATCCAATTACAAAAGCGATGGCAAATAAGGCTATTAAGCAATATGCAGATAAAAACTATCCCTCAATGGATCTTGAAATAGAAGATGCATATTATGAATTTAAGAGTACATCATATATTGGGATTGCTAAATCAAAAACCAGTATTGATACTAAATTTGGGGTCTATTATAAAAACGGTAAGGTTCATTACGATGATTATGAAAGCAGAGTACTAGGTCTATTTAATACAAGACAAAGGATAGAAGATGAATATTCAGCTATTGCAAAAAATATCATTTCGAAAGATCTTAGATATGAAAAAAACACTACCATCATGGATAGTAAGTCAGATAAGGGAGAAGAATCAATGCTTCCTTTAACGCTTGATATGAAATTTGAAAAAGATTTATTTCTAACTTCTAATGTTTCAATTCGACTTGATTCAAAAGAAAATTCAATGGAAGCCATGGCGAAAATCTTAACTGATGCCCACAAGGCATTTGTAAAGAATAATTGTAATTTTAGAAGTTATAGCTTGTGGGTTCAAAATAGTTCAACTAAATATGTATATATAAGTGGAGTTACTCTAGATGACATTGAAAGTAGCAATCTTACAGCGCTACTTGAAAAGGCTAAAACCAATCGATCGGGAGGTGAATTGAGTGTTTTAGTTCATTAGGTAAGGCTAAATATAATTGAATAAAAAAACCTAAATTTATCGAAAATTTAGGTTTTTTCATTATATATTTTTACGTGCTTCAAATATTGATTGATACATTATTACTATAATATCATCTACTAACTTAGTCTTTTTTTCTTTTATAGTTTTCTCAGAGCAACAGCAAGTTATTTTTAATTTCTTTAATAAATCAAATGTGGTGGATTTATTGTTTTTTAAAAATATTTCAATATAATTAATTGGAATGTTTTTTTTAGCATATTCTTTATTCGACCTGTTAAAGGCTAACTCTACATAAGATATTACTGTATAGAGTAATATATCTGAATTCTTATTTGTTTCTTTTATAAGCTTGATTTGATTAATAAGAGATTTGAATGCATCATATCTAATTTCTAAGAAGCTTTTTATATATTTATCACTTATATTATCAATTTGACTATTTAAAATATAATCCATATCATAAAAATCTCGATTTTTGCTATTTGAATTATCTAACATAGTATCTAATATTGGCACTTTTAGGCGCTTAATTAATAAAAACAAAATATTAGGAGGCAACGGAACACCTAACAAGGTTAGATTCTCTAAAATACTTAAGCTCTCTGTTATTGCTAGAAATGCGATAATAATTTTGGATAACATGGTTGTGATTATTATTGGATTTAAAACAATCTCTAACAGTCTAACTGTAATCATAGAAAGAGTATAGGTTATAACTTTTCTAATGAATTTCCGGAGACCAGTACTAGAAAACCTTTTATATCTTAAAGCCGCTGATATTCCTGTAAAAGTATCTAAGCTAATAAGCATTAAAAGAATAATATATGAACTTTGCATACCTGTGAACACTTGAAGAAAGACTCCTAATATCCCAAATAATCCATATATTCCTTTCAGAATGTCGCTCTTATCCATTTTTTCATCTCCATTACTACATAGGCATAACATTGAATAAAAAAATATTTATTCAATGTAGTATATGCAATATTAAGAGAAACGCTGCTAATTTAATACATATAACCTAACATGTCTAAGTACCCATTTTTCCAAACTTTGTTTCCAGTTTGTTTTATCATTAATTCTTTAATTATTTCTTCTCCAATACCTAATGTTTTATGTTCGTCTATTTTAGTCCACTTACATGTGTTATTTACTGATATGAAATCATTTTTCAAATAAAATGGCTCAATATCAGTAAATAACAATAAAAAATCCAAACTATGAGCTGCTGAGAAACCTTCAATTGTTTGCAGTAATTTAGCAGCTAGACCATTACCTCTATATTCTTCTTTTATACAAATATCTACAATCCCTAAAACTCTTATAGCTACGCCATTTAAATTCATTACCCTATAATCTAATCCCACATGTCCAATTAAAATATCTTTGTCAAATGCTAAATACCTAAAATGAGGTATTTGTTTATAGTATATTCTATCACTTGTATAACTGTCTGGAAAACACTCTTGCAATAAATTTAGTATTTTTTTTTCTGATTTAACATCAATATCATACTCGTTTATTTTTGTAATCTCCATTTTAATACTCCCTTTTAAAAAAAAATTATAACATTTTATCTATAAAGAACTAAAAAGTTTGCTTTATTTGCAGCTCATCATAACTGCAAAGATTTTGAATCAGTGCATTTTGGCGTAATTCTAAATACAACTCTGCTTTTGTAGCGTTCTCATAAGGCATAACAAATAGTACTCCTACTAAAAATAGTAATGTACCTAATATATACCATCCGATAAATGAAAGATCTAATATGAACATATCTAGTTTTTCACCGTCGGTCATTTTATCACTTAATTCTAGTGCACGTTTATAATCAATGTTTGGGTTGTCTGATAATATATATGGTACCATTCGGTAAGCATATGTTTTTACAATTCCTGGTATGATAAATAATAAGAAGCCAAGAAAGGTTACAATAGTTCTCCAAAGCATGGTTTTTATGATATTAAAATAACTACCAAAGCCGAAACCAAATCCTAAATAATTAAGATTTGTATTGTTTTGTGCTGATTGAACAAAGTAACGTCTTCCCCCTACTTCAAGTGGATATCCTAATAGTATACGAAATGCAAGTGCAAATACAAATATTATAATTATAGTTATGAAAGTAATTAAAAGTAAAAACGGAAATATACTAATAATATTTTTACCGAAAAGATTGAATCCACTGATTGGTGTTTTATCTCCAAAACTCCAATTAAAGTTGTTTATGTCAATAGAACTATTATCTCTGCCACCAATAATTGCTAAAACCAAACTAACTACAAATGCATTCCAATAAGAAACTTTTAAAACTGCCTTTGCTCTATTTTTTAAGAGTTCACGAGTCCACATTTTTTATCCCCCAATATAATTTATTCGATATATATCTATTATAATAACTCATCTTTATTAAAGTAACAATAAAAAGTAACAATAATATGTTAAGAAAAATGAGGCGACTGTATGTCGTCTCATTTTTAATTGTAACAAACAATAGGAGTACCTGGCTCAATATTATCAAAGATTGCTTTTGCTAAATAGTGTGGTGAATTTATACAACCATGTGAACCGGATGTTTTATATATCTTTCCTCCAAAGGAACTTCTCCAGTTTGCGTCATGAATTCCTATACCTCCGTTAAAGGGCATCCAAAAGGTAACAGGAGCAGCATAATCAGCACCCCTTAGGACGGCATCCTTTTGTTTGTATTTTAATTTATAAATACCTGATGGTGTTTTATGATTAGAGCTTACATTTCCTGTAACAATATCTCCTTGTGATATTAGAGAACCATTTTTATAAAACCATAAATGCTGGTTTGTAAGATCTATTTCTACGTAGGTATTCCCAATATCATTGTTGCCATGAGATACGGCAGTTTGAATGTATTCTGGGTCTTTTTTTATAGTTTTTCCTTCTTTTAGTGCAGTAATTAAAGCCGACGTTTCATTAACTTTATTAATGGACCAGCCATAATCACCACCGCCAACATTTTTTGTCTTTCCTTGTGATGTAGTAAAATTTCTCATATCGCCAATGGTATTATGATTTTTAGAAAGTACATCTACGTAGTTCTTGACTTCGTCCTCATTAAATGTGACTTTAAGATTCTCATCAACCGTAAGCCACTTATTTATTGTAGAACCATCTAAAATCTCTTTATGCTCCCCAAAAGTATAGGTGATTTTTGAAAAAACATATTTGTTAAGTATGTTTAATGCATCAATAGTTTTCTGTGAATTTGAAGTAAATGTCGGCTTAACATAGCAATTAATTGACTCCAAATCTATTGTAGTTTCTTCTTTAAGGATTGCAGCAGTCACGGAATCATATAAAATATCACTACTTACCTTAGTTCCATCTACTTCAGCTACAATTTCATAGCCTTTATCAGTATACTTAAAGCTAGCATTTTTAGGTTCAACTATGTTGCTGCTATCAAAACAAGAAAGCGTGTCCAATCGTTTTTTTAATAGTAATTTATCATATTTAACGCCTTCTGTCATTTGAGAATCTTCTCTATTAAAAACTGCTAAAACCCATTTATAAGGATTCTGTTTATTTTTAAAATTATTAAATTGTCCATCAGAATTATAACTTAACCCGACTTCATCCCCTCTAATTTGTTCTTTTTTACCTCCTCGTTCTATTAGATTTAAAGCATAAGTATGAAGCTGTGATGCCAACTTTTCATTTGCTACCTCCACATTTTCACCTGAAACGCTAATACAATTTATTGAAGAACCAAAATAAAAATGATTCATAAAAAATATTGCCATCCCAAGATATATAGCAAGTAAAGTCCAAAGAGAAATTATAATACCTATAACAATTTTGTTATGTTTTTTTAATAACCTTATTATTGGATTTTCTAGTTCGCTATTCGTAATGCTCCCCCTTAATAAAATTAGTGCGTGCTATTTTTGTGACTACATTTCAGTATATGCATACGTTTAAGCAAGTGTTCATATTTCATTTTATGTGCTAACTTTCGTATTTAAAACAATTATTAGTAATATTATTACAAACTTTGGTAGGCAAAGATTATACTTATAGTTTATAATAAAAACAATATACCGAAGTAATAATTCAGATAACAGGAGTGAGAGCAAGTATGGAAATTAAAACAGTATCAATTATAGGACTCGGGGCGCTAGGAATATTATTTGGAAATCATTTATCCAAGAGAATGACAAGTGGAAATTTGCGAATCATTGCTAGTGAGGATAGAATAGAACAATATGAAAAAAACAATGTATATTGTAATGGCGAACTTTGTGTGTTCAAGTTTATTACCCCTGAGGAAATATGCGAACCAGCAGATTTGATTATTTTTACAGTTAAATACAGCGGTCTCACAAATGCTATACAAGCTGTTAAAAATCAAGTAGGAGAACACACTATTATTTTGTCTGCATTAAATGGAATTACAAGTGAGGCTATTATTGGTGAAACTTATGGGATGGATAAAATCTTATATTGTGTTGCACAAGGCATGGATGCAGTTAAAGAAGGAAATGAATTAACATATCATAATATGGGGATGCTCTGCTTTGGAGAAGGAGAACCAGGCATTGTATCACAAAAGGTAAAGAGAGTTTCTGAATTCTTTGAAAAAATGGAAGTTCCATATGAGGTGGATATGGACATGTACAAGAGACAATGGGGCAAGTTTATGCTAAATGTTGGCGTAAATCAAACAGTTGCGGTATATGAAAGTGATTATGGTGAAATTCAAAGGGAAGGAGAAGCAAGAAACACAACAATTTCAGCTATGAGAGAGGTTATAGCACTGTCCAAAAAGGCAGGTATTAACTTAACGGTATCAGATTTAAATTATTGGCTTAAGATATTAGGAACATTGAACCCAAAGGGAAAACCGTCAATGCGCCAGGATATGGAAGCAAAACGCTATAGTGAGGTGGAGTTATTTGCTGGTGAGGTACTGAGATTAGGTGATAAATATGGTATGTCTACACCTGTAAATAGAATGCTATATGATAAAATTAAATTTATAGAAGATAAGTACTAAGATAAGAAATAGCATTTTTTATCTTAGTATGTTGTTCATTAAAATACATTCAACTAATATACTTAATAATAGTAATTGATTTTTGTGAGGTATATTATGTATGGTGAATAGAGAAATAACCAATGAAGTCCTTAATACTTCGCTACCGGTAGTTGCGGAGATAACAATATATACATTAATGTCTATTTTCGATTTAATGATGATTGGGAGATATGGTGGAAATATAGCAGTAAGTGCTGTTGGATTAAGTAACAATTTAACAAATTCCTTTATTGGAATATTTATTTCGGGTGGAGTTTGCATAAGTATAGTTTCACTGGTTTCTAGATTAGTAGGTGCAAAGCAGTTTAAAAATGCTGAGAAGTTCGCTACCATAGGGTTTATTTTAGGTGCTTTCATATGTTTGATCATTACCATATTAATCTTTACCTTTGGAAAACAGTTTCTTTATGTACTTGGAGCAAGGAATAGTGTTTTAGAAATGGGATACTCATTTATAAAAATAAATTCTATAGCTATATACTTTTGTATGAATATGAGACTTTTAAATTCTATTTTAATAGGATACGGAAATACTTTTATACCATTCATATGTTCATTAATTGTAATTTCTTTTAAAATAGCTTTGAATTATTTATTAATTTTTGGAATCATGTTTAAGGCAAGGGGTATAGAAGGTGCTGCTATAGCTTCTACTATTGCATATTCGTGTGGTTTTATATTTTCATTTTATTATGTTATTTCAAAGTCTAAAATTAAAGTTAAATCCTTTTTTATCTTTAGAATTTCGCCTAAAGATATCAAAAGAATATTGTCGTTAGCTATTCCGTGTTCATTAGAAGAGGCAACTTTCAGTATTAGCAAACTTATATGTGTTGCTATTATAATTAAATCAGGCAGTATTTCCTTTGCAGCTGATGAAATAGCTAATATGGTAGAAGGGATTTCAGTTATGCCAGGTATTGGATTTGGGTTAGCGGTAATTGCTATAGTAGGACTTAATACAGGGAAAAAAGATTATAAGAAGGCAAAAAAAGCTACATATAAATGTGCTTTATATGCTGTATTTATGATGAGCATATTTGCAATAATATTCTTATTCATGTCAAATATTCTGGTAAAATTTTTTATAAACGAGAATGAAAAGAAAGTTGCCTATTTAGCTGGAAGATGTCTTGCTATAGGAGCATTAGAGCAACCGTTTATAGCTATTTCACTAGTCTTTGCAGGTGCATTAAAAGGTGTAGGAGACGTTAAAAGTCCGTTTTTTATTTCTTGTTTTACAAGTTGGGCTATAAGGTTGCCATTAACATATTATTTTATAAATGTTTTAAAATATCCAGTTACAGCGGTATGGTGGATTACAGCGCTACAATGGGGAGTAGATGCACTCCTTATGTTTATCCTCTTTAAATACAGATTTAATAAATTATCAAAAGAGTCAATAGGCCGAAGTCTAAAATAAAAAAAATATTTTAAATAAACAAAATATTTTGAAGGAAAATTACTATTTATATCGAATTATAATAGTTATCACTAAAATTCTATTATAGAATCGAAGGAGTGTTTAACATGGCCAAAAAAACAACAATCATTTTAAACTGTATAATTGTATTTGAGACAATTAGTATGTTTTTTCTAAATACACTACTAGCAAGTTTGTTCTTATTTATAGGGATCATAGTTAATTTTCTTATTTATTCGAGTTCAAAGCAAAATGACACAAAGACAGAAATAGATTTAGTAAAAGCAGCAAAAAATGATTCGTTGATACTTACAGAAAAAACACCTTCTATAGTGAAAAATTTAGTCGAATTTATGGCTAATCTAAACAGAGCATTATTAGTATCTTCTTGCCAAGGTATTAAAGTAATGAAAAGGCTAGTTACAATATCGTCCGAACTTAAGGAAGCCTCTGGAGAAATAACACAAGCAATAAGTGATGTAGCTGATGACATGGGGGAGCAACAAGGTAAAGTAATAGAAATATCTAATTTGCTTGAAAAAATAGCCTCTTATGTGAATATTCAAAGTGATAAAGTTGATAATGCTTTTAAGGTTAGTCAAAACGCTAATGTGCAAGTTGAAAATTGTAATGAGGCATCTAAATCAATGAATAATCAAATGTTTGAGATTAAAACATCAGTAGACAATGTTGTAGAAATTTCTGATGGATTAGAAAAGAAATCTTCTGGAATAAATAACATAGTTGATTCGATTTTAGAAATTGCTGATCAAACTAATTTACTTGCACTTAATGCCGCTATAGAAGCAGCTAGGGCAGGAGAAAGTGGTAGAGGGTTTGCGGTAGTTGCGGATGAGGTGAAAAAACTTGCTGGCCAAGCAAAAGATGCTGGATCTAATATCATTAAGGTAACAAAGGGTATTCAAGATGATATAACATTATCACGAAAAATGATGAATGAAGTGCAAATAAAAACCGAAATAGGGGCTAACATTACCAAAAATACTATTTCAGCATTGTCTGCAATTTATGATATTATTGACACTGTTTCAAAAGAGTTTAAAGAAGTAAAGAAAACAAATGAAATTTTATGCGAAAATAACCAACAAATAAAGGGATATATAGAACAACTTGCAGCTATTACAGAAAAAACGTCTGCTGTTAGTGAGGAAATAAGTGCATCTTCACATGAGATGACAAGTTCACTTATAGGCATGGATACATTAGCTAATGAAGCATTTGCAGAAAGTTCGTTTCTTCAAGAAAAAATATCAGAAAGAACTATAAATGTAGAATCCTTATTAGAAATTGGTAGACACCTTCAAAAAATTGATATTGACAGTGATCTTAAGCAAAGTGATTTGGATACTCTTAAAAATAAATTAGGTTGTGATTCAGTTTCTATAACTGATGAATTCGGAACAATTTATATTTCATCAAGTGTAAGTGATATTGGATTCAATCTGTGTGGATTTAGTGCTGAAGATAAGGATGTACTTGAGAAAAGGAGAGAGTGTTTTGTAACTCCCCTTATTAAAGCGGAAATGACAGATAGCTTCTGGAAGTACCTAACATTTCCTAGACTTAAAACAAAAGGCATTATTCAATATGGATTTCTAATAGACAGATTTATCTAATGAAATCAACATAGGCAGTCAGAGTGATACATCACTTTGACTGCCTATTATATTTGGCGATTACTCCCATTTTATTGTCTCTAAATGTTATAAAATTTGTTATATTGTTTAATATTTAAAATATATGTTATCATATAGGATGAAAGCAAGATATAATTCATATCGTAAGGGAAAATCGTTGTGTATAGAATGGATATAAAGAATCGTTAATATTAAATAAGTCTAAATAAAGAAAGGATGATAAATTATGGCTATAGATAAAGTGCAAGAGTATTTTAAAAAATGGGGCAAGGATAAAGACATTTTAGAGTTTGGATCCTCTAGCGCTACAGTTCAACTTGCAGCAGAAACCTTAGGCATTGAGGAAGCAAGAATTGCTAAAACTATTTGTTTTAAAGATGGAGCGGGTGCTATGCTAATAGTTACGGCAGGTGATGCAAAAACAGATAATAAAAAATTCAAGGATGAATTTGGGTTTAAAGCAAAGATGTTAACACCGGAGGAAACGCTGGGATTTACCATAATATAAGACTTTTATAATTTTAAAAAAGAATTGTAAAAATTAAAGTGTAAACAGTTACAAAGTGAGTTATTAACACGTTAATTCATTCATTGTTGTGACTTATGTATTTAAATAACAATAAGCATCAGTGCTAAAGAGCTAACCTATAGTCATAGGTTAGTAGCTCTCTAGCACTTATTCTTTTATATATAGTAATTATTTAGATGAAACATACAACTTAATTTAACGGTAAACTTGCAATATTCAAAATATTGAGAATATTCATTTAGATTGTTTATTCTAAATATGCCATAGATGAATTGAAATTTATTTTGCTTTATTTAACCATTTAAAGTACGGTATATAGCCAAACATACAAGGAGAATTAAACTTGGAATATATTTTGCACCCTGTTTATTATACTTTGAAATATTGATATAAATTTGACAAACTATTTATAAGTGGTACTATTAGTATAATATAGTAAATGAGGAGGAATTGTTATGAATAAAATATTGCAAAACTTTAGGGTGGAAAGTGATTCTTGTGGTTCTAAAAATGTACCTATAAAAGCATATTATGGAGTTCAATCATTAAGAGCAGCAGAAAACTTTAATATTACAGGTAAAAAGATGCACAAAGAATTAATAATTAGCCTTGCCGAGGTAAAAAAAGCAACAGCTGTAGCTAATAATGAAGCGGGACTTATGAGCAAAAAGGTTAGAGATGCCATAATTCAAGCATGTGATGAAATTATATCTGGTAAACTACATGATGAATTTATAATTGATTCCATCCAAGGTGGAGCAGGTACATCGGGAAATATGAATGCAAATGAAGTAATTGCTAATAGAGCAAATGAAATATTGGGCGGTAAATTAGGTGTTTATGATAAAGTTCATCCCAATGATGATGTAAATATGGGACAATCTACAAATGATGTATTTCCAACAGCAGGAAAGATGGCAGCTCTAAAACTTATTCCAAGAACCTTAGATGAGTTAAGAAAACTAGATGATGCTCTTATAGAAAAGTCAAAAGAATTTGATGATGTTATTAAAATGGGAAGAACTCAAATGCAAGATGCTGTACCTATTAGATTAGGACAAGAATTCCATGCATATAGTTCAGTAATAAAAAGAAACATTGCTAGACTAGAAAAAGCTAGCGAAGGTCTAAAGATTGTAAATATGGGCGCTTCTGCCATAGGAACAGGAATAAATGTAGATATAGAGTATTTTGAAAAAATTGTACCAGCGATCAATAAAGTTGTTAATCTAGATTTACATCAAGCAGAAGATTTAGTAGATGGAACACAAAATATAGATGTTTTTGTAGACGTTTCCTCAGCTCTTAAAGTTTGCGCAGTAAGTCTTTCTAAAATATCAAATGACTTAAGATTAATGTCTTCAGGTCCTAGAACGGGTTTTGGAGAAATAAATCTTCCATCAAAACAAAATGGATCATCCATAATGCCAGGAAAGATAAATCCTGTAATTCCAGAAGTTATGAGTCAAGTATCTTTCAATATTATAGGAAATGATATGACTATAACTATGGCAGCAGAAGCTGGACAATTAGAACTCAATGCTTTTGAACCAGTTATATTCTATAAATTGTATGAATCTATAGAAACATTAGCTAATGGAGTTAATACTCTTAGAGAAAATTGTATTGAAGGTATTACTGCTAATAGAGAAAGATGTAAGCTTTTAGTAGATAATAGTGTAGGTATAATTACAGCAATAGTGCCACATGTAGGATATAAGGCAGCTGCTAGAATTGCAGATAAAGCCATTGCAACAGGCGAATCTGTAATTGAACTTGTCCTTAAAGAGAGCATATTAACGAAATCGCAACTTAACGAAATACTAGATACAGTAGCAATGACTGAACCAGGAATAGCAGCTAAGCATTTAATGGCTATATAGAGTATACTATTAATTCAATATATAAAAAATTTTAATAGCTGGTTGTGGTATTCCATAACCAGCTATTAAACTATACAAAGGAGGAGTATGTATGCATATGAAAAAGTTAAGTTTAACTACAAAGATACTTGTTGCTCTAGTACTCGGAGCAATTACTGGAATTATTGTTTTTCAATTTCCAAGTGGAGTTATTAAAGATACGATTTTAATAAATGGTGTATTTGAATTAGTAGGACAACTCTTTTTAAGAGGAATAATGATGCTTGTAGTTCCCCTAGTATTTATTTCCTTAGTAAATGGTACGGCAAGTATGGGAGATATAAAGAAACTTGGTAGGGTAGGTGGTAAGACTGTAGCGTTTTATTTAACTACTACAGCAGTATCTATTGCTATTGCACTATGCTTAGGTTATCTTATAAAGCCAGGAGCAGGACTAGATTTAACAACGGCAAAAGCAATAGAAACTACAATTGCTACCAAAACACCATTGGTACAAACGTTATTTGAAATGGTACCGAAAAATCCGATTTTAGCTATGGCTGAAGGGAATATGCTCCAAATCATTGTATTTGCTGTATTGAGCGGTGTAGGATTATCCTTGTTAGGAGAAAAAAGTAAGATATTAATTACTTTTCTTGAAAGCTTAAATGATTTAATTATGAAGTTAGTAGAAATAGTTATGAAATTTGCACCTATAGGTGTGTTTGGCCTTATAGCTAAAACTTTTGCTACTGTAGGATATTCAGCTATGATTCCATTAATGAAATATATTCTCACCATATATTTAGGTCTATTACTTATTTCAATAATAGGATATGCCGGTCTTTTAAAAGGTCTTACTGGATTATCTATAAAGACATTCTATAAGAAGTTTTTCCCAGTTATGTCGGTTGGGTTTTCAACGGCTAGTAGTAATGCAACAGTACCAGTAAATTTAGATATATGCGAAAAAAGATTAGGAGTTTCAAAGGGAATTGCTGCTTTTACAATTCCACTAGGTGCAACAGTTAATATGAATGGTACTGCAATTATGCAGGGTGTAGCTACGTTTTTTGTAGCTCAAGCATATGGTATTCCGGTAACTATAAGTATGATGTTAACAGTGGTTTTAACATCAACCATTGCATCTATTGGCACAGCAGGAGTACCTGGTGCTTCTATAATAATGCTATCTATGGTGTTTGTGTCTGTAGGTCTTCCCTTAGAAGGAATTGGTCTGATAATGGGTGTAGATAGAATTGTAGATATGGGCAGAACAGTTGTAAACATTACTGGAGATGCTATTTGTACTGTTATTATAGCTAAGCAAGAAGGGGAATTAGATGTTGATGTGTTCAATGATGAAAAAAGAGAGTTAACTAAGAGTGCATAAACTTATGAGAATAAAAATCCTGCTAACTTTTATAGTTAGCAGGATTTTTTTAATGAATAAAATAGAAAGGTGTAAGAATAAAAAAGTTGTGAAAGTATGACAGCATTCGCCTATATTAGCAAAGCTAATGTGATAGAATTAGTGTAATGAAATCACGGGAGGGTTATAATGATTAAAAAAGAAAAAACTATAAAACGTAAAGAAAAAAGTAACATATCATCTATAATGATGTTTCTTGTTATTGGCGCAGCATTTGGTGCGGCCATAGGTTGTGGTTCAATTACTTATTTTGAGAATTTTATGAGTGAGCATGTTAAGAGTAATAATATATTTATGGAGTTACTTAAAGTCTATGGGTTAATCGTTATATTCATTATAGGATACTTAATACACATAATTATACATGAAGCAGGTCACCTTATTTTCGGACTTATGACAGGATATTCTTTTGTATCTTTTAGAATTGGTTCTTTTACTTTGATAAAGGAAGATGGAAAGCTAAAAAGTAAAAAATTTAACATACCAGGTACAGCGGGGCAGTGTCTTATGATGCCTCCAGTTTTGAAGGATGGCAAGTACCCCTTTGTTATATATAATTTTGGCGGAGTTATAATGAATTTAATAGTATCTATAGCAAGCATATTAGTTGTAGTTTTTGTACAAGCAGTGGCATTTCCACTAGATGCTATACTAGTATTAACTTCTGCAGGTGGTATAATGGCAGCACTTACAAATGGAATTCCATTTAAAATAGATGGAGTTCCTAATGATGCATATAATGTACTATCAATAATTAAAGATGAGGAAGCTAGAAATGGATTTTATGTTCAGCTTAAGGTTTATGGACTTCAAGCTCAAGGTATGAGAATTAAGGATATGCCCCTTGAAATGTTCAAACTCAGTGTGGGTTCAGATCTTTGTAACCCATTAAATACTGCGGTTAGATTGATGGAGTATACTTATCATTTGGATAATATGGATTTTGACAGTGCAAAGCAAAGTATTGATTCTTTTATCCCTCATATTGATAAATTGGCTCAACTATTTAAAAGAGAAATTAATTGTGAGCGAATGTTTATTGAACTTGTTGGAAGGTGTGATAGGGATTTTATAGATGATTTATATGATAAGAATCTTAAAAAATATATAAAATTAGCAAAATTTATGCTTGGTAAGAAAAGACTTCTCATGGCTTATGAAGGGTTTTATAATGATGACAATGAAAAGGCTTTAAAATATTATGAAGAGGCTAAAAAGTTAGCTAAGAAATGTCCTTCAAAGGGTGAGGCTGATATGGAACTTATGCTTACAGAGTGGATTAAGAAAGCACTGTCAGAGGTATAATAACTTAGCATTTCATTAAAGTGAAATTTAATGAAATGCTTTTTATTGGTTAGAGTTCAAAATTAGATATGAGTAATAAAAACACAGCTATTGCAATAGAATTTAAAGGAAGCAAAACCTATAGATGTATTGTAAGGGAGGCAAATATTTTGAAAGTTATAGTAATTGGTGGTGGATGGGCGGGTTGCAGCGCTGCAATCACAGCAAAAAAAGCTGGGGCAGAGGTAGCGTTATATGAAAGAACAGATATGCTTTTAGGGCTTGGTAATGTAGGTGGTATAATGAGAAACAATGGAAGATATGCTGCAGCAGAAGAAATGATAGCACTAGGCACAGGAGAATTAATAAATTTGACTGATCAAAATAGTAAGCATAAAAACATAGATTTTCCAGGTCATAAAAATGCTTGGCTTTGCGATACAAACAAGATTGAACCAGCAGTGGTAAAATATTTAAAAGATATGGACATAGAAGTAAATATGATAGCAAGAGTAGTTGATATTAAAATAGAAGACAACAAAATAAAAGGAATATATTTATCCGATAAGAAGTATGTGGAAGCAGATGTATTTATAGAAACTACAGGTTCAACAGGGCCTATGAATAACTGTACTAAATATGGCAACGGATGTGTAATGTGTGTTTTGAGATGTCCAACTTTTGGTGGAAGAGTAAGTATAAGTAGTAAAGCAGGCATTGAGGATTTAAAAGGGGAAAGAGAAGATGGAGGATATGGTGCTTTCAGTGGCTCTTGTAAACTAGCTAAGGGTTCTTTATCAATAGACATTGTAAAGACACTAGATGAAGTAGGTGTGGTGGTTATACAAGTTCCAAAGGAGGATGTAAATTTAGACAAACTTAAACTAAAGGTATGTCAGCAATATGCACTAAAAGAGTTTGCTGAAAATATAATTCTAATAGATACAGGGGATGTAAAACTTATGACTCCTTATTATCCATTAGAAAAATTAAGAAAAATAAAAGGACTTGAAAATGCAAGATATATAGATCCATATTCAGGGGGAGTGGGAAACTCCATAAGATATGTATCTATAGCGCCAAGGACAGACGATATGAAGGTTTTAGGTGTTGATAATCTGTTCTGCGCAGGTGAGAAGGCTGGTTTATTTATAGGACACACTGAAGCGATGATAACAGGAGCTTTAGCTGGCCAAAATGCGGTAAGAAACTATCTGGAATTGCCTCTTTTGATATTACCGAGAGCACTAGCTGTTGGAGATATAATAGCCTATGCAAACGAAAAGATAAAAACTAAAGAAGGAAGGATAAATAGATATACTTTTTCGGGAGCAGAGTACTTTAAGAGAATGCAGGAAATAGGACTTTATATTTTGGATATAGATAAAATTAAGCAAAAGGTAGAAGGTTTAAATTTAACTAATATATTTAATGAAAAATTTATATAGATTAAAGATCAAGCTAAAATATTGTCAATAGGTGTAATTTTTTTCTTTTCTTAAAAAGGTTATCTTACAAAACTGTAAGATAACCTTTCTTATTTGTAAGCGTCGTGATATGGAGTGTGAAGGAAGCATGCAGTATAATATGTTTATAGTGATGAGAAAACAAGAAAAGGGGAGATATAAATGGAAGTTTTAAAGGTTGAAAATTTAACTAAAACTTATGGAAAAGGTGAAAATAAGGTAGAGGCACTTAAAAATATTAATTTTTCAGTAGATAAGGGTGAATTTGTAGCAATTGTAGGAGCATCGGGTTCTGGAAAAAGTACACTTCTTCATTTGTTAGGTGGTCTAGATAGACCAACAGATGGCAATGTAATCATTGATGGCGAAAGCATTTACGACTACAAGGAAGAAAAACTTGCAGTATTTAGAAGAAGAAAGATAGGTTTTGTATTTCAGTTTTATAATCTATTACCTATATTAGATGTGGAAGAGAATATAGCTCTTCCAGCACTACTTGATAATGATAAGGTGGATAAAATATATTTAGAAGAACTTATAAAAGTACTTGGATTAAGCGAGAGAAGAAATCATCTCCCTTCTGAACTTTCAGGAGGCCAACAGCAAAGGGTGTCAATTGGTAGAGCAGTATTCAATAAGCCATCAATAATACTTGCAGATGAGCCCACAGGGAATCTTGACAGTAAAAGTTCAAAAGATGTTATAGAATTATTGAAGTTTACGGCTAAAAAATATAATCAAACATTAATACTTATCACCCATGATGTTAATATAGCAGCTATGGCAGATAGAATTGTAACCATTGAAGATGGCGAAATAATTGCTGATAAGTGTTTGAAAGTAAGCTAGGAGGAGGATAAAGGATGATTACAAGTTATAAAAAGCTAACAGGGATATATTTAAAGAAAAACAAGAAAAGAACAATACTTACAATCATAGGAATAATGTTATCCGTTGCTCTTATATCGACAATAGGGTTGTTTTTTAATGGAATGCAGGAAGCTCAGATACAAGATGCTAAAAATAGCGGAGGATCATTTCATTTAGCATTTCTAAAAGCGGATGATAAGTTGGTTTCAAAGATAGTTAATAATCCTAAAGTTTCTAGAAGTGGGTTTTTTAATCAAAGCGAGGAAATAAAGATAAGCGATAAATTAGTAGTTAACATAATAACAGCAACAGATAAGGGCTTAGAACTTTTTCCTTATAACGCAAAGCAAGGGAGACTACCAGATAAAGAAAATGAAGTGGCAATGGAAAAGTGGGTATTATCATATATAGATAAAGACGTTAAAGTAGGAGACAAAATTAAAGTTATAGATAGTGAATATACTCTTGTTGGAATACTCGAGGATAATATACAAAATCAGTTAAATGGTAACGGACTAATTTTATCTAAAAATAATAATATTCGCAAAGAAAATGCATCATTACTCGTAGAAGTAAGCTCAAAGACAAACTTAAAAAATGCCTTGCGAGAATTAAGACAGCTAGGGGAGCAAGAATCCATTAGGGAAAACAGCTACTTGATACAAATGCAGGGAGCGGGGGAATCAGGTTCAGGACTTGGCGGCTTATATATAGCTCTTGCAATAATAATTGGAATAGTTTTAATAGCCACAATAGCTGTAATATACAACTCATTTCAAATAAGTGTTGTAGAGCGAATTAAACAGTTTGGGCTTTTAAGAGCAGTGGGAACTACTCCAAGGCAAATTAGAAAAATTGTCCTAAGAGAGGCAACAATACTATCAATAATAGCTATTCCACTAGGGCTCATATGTGGAATTATAGCTATCGGTGGGATAAGTATTGCGTTTAAATTAATTGGTGTAGATTCAGTTATGCCTATAAAAATTTCAGTATCACCTATGATTTTATTAATAAGCGCAGCAGTAGGCCTTGCATCAATATATCTATCAGCACTAGTGCCAGCATACTTTGCAGGTAGAATTTCACCACTAAATGCTATAAGCGGTAGAACATCAATAACAAAGGAGAAAATAAAGAGAAGAAAAAATGTAGTTATTCAAAGAATATTTGGGTTTGAAGGAGCAATGGCGGCTAAAAACATAAAAAGAAATAGAAAAAGATATAGAATAACTGTTTTTTCAATAGTAATAAGTGTGGTGTTATTTGTCACATTTAAATCCTTTATGGATATGACACTAAATATATCCTCGGATCTTAATGAATCAAAAGATATTCACTTTTCGGTTGTAAAAAGTAACGGGGGTACTACAAAAAACATAACTATAGACAAGCAAATTGAAGATGAAGTTAGAGAACTTAAATCAGTTGATAAGGTATATAAAGTATATGATCCATACATTTTCAATATGGAAATTAATAGTAATAGCGAAATTAAAGAAATACAAAATATAGGCGATATATACAAAAAAACGACTTTAGCTGGAGTTAAAAAAACCCTTATGAAAAGTTGTATTATAATTTATGATAAGGATTCTTTAGAAGTTTCTAAAAAGTATTTAGAGTCAGGAAATATTGATATAGAAAAGTTAAACAGCGGAAATGGAGTGATATTGTATAAGAAATATAGATTACGCAATAAAAACACACAAAAGGATTATTTTGGACCACTAGCAGATATAAAAGTAGGGGATGAAATAGATTTACAATTTACGGGTGAATGGCGTGAACCTAATAAAGTAAAAACAGAATTTAGTAATGGTAATGTTCAAAAGGTTGTTGTTATGGCAATTCTTGAAACTTCTCCTTTTAACAATATGCAAGTAAATAATAACTTGAATATTATTACAAGTGAGGAGATGGGAAAGAAATTAATAGGTGTGAAGGAGATTAAACCTGTAAACTTAAACATAATTCTTAAGGACATAAACAATGAAGATATAGGGAAAATAGGAATAGAAAATATCATAAAATCAAACGCCTCTTTAATGGTAATAAATAATATTGATAGTAATAGAAAAACGAAATCCATATTATTAATGATAAAAATATTATTGTATGGATTTGTATTGGTAGTTTCCTTAATAGGTAGTGTTAATATTGTAAATACCTTAACAACAAATATTATCCTTAGAAAAAGGGAGTTTGCTACATTAAAATCCATAGGGCTAACTCAAAAGGGCTTAAAGAAAATGATTGTGCTAGAAGGACTTCTTTATGGCATAGTTGGTGCCATATATGGTTCAATAATAGGCTGTGGGATATCCTATCTATTGTTTAAATCCATGGGGGATGTCAGAGAATTTCGATGGAATCTGCCTTGGAATGCAATAGCTACGGCAGTAACTGCAGCTATTATAATAGGGTATTTGTCAGTGTTATCACCTCTTTCAAGAATTAAGAAAGAAAACCTAATTGAAGCAGTTAGAGAAGATTATTAATTAATAATCTTCTCTTTTCCAGTTTTTATCTATAAGTTTGCTTTAATTTAACCCATAATTGAGGTATTATTAAGGTGTTAATTGTTTACAATATTTAAAATGAGGTGAAAAAAGTATGAATAGATTATTATTAGTTGAAGATGATGAATCATTGGCCATTGGAATAGAATTTTCGCTTAAAGATGGTGGCTACGAGGTATCTAGAGCTGGATCGGTAGAAGGCGGAAAAAAACTATTCCTTTTAGAAGGGTTTGATTTAGTTTTATTAGATGTTAACTTGCCAGATGGAAATGGATATGAATTATGTAAGTACATAAGGGGTATTAGTGATGTGCCAATAATATTTCTAACAGCCTGTGATGAAGAGGTTAATATAGTTCAAGGTCTTGAAATAGGTGGAGATGATTATATAACAAAGCCTTTTCGCGTAAGAGAACTTTTATCAAGGATAAATGCGCTAATTAGAAGAAGTTCTAAAAATATAATAAACTCTCAAAATATATTAGTAGAAAATATATTGAAAAGTGGAAATATAATTGTTGATAATGTAAAAGGATCAGTAAGGAAAAATGGTGAGATTATAAATCTTACAGCGCAAGAATACAAACTTTTACTAATATTCATGAATAAACCTAATGTTTTAATGAAGAGGGAGGAGATATTAGGTGAATTATTAGAAGGGGAAGACCCTTTTTTTGATGAAAACACGCTATCTGTTTATATTAAGAGAATAAGGGATAAAATAGAAGACAATCCAAGAGAACCTGGGTATATAGTTAACAAACGAGGACTGGGGTATAAGTGGAATAAGGATACAATAATATGAAGAGATATTTTATTAATTCAGAACTTAAAATAAGTACAGCTGTTCTTTTGATTTTAATGGCTTTATTTTTAATAATTACATCTTTAGCTTTAAAAGTGAATCATGATAACTTAAAAGCTGATTATATAAAAAGCTTAGGAGCAATTGCTAAGAGGGTAGTTTTAGAAAATCCTGAAATGGAGGAGAAAATCATACCTCTTATTACTAAGGAAATTTCTGTGGAAGAGGCTTCAAGTGGAAGTGAATTTCTAAAACAATATGGGTTAACACAGGATTTAGAAGATTCGCTTTTCCCATATGTTGGCCCAACTATTATAAAAAATAACTACGTAATTATATTTGTTTTTATTATTATGACCGCAATATTATTTACACTTAACTATTTTCAATATAGTTATTTCTATAAGCGGATAAGAAAATTAACATATGCTGCTAAAAAGGTAGTTGAGGGTGATTATGACATAGAAATAAATGAAAATAAAGAAGGGGATTTTTCAAAGCTGGCGATTTCTTTTAATTCAATGAGAGGAATCATAAGGAGTAATTTAAGTGATCTTAGGAGAGAAAAACAGTTTTTAGTGGATTTATTATCAGATATTTCCCATCAGCTAAAAACTCCACTTTCCTCTGTGATTTTATATAACGATATTATGGTTACAAAGCAGTTGCCTGAAAATCAAAGGTTGGATTTTTTACTAAATAATCAAAATCAATTAGAGAAGATGAACTGGCTCATAAAAAATATACTCAAGCTTGCTAAATTGGACGCCAAGGCCATAGAAATTGTGAAAGATGCGCAAAGCTTAAATGAAACGGTGCAAGATGCAATAGATTCACTGGAGTGCAAGGCCTTTGAGGCAAAGGTTAATGTTATTTTTAGTGAGAGTTACGAGATAGTTTTTAAACACGATAGGTTGTGGCTTGAGGAGGCAATCATTAATATTATAAAGAATGCTATTGAACATACGCCACAAGATGGAACTATAAGACTAGAACTAATGGAAAATGCATTGTATACAAGAATTATAATAGAAGATACAGGAGAAGGCATAATGGAGGCGGATTTGCCTAATATATTTAAGCGTTTTTATAAAGCTAAAACCGTAAGGAAAAGTGAATCCATTGGAATAGGGCTAGCTCTTTCAAAATCAATTGTTGAAGCTCATAATGGAATGATTGAAGTTCGAAGCGTGATGGGAATAGGAACTAAATTTACTATTACACTTTTAAAATTCTAATTACATATATTGGTGGAACAAAAAAGGCAAAATCTAATTTAAAGTAGATTTTGCCTTTTTTCTATATTTAACCCATATTATAAGTAACAATATTAATACAACTGTACAAATACCAGATAATATAAAACAAAATCTAGCTCCATATTTCTCTGCTATAAAGCCTGAGAATAGGCTTCCTATTGGAGTGAATCCAGCAAACACAAGCGAATATACACTCATTACACGGCCTCTGTATTCATCTTCAGAATTTAGTTGTAACGTGGAATTAGCGGTTGTAGAAAAAAACAGATTTAACATTCCAGTTATAGCTAAACTTAGTGCAGTTAAGTAAAATACGTTACTAAGGCCTGTAAAAATAAGCATTATTCCAATGCCAATAGAGCCACCTATCATAAGAGTCTTTTGGGGTGTACCTTTACTTTTAAAGGTTACGAGAAGTGCACCAACAAGGGAACCTGCTCCAAGTGCAGATAACAAAACACCATAAGTTTTTGCACCCATATGGAGTACATTTTTAGTGAATACAGGGATTAAAACAGCATAGTTAAAAACAAATACTCCCATAATACTAACTAATATTAAGGTTTCGAGTAAAATAGGTTTGTCTTTTATATACTTAAGGCCATCCACTATTTCCTTTATTATGCCTTTTTCAGAGGTTTTCATTCTAACATAAGTAACTGCTTCAATATGTACAAGTCCATAGATTACTGCCATAAAGCTAAAACCATTTAATAAAAAACACCAACCTGCTCCAAGGTACCCCATAAGCATAGCCCCGATAGCAGGTCCAATAATTCTTGCTAAATTAAAAGTGGCAGAATTTAAAGCGATGGCATTCATCAAATCTTCTTTTCCGACTATCTCCATATTAAAAGCTTGCCTAGTTGGCATATCTAAAGTATTGCAAAAACCAAGACATAAAGCTAAAATTATTATGTATTCGTACTTCAATGTATTTGTGAATACTAATGCCGACAATGTAAAAGCTAGTAGCATGGCTACTGTCTGAGTGAATATCAGTATTTTTTTCTTTGGAAACTTATCTGTTAGTACCCCAGCAAATAATGAAAAAAAGGTTACGGGTAAAAACTGCATGGTTCCAACAAGCCCAAGTAAAAATGGAGACCCTGTTAAGGAAAGCACAAGCCAAGACTGCCCTATATTTTGTGTCCAAGTCCCTACTAAGGAAATACACTGTCCAAACCAAAAATATCTATAATTCTTATGTGTAAGAGCATGAAAGTTTATGTTAATAAATCTCTTGGTAGAAGCCTTTATATTCAATTCTATCATCCCCTAATATAATGCATCATTTGTAAAATACTTATCAATTTTAATAATAAGGCTTTATAGTTTCTATTGCAACTATAAAATTATTTATTAGGTGGAAAAGAAACTTGCCACTTGCCACTTGCCACGTGGGTGGCACTTATGGTAAGGTAAAATACGGGGGAGATTTATATGAATAAGAAAGTTAATAAGATGTATTTTAGCGCTACTAGTACAACTAGAAAAGTCGTATCTGGTATAGCAAGGAAAATTTCAGAGAATACTTATATGGATATAGCTATAAATGAAATTGATTTTACAATGCCAGAAATCAGGGAAAAGCCAGTGTGCTTTACAGAAGAAGATGTTGTTATTATTGGAGTTCCAGTTTATGCAGGAAGAGTGCCTAACGTATTATTAAAGTATTTAAATTCTATAGTAGGTAATGCTGCACTTGCAATTCCTGTAGTTGTTTATGGTAACAGAAATTATGATGATGCACTAATAGAACTTAAAGATATACTTGAACTAAATGGGTTTAAAGTTATTGCTGGTGGCGCATTTATAGGAGAACATTCATTTTCTAAAACGCTTGCTAAAAACAGGCCTGATGAAAAAGATATGGACATTGCATGTGACTTTGCAAATCAAATATATAAAAAAATTAAAACTCAAGATAAAACCCAAGCTGTAATTATAAAGGGAAATAAGCCTTATAGAAAATATTATAGGCCTGTGTCTAAAGAGGGGATAACTGTTGATATCAGAAAGGTTATCCCGAAAACAAATAGCAATTGTAATGATTGTAAACTATGCGTAAGTATTTGTCCTATGGGGTCCATTGATTTTGATGATGTATCTAAATTAAATGGAATCTGCATTAAATGTGGGGCTTGTATTAAAAATTGTCCAACTAATGCAAAGTATTATGATGATGCAGAGTATTTAAGACATAAACATGAATTAGAAGATCAGTTTGTCTTTAGAAGAGAGCCGGAGTTATTTATATGAATAGCATAAAACAAACTGAAAGATGATAATCACCCTTCAGTTTGTTTTATGCTATTTGAATTTTCTAATCAAACCTATTTCTGCTCTAACAGGTGATTTGGAATTATTGTTCCCTCTAACTGTAACTTTATCTTCATTAATATTAAGTTCTCTTGCAATTATTGACTTAACCCTGGAACTGCAAAAGCTTCCTTGACAAGGACCCATTCCTGCTCTTGTACGTCTTTTAATAGCGTCTGTAGAGGAGATTGGTATATTTCTATGAATGGCATCTACGATTTCTGACTCAGTTACCTGCTCACATCGGCATATTATATTTTTGGTTGGATCACTATCATCAATTTTTCCACGAAAATCAATGTCTTTCTTAATTATTATGCCTTTTCTATAAGGAGTGAAATTGTTCTTGTCCACAAGATTTAACCCTGAAGTTTTAAGTATAGAAACAACCATTTCAGCGATTGCGGGAGAGGATGTAAGTCCTGGGGAATCTATACCAGCAACATTTATAAACTTTTCAACTATACTCTCCTCAATGATAAAATCACCTTTTTTAGTTGTAGCTCTTATACCTGAAAAAGTAGTTAATGATTTTTTTATATTGAAATCTGGTATTGATTTTCTAGCTGTTTCTATGACATATCTTAGAGTTTCAGCTGTAGTTGATAGATCATCTCTATCACTGACTTCTTCCGCATTAGGTCCTATCATGAAGTTTCCATGATAGGTTGTAGTCACTAATATTCCTTTCCCAACATCTGTGGGAACTTGAAAAATAACGCTATTCACAAAGTGCGATTGATCTTTTCCAAGTAGAATATATTGACCTCTTTTGGGTATTATTTTAAAATCATTAATTCCTACCATAGAAGCTATGGTATCACTGTAAAGACCAGCAGAGTTTACTATGTATCTAGCTTCAATTTGTTCCTCATTAGTATGTACAATAAATTTCTCTTTTAGTTTTTCTATAGATATAACTTCACTTGAAAGCTTAAGTTCTACACCATTTGTGATAGCATTTTCTGTCAATGCGATGGTTAGCTCATAAGGTGAGGTAACTCCAACATTTTTAGCGTAAAGTGCTACAGTTACTGCGCTATTTAAGTAGGGCTCTATTTGAAGTATATTGTCTCCTCTAATGATTTCTAAATCATTACATCCGATTTTTAAACCATTTTCATATAGTGTAGTAATTCTCTTTTCATCTTCCTCATTAAATCCGATGACCAAAGCTCCTGTTTTTCTATATCCAAAATTTAGTTCTCCTTCAAGCTTTTGATACATTTTGTTTCCTTTTGCACATAATTGCCCTTTAAGTGTACCGTATTTAGCGGCATATCCTCCATGAACTATGCCACTGTTGGCTTTTGACGCGCCAGTAGTTACATCATCTTCTTTTTCTAAAAGTGCTACTTTTAAATTATATCTCGAAAGTTCTCTTGCTATAGAGGCACCTATTACTCCTGCACCTATAATAATTACATCATACATGTTAGTCCACTCCTTATAACTTTTCCATAACTATTATTAAAAACAATGCCATCTCCTACTGCAACCTTACCATTTAGTACTACGTATTTAACTCCTACAGGAGCTTTAGTTGGATTAAAGTAATCTTCAAAACCTTTAATCTGCTTTAAATCAAATAAAACTATATCCGCAGTTTTTCCTATAGCTATTTCGCCTATATCTTTAAGGCCTAAAGTTTTTGAAGGTAAATATGTTATCTTATATATAGCCTTCTCAAGAGTGAGAGCCTTTTTATCTCTAACAAATTTACCTATAAAAAGAGGAAAGTTGCCATAAAGCCTTGGATGTGGATTTCCAGCTGGTATGCTATCTGAGCCTACCATTTGCAGTGGATGATTTATTAACTTAATGGTATCCTCTTCTGAAAATACATCTAGTGTTACTACTCCTACTCCAAACTTTTCTGATATAAGAAGCTGTAATGCAAAATCAACTGCCTCAATGCCTAATTCTTTAGCAATGGCACCTACAGTCTTTCCAACATATTTTAAATCTATCTTTTCTTTTACTGATGTTATAAGTATTCCATCCCAGCCAGTAATTAAGCTGTAATTGTCCCATCCCGCATAGTGAGTTTTATGACTTTTAAGCTCTTCTTTAAGATTTACAACCATTTGACTATTTTGAAGTCTTTCAACCATTTCTAAGCCACCGCCAGCAGTAACCCAAGGTGGTAAAAGTTGAGTCATAAGAGTGCTTCCTGACAAATATAAATGCTCATCAAAGGTTATTTTTATTCCTTTAGCTACTGCGTTTTCTATGTACCTTATAAGCGTTTGCGCGTCGCATCCCAAATCTTTTGAATTATAAGACCTCATGTGGGATATGTGAAGACGTACCTTAGACTTTTCTGCAATGTAAATCATTTCCTCTAGTGCATTTGTTATAGTGTCGTCATGGTTTCTAAGATGGACCATAACAATTCCATCATATTTTGCTATTACACTACATATATCTATTAATTCGTCTTTTGTACTGAAAATGGCAGGCAAGTATTGAAGGCCAATAGACATGCCAAAAGCACCGGCTTGCATAGCACTTTCTGCAATTTCACACATGGCATTAATTTCCTCTTTAGTTGGTATTCTACTATTAAAGCCCATAACACTTGTCCTAATTGCTCCATGTGAAATTAGAGCTGTGTAATTATTTTTTAGTCCTTTTTTAGATATTTCATTAATATAGTCATACATATTAGAAAAATTCCATTTGAATCCTGGATCTCCAACGACTCCTCTTATATAGTTTTTCCATAGGTTATTTTCATCTTCAATACAAGGAACAACTCCTAAACCGCATTGTCCTACAAGCTCTGTTGTTACCCCTTGCAAAAGTTTTAAATTTTGAATGTTCTCTTCCATAAAAGGTACTAAATCATTATGGCTGTGCACATCAATGAACCCTGGAGAAACTATTAACCCGCTTGCATCAATAACATCTAAAGCTTCTTCATTTATATTACTTTCGATTTCAACTATCTTTCCATCTCTTATGCCTAAATCACCGTGATAAGATGAATTGCCTGTGCCGTCTACAATGAATCCGTTTTTTATTAGAATATCTAACATTTTAATACACTTCCCTTAGGTTAAATTTTATTTTATCTATTGTGTCGCTTCTTAAATGCAACTATAAAAAAAGCTATTATCCCAGTAACAAGTAAAATTAATACAAAACGACTTTGCGGTAGATAGGACTTAACTTTATTACTTCGTGTTATATCCTTTGTTTCTAAACTGCTATCGGCAGGAACAATAGATGCTTTTTTATTTTTATCTATTGTTTTTTGTGCTTCAATGTATTTTCCTTCATTTATGTATTCTTCATAGCGAACTACCATTCCATATGGTTCACTAACAAGTTTTAAGGTCTTATAGTCCTCAGATGTGGTTTTAAATACCCATGTGTTATCAATATTATTATCATCTAACAAAACTGCTACAATAAAATCACCTACTTTAGGTATATCACCGGTTCCATAATATTTATCGAACTTTTTGATCTGGATTTCTGATTGCTGAATATTTCCCATCATAATAGTAGAGGTGGTTATACTATATGTGTCATCACTAATAGCAATTATTTTACCTATAAAAAGTGCCTTTTGTTTACCAGACATAATTGACTCAGGAGTATCACCTGCAAAAGAATTTGTGCTAGTAAATAATAAAAATATAAAAATGATAATAGAAATTTTCTTTGCCATACAAAATCCTCCTACCATTGTGTCTTTATTCAATTATACAGTATATTAATGAACTATTCGAATATTTAACAAAAAGTTTATACGTTTTTCATATAAGGCAATGCATGATATAATTAAATTAATTTAAAAATATTAAAGGTGAAAAGGAGTTAATTATGAAGCAGAAAATTGGATTTATAGGAATTGGGATTATGGGTACACCCATGATAAGAAACCTTATGAAAGCAGGTTATGAACTAGTTGTATATAATCACAACGAAAATAATAACTTAAAAGAGCTAGTAAAGGAAGGGGCAGTGCAAGCATTTTCTCCAAGGGAAGTTGCAGAAAAAACTAATGTTATTATAACAATGGTTCCTGATTCGCCTCAGGTTTACGAAGTGATTTTAGAAAAAAATGGTGTAATTGAAGGAGCTAGACAAGGAACAATTGTAATAGACATGAGTTCTATTTCGCCTAAGGTTACTAAAAAAATTGCAGGCAAGCTTTTAGAAAAGAAAATTCGCATGTTAGATGCTCCGGTTAGTGGGGGAGATACAGGTGCAATTAAAGGCACATTAGCAATTATGGTAGGTGGCAAACAGGAAGATTTCAATGAATGTATAGATATATTTAGTGCCATGGGGTCATCTGTTACGCTTGTAGGTGAAAATGGAGCAGGACAAATTACAAAGCTTGCAAACAATATGATTGTTGCAATAAATATAGCAGCCGTGTCTGAAGCACTTGTTTATGCAGCTAAGGCTGGAGTTGATCCTGAAAAGGTTTATAAGGCAATAAGAGGTGGAAGTGCAGGTAGTAGTGTTTTAGATAATAAATTTCCAAAGATGATAAATCGTGATTTTAATCCTGGGTTTAAAGTGAATTTACATATAAAAGATCTTAAAAATGCTATAGAATCAGGACATGAGGTAGGTTCAATATTGCCACTGACTACAGATGTAATGGAGATTATGCAATCTTTAAGAGTCGATGGACTTGAATTAGATGACCACAGTTCCATTGTGAAATTTTATGAGAAGCTTTCAAATATAAAGATGGGAAAGTAAGACAAAGCTAGGGGGAATTAAATTGTCAAAAACTGCAGTTATACTTGAAGCTGAAAGCCAATTATCAGAGTCTATGTTATGGGGTCTACAGAAAGATTTCTTTGCAAATCAAGGCCCAGAGGCTTGGACTAAGGGTATTGTACCACAGTATATAACTACCAATCCTTATATTGCAAATTTGTATGCTAAAACTATATTTGGGTACTGTAGGGACTATGTTACAAGGACGGATATAGAAAAAAACTCTACTATATACATAATGGAGCTTGCTTCAGGAGTAGGTCGATTTACCTATACCTTTCTTAAAAGATTTTTACAACTAATAGAGAATTCGTCCCTTAAGGGACTGAAATTTAAATATGTAGTAACTGATTTTTCGGAAAAGAATATTGAATATTGGATGAATCATAGCTTTTTAAAGCCTTATTTTGATTGTGGAGTGCTAGACTGCGCAACCTTTGATATATCAAAAGATGATCAGCTTAAGTTAAGACACAGTGGGGAAGTTTTATCTAGTGGAAATCTTAAAAATCCATTGATTTTAATTGCTAATTATACATTTGACAGCCTTCCACAAGATACCTTTTATGTGAACAAGGGGGAAATCTATGAGGGTCTGATTACAATAACATCACCAGAGGTAAAGCCTAACCCTACGGATAAATCTATACTGGCCGGTTTGGATTATTATTATACAGACAATAAAATTGTGGGTAATAATTATTATGAAGACGATGATTTTAATAATGTACTTTTATATTACAAAAATCATTTGGAAGACACAAGTTTTTCTGTACCTATAATGGCATTACGAGCTATATCTAGGTTAAAAAAATCCTTTAATGATGATATAATTTTAATATCCGCGGATAAAGGTTATAAAAATGAAAAAGAAATGCACAAGAATTCTCATCCGTTTTTATCAAAACACGGCTGCATTTCTATGACAGTTAACTTTCATTCATTAGAACAATATTTTAAAAATATTGGCGGAAAAGCCTTGCATAGCATCTATGATCATGAAAATATAAACATGTCACTATTTTTACTTAGCAATAGTTCTCATGATTTTGTAGAAACCACAATGGCTTATAAGGAAATTATTGAAAGTATAGGACCAGATGATTTTTATATTTTGAAAAAAGCAGTTGTGCCTCTAAGCGAATCTTTAGAAACAAAACAAATCCTAACCTTTCTTCGCTTTACTGTTTGGGATGCAAGAACCTTCCAAGAAGTATATAATATATTGACTGAAAGAATGGATACTGAAGAAGATTTTCCAATAGAGGAACTGGTTATAGTAATGAACAAAGTTTGGGAACATTATTTTCCTATAGGTGAAGAGGGGGATTTAGCATACTATATAGGCTTATTGTTTACTTATATTGGTTATGATAATGACGCCTTAAGATTTTTTGAATATTCACTTGAATTATATGGTGCTAGTGCTGAAATTTATTATAGAATTGCAGTTTGTTTTTACAATTTAAGCAAAATTGAAACAGCACTAGAGTTTGCAGAAAAATCACTAGAATTAGATCAGAGTTTTGAAGAGTGTAAAACGCTAAAAACTTTAATTACGGGGTAAGTTTTTTATTTACCATTTTATTTAAAAATTTACCAAAGCTTGTGGATATTAGTCTGTTAAAGATATTTATTCTGCATTTAAAATAATATGAATCAGAAAACCATCCTTTTTCACTCCAATACTCTGTGTCTAGGCCCACTAGTTTATAGGAGAGTACCTTCTGAACTTGGAAATTTATAAGGGAATTTAATGAAGGCTTATAATTTTCTTTACGCATACTAAGATGGTTAATAAAATTCTCGCATTCACTTTGCGAGATTTTATTGTTTATTGTTCGAATATTTCTACCTATTTCGCCAGCATTAAATCCACCCCATTGAACTACAACTCTCTGTAAATATTTTAAAGTGGATTTAAGACCAGAGCCTTTGGTTGTGGATATTACAAGAATGGGTTTGCCATAAATTTGGGGACGATGAAACCAGCTGCAGGTTCTATCAACAAATGTCTTTAGTTTTCCAGATACATTTTCCATATAAACTGGTGAAGTTAAAATTAGTCCATCACACAATCTGATTTTATCCATTATACTTTCTACCTGATCATCTAAAACGCAGCCACCTTTAACCAAACAATGTTCACAACCAATGCAAGCTTTAATATCATAATCAAAGAGGTTTAATATTTCTATATCAATATTGTGACTTTTTAATATTTCACTAATCTGAACAATTAGACCGTAAGTATTCATTTTTCTACTACTTGAATTTATTGCCAGTACTTTTAACATTATAAGTACATCCCCCTTATTTTCATTGTAAAACTAATGTAATTTAGTCTTTCATTTCTTTAATCTCATCTAACATTAAAATATTTAATCTATTTATTTCTCTTCTTTTTTTCATTCTTTCTTTTATCACTTTACTCCTATAATCTATCTCAATTAATTCAACTTCCGATTTCATTGAATCGCAAATTTCATATATCTTTTTAAACTGTATTGCTGTTTGCTCGAATTCTTCATCAAAATTAACTATATCTTTATTCTCGTAAACCATTTTAAGTGACTCTAATTGATATCTTATTGTTGTAGAAAATTGTATAAGAAGGTCCTCTGGTTTAATTTTATAAAGATATAATAATAGTTCTGTGTAAATTCTATAAAGAGTATCGTTGTCAAAAATATCTAGATTAACTTTACTGTAACCTAAACTAACCTTTAAATTTATGTGAAGTAATTTCCTTATTGTATTAGTATAGCTTTCGCAATCATGTAATCCATAAAGTGTAGCACTATTTTCTACTTGCTTAAAGAATTCATTTATTTCTTCAAAACTTACAAATAGTCTTATTTCACTATCCATTCTTATTAATCTAACCTGCTTTGTATCTTTAGAAATGTCTCCATTGCTTAAAAACAATTTGCCTTCTGTAGCACCTTTTATATCACTTACACACATCCACGTATCTGACAATTAGAAATCACCTCCTAAGTTTGTATTTTATAATTTTATGATTTCATATACATGTATTATAACTTGTATCTTTAATTTTTATCAATATATATATATATTAGTTATTTTTCTGATAAATATTTACCGGAAAAATATAAAACAAGACCAATAATAAGAACTATAAACATATTTACTTTAAATACTAATATTTCTCCTAAAAATACGTAACAAACAATAGGTATACTAATCCATAGACAGGCTTTCCCCCAAAGTTTAAAAAACTCTTTTATTTTACTGCAATTAACAGATTGCTTAAAGCAAGTTTTTTTTGTGTAAGAGAAAATAAAAATGATTGCCAAACCTATAAGTAAAAACTGAAAAATCATTCCCAAATTAAAGTTTAGATTAAATGTAAAATTGCTAAGACTGGATACTATAATAACGGTTAAATTTTGTATAATATAATTAATAATTGATAGTATTATTATAAACTGCCCTGCGAACATAATATAATCACTATAGAGTGATAGATAATTATAGCTTGATTTATAAGTATTTACTATTTCTTCACAGTAATGTTTAATATCAGGTGTGCCTAACACACTTTCAATACTTACACCTTGCTCTTCTGCATTTAAGAAACTGTCTAGTATCTGTTGAAGAAATTCTTCTGCATCTTTTATTTTTATATTAGACATTCTTATATAGACTACAATGTCAGTAAATATAACTTTGTTTTCTTTGGATAAGTTTTCAGAAGCTGTATTTAATTGTTTTATTAGCGATTTTGTTTTATTCATTTAATTCTTCCCCCAATATCTTATTAACTGATTTTGAAATTTTATCCCAGGAGTTACAAAAATCTGAGAATTCATCTTTCCCTAGTTTAGTTAGAGAATAGTATTTTCGCTTTGGTCCAAGTGGAGAGTCTCTGCTAATTGATGATAACAAACCATTTTTCTCTAGTCTAATTAGCAGTGGATATAAAGTTCCTTCAGATAAATCATCAAAACCATTGTTTTTTAATGAACTGTATAATTCATATCCGTAAGTTTCCTTTTGTAAAATTATTTTCAAAATACAACCTTCTAGAATTCCTTTCAATAGCTGAGAAGAATTTGCCATTTTATATCACCTACCTTGCAATGCATCTTAGTAGCTATATTGTATTGCAAGTATGCTATTATGTCAAGGACTGGATAAAGTATAGCCCTTAAGATTATTAATCTTAAGGGCTATACTTTATTACTCGTTATTATTTTGTAATTCATCAAATCTTTTCATTACCTCAGTGTAGGTGTCTTTGCAAATCTGTGGTAAATCACTTTTGGTTGCACTATTAAACTCTAATCCGGCCTCTGAAAAACCTTTTTCCACAGCATCTCTCATTTGTTGTAATTTTTGGGGGTCATCTCCTGCAATAGCCTTTGCCATAGTCATTATACGATCTGCCACTGCATTTACAGAATATGCGCCGCCTTCTTCTATTGCTTTAGCAGCACCTTCTGGAGTTGTTGCCAGTTGTGGGTATGCATTTTTAACAGAACCAAATATTTTAGTAAGTAAATCTGTAGTTTTTTTAGGCATTTGATCTGTCTCATTTTGGATTGATTTTCCTAGTAATCTATTTTGAATATTTATTGTGTCACGTATGAATTTTTTTATGAGATCTGTTTTAAAATTTGCTTGTTCTTCTTTTAAAGCTTTAACTTCTTCTGTGGAAAGTTTTTTCCTTAAAGGCTTATAAGTTGGATTTGTTTCATCTGTTTCTGTAGATTTAATAAATGTATCAGTTTTTAAATCTTTCGATTCCTCTTTAATTTTTGAAGGATTACTATTTTCATCATTTTTAGAAACTACTTTTCTTGTATCATTTGTAAGTGCATAATTTGATGTGGTTGTCTCATTAATTCCAATTATATTCATATATCTAAATACTTCCCCCCCTTTGTCATTATTATTTTTTTGTCTTGTTATATTATCGTTTAATTTCGTGCTAACTTAACAACAACAGGGGTATAAGGTTTAATAATTACGATTGTAATAAAAAATTATAGTTATCACTCATAAATTTTAAAATAACAGTTGCTATTAATGATTGACCACCAACATTTGGATGTATTCCATCTTTACATAAGAACTGAGTATAATCGCTATACTTTAAAAACTCTGTTCTCACATCTATAAGCACAGTATTAGTGGCATTAGCTACCTCAGTGATTATATTGTTATATGAATTATGCCAGTTAAAAATATTATCCTTTGTACCTAACCATTGTAAAATGTTTTGCTCGGAAGATGCATCTTCTTTTGCAACCCATTTAAAATATTTTAGTGGATCCAGTGGTGGTAAGGTCATAAGAATAGGGAGTATGTGATTAGTTTTTAATGTGTCTATCATGGAAAGCAGTGTTTCGCGAAAAGTAGAAATATCAGTATTTGGTTTGTATTCCATGTCAGGATTTTTAGCAATATCATCCCAATTATAATCGCAGTCATTACCGCCAAATTCTATTAAAACAACATCAGGTGATTTTTTGATAACATCATTATACATTTTACTTGCACCACGTATAATTGTATTACCAAATTTACCGGCATTGTATACTTTCCCTTTTATTTTATCAGAAAGGATGGTAGTAAAGTTTTCTTTAGATGGTGTATATTTAGATTTTATATCATCATAAATAATTCCCCTTGTAATAGAATCACCAAAGGTTACAAAAATGTAACTATCTTTTATTTCCATAATTAACCTCCATAAAATTTAATTATAACGTATAAATTGATTAGATTAATTCATTTAATATATATTAATAATATATCATATAAATACTAACAATTCAATACATAGTTATTAAAACTATGTATTGAATATTTATTTATCTTCTCCTAAAGTTTGAAGAATTATTCTTTAAGTTATCTTTTACTATTTTTATAAAAATATGACGGTCTGAGAAAATTAAATTGCATTCTTACTAAATATACTGTATCCTATTAAATAATGATAATGAATAATAAAGTGAGTTAAAGGTTAAAACAGGGGGTATTAAAGTGAAAAAATTTAAAAGAGTATTAGTAGCGAATAGAGGCGAAATTGCCATAAGAATTTTTAGGGCCTGTCATGAACTGGGAATTCGTACGGTGGCAATTTATTCTAATGAGGACAAATATTCACTGTTTAAAACTAAGGCAGATGAAGCTTATTTAATTGGAGAAAATAGAAGTCCTGTTGATGCTTATCTAAACATTGAAGAAATAATCAGTATTGCACTTAAAAAAGGGGTAGATGCCATTCACCCTGGGTATGGATTTTTATCAGAGAACCCTGAATTTGCAAAAAAATGTACTAGAGCAGGTATTGAATTTATAGGACCAACGGCAGAAATGATGGATAAACTTGGGGATAAAATTAAATCTAAAATTGTAGCAAAGGCGGTAGGAGTTCCTACAATACCTGGCGATGAAAAAAATATTGAAACAATAGAGGACGCTACGAAACTAGCAAGGAAATGTGGTTATCCCGTTATGCTAAAGGCAGTTGCTGGTGGCGGTGGTCGTGGTATGAGAATTGTAAAAAATGAAGAAGAACTCGCTTCATCTTATAAAAGTGCCAGGAGTGAAGCAAAAAAAGCATTTGGTATAGATAAGCTTTTTATAGAAAAATATCTTGAAAAGTCTAAACATATAGAAGTACAGGTTCTTGGTGATAAATTTGGCAACATTGTTCATTTGCACGAAAGGGATTGTTCTATTCAAAGAAGGCACCAAAAGGTTGTAGAGTATACACCCGCTTTCTCAATATCAGAGGAGAAAAGAAATGAAATATGTAGTGATGCATTAAAAATAGCTAAATCAGTAAATTATATAAGTGCTGGAACCTTGGAGTTTTTAGTAGATATACATGGAAACCATTATTTTATAGAAATGAATCCTAGGATTCAAGTTGAACATACCGTTACAGAGATGGTAACAGGTATTGATATAGTGCAAAGTCAAATACTTATAGCAGAAGATTACGCACTAAATTCTTGTGAAATAGGAATTAACTCTCAAGAAGATGTTAAAGTCCGAGGTTTTTCTATTCAATGTCGTATAACAACAGAGGATCCTTCTAATAATTTTGCACCAGATACTGGGAAAATAGAAGAGTATAGAACGGGTTCTGGCTTTGGAATAAGGCTAGATGGTGGTAATGGGTTTGCAGGAGCGGTAATCAGCCCCTATTATGATAGTCTTCTTGTAAAGAATATTTCATGGTCTAGGACCTTTAAGGATGCTATAAAGAAGTCCATAAGAGCTGTGGAAGAAACTAAAATTACAGGAGTAAAGACTAATATAGGTTTTTTAATTAATGTATTGAATCATCCTACTTTTTTAAAGGGGGAATGTAATACAGATTTTATTGAGGAAAATACTGATTTAATATCCATTGCACCTAAGGCAGATGAAGAAAATAGATTGCTAAAATTCATTGGAGAAAAAGTAGTGAATGAAACTAATGGCATTAAAAAACTTTATGATGTGCCGCTTGTTCCTAATATTATAGAGCCTAAAAAATTAAGTGGAACAAAACAGATTTTAGATATTCAAGGTACACAGGGTCTTTTAAAATGGATTAAAGAGCAAAATAAATTACTCTTAACGGATTCTACAATGAGAGATGCTCATCAATCATTAATGGCAACTAGGGTGAGGACAAAGGATATGTTAAAGATAGCAAAAGCTACTTCTATGTATGGAGCGGATTTGTTTTCTCTTGATATGTGGGGGGGAGCTACTTTTGATGTAGCATACCGATATTTAAATGAATCACCATGGGAAAGGCTAATAGAACTAAGAAAGAGAATTCCTAATGTAATGTTCCAGATGCTCATACGTGGCGCCAATGCAGTAGGCTATAAAAATTACCCGGATAATGTAATTCGTGAATTTATTAAAGAATCTGCAAATACAGGTATCGATATTTTCCGAATTTTTGATTCTCTAAATTGGCTAAAAGGGATGGAAGTTTCAATAGATGAAGTTCTTAAAAGTGGCAAGGTTGCAGAAGCTTGCATCTGTTACACCGGAGATATCTTAAACGATAAAAAGGACAAATATAATTTGGATTATTATATTAAGCTAGCAAAGGAAATTGAAAAAACAGGAGCACATATTTTAGGAATAAAAGATATGTCTGCATTACTAAAACCTCATGCTGCATTTAAGTTAGTTGATGCACTAAAGAAAGAGGTAGGAATGCCTATTCATCTTCATACTCATGATACTACAGGCAATGGAGTTGCCACGGTTCTTATGGCAGCTCAGGCTGGCGTTGACATTGTAGATACTGCTTTTAATAGTATGTCAGGACTTACAAGTCAACCAGCTTTAAACTCAATTGTTGCAGCACTTACGAATACTGAAAGGGATACTGGTATAGAACTCAAAGGGATTCAGAAAGTTTCAGATTATTGGGATGCAGTAAGGCCGGTTTACCATAAATTTGAATCGGGACTTAAATCTGGTTCTGCTGAAATTTATCGTTATGAGATTCCAGGAGGTCAATACTCTAATTTGAAACCTCAGGTAGAAAGTTTCGGACTTTCACATAAATTTAGTGAAATTAAGGAAATGTATAAAGTTGTAAATGATATGGTGGGAGACATTGTTAAGGTGACACCATCCTCTAAGATGGTTGGAGACTTTGCAATATTTATGGTTCAAAATGATCTTACACCGGAAAATATATACCAAAAAGCAACTAATATTTCTTTCCCAGATTCTGTTGTAGCATATTTTAAAGGAATGATGGGTCAGCCAATGGGTGGGTTCCCAGAAAAGCTACAGAAATTAGTTTTAAAGGGAGAGGCGCCAATTACATGTAGACCTGGTGAATTACTACCAAACGAGGATTTTGGTAAAATAGAAAAACACTTAATAGAGAAATTTAGTATTATCCCAGACAAAAAAGATATATTAAGCTATTCATTATATCCTGAGGTATTTGAAAGCTATATTAAATACATTAAAGAATTTGGAGATTTAAGTAGAATTGGAAGTGATGTGTATTTCCACGGTCTAAATGTAGGCGAAACTTGTGAAGCAGAAGTTGCTGATGGAAAAGCTTATATGATAAAGCTTCTTAAAATCGATAAATTAGATGCAGAAGGTAATAAAAGCGTTGCTTTTGAGGTAGATGGAAATAGAAGAGAAATAAAAATAAAAGATAGACATAGTAAAAAATTGCAAGAGTTTGAATCGTCAGAAATGGCAGATTCAACAAATCCACTAGAGATTGGAGCACCAATACCGGGAGCTATATTAGCTATTCTTGTAAAAGAAGGTGATACAGTTATTGAAAATCAACCATTAATGACAGTAGAGGCTATGAAAATGGAAACACGTGTAAGTGCTTCAGTAGCAGGTGTGGTTGAGTCAATTAAGGTTAAAGAAGGGCAACAGGTAAAGGCTGGGGAACTTTTAATGAATTTAAAATAGAATTATATAATAAAATAGGTTTTATAGAAGGTACAAAAGAGATAGAGCATTGCTTTATCTCTTTGTGTGCGCTTAGTATAAGCTACCATATTCAAGTTGAATTTTAAAATATGTATGATATAATTTATACAAGTGAGAGCACTTATATATATATTGGAGGAATTATTATGAAAATGAATGAATTACCAAAGTATTTTAAAGAAATAGATAATGAACTATGGTTTGAGGAAGTTGAAGTTGAGAAAAAAGATCTGAAAATAACTTATAAAGTCAATAAATGTTTTTCATATTCAAAATCACCTTATCAAGAAGTAGCTTTGATTGATACGGCAGCATTTGGTCCTTGTCTTGTGCTTGATGGTGTAATGCAGACGACTTCTGCAGATGGGTTTATATATAATGAAATGATTACTCATATTCCGGTACTTACTCATAAAAATCCACGAAATGTGTTGGTAATTGGTGGAGGAGACTGTGGAGCGGTAAGAGAATTGTCAAAATATAAAGAACTTGAGACAATTGATATGGTGGAGCTTGACGAAGTAGTAACAAAAGAATGTATAAAATATCTTCCTAAAATAACTGGAGTTTCTGAATTTGATAAAAGAGTCAATTTTAAATTTGGAGATGGTGTTGAATATGTAAAGACTACTGATATTAAGTATGATGTAATTATGGTTGATTCACCGGATCCTGAGGGTCCAGCTAAGGATTTGTTTGGTGAAGAATTTTATAAAAATGTAAAGAAATCATTAAATTTTGACGGAGTAATGGTATGTCAAAGTGAATCCCCAATGCTTCATCGTAATATAATTGAGAATACAAGAAAGATTTTGAAGAATAACTTTAAATTTGTAAGGACATATATAGCATTTGTACCAACTTATCCAGGAGGATTATGGAGTTTTACAATGGCTTCAGATGTTTATGACCCTATCAATATGGATGTAAATAGATTGCCACAAGAAACTCGTTATTTAACAAAGAAAATTGCTAAATCTTGTTTTGATCTTCCGAATTTCATTAGTGATCTAAAATAAAAAAAAGGCAAGTAGCTTTAAAGGGGTAGGGATCATGACTGATTTAAAAAGCATGAGTAACAAAAAGAAAGCTGAATATATATGGGATTATTATAAGTTACATATTATAGTGGCTATAGTAATTATATGTATAGTAGGTTCTATGATACATAGTAGAATGACAAAAGTAGATTATGTATTTAATTTAACTACGATTGGAACTGTGGTAGATCAGAATAAGAAGAATGATTTAGAAAAGCAACTTACAAGTTTTGTGGTAAAAGAAGGAGAAACGAGAAAAGAGGCTATTGTATATGTTACACCATCTGTCGGTTCAAATGGCCAGGGAGATATAATGCCGAATGAGTATATGCAGAGATTTGTTGCTATGATATCTGTCGGACAACTTGATCTTGTTTTATTAGATAAAGATATACTAGAAAATTTAGCCAAACAGGATATATTATTAAAACTTAATGATGCCCCAGGGCTTAATTTAGATTCTATAAAAAATGAAAAGGTTGAAGTTAGTGGAAGTGATAACAAAAGGGCTGTTTATGCCATAAATGTGGAAGATATTAAAATTTTCAAGGATCTTGGAATTGATACAAATAATAAGGTGATCGGTATTATTAGTTCGTGTAAACAAAAGGATAAGTCCGTTTTGGTACTGAAATGGCTTTTAAATAAGTGATCATTTCTTTACAAGATTAAAATTTCTGTACTTTCGAAAATAACCTTTAAAAAGTAGCACTAATACCTGTGAGTATTAGTGCTATTTTTGAACTCTATTAACTTAAATGAATAAATAGCAGAGATTTCTAAAAATAATACAATATTGAAAATATTGGTATTATATATATTAGAATATATTGTTGTGATATAATTAGATTAATTAATGAGAAAGGTTGTGAAGATATGATACCTCAATCAAATGCAAAACCTACATACGAAGATTTTCTTGAGATTACAAAAGATATAGAACGGGTTGAATTTATAAATGGAGAAATAATTTATATGTCGTCGCCCAGTGTTGAGCACCAACGAATTTTAAATAAAATTAATATCCATGCATCAGAGTATTTTAAAGACTCACAATGTGAAGTATTGATTGCTCCATTAGATGTTGTATTAGAAAATGAAGAAATGAAAAATAAAAAATCTGTTCAACCAGATATTATGATCATATGTGATAAATCAAAATTTAAAGAGAATACATATGAAGGTGTTCCAACTATGGTTATTGAGATAACATCCCCTTCTAATGCTAGCCATGATACTATTACAAAGTTAAATTTATATGAAAGATTTAAAATCCCAGAATATTGGATAGTATCGCCTAAAAACAAAGCTGTGACAGTATATAAGTACGAAGATAAGGCATATGGAGAAAGCACTATATATACTAAAGATGATGTGGTAAAATCAGAAATATTTAAGGAGTTTTCGATTTCTATAAAAGAAATATTTGAATGATGATTATAAAAAAGTAGCACTAATACCTGTGAGTATTAGTGCTGCCTTCTATTATTCTATTCAAACTCTTTTAACTGCATCTAAACATTTCTTTTTGGTTTTCTGTTGTATTGTAATTATAAAGCTCTACCAATTTTATTCCTTTGGAATCTATGTGTATTTTATCTTCATTTACAATAGTAACATTATTATTATATTTAGCGCTACGAATTCCACTTTTTGAAAAGGCTTCATCATCTTTATATTTTATATAGCCTAATTTTTTTAGTCTCCCTAAATAGAAAGCAAATTCTTGTTTTTTCTGTATTTCGTCTTCCTCTGTTAATTTATAATCTTCAATTTCAAATGACATTCCTGGCAAATTATCAGCATCATAAATGTCAATTAGTATCTCTCGTTCTAATGTATTCAATTCCATATAATCCCCTCTCGCTACAATATTAATGATTATGATTCCGTTTACAGTTTTAATCCAAGCTACATCAAAAGCTTGATAATATATATATATTGCTTAAAATCTGTATTTATTCCTATCATAAATCATCGCTTCCTATATATGTTATTATATCACAAATATAGCATTTTATTTGTAGTATTGTGGTATGTACAATAATAATTGTTCAACAAATTCCAACAAAAATACATGGTGCCACCCACGTGGCAAGTGGCATGGTTGGTTTATATTGCAACTTAACTATTTTTTTTTATATGATTTTATGCAAATATAGATTATACTATATTTGGATATGTATAATCTTATTATACCTTTAAAAATATGGGAGATGATATTGTGAATTATAAAGTTATTTATTTTACAAGAAGTGGGAATAGCAAGAGGATAGGTGAAAAAATAGCAAATAAACTTTCCTGTGAGGTTATAGAAATCACAGATAATATGAATTGGAAGGGTATTTTAGGATATATAAAAGCTGGATATTATTCTTCAAAAAATAAGAGCGTTGATATAAAGATTAATGGTGATTTAAGTAATACTGATGAATTTATTGTAGTTACTCCGTTGTGGGCTGGTAGGTCAGCACCTGCTATTAGAACTTTTTTTAAAACAACTTCATTAGACAAGGTACATTTAGTTGTAACTTCTATGGGTAGTAATATAAAAGATCGTTTGGGATTTAAATCAGTTAGCGAAATTGTTAAGAGTAAAAAAAATGAAAATGCTATTATAGAAAATCTTGTAAAGAGCTTATTATAAATGAAATAGATTAAAAACATATTCCATAGTAACTTTTATCTTCTTATCTTAGGATAGGGAGAGCTTTTTTATTAGTAATGTAGGTAAAAAGAAAATTATGGTATAATAATGTTAAATCATGTAAAGTATATTTGAGAAAATATGATTTTGGGAGGTGCATAATGAAATTTGGAATAAGGAAACCCAGCTTAAAGAAAATGATTAGCAGTAGAACTAGCGTAAAGAGAGTAATACGTCATAATCTAGGGATAAAAGCTCCACGTGGGTTTGGATGGTTTACAAATCCTAAAAAATCCGCCTATAATCGTGTTTATAATCGTACAAGTTTTAGTATTTTTGATGTAATAAAGAAACTTTTTAAATAGAAATTTGGTGCCACCAGGAATTCTGGTGCTACCCACAGGAGAGTGGCATGTGGGTGTAGAATAAAAGGGGAACATGTTATATGACAAAAGATGCATTGATGAATAAAAAAATATACTTCATAATGATACTGAAAAAAAAGTAGGATTAAAGGAGTATTCTAAATATGCATTCATAAGTTATATAGATATACGCAATGGTAAAAAAATGACTTAGAGTATACTATATACTGCTAGGTCATTTTTAATTAGAAAATTTATTTTTTTTATATAATATGATTGATTTATTAATTCATAGGTATAAGGTCACCATAAGTTCCATCAAAGACTTTTCCGTTGTTTTGATTCACATAGTACCATCCCCTGGTTGCGGTGTGATCAACAACTACATCATAAACATGTATAACAAAATATTTAACTCCATCTACCGTTTCTTCATGATCAAATTGGCTTAACGTTTTTGAATCTGAATCTTCAAGTACAAGCTTTCTAACTATATCCGTTGCAGATTTAGTCGTTATATTACCAGCAGCAGCCTTAGCTGCCTTTTCTTGAGCTTCTTTAGCCATTTGAGCCGCCTTTTCTTGTTCTTCTTTAGAATTTTGGGTTTTCTGTTGTTCTAGAATTTTCTTATCTATAGTATCCTTAAGGTTTTTCGCATTTTCGTTATTGTTATCAATTTTAAATACCTGGGTTATATAATTGTTAGCTTCATCATAGTTATTAGATTCTAAAGCAATATTGGCTTTACTAATATTTAGTGCCACATATTCTTTATTGCATTCATTAATATTATTTTGAGCATCTGTGTAGAGCTTATTACTATCTTTTCCAATCATTTTAAATTGGTCTATTGACTCTAGATATTTTTTATCATTCATTAATCTTATGCCTTCATTATAGACTTTATTTTCTTCTATTAAGTTTTGAGCAAGCCTAATACTATTCTCTATGTTGGTAGCGTTTTTATAACTTAGTGACTGCTTGTATAAATCTATAGCCTTATCATACTCATTATTTTTCATATATCTATTTGCATCTTTAATTAAGCCATTGTATTGATTGATTTTAGCATATTTGTATCCCCCAAATCCTACACCAATAATTACAAGTAATGTTAATACTGATGTGATAACTATTTTTTGCATACCCCATTTTTTCATTACAAAACCCCCTATATTAACGTAACGGAATTATATATATATATTAATTCCACTTTGCTTATATAGAAATTATAACATAAAAATTATCGTATATTACCACTATTATTATAAAATATATGAACTTTATTTGGACGTTCAATCGAGGTTAGAATAAGGATTCTGACGTAGAAGATTTATGAGCTATTCTTAGAACTTTTTATCAAAATCTTATAATATTAAAGGTGAAAATAGTTTTTTGTTGAAATTAAGTACTGATATACTTTTCAAAATATAGTATGATTGTGTAGTAATTTTTAGTTATTTATATATAAATGATAAGTCAATGTAATATTTTATAATTAACTAATAAATAGGAGGATTCGAAATGAAGAAAAGAAAAAACATTATAATTAATGGATATATAAAAAGAATAGGAATAGGTTTGCTAGTGAGTTTAACGATAGTAGTAGCTATATGCTTAATTAATAGCAACTATAGAAATATTGAAAGCTTTTCAAATGTATTATTTTATATTGGGTTAGTAGAATTTTGTGCTGGAGGTATAATTTTTATTATGGGTACTATGGTTAAAAGAAAGAATACTTACCAACAGGTAAGAACGTCTTCTAGTGAAAGTATCCAATATCGTAACAGTAATGACCTGGATAGCACTAAACAAAGGTTTGAATTTGTTATTTATATGAGCATTATTGGAACAATAATGATTGGCTTTAGTATTGTAGTAGCTTATGTATTAATATAACGTTCCACTGAAAGATTTAGAAATGGTTTTTATGAGTATGGTGACAAGCGAAGGTAAAATAATGATATAATGATAAATTTTGTAGTATAATAAAGCGTATGAATCAAAAAATTCGTATTGAGGAGAGCTAAACATGGAAGATAATCAACTTTATAGAAATATAAAAAATTTTATAAAAGGAAGTAAGGCAATTGTAAAAGACTTTAAGGGTGTAATTGTTGAGGAGAGTTTACTTGATAATAGGGTACTTAACAAACTTAAAGTTATTGGGTTGTGTATATTAGACCATGAGAATCCATCTGAAAGATGGCATCTATATACCGTTATAGTTTCAGAAGATGAAATAGAAAAATTGTCAGGGTGCATTAAAGATGAATGGTATATGCACTTTTTAAAAGGTAGAAAAATAATTGTTATATTTAGGGGCAAAAAGTTTACTTTCGATTATGAAGATAAATCCACATGGAAACCAGCAATAGATTACGGCTTATCAATAGGTATTCCAGAGAGTCAATTGCATTTCATTATGCAATAGGGCGAATAATACAGTTATAATGGGTGTATAAGCAATGGACAAATTTAGAACTTTATTTTAAGTGTCGGAGGTGTAATTTTTATGAACAAGGTATTAGTGATAGGTGGAAGTGGGCTTGTAGGAAAGGCAATAATTACTGAACTAAATAAATACAAGGAATATGAGATTTATGCAACATACTTTGAAAGCCCAATTTCATTATTAAATCAAAATATATGTTTTAAACTGAATATTGAAGATGCAGATAGAATAAATAGTATATTGAATACTTCAAACCCGCAAGTTATAATATCGTGTTTAAGAGGTAATTATGATAAACAATTGATTTTACATACAAAAATCACTGAATATTTAAAAAAAAGTGGTGGTAGATTATATTATTGCTCTACTACGAATGTATTTGATAATGATTTAAGCAAGCCTCATTATGAAGGTGATTTGCCAAGTTCTTGTAGTGAATATGGACAATTTAAAATAGAATGCGAGAAAAAAATTACTGAAATATTACATGATAATGCTTGTATATTAAGACTTCCTCAAGTTTGGGGAAAGGATTCTCCTAGAATGAAACAGTTATTAAAGTCACTGGCCAACAATGAAAAAATCATTGTTTACCCGAAATTAAAATTAAATGCTATTACTGATGTAGTGATAGCAAAAAAAGTACTTTACATAATTGAACATTATTTAAAAGGGATCTTTCATCTGGTAGCAGATGATGTAATTAGTCACAAAGAGCTGTACAAAGAATTAATAATAGGTTTGGGTTTTAATAATGAAAGTATGGAAGAACACTTTGAGGAAGAAGGATACTTTGCAATCTTATCCAAGAGAAACAATGAATTTCCTCAACAATTAAAATTAACAAATAAATCGGTGATTAATTATTTAATTGAATAATATTACTAATGACTTATTATGCTGCGAAATATAAAATTAGAGTATATGGAAAAATATGTTAACTTTGTATCATATTGATGCTAAGATGATAGTATCAAAGTAGTACAAAACGAAATCAACAGTATGTACTCATAAAAGACAAGTAAGAAAGGAAAATGATTATGAGAAATATAAATATAAAAAATAAAGATGGATTAACCCAAAAAGAATTTTTAGAAAGTTATATACCAGGAAATTATGACAGGCCATCTAACACAGTGGATATGTTACTTTTTACGGTAGACGATATACCTGTTGAGGGAAAAGATCCTGACAAAGCACTTAAGATGCTTTTAATAAAAAGGGGAGATCACCCATACCTTGGATGTTATGCAATTCCAGGAGGTTTTGTGCATATTGATGAAGCTTTAAGCACTGCCTGCTACAGGGAATTAAAAGAAGAAACAAATATTGATAATGTATATTTCGAACAGTTAAAAACCTTTGGTGATTTAGTAGAAAGAGACCCAAGAATGAGGGTTATTTCAATAGCTTATTTGGCCTTAGCCCCTAAAACTAGCATTAAAGAAGTAGCGGGAGATGACGCTACTTATGCACAATGGTTTACTGTAAGAAAAGATTTTATTTCAGCTACTAATTCAGGAATAGAGAGAATTGATACCTACAATCTAACATTGGTTTCTGATGATGGTGAGGTTAAGATAGGCTACCTTGTAACTGAGAGATTTGTTAAAAATGGGATTATTTCAAATAAAGCACCTTCATATGAACTTTTAGAGTGGAGTAAAGACGAACTTGCCTTTGATCATATTGATTTGGTATATTGTGCTATTGAGAGACTAAAAAATAAAATAGAATATACACCAATAGCATTTACTCTTTTACCTAAATATTTTACCCTAAGGGAAATTCAAAAACTATATGAAGCAATCTTACATTTACAAAAGCCTCTAACAAGAGCTAATTTTAGAAGAAAGATTAAAAAAATGGTAATAAAAACAGAAAAAGAAAAAGAAACTTCGGGAAGACCTGCAACTTGCTATATGTTTAATGAAAGCTGGGAACACAATTTTTTTGAAGAATAATTAATATAGATGGAGGGGGATTTATGTTATGGATTTAATGATAAATAAAATATTTGATATGCGAAATGAAATAGAGGGTAAGGTGGTTAATTTAACAGACCTTCCAAAAGAAAAAACAGCACTAATTGTAATTGACATGGTAAATGGATTTGTACACCAAGGAATATTATCATCACCAAGAGTTGTAGAAATAATAAATAATTTGTTAACTATTAACCAAAGAACACATGGATATAAAAAAATATTTTTTTTAGATAGGCATGATGAAAATTCAGTGGAGTTTGAAAATTATGCCAAGCATTGTTTGAAAGATAATATAGAGTCAGAGCTTATTGAAGAACTAAGGGGAGAGGCTGCGACATCTCATGCTAATACTACAATGATACCTAAGAATAGTACTAATGGTTTTCATGCACCAGGATTTAAAATATGGCTTGAGGAGAATGAGGAAAAGATTGAAAACTATATTATTGTGGGATGTGAAGTAGATATTTGTGTAAGTCATTTTGCTACAACCTTAAAGACCTACTTCAACCAAAGGAACCTAGTCAGAAGAATTATCATTCCTATAGATTCCGTTGAAACCTTTGATTTTGGAACTCATGATGGGGATTTAATGAAAGTTGTTTCTCTTTGGGAGATGCAATCAAATGGTATAGAAATAGTGAATAATATAATTTAAAAATTAGGAGGAACAACAAAAATGAAAAAAACAACAAATAACTTTAATATTAAAGAAGGAAGAAATCTTTCAATGCTAATGGATTTTTATGAACTAACAATGTCAAATGGGTATTTTGTAAATGGGCTTTCAGATACTATTGTGTATTTTGATATGTTTTACAGAAAGAACCCGGATGGAGCAGGTTTTTCAATAGTAGCAGGACTTGAGCAACTTATTGATTTCATTAAAAATTTGAAATTCACACAGGAAGATATTGAGTATTTAAGAGGCAAAGGAATATTATCAGAGGAATTTTTACAATACCTTTTAACCTTTAAGTTTACTGGGGATGTATATGCAATACCTGAAGGAACACCAGTATTTCCAAATGAGGCGCTTGTAACTGTAAAATCAAAGGTAATAGATGCACAACTTATTGAAACAATGCTTCTATTAACAGTTAATCATCAAAGTTTAATAGCTACTAAGGCAAGTAGAATTGTTAGAGCTGCTAAGGGAAGACCAGTTTTGGAACTGGGAGCAAGAAGGGCACATGGCGCTGACGGAGCTATAATGGGAGCAAGAGCTTCTTATATAGGGGGCGTAACTGCTACGGCTACTGTAATGGCAGAAACAATGTTTGGAGTTCCTGCAACTGGTACAATGGCTCATTCCTGGGTGCAATTATTTGGAGATGAATATAAGGCTTTTGAAACCTATGCAAAAACCTACCCGGATACATGTACACTACTTGTTGATACTTATAATGTTATTAAAAGTGGTATTCCTAATGCTATTAAAGTTTCTAAGAATGTTCTAGAACCCATTGGCATGCGATTAAAAGCAATTAGATTAGATAGCGGGGATCTTGCATACCTTTCTAAAAAAGTAAGAAGTATGCTTGATGACGCTGGGCTTACAGACTGTAAGATAGTAGCTTCAAACAGCTTAGATGAATATATTATAACGGATCTATTAAATCAAGATGCTAAAATAGACATATTTGGCGTTGGTGAAAGAATGGTTACTGCTAAATCAGAACCTGTATTTGGTGGTGTTTATAAATTAGTAGCAGTTGAAGAAAGTGGAGAAATTTCGCCAAGAATAAAATTAAGTGAAAATGAAGAGAAAATTATTAATCCAGGATACAAGATGACTTGGCGTTTATACGATAAGAAATCCCATAAGGCAATAGCTGATGTTATTACGCTTTCAAATGAGGGCATAAATGAAACAGTACCTTATACAATCTTTGATCCAGTTTCTATCTGGAAGAAGAAAATAGTCAAAAATTTCTATGCGGAAAAACTCCAAGTACCAGTTTTTCTTAAGGGTGAATGTGTATATGAATCTCCAAGCATAGAAGAAATAAAAACTAACTGTAAAAATCAAGTAGATAGAATATGGGACGAAGTTAGAAGATTTTCTAATCCTCATAAATACTATGTGGATTTATCTCAGGAACTTTGGCTTGTTAAGCAGGAATTAATTCAAAGGTACAAAAATTCAGAAGAAAACATTGAAGAATAGAATTATTATTTACCAATTTGAATTAAAGGAGTATGAATGTGAAAATAAAGAACTGGAAATTATATGAGATTATTTGGTTATTAATGTTTTCGCTGGTTGCAATTTTATTAACAATTGTATGGAAGGATACCTTGTTTGGATTCTCTGTATTTATAACAGGTGTATTGTGTGTGGTTCTTGCAGCAAAGGGTAATATATGGACATATTATTTTGGGATGTATAATACTTTTGGGTATGCTTATTTAGCTTATAATAATGGGTTATATGGTGAAGTGGGATTAAATATTCTCTTTTTTCTACCAATGAATATTATTGGATATATTATGTGGAAAAAGAGTTTGAGCGGAAATATTGTAGAAATGCGAGGTTTACAGAAAAACAATAAAATATTGACAATTACTATATGTGTACTTGGTAGCATTGGATTAGGTTTCGTTTTGTCATTAGTCAATGGTCAAAATACTCCTTATGTTGATGCAATAACAAACGTGCTATCCATTGTAGCAACATTCTTAATGGTATACCGATTTAAGGAGCAGTGGTTACTATATATTGTTTTAAATGTTTTTACTATAATTATGTGGAGTCTCAGAACAATAAGTGGAAGTCCGGAAGGAGCTATGATGATTGTAATGTGGAGTGCATATCTTGTAAATGCAATTTATGGCTACTATAATTGGAATAAAGGAGTAATGCAAAAGGAGGAGACGATTTCTATATGAAAAAAATCGGATTAACACTTGGAAAATTTGCACCATTGCATAGCGGCCATAAGTTTATGATTGATACTGCTTTAGAAGAAATGGACGAGCTAATTATACTTATTTATGACACACCGGTAACAAAGATACCTTTGAGTGTAAGGTCAAGTTGGATTAAAAGACTATATCCCAGTGTTACTATTATTGAATGTTGGGATGGTCCAGACGGATATTCAAGTGATAGGGACTTTGAGATTTCACAGGAACAATATATTTTAAGTGTGCTTAATGGAAGGGTAGTAACTCATTTTTATTCAAGCGAGTTTTATGGTGAACATGTAAGCAAGGCGCTTGGTTCTATAGATAGAAGAATAGATGAAGCACGTAAAATTGTACCTATTTCTGCATCAATGATAAGAGAAAACCCATTTAAGTATCGAGAATTTATAAGTGATGTTGTTTATAGTGATTTAATTACTAAAATAGTTTTTGTTGGGGCTATGTCAACTGGTAAGTCAACTATAACTGAAGCCTTAGCAAAAAAGTATAAAACCACCTATGCAAATGAATATGGAAGAGATTATTGGACTGAACATCAAGTAGATAGACGTATTGATTTTGAATCCTTTGATGAAATTGCCAAAGGTCATATGAAGCGTGAAGATGAAGCTATATTAGAAGCTAATAAATATTTTTTTGTAGATACCAACGCAATAACTACGTATATGTATGCCATTGATTATCATGGCACAGCTCCAAAACTCCTTACAAAGCTTGCACTAGAAAATGCACAACGTTATGATATATTTTTTCTATGTGATGATGATATTCCATATGATGACACTTGGGATAGAAGTGGGGATCAGAAACGCAAAGTATTTCATAAGCAAATTATCGCGGATTTACATGAACGTAGAATACCGTATATTATACTCCGAGGTAGTTTAGAGCAGCGTATAAAAGCAGTTGATAAAACTCTTGCTGAATTCGAAAAGTATAATAATTTTTTTGGATTAAACAATTAATCGAAGTTCAAGGTAATTATCAAAATAGTCCAACTAGTTATCTAGTATCGAGTGAATATTTTTTGATACTGTAAGTATATCATCCCTACCATCAACTATAGATAAAGAGAGATTTGTTTTATAGTAATCTATTAGAGGATGAGTTTGATTAGTATAAACAATAAGTCTTTCTTTAACAGTCTTTTCATTATCATCATTTCTTTGAATCAATCTACCTCCACAAAAGTCACAGCTACCTAATTGTTTTGGTGGATTAAACTTTATATGATAACTTGCTCCACAAGAAGCACATATCCTTCTTCCTATATTTCTTTCAATTATAAATTCGTTAGGAACATCGATTAGAAGTACAAAATCTAAGTTGCTATTAATACTTTGCAGAAATTTACCAAGTTCTTCTGCTTGAAAAACAGTCCTAGGAAATCCATCTAATAGAAAGCCGTCGTTGCAATCATCCTTTATTAGTCTATCTTTTATAACTTGAATGGTTAATTCATCAGGCACTAACTGACCTCTATCTATATATTTTTTTGCTTCTATACCAAGTGGAGTTTTGTTTAAAATGTTCATTCTGAAAATATCTCCAGTTGATAGATGGGTTATGTTGTATTTCTCACAAATCAGCTTTGCTTGAGTACCTTTTCCAGCTCCAGGGGCTCCTAGTAAAATTATTATCAAAGTAACGCCTGCTACCTAAAATTACAACAAGACAATTTTAGCACCCTATTCGTTAAATAGAATGGTGGCATCATGATAATGATTGACCACAGTGCAGGTTTTTCACCTACCTTTCTTTTTAATTTTTAAAACAAAAAATAAAATGCTTATTTTACATTAATTATACAATATCTTAAATGAATTACCAAATAAAAATGAAAAAAGAATTTAGTATAATTACATATAAATTATTTATGTTGACGACCTTTTAGCAATCTCCTTTTGAATATTTTCAATGGTGGATCTATTAAGAGTATAGCCCGAAATACTTACTAGTGCTGCGATAAAGCTTAAGCCTGAGCCTATGCTTAGCATTAAGCCAAGAATAACCACAGTACTTTCATTTTGAATGGGTAGCTTGGCATTGAATTTAACTAAATCTAATACAAAACCTATAAGTAATAGGGTTACAGATTGAGAAAGTTTATAAAACAATGTAAGGCAACCGTAATAGCTCCCTTCTGTTCTTTTTCCAGTATTAAGTTCATCTAAATCAATGACATCTGCAACCATTGAAAAAGGGAGAGTAAATAGTCCGCCTGTACCAAATCCTGCAAGTATTGAAAAGGGAATGAAGTAAAATGCATTACCCATTATATGGCTCTTCATAAACACTAATACAAGAAAAAGCAAACTACTTATAATGCAAATTATAATTCCTAAAATCATTGAAGGTTTCTTATCGAATTTTTTAGCAGCTAAGGCCCATATGGGTTGAGATAATATGGAAACAAGTAGCTGTATTCCAACGATTAGGGCAATCTGCTGACTACTTAGGGAAAATGTGTAGGTAAACACATGTAATCCAGTATTTGCAACTAGGGCTGAAGCTATGTTATTAAACATATAGGCAAGTGCCACATATCTAAAGCTTTTGTTAAGAAGAATTTCCTTAAAGGCTGATAGTAGGGTTTTTAGTTTTCCATCGCTTGTTCCTTTATAAGCATGCTCATTTAGAACAGGAATATATTTTTTTGTAGAGTAAAAACAAACTAAGGCGAAAATAATAATTAGGATTGAAGAAAAAATCCCCATAGAACTATAGGAACTAGGGTTTAGTTGCCCAGAAGGAAACTGTGGAGTAGGACGAAAAAAAACAAACATTCCAAAAACCGATACAAAAGCTAGCCCAAGAAGAAAGAAAATAGTTTTAAAACCTTGGATGCTAGTTCGTTCATTGTAATCATTAGATAATTCAGCACCAAGTGCAGTATAAGGAGTTACATATATTGTGCTGAAAGTTTTAATTATTAAAATTAAAAAGAATATAACAGCAAACTTTAGATAATCTGATAATCCAGAGCTTATATTCCATAAAAGATAATTGAATATTCCTAGACCTATACCGCCTATAAGCAAATATTGATGTCGTCTGCCGAAAATTTTAGATTTGGTCATATCTGAAATATACCCCATTAAAGGGTCAGTGATGGCATCCCAAATTATACTTAGACTTAGAGCTAAACCGACTAAGCTACCAGGGATATTAAGAATAGCTGTACAGTAGAAAACTAAATAGGTACCTATAACTTGACTAGAAATACCTGTACTGAAGTTTCCCGACCCATAGCCTATTTTATCTAAAAGTGGGATTTTTCTATGGTTATTGTTTTTAAGTTTAATCAAGAGAACACTCCTTATTATGCGTTTATATGGTTTATTGAATTTACTTTTTAAAGTTTATTATTTATATGAACTAATATTAACATATTTATACATACTAGTAAAACAGTTTGTTGAGCTTTTCATATGCAAAAAAATATTGTAGAGTTAATAATATTGTTTTACAGTTATTAAAACTAATGGTATAATTTTGACTAAAGATAAAATAAGCTATTATTAGATAATTTATTAGTAATACAAATAAAACCTTATATTATAAAAAGTGAAAATACTTAGTTGAAGGACAAGATATGAATGAGAATATTTAAGAAATTATTTGGATTGTTATATAAATATGCCGTTTTCATCCTAATTGTGTTGATCGCTTTTACAAGCCTAATTCTCTTCTGGCTTCGTAAAGAGGAGATTATTCAACCTCTAATTAAACCGAAATATCATTTTTATTTTATTGCTCAAAATTCTGTGGATCCATTTTGGACTGAAGTAATAAGAGGAGTCCAGAAATCCGCTAAGGATAATAATGTTGCAGTAGAATTTTATGCACCTCGGTTTAATGACCCTAATGAGGAGTTAAAACATATTGATATTGCAACATTATCAAAAGTTGATGGGATAATTACCCACGTATCCAGTGCGGGAGAGTTTACGAAGGCTATTGATAATGCCTATAACAGTAAGATACCTGTTATAACTTTTGAAAACGATGACAGTAAAAGCAAACGACAGACATTTGTAGGTATAAATAGTTTTATTATTGGGAGTGAAGCAGCTAAGATGTTAATAGAAGCAACAGGCGGCAAAGCCAATATTGCTGTTATCTCAAGTGAGGACACAAACCAGGACTCGGTAGAGCAGAATTTGAAGATGAGTGGTTTTATAAGTACGTTAAAGGAATATCCTAATATAAAAATAATTAAAAACTACAGCTCTAAAATAGGTGTTTTAAGTGCAGAGGAAATTACTCAAAAAATAGTTGACTCTGAGGACAAGGTAAACGCTATATTTACAGTGAGTTCAGCAGATACCATGGGAGCAGCTCAATTCATAGTTGATAGAAATAAGGTAGGAAACATTATATTGGTAGGGTACGGCAGCTCTGAGCGGATACTTAGGTATATAGAGAAGGGCATCATTTATGGCACTGTTGCCAGTAATGCTTATAAAATGGGATATGATGGGCTTAAGGCTATGGTAGATATAAAAGAAGACAAACCAATTTCTACAATTATTGATACAGAAATAGAAGTAATTACAAAGAACAACCTAGATCAATATAAACCCAAACCATAGAGTGAAAAAACTAAGGACGAGTACTAAGATTAGGTGGTTAAAATATGAAACATCATATATTTAATTTTTTTGGGATTAGAAAAAAACTGATTGTGTACTTTCTCATAACTATAGCCTTACTAGGGGTTACAAGTATATTTTCTTATTATAATGCAAGGGTGATTTTAAAAAATACAAATAGTATAATTACTGATTACGTATATCTTAATGAGTTAAAAAATGATGTGGACCTAATGATGACTGAGCTTGAAAAATATCTGACAACTACATCTTCTGAAGATTTACTTAGTTATTATAACTATTATAACAAGCTTAAGGTTATAAGAAGGCAGATACCTGTCACCATAGAGTATGATGATGATGATGAGAATCTGTTCCTTAAGGATATTGGAAATATGTTGGATGAGTTAATGGTGGAGAGCGATAATGCAGTGCAAGCAAAACGTGGTAGAATAAGTAGCAAGTATATTACCTATTTTCAGAGGGCGAGCGAGATTAGTAGTTACATTAAGATGTATAATACCAAGCTTTTAGATATAAAATTAAAAAGTGGATCAGAAAAGTATGAAATAATAAATAAGAATATGAACTTTATAAGCTATGTCAATGTACTGGTTATAATAGGTGCCATTATTGCAAACATCATTATTGCGGTATTTTCTACCTATAGTTTGACAAAACCCATAGAACAGTTGTCACGTTCCGCAGAAAAAATAGCAGAAGGGAATTTTGATATCGAATTAACACAAACACATACCGGAGATGAAACTGATATTCTTGCCAGTGCATTTATAAAAATGGTAAAAAGCATAAGAAATTATATTGATGAATTAAGAGAGCATGCGGAGGTTGAAAAGAAGCTTAAAGAACAGGAATATCAAAATCTAAAAATGAAAACACTGCTTAAGGAAGCAGAATTAAAATTTTTACAGTCTCAGATTAACCCCCATTTTCTATTTAATACATTAAATGCAGCCTCACAACTTGCGTTAATAGAGGGAGCAGACAAGTCATCTGAGTTTATGGAGAATATCGCACAATTATTTAGATATAATTTAAAGAATATTGAGGATCTTGTTCCACTTCGTGATGAGATAGAGTATGTGAAGAACTATATGCAGGTACTTAAAATACGTTTTGGAAGTAGAATTTCTTTTTATAATAATATTGATGAGGCTGCATTAGATATAAGGATACCCAGGATAATTATACAACCAATTGTAGAAAATGCCTACATTCATGGTCTTCAGGATTTAGAAAGAAATGGTGAAATACGCCTAAATGTTAAATCTTCCGAGGATAATATTTTAATTGAGGTAATAGACAATGGTAAAGGGATGGATTCAAATAGTATAAATGCTATTGTAGGCTCATGCCAAGAGAATGGAACCTCACAAAAGCAGTTTACTGGTATAGGTATAAACAATGTACTACAAAGACTTCAAATTCTATTTAATATTGAAGATAATGAGAAATTAATAAGCATAGAGAGCAAAATTGGGTATGGTACAAAAGTAACCCTAACAATCCCGCGGGTATATATTCCTTAGAAAGGTGTGGATGGCATGTTAAAACTTTTAATCGCTGATGATGAGTATCTTGTATTAGATTCAATCAAAATGATTGTTTCTAAAAATGTAAAAGATGTTGATGTTGTAGCTACGGCAAGCACAGGACGTGAAGCTATTGAATATGCTATAAGCCTGAAACCAGATATTGTTTTTATGGACATTCATATGCCAGGAATTGATGGCATGGAGGCAATAAGACAGATTAAAAAAGTTAATAATGATACTTTTTTTGTGATAATTACTGCTTATGATTACTTTGATTATGCAAAAGAGGCACTAAATATGGGCGTTTTTGAATATCTATTAAAACCTATTAATAAAAAGAAATTAATAGAGTGTCTTAATAATATAAAAGTTAACATTGACAAAAAAAGGGGAAATTTAATTAGAGAGATTGAACTAAAGGAAAAAATGAATAGTATTATTCCATCCTTAGAGGCACAATTTATTATTAATAAATCATTTAATATTGGACTATCTACAGATATAGAATTTTATGAAAATATATTTTCTATGAATTTAAAATATGGTTATGCCATGGCAGTTTTATTAGAAGGGCTTAATTCTAAAAGGAAAGAAAATAGTTTAAAGCTGGATTTTGTAAAACAAAACTTCTATGATGTTTTTAATATGAAATTAAAATCACTATGTGCCTGCCTAATAGGAAATCCTATGGCTGATAGAATAATAGTATTTATTCCCACAAATGGGGAAGAGGAAAGCGCTATAACAAAAGAAAGGTCCATAGATATTGCAAAAAGAGTAATAGAAAAAATCAAAGGATTATCAGATTTGAAATATCAAATAGGCATAGGAAGAAGATACAAAGCAGAAAGTTTCGGAAAATCTTGTAATGAGGCTTATCTAGCAGCCAGTAAAGCTCAAAGTAAGGCGGTTACCTATTACGAAGATGTTATTCTATCAGACAACATTTTTGATACATATCCATTTCATAAGGAGAGTGCTTTTTCAAATAGTATGCTGACTGCTAATATTAAAGAGGCTAAGGAACCCTTCCTAGAGATATATGTTTGGTTAACCAATGTTTATGGAGAGGATATTGATAGAATAAAATCTAAGCTTATGGAGTTGTTATTTTTAATAGATAAGAATTTACCCTATAAATCAAAAAAATTGGATGAACTTAAAAAAGTGCTAATTTTGAGAATTATAAAAATTAATAACAAAGGTGAACTTAGAACTCAATTTTTAGTATATCTTTCTGAGCTGGCTAAAGAAATACAAATTCAAAGAAAAGGAGATATATATGGAGTTATTCCAACGGTGTTAGAATATCTCAATAAGAACTATGATCATGATATTTCTTTAAATGATGTGGCAAAAAGTGTAAACCTTAGCTATAACTATTTGAGTAAAGTATTTAAGGATGAGATAGGAAAAAGCTTTATAGACTATCTTACGGAGCTTAGGATAGATAAATCTATGAAACTGCTAGCTAATGAAAATATAAGTATAAAAGAAATATGCCTAAAAAATGGTTATAATGATCCTAATTATTACTCTAAAGCTTTTAAAAAGATTACAGGAATGACTCCCACAGAATATCGAACATTTATAAATGGGGGAAGTGGTTATATTGATTAAAAATAATAAGTTAAAAATTGCTATAATTACTGGGCTCACTCTTTTATTAGGTGTACTGGTTTTTAATGTTATTAGAGATTTAAAAAGGCCTACACTTATAGGAAACAATAATGACAAGCAAGTTACCCCTTTGAAAAGAAAAATAAAGATTGGATTTTCACTTGGAACTTTGAAAGAAGAAAGGTGGGTTAAGGATAGAGATATTTTAATGGCTAAGGCGCGTGAAATGGATGCAGAAATTATTGTTCAAAATGCAAATAATGACGATCAAGATCAGTTAAAACAAGTTAAATATCTTTTGGAACAGGGAATTGACGTGCTTATAATTGTGCCAAATGATTATTATAAATCTGCTGATGCAGTTGATTTGGCGAAAAGGCAGGGAATACCAGTTATTTCCTATGATAGGCTTGTTTTAGATGCAGATGTGGATCTTTATATAACTTTTGATAACGTAAAGGTAGGAGAACTAATGGGCAGTGCACTCCTTGAAAAAATAAAACATGGGAATCTTCTTATAATAAATGGTGCAAAAAATGATAATAATACCACTATGATTAAAGAGGGTTATGATAAAATTTTAATACCCTATGTGTCAGGTGGTAAAATAAATATTGTAGGTGAAGAATGGGCACCTAATTGGCTAAAGGAATATGCATTTACCGTGGTAGATAAGGCAGTGCAGAAGGATACAAAGATAAATGCGATTATAGCCGGAAATGACAGTTTGGCGGAAGGTGCTATTGAAGCATTGTCGGAGCATAGGCTTACAGATAAGGTAATTGTAATTGGCCAAGATGCAGATCTTGGAGCTTGTCAGAGGATTGTAGAGGGAACGCAATTCATGACGATTTATAAGCCAATAGAAAAATTAGCAGAAAAGGCAGTAGAAATGGCTGTAAAATTGGTGGAAAGAAAGCCACTTAACACTAGTGAAACTATTTATAACGGAAAATATATGGTGCCTTATTATGTATTAGAGCCAATTGCCGTTAAGAAAAATAATATTGATATTACCATAATTAGAGATGGCTTTCATCTGAAGGATGACGTTTATAGAAAGTAGTTTATTGTTACAGTTTGTTTGGGTACCCATACAAGCTGTATTTTTTTATCGTAAAATATTACTAGTGTGTAAAATTTTTTAAAACTATAGTAAAAATTTACCCAATCAGGGTAAACGTATACAGAGACAAGTGATAAAATTTATGTCATAATTTACATAAGGACAATGTGTCCAAGAGTTTACTTTTAGTATAAATTAAGGAGGGGACAAAATGAAAAAATCTATTTCAATGATACTTGCAGGAGTTATGATTTTATCAGTTTTAGGATTTGTAGGTTGCGGCAAAAAAACAACGGTGGATATTGGTATAGTATTACCAACAAAGGATGAACCAAGATGGGTTCAAGATGAAGCCAGATTCAAGGAAGCCCTTAAGGATACAGATTATTCTGTAGACATACTTTTTAGTCAGGGAACATCTGCTAAGGAAAAAGAAAATGTTGACGCTTTAATTGCTAAGGGAATAAAAGTACTTATAATTTGCCCTCAAGATGGTGCAGCAGCAGCAGGAGCAATTGAAGCTGCTAAAAAAGAAGATATTAAGGTAATTTCTTATGACAGATTAATCACAGATACAGACGCAGTTGATTACTATGTAACATTTGACAGTATTGCAGTTGGTAGTGCACAAGGCCAATACTTAGTTGATAAGGCAACAGGAACTGGTAACCCATTGTACTTATATGCCGGAGCTGCTTCAGACAATAACGCTTTCTTATTCTTTGAAGGTGCATGGAAAGTACTTCAGCCAAAAATAGCTGATGGAACCTTTGTAATAAAGAATTCAAGTGAAGCTATTTCAGTAAAAGACAAAGCTACACTTACACGTGATGAAATGAGTAAGGTAATTGGACAGGTTACTACAAACTGGGACTTTAATGAAGCTAAGAATAAGTCAGAATCTCATTTAACAGCTGCTGCAGATGCAGATAAGGGTGATGTATTTATATTAGCTCCAAATGATGGAACAGCTCGTGCAATCGCTGACGCTTTCAAAGCAGACAGTAAAGTAACAAGCTACCAAATAACTGGCCAGGATGCTGAAAAAGCATCTATACAGTATATAATTGATGGAAAACAATCAATGACAGTATTTAAAGATGTACGTACTTTAGTTAATGATTCAATAGGAATGGCTGTGGAAATATTGACTGGTAAAACTCCAGCAACAACAGGATCATATAATAATGGTAAAGTTGATGTTAAAGCTAAGCAAACTGAGGTAATAGTAATAGATAGTAAAAATCTAAAACCTGCTTTAGTAGATTCGGGATACTATCCAGCAACAGATTTTACAAATCTCAAGTAAATATTAGTATCTATAGGTAAAGTAAATAAATAGTGATAGTTAGCTATCACTATTTATTTATATAAATTGGATTTTAGTGAATGTCTTAATGAGGAGCGAATATAGCTATGAATGATTATATATTAGAGATGAAAGATATCACCAAAATATTTCCAGGGGTTAAGGCTTTAGATAATGTCACCTTTAGTGTAAAAAGAGGAGAAATTCATTGTCTTATTGGGGAAAATGGTTCTGGGAAATCAACCCTAATGAAGGTGTTAAGCGGACTTTATCCACATGGTCAATATAGTGGAGATATAATATTTAATGGTAGTGTGCAAAAATTTTCTTGTATTAGTGACAGTGAAAGAGTTGGAATTGCAACAATATATCAGGAACTCGCCCTTATTCCTGAAATGAGTGTTTATGAGAATATATATTTGGGTCATGAAATAAAAAAAGGAATTAATATCCATTGGAATGAGACAATTGTTCAAGCAAGTAATATGCTAAAGAGAGTAAAGCTTGATATTAATCCATCAATTAAAGTAAAAGATTTGGGTGTTGGTAAGCAACAGTTGGTAGAAATAGCTAAGGCACTAAGTAAATCTGTAAGCCTTTTAATATTGGATGAACCTACAGCTGCGCTAAATGAAAATGATAGTGAAAATTTAATGACTTTAATAAAAGAGCTGAAGCAGCAGGGAGTAACATGCATTTTAATCTCCCATAAATTAAAAGAAGTTATAACAATAGCAGACACTATTACAGTACTACGGGATGGAAAAAGTGTTTGTTCACTAGATACTAGTGTAGATAAGGCGACAGAATATACAATAATTAAACATATGGTTGGCCGTGAAATAGAGGATATCTTTCCTAAGAGAGTGACAAGTAAAACAGAAGAAAAAGTTCTTGAGGTAGTAGAGTGGTGTGCATATGATCCTAAGGTAGGGAGACAAATTCTCCATAATGTAAACTTAAATGTTAAAAAAGGGGAAATAGTAGGTATAGCAGGCCTCATGGGGGCAGGACGTACTGAGTTTGCTCTTAGCGTATTCGGGAATTCTAGAGGTTATCATATAAATGGTGATTTATATGTTATGGGAAAAAAAGTGAATTTTAAGAATCCTAGTCAAGCTATAAAAGAGGGAATTGCCTATGTTACTGAGGACAGAAAAGGAAATGGGTTAATACTTATGGATGAAATAAGACAAAATATAACTTTAGCAAATTTAAAAAAACTTTCTAATAATAAGGGAGTTATAAATAAAAATGAGGAAATAAACGAAGCAAATTACTATAAATCATCCTTGAATATTAGAGCTTATAGTATAGCACAAAGGGTTGGTAATTTAAGTGGTGGCAATCAGCAAAAGGTTTCGCTTGGGAAGTGGCTATTTGTTAAGCCTAATTTATTGATTTTGGATGAACCTACCAGAGGTATTGATGTAGGAGCAAAATATGAAATATATACTTTAATGAATAAGCTTGTGGAACAAGGTATGAGCATTATTATGATTTCATCCGAACTTCCTGAGATACTAGGAATGAGTGATAGATTATATGTAATGTCGGACGGGGAAATTGTTGGGGAGATGTCGCAGAAAGAAGCAACACAAGAAAAAGTAATGCAGCTAGCAGCTAATTAGGGGGTATAGTTATGGAATTTTTCAAAGAAGGCAAGCAACTTATAAAACAAAATATCCGTGAATATGGAATGTATATTGCATTAGTAGTTATAATGATTATATTTACAATTACTACTAATGGCTTATTTATATCATCAAGAAATATTAGTAATCTTATTAATCAAACAGGTTATATCGCAGTACTAGCAGTAGGTATGACCTTAATTATTGTAATAAAACATATAGATTTGTCAGTAGGATTTGCATCAGGTTTTATGGGAGCAATCGCAGCTATTCTTCTAACAAGGTTTAATGCTCCTTTCATTGTAACTATAATTATAGTTTTGGCAGTGGGTATATTAATCGGACTCTTTAATGGGTTTTTGGTAGCTACAATGGGGATACCTTCTTTTGTGGCAACCCTTGCAGGCATGCTGATTTTTAGAGGAGGACTACTTCTATTAACTGAGAGCTCAGGTACAATTGTTATTTCTAATAAAACCTTTAATGCTATAGGAAATGGGTTTATACCCGATATAGCTCATGTTCAGGGAATTCATTTATTAACGATACTAATAGGAATTTTGGCAATAATTTTATATGCATGGAGTATTTTTAATACAAGAAAAAATAAGATTAAATACAATTTTGACGTTGTATCCATGAAAGTATTTGTTTTTCAGCTCATATTTGTTTCTGTAATTATTGGGTATATAACATGGATTCTTGCAGGCTATAATGGACTTTCATGGACTGTAGTTATAGTTATCGCAGTGGTTGCTATATATCACTATATAACAACACAAACAGTATTAGGAAGACATATATATGCAGTTGGTGGTAATATTGAGGCAGCAAAGCTTAGTGGTATAAATGTAAAGAAGATAACCTATATTGTATTTGCTTCTATGGGTATGTTAATTGGTCTATGCGGAATCTTATTTGCATCACGTCTGCAGTCAGCATCGACTACAGCAGGAACACTATTCGAACTAGATGCAATAGCTGCAGCCTATGTTGGAGGAGTTTCAGCGGATGGTGGTGTGGGAAAAGTTACTGGATCTATAATAGGAGCACTAGTTATGTCATCTCTTATAAGTGGAATGAACCTAATGGGTACAGGCATATCTTATCAGTACATTGTTAGAGGTGCAGTGCTAGTAATTGCGGTAATTTTTGATGTTAAGACCCGTAATAAGAATAGCTAATTTTAGATAGCATAAAAAGAGTGACAACACTGTTGTTAATTTCATATAATAAAAAAACACTCACAAAATGAGTGTTTTTTCTGGTGCAGATGACAGGAATCGAACCTGCATGCCGTAAAGCGCTAGACCCTGATTCTAGTGCGTCTGCCAATTCCGCCACATCTGCATAGATGGTGATTCGTTTTTAGCAGCTAAGTACATTATATACCTTTTATATAATGTTGTGTAAAAAATCTCTAAAAAAACTATTAGAGATTTTTTTTGAAAAGTATTGTATAAGGTTGGGTGATGATATATAATTTGTCTAACACTTTAGAAAAAAAAATATGGAGGGATAATATTATGCTAGATAAATTTGAAGGTAATAAAGGAATAAAGATTTTTGTTTATGGAACTCTTATGAAAGGGTACAGTGATCATGAAAAATTTTTATCAGAAGCTAAATTTGCAGGCCATTTTGTAGCTGAAGGTTTTCAGTTATATGATTTTGGCAATAATGCACAAATAATGCATAACGAAATTGATAAAGTTAAAGGTGAAATTTATGTTATCGATAACGATACACTAAACAAGCTAGATTCGCTTGAAGTAAAAGGAAATTTATTTGCGAGAAAATTAATTAGCGTCGTTAACCTTAATAATAATGATGATGTTCAAGAAGCATATACTTATGTGTATAACAAGGATCTTTCAAAACAAGTTGAAGCTAGTTATGAAAGTAAGACTAAGACGTCAGTAAAAAGAAACGATTATGTTTGGTATGCAAGCTATGGATCTAACATGCTTAACGAAAGATTGACATCTTATATCAAAGGTGGAGTTTGTAAATTTAATGGTGTGAATTATGACGGTTGTAGAAATAAATTACTTCCAAAGGATAGTAGAACTATAACTATTCCTTATAAAATGTATTATGGAAATGAAAGTGCTTCATGGGGAAATGGTGGAGTATCATTTTTAAATATTAATAGTAGGGGAAAATCTTTAGGTAGAATGTACCTTATCACTGAGGAACAATTTGAAGATATTGCACGCCAAGAGGGAAGTGAAGAGAACTGGTATAATCAGATTCTTTCCTTAGGTGAGCACAATGGTATTGAAATTGTTACAGTTACCAATAAAAATATAAGACCTTATAAAAACCCTTCCGATAATTATTTTAGAGTAATCAGAATGGGTATAAAGGAAACATATCCTAATATGAGTGAATTTGAGGTAATGAAGTATTTGGTAGAATGTGGATTGGAAAAGAAATAGCCTCTAGGTATATTTGAAAAAAATTTAATGAAAGTAAGTGAGGGGAACTACTAAATTTGGTAGTTCCTTTTATGCAACAAAAAAATGGAGGTATTTAACTGTTAAATATATGGTCTATTACGCCTGCTATTAATTTTGGAGTCTGATTTACCACATCATTCTCTAAAACTCGTTCTGTAAATTTATGCAAATCCTTTCCGCTGGGCCCTATATTTATACTTGGAATGTTTAATAGTGATATTGTTTCAAAGGGGATATCGTACATAGTTCCCCAAAGAGGCATATTGGATTTTACATGTGGTATTATATTTTGGCTTTCGGAAAGAGAGGTATAACTCATATCAGAAAGGCCCATAAAATAGTTTTTCTTACGGTAAATTTCATTACACAATTCATCTGCAATTCTAATTATAACTTTGTCAATATCGGTTATACTTTTATCTAAATTCGAAAAATTATCAATAGATACATGAGGGTAATAAGGTGGAGAAAATGCAATTACTACAATTGGCGTTTTATCCTCAATATATTCCAATGTTTTACCAATTATGGCCAGATTGCTTTCGGGAAGACTAATTATATCATTTTTTATATCCATTGCTAATTTATCAAGAGTTAAACGATAGTCTTCGAGAAATTCATCTCCAAAATTGGAAATAGCTTCTTTATATATTTGCGCAAAAATTTTAACATTTGTTTTCCAAGGGAGTTCCTGTTGAGATTCATTTTTCTTAGTTAGATAAATACTGTAGTTTCTATTCATTTGGCATAAGACACTTTCAAAAGCATCTTTAGAAAGCTCTAGTAATTGGTCTAATATTACCCTCGGTGTTCGCTTTAGTGTTAATATGCTAAAATATCCACCGCATGTTTCAGGTATAGATGCATCATAACGCTTTTTTTCATCTCTAAAAAAGCCCCAGGATGGTGGCGGCGACACTTCATCTGCTACAACATCTGAGAAATCCGTGTTAAGTTCTGTTACATTTACAATTTGAGATAATAAAGGGATTGGATTAAATCCCTTGAAAACATCACCAATATGCGCTTTTTTACCCCTTACATACACCACGGGCATTAATTTTCCAACGGATCCCGTATGAAAAAAACCTTCATTAGTCTCTGATTTTTGGTGAGGCTCTGAATCAATCAAAAGTGTATAATCTAAATCATAAATATCTTTGATAGTTTCCAATAGTTTTGCGCAATTGCGCATTCCAAGGGATAAGGATTCCTCATCGGGAACCGATATGATTAAAATATTACCATTAAGAGTTTCTTGTTTTGAATACTGCTCAATAAGTGACATTTGAATTGCAATACCTGCTTTCATATCTGCAGCACCTCTTGCGAAAATCCATTCTCCACTATTTAAATCATCGTAAACTTCTTTTTCTAAATTAATATTTCTAAGCATTGTTTTAAGTAATTCAGGATCATAGGCATAATCTTTTAGAATATGATAATCATAAGAATCTACAGCGTCATGATGAGTAAGAAGAATTACAGTTTTTTTACCTTCTCCTTTAATAAGTCCCCACACTACAGAACGTTTTAATGAATCATCCACAAGGGGATAGTACCCCAAATTATTTGCATTGTGCTTAAAATAGTCTAATTTTTGTAACCAGTCATAAATATATTTTTCTATGTCTATTTCAAGCGATGTGCCTGTATCGCTCTGTATTGAAATTAAATCAAACAGAATATCTTTAATTTTATCTTTAGATGCTAACATCTAATTCCTCCTGACATTTGGAAATGTATTAGGAATAATATCTAAAATATTATCACTATATTAATATTATTGTATATCACGCAATAATATACTTACTTACATACATAATAACGTAAGCCAGGTATTTATAGCAACCTAAAAAGGATGAATTCTAATAATTAGGAGTTTATTGTTATATTTAATGGATTAATATATTATTTATTTAAAGGTATTCTTTGATTTTTGTATATAAGAAAAGGATTTATCAATCTTTTGTGGAATAAAGTAAATATTGTGAGTTAAACCAAAATATAAAGGAGATTATAAAATGGAACAACCCAAAATAAACATAATCATTGCTGATGACAACAAAAGATTTCGTGACATGCTTAACGATTATATAACAAGTCAAGATGATATGGTTGTTGTTGGTATCGCAGAGGATGGAGCAGATGCACTAAAACTGATTCAAGAAAAAAAACCTGATTTGGTGATACTTGATATGATTATGCCACAACTTGATGGTTTGGAAGTTTTAAATAGATTAAATAAAATGGGTTTAGATCCAGCACCTCGTATAATTATTTTATCGGCAGTTGGTAATGACAAAATAAGCCAAAGAGCAATCTCACTAGGGGCAGATTATTATGTTTTAAAACCTTTTGATATGAAAGTGTTTGTTAATAGGATTAGACAGATGGTAAATAAAACTATATATAATGATGATGTAAAAAAAATACTTAATTATCACAATAATGCTGAAAGTGAAACAAATAAAGAGGGGCCGGAGCAAATGATAGTTCAAATAACTAACATTATTCATGAAATTGGAATACCGGCTCATATAAAAGGCTATATGTATTTAAGGGAAGCAATAAATATGGTGGTGAATGATATTAACCTTTTATCATCTGTTACAAAAGAATTGTATCCTTCAATAGGTAAACAATTTAATACCACTTCTAGTAGGGTAGAAAGGGCAATGAGACATGCAATAGATGTTGCATGGAGTAGGGGACAGATAGATACTATTAATAAAATTTTTGGTTACACTATTCGTAATGAAAAAGGAAGGCCGACTAATTCAGAATTTATTGCTATGGTCGCCGATAAGTTAAGGTTAAAAAATAAAATTAGCTAGTCAACTTCTTAAGTTTCAATAAATAATGAGGCTCTGCATTTTTGCAGAGCTTCATTATTTTAATTTTATATTCTAAGATTAAAATATTAATAATGTTGTAAGGTTGTCTTTAGTATAAAAACTAAATTATAAGGACATAATTTAAATGCAATTACTCTGAAGGGAATGATGACCTTATGATGTTCAATAAAGTAGAAATATGTGGAGTAAATACTTCAAAATTGCCTGTATTAAAAGAAAAAGAAAAGAAAGAGTTACTATTTAGGATACAAAATGGCGAGTATGAGTGTAGAGAAAAATTTATTGAAGGAAATTTAAGGTTGGTTTTAAGTGTTATAAAACGCTTTAATAACCGAGGAGAAAACGTGGATGATTTATTTCAAGTAGGTTGTATTGGTCTCATGAAATCTATTGACAACTTTGATTTAAGTCTAAATCTTAGGTTTTCAACATATGCAGTTCCTATGATTATTGGTGAAATAAGAAGATACTTAAGAGATAATAACTCTATAAGAGTTAGTAGATCATTAAGGGATACTGCATATAAAGCATTACAAGTTAGAGACAGATTGGTAAATCAAGACAATAAAGAGCCGACTGTAGCTCAAATAGCAAAAGAGCTAGAAATCCCTCGAGAAGACGTGGTATTTGCTTTAGCGGCTATCCAAGATCCTGTATCTTTATTTCAACCTATTTACCATGATGGTGGAGATGAAATTTACGTAATGGATCAAATAAGCGACACTAAGAACTTAGATGATAGTTGGCTTGAAAACATATCAATTAAAGAGGGGATGAAAAAACTTAACGACAGAGAAAAGTTAATCTTAAATTTAAGGTTCTTTAATGGAAGAACACAAATGGAGGTAGCGGATGAAATAGGTATATCCCAAGCACAGGTATCTAGAGTTGAAAAAAATGCATTAAAGCATATGAAAAAATATGTATAGGGTCCCTTAATGGGACCCTTTTTGACTTAAATTAATTTTTAAAGCTATGTATAGGTGCTGGAATTCTTCCACCTCTATTAATAAAGTCTACACTGGAGAAAGTACTTACCTTCATAACAGGTGCATGTCCAAGTAACCCTCCAAAATGAACGGTGTCTCCAACTTTTTTGCCTGGTGCAGGTATAAGTCTAGTTGCAGTAGTTTTATTGTTTATCATGCCAATTGCACATTCATCAGCCATAATTGCTGAAATTGTTTCTGCAGGTGTGTCACCAGGAATAGCAATCATATCTAAGCCTACTGAACATACGCAAGTCATGGCCTCAAGTTTCTCAATGTTTAAAGCTCCTTTTTCTACGGCTTCTATCATTCCTTCATCTTCGCTGACGGGTATAAATGCACCACATAATCCTCCTACATAACCAGAAGCCATTATACCACCTTTTTTAACAGCATCATTTAACATTGCTAATGCACAAGTTGTTCCATGAGTACCACATACTTCAAGTCCTATTTCTTCAAGGATTCTAGCAACGCTATCCCCTATAGCGGGTGTTGGTGCCAGAGATAAATCTACTATGCCAAAAGGTACATTTAAACGCTTAGCAGCTTCCATACCAACTAATTGACCCATTCTTGTTATCTTAAAAGTTGTTTTCTTTATTTCTTCAGCTACTACTCCAAAATCTGCACCCTTTACTTTTTCTAATGCTGTTTTGATGGTTCCTGGGCCACTTATGCCTACATTTAAAGTGCATTCAGGTTCCCCAATTCCATGGAAAGCTCCTGCCATAAATGGGTTATCCTCTACGGCATTGGTAAATACCACAATTTTTGCGCAACCAAGACCGTCTCTGTCTGCAGTTAATCTAGCAGTTTCCTTAATGATTTGACCCATTTCGCGAACTCCATCCATATTGATTCCAACTTTGGAATTTCCAACATTTACAGATGAACATACTCTTTCAGTGACTCTCATAGCCTCAGGTATAGAGGATATTAGTCTATGATCTCCAGTAGTATATCCTTTATGAATTAAGGCAGTAAACCCACCAATAAAGTTTACGCCTAGTTCCTTTGCGACTTTATCTAGCATTACGGCATATTCTACATAGTTTTCGTCATTTGATGCCCCGGCAATTAAAGAAATTGGAGTCACTGCAATTCTTTTGTTAATTATAGGCACACCGTATTCTAGTTCTAAATCTTCGCCTACTTTAACTAGATTCCCAGCGGTTTTCATAATCTTATCATAGATTTTTTGTCTGGCCCTTTTACCATCGGAATCAATACAATCAAGTAGTGATATTCCCATAGTAATCGTTCTAATATCTAACTTCTCATCATCTAACATTTTTACTGTTTCCATTATTTGATTAATATTCATGTTTTACCCCCTTATACAAGATGCATTGAATTAAATACACTCTCGTGTTGCATTTTTATTGAAACCTTTAAAGTCTTACCTGTTTTCTCTAAAATTTCGTTTAGTTCTTTTAAAGAAAGATTAATTTCAGTTAAATCTACAAGCATTACCATTGTGAAAAAATCATCCATAATAGTTTGATTAATATCCAAGATATTAGCATTTTTTTCGAATAATAGTGTACTTACATTTGCAATAATACCTACTTTGTCTTTTCCTATTACAGTTAATATAGCCTTCATTTTTTTAGCCTCCTATATTTTTAAACACAAAAAAAATCGAATAGAATAATACCCGACCCTTGAAATCAATATTATTCCCCTGTCCTTTTACCTGAGAGTTTCATTAGTTTTCACTAATTTAATTAGTGAAAACTAACTTTCTCCTTCGGTGCTCTATTAGAGTCTCTCCAAGGGCTCGTCCTGTAACAGTCATCTCCATGCGGTACCTGAAAGTTTTACTTCTTCGGTGTATATATAATCTATACTCTCCTGCTACAATCATCCGAACTATTTAATTTTAAATTAATATTTTTATTTTACCAGTTATATTGAATAATTACAATAAAAAGCTGTATTATTACCAAAATATGAAAAAAAGTGTTATGATATAATAGGTAAATGTAAATAAAAAAATAATAAATAGATTGAGGTGTTTTATGGCTATTAATACAGATGTGTCTTTAAGAAACAAGGTAATGTACTCCGTTTTTGTTAGAAATCATGGAATTAATGGAACCTTTATAGATGTTGAACAGGATTTAGAAAGAATAAAGAGTTTGGGTACAGATATTATATGGTTTTTGCCTATTCATCCTATTGGACTTGTAAATAAAAAAGGTAAACTTGGATGTCCTTATGCAATAAAAAATTATAGGAATATAAACCCCGAGTATGGCACTTTAGAAGACTTTAAGAGGTTAGTAAGTAAGATACATTCACTGGGAATGCAATGTATGATTGATGTAGTGTACAATCATACATCGCCAGATTCTTGGCTAGTGGAAAATCATAAGGAGTTCTTTTATAAAAAGCCAGACGGAAAAATGGGAAACAAAGTCGGAGATTGGACTGATGTAGTAGATCTTGATTATAACAATATGGAACTTTGGGATTATCAAATTGAAACTCTTAAATATTGGTCTACACTTGGAGTTGACGGTTTTAGATGTGATGTGGCACCGCTTGTGCCTTTAGAGTTTTGGTTAAAGGCAAGGAGTGAAGTAGCGAAAATCAATGAAAATACCCTGTGGTTAGCAGAGAGCGTTCATCCAAGCTTTCTTCTTACTATGAGAGAAAATGGTTTTGTTGGTTTATCTGATAGTGAAATATATCAGGCTTTTGATATGTGCTATGACTATGACGTAAATGTGGAATACTTAGGATATATTAGTGGAGAGAGCTCATTAAAAGAATATATAGATAAAGTTGCTTTCCAAGAGGCGATGTATCCAAATAACTATGTTAAGCTTAGGTTTCTAGAAAATCATGATCAGCCTAGAGTCAAAGGAATTATTCCTGATGAAGAATGCCTAAAAATTTGGACGAGCTTTTCATATTTTCAAAAGGGATGTACTCTGTTATATGCAGGGCAGGAAGCACAAGAAGTAAACACGCCAAGTCTTTTTGATACTGATAAAATAAACTGGAATGGAATAAATGAAGATTTTATTAATTTATTAAAAAATCTAGGAGAACTAAAGAAGAATGAAATTATGTCTAAGAGTTTTTATGAAATTCATGTGGATAAGGATAAAGATGTTATTTTGGCCTCCTACACACTTGAAAATAAAAAGCTTATTGGAGTTTTTAATGTAGGAAAGGAACAGGGAGAGATAAGTGTAAATATAGTAGATGGTGAATACATAAATCTTTTGGATGGAACAATTATTACAATTAAAATGAGTAAATTAACACTCCAAAATAAATCTATAATTTTTGAAACTTTATAAGGAGAGATCACTGGCATAACTGCTGGTGATTTTTTTATTGATAATTTTAAAGTGCTTATTAAATTAAAGCTAAATTTTAAAAGAAATTAATTAAATTTATTTAACTTTAATTAAGAGGAATTTTGAGATTATTGTAGAATATGTATTATTAATTTACAAATAATGGGAGTGATTAATAATGTTATATGATGTAACAAAAATAGCTAAAAAATTAAATACAAGTAAAGTAACGGTTTATGCAAAACTAAAATTAGAAGAAATTAAACCTTTGATAATTAGAAAAAATGGAAAAGCCTACGTGGATGATGATGGACTAGAAAGTATAAAACAGAGCCTTAAATATAACCAGAACAATACAGCAGAGGAAGAAACCGCAGCTACTGTACAAATAGAACTATTAAAAGACGATATGATTGAAACGTTAAAAGCAAATATTGATTACTTAATTTCCCAGTTGAATGTAAAAGATGAGCAGCTTTTGTCTAAAGATGGCCAAATTAAGGGCATTAATCAGTTGTTTGAAAATACACAAATTTTATTTAAACAAGAACAAGAGAAAAGTACAACCTTTTTAGCTTTGCCGGAAGTAATAAAAGAGCATGATATAGAACTTGTAGAGACACTAACGGCCACCTTAAAAAAACAGAAGGAGATTTTTCTGAAAGAGGAACAGAGTCAAAAAAAAGGTTTCTTTAACAGTCTTTTTAATAGTAAAAAATAATTCGCAATGACTATGAGAGGAACTACCGGAAATGAATCTTATTTCGGTAGTTTTTCATTCAAAGAATAATATTTATATTTATATAAATATACCATTATATTAAATAATGTGTATAATAGTATTATACAGAAAAAGTAATCTGTTTGTGCATAGAAAAGAGGTAAGGGTTATGGATACTATTGTTGTAGAAAATATAAGGCAAAACGATATAGTAAAGTTTATAAATAGTAATAAATCGTTGGTTGATGGACAAATTATAAAAGTATCTAATGATTGTTTGGGTATTAAAATAGATATAAGGCAAAATACATATATAGAGTTAGTTCAAAATCAGTTAATTGAATTGATTTTAGTTTACGAAAATGAAGCGTTGCGTTGTAGTTCAGTTGTCCTTGGTAGTAAAAAGATTATTAATGGACAAGTTATAATAATTAGTTTACCTCAACTAATATTGAGGATTCAAAGAAGAGAATTCGAAAGATTGCCTATTATTATGGATATAGAATATTCACTACTGCCGGAAGGGGATATTAACTACAAAAGTTTAAGTAGCGTTGAACGAAGATATTTTAAAAGTTTCAAAAAAACATATACCATAGATATTAGTGCTGGAGGCGTAAATATTGTTGTTCCAAAAAATGAAATAGATAGTAAATTTGCGTTAGTTACTTTATTACTAAGAAATGAAAAAATTATAACTTTATGTAGTAAAATACGGTTAGATTCTATGGACGATTATAATTATAATAAGGTCGTTTTTAAATATGAGGATATAAAAAAACAGGATAGACAGTTGATTTTAGATTTTGTTTCAGCAAAATCTAAGAAAAATAAATCTTAAATATTGAAAAATAAAGAGCACACTAGGTTCAGGAAGGACGTTATTTTCAGTCATCGTCTACCACAACTAGTGTGCTCCTTATTTTATGAAAACTTTAATAATTTAGTTAAACTTTCTTTGGTAAGTTTTATATTAATCTATCCATCAGTGTACTTAATTGATGGAAACTCGTAAAAGGAACAATACTAATAGAACCTATTGGAACACATGTTATAATACATATATAAATTATTCGCTAGGGGGGATTAAACGTGAGGGGTATTGATGAGTATCTAAGATTACAAGAGGAGACAAATAAAGAAATTCGTCTTATATTATTAGACTTAGAAACTGTAGAGAGAAAAGAAAAAGAGTTAGTTTACTTAGAAAATAAACACCTAATAGATAAATTTGATAACAAAAAAAATGTGATGCCAGCTATAGCTAGAAATGAGTTTGCTATAATAAAAAAAAGATTAGGTACACTTACAATTATAGATGATGCTAAAGACTTAGGATTAACATCGGAAATATCTAACTTATTTGAGTTAGTAAACAGCTTAGAAAGTAAGCTTCTTAACTTAGAAATAAAGACTAATAAGTCCAGTGAAAAAGGTATAAATAAAACAGTTTCACAAGAATCCAGTAACGATTTGAAGTCTGTGAGCAATATACCTCTATATGAGGAACAACCAATTCAAAATAAAAATAAAAATAAAAATAAAAATAAAAATAAGAAAACAGAAGGGAAAGGATTAAAACTAGGGGTAAGCGCATTAAATTTAGTTGGTATAATTTTAATTTTAATATCTCTTACTACATTTGGTAGATATGTTTATGTAAACTTCCTGTCAAATGAGATGAAGGGGATAGTCTTATTTTTAGTGCCAATTCTAATTTTACTAGCTGGAGAGTTATACTTTAGCAAGAAAAACTATAAATTTTCTAAAGGTATAACGGCACTGGGAATATCTGGACTATATATTGCAGTGATAATAAATTATTTGGTTTTAGACAATATAACTGGTATCTTTGCATTAGTTATCACAACAATTATAACTGGCGGAGCAATATATTTGAGTTATAGAAAAGAATCCAATTTACTTAGAATTGTAACTTTAGTAGGTGCCTATATATGTTTAGTACCTATAGATAAAATATCAATAGAACAATCTTATATTCTAGTTGTAATACTTACAATCATACATGTAATGAATATATATTTTCCTCTTCAAGATATTAAGAATAGGGACATAAACATACCATTTGAATTCTATACATCAATATTGGCTTTATTTTCCACAGTAATAATTGGTGTAAATCTTGATAAAAATGTGTTGGTGCTTCTTTTAATAGTAACTACTATTGTGTATAGTGTGCAATATGTTATAACTTGTACAGCGAAAGGAAATAATTTACTGAACTCAATAGGATTATTACTGTATTTTGTAATATATCCGTTAGTGACATCAGTTGTATATCCATTATCCGAACTGGGATTATTCACTAGTTCATATGTTCCGTATTTACCACTAGGTGTATATTGTGTAATAGGGCTTTCAATATTATTAACAGTAAAAAAGGAAGCCAGATGGACTGGTTATACAGGTTTTGTATTAGCCTCTTTATTTATAATTATAAACATGGGTTTTGAGAAATATGACAGTTATATTATATGCTTAGCGTTATTAACCGGGGGTACATTACTGTTATTTATTAAAGAAAAGAATAAAATTTTAAAATATACACTAATAGGCTTAATAGTAATAAGTATATTAGGTTACTTTATAACTATAGAAGAAGCTATTAGTGTAGTGTATCTAGTACTATTTGCAGGAATCTTATATGGTAGTAAAGAATTTAAAAATACACTAGGAGTTATAATATTTAAATACTTTTATATGTTAGCTATAGTAGGGTGGTTTCAGAACATGATAGCACACACTGATTCACTTTATGATATCGAAGTATATATAGTGTTTATATCATTGACTATATGTATTATATACACAGTTATAATAAACAAAGTGGATATATTAAGACATGATACTATAAAGGACATGAATTATGTGAGTATGTGTTTTATGGTAGTAGTTGGACTACTTGCTGGTTTAATAGGTACAACAGAATTTTATTTGTCCATTGCAATTACAGTTTATATTTTAGTATCTCTGTTAACTGAAGATTATATAGGTACTAAGAGACTAAATCATAATAAAACTTTAATCTATGCATTTTTATCAACATATATAGTTGTTAGATTGTGCCTTATAGTGGATATAGTGTATGAAGTCAAACAATTAATGCTGAGTATATCATTAATGATAGTTGCACTAGGGAGTGTATTCATAGGCTTTAAGTTAAATAATTCTAAACTAAGAAAATACGGCCTAATATTATCACTTATAACTTGTGTTAAATTAATGCTTGTAGACTTCTATTCCTTTGACTTTATAATTAAGACAGTAGTATTCCTTATAGTAGGGATAATTGCATTAATAATATCTTACACATTTTCTAAACTAGAAAATGAGTATAAAAACAAATAATTTAGGTAAGGGGACATTAAGTTAAATTAATGTCTCCTTTTAATATTAAATAGAAGTGGATGTGGTTTATTATTAACTATAAAATGTATTGCGTAAAAAAATATGGATTTACAATCAAAAATTATCTAAGACTTACAAACAATAATAATACTACACCTACTGCCTCCGCAAATATAAAGGGCGGAACTTATTCTTCTAAAGTGTAACTTTAACACCTTCAGCAACTGCAACTGTTTATTACACAACAAATGGAACTACTCCAACAGCAGCTAGTACTAAATATACTGCAGCAATTAATATTGCGAGTAGTAAAACTCTTAAGTTTGTAGCTATAAACTCAAATGGAGTTTCATCACCAGTTTATACAGTAGATTATGATAGCAGTAAATTAGTACAAGGTTCAAGTTTTACTGTATACTACAAAGGGTCTTTAGCTAATTCAAGCAGTGTATCCATGCATTGGGGAATTAATAACTGGTTAACTCCGAAAGATGTTACGATGACCAAACGATCAGATGGGTTTTGGGCAGGTACTGTATTGTATATATTGACAACAATGAAGATTATGCTAGATATCAATAATAGCCCTTTATAATAATCTTAATAAATTTGTAATAATTATGATAGCTAATTTGTAATATATACCTTGTATAATTAATTATAGTTAGTGATGCTAAAGGGGGAGTTTTAAATGAATAAAGGGTGGTTCAAAGTATTTGTTCTAGTTATAATCTGTATAGCAATAATTACTAAGATAAACATAAAAATAGGTAATTCCTATTCAACTAAAAATGTATATACTTTTCTAGAAAGTGAAGGAAATCGTAGAGAGGTTTATGGGGCAGCCATAAATTTAAATCAGGGGAGTTCGGCCAATACGTGTGTTTATTTTATAGCTGAAGTGCTAAGACGGAATAATTTTAATGTGCCTAGTGAGATAAGTAATACACAACAAATTCTATCTATATTTACAGAAAAGGGCTATGAAAAACAAAGCGATTATGAAAATTTAAGGCCTGGAGATATATGTTTTACCACAGATAACAATGGTGGAACAAGTGGATTCCCCACTCATACTTATGTATTTATGAAATGGGTAAAAGAAGGAAACTACGATTACGCTTATATATGTGACAATCAAGCAAAAGATTATAATGATGAAGTCTATCATATTCGGAATATAAATGTTAGAACTAGATCTAATGGTTTTGATAAAGATGCATTTTCCTTCTTTATGAAAAAGGGGTAATTGTGTGATTTCCCTATTAACATGTATAATATGGGTAAGGGGTGATTATCATAACTATGCAAAATGTTTTAATTGTAGATGATGAATATGAGATAAGGGAAGCCATTGAAATATATCTAAAAAACGAAGGGATAAGAGTAATCCAAGCTGTAGATGGTATAGAAGCCTTGGATATTTTGAAAACAGAAGAAATTCATCTTATATTAATGGATATAATGATGCCAAGAATGGATGGGATAAAGGCTACTTTTAAAATTAGAGAGACTCAAAACATCCCAATAATAATGCTTTCAGCTAAATCAGAGGATACGGACAAAATACTAGGTCTTAATATAGGAGCTGACGATTATATAACAAAGCCATTTAATCCAATGGAACTCGTAGCTAGAGTTAAATCTTCTCTCAGAAGATATACAAGTTTTGGGGATTACAAAGTTAAAGAGCATGAGATAAATGTTCGTGGGCTTATATTAAATAAAAACTCGAAAATGGTTACAGTGGATGAAAAAGAAATGAGTCTTACAGCCATTGAATATGGGATAATGGAACTTTTAATGGAAAACAAGGGAAGGGTATTTTCAATTGAACAGATATATGAAAAAGTTTGGGGGGAATCCTTTTGTAATGGTGAAAATACTGTGTCAGTACATATAAGGAGAATAAGAGAGAAGATAGAAATAAATCCAAAGGAACCTAAATATTTAAAGGTGGTGTGGGGTATTGGATATAAAATCGAAAAGTAAGTATACATATATTGTGGCTTTTATTATATGTGCATATATGTTTGGCTTTTCAAAATTAGCACTAACTGACGTTATGACAAATAAAAATTATCTAAGGGAAGAGCCTTATTTTACTAGCTCAGAGTTTAATACTGATTTAGTTTCATATTTTAATAATATACAAGCACTTAATGGGGTATATAAAAATTATTTTGAAAAATCAAATGATGAAAAGGTGACAAAAGAGGAGCTATTGGCAGCTAAAGCTGAATATGATTCTAATATTACAAATAAACAAGATGAAATTAAAAACAAGTATAGCAGGGATATACTTTCAGCGAATCAAGAGGGTAACAAGAGTAAGGTTAGTAGGATAACAGAGGCGCAAAACAATGAGCTTGATGAATTTAAAAAGGAAAACACAAAAACACTAGAGGATATGCAAAAGGAAATAGCTGTATATAAAACTAAAGACTATGAGGATATTAAAACGGCTGTAAAGGAGAAAAGTTTAATAAAATATTACATAACAAGTAGTAAAAACATAGATACGAACTTAGTAAACGTTTCAGATATAGATTTATATATAAAAAATAATGCCTTGTATAGTATAAAAAATAATTGGCTAGGTAATAGTGGAGAGGCATATTTTATCATCCCAAAGGACATAGATAAAAGTAGTTATATATATACCAATTATAATTATTATAATTCTGTAAGACAAAGAATTATTAAAGAGGTAATAATTGGATTTGTATCGTTTATTATAGGAATTTTAATTCTAGTTTATATATCAAAGAAAAAGCATGAAGAAATAAAGCTTATTCAAAAATTAACAAAATGGTACAATAAAGTACCTTTAGATTTAAGAATTTTTATATTTGTAATCTACTCACTTATAATGAATGTTTATGTAAGAAAGGTGATGTTCTTCTATAAACCATATAATTATGCTCAAATTGTAAACCTTACTATTATGGCAATTTATGTGTTTTACTTTTATATAAATTGTATACTGGCATATAATTTATATAAAAATAGAGAAGAGTTCAAAGTGCAAGTAAAAACATGTATCTTTAATAAATTATCTAAAAAAGGTATTACTATACTTACTTTGTTAGCTGTGGTAGCAGTGCCAGTTGCAGTTTTCGCATTAATGATAAGCTCAATGATTATAATAGTACCAATAATGTATTTCCTTTGCTACCTACTATTTATAATGATTTATTTCATTAATAAAATTAGATTCTTCAAAAACATTTTAAAAGGAACGGAAGAGATAGTTTCAGGGAATCTTAATTATACTATAAAAGAAAAAGGGGCAGGTAAACTTTTTAAACTAGCACACAACATAAACAATATGAAGGCTGGGTTTAAGAAATCTCTTGAAAATGAGATAAAAAGTGAAAGACTTAAGTCTGAGCTTATAACTAATGTGTCTCATGATCTAAAAACTCCACTTACTTCCATTATAAATTATGTTGATCTACTAAAAAAAGAAGATTTACCAAATGAACAAGCAAAAGGTTATATAGAGGTATTAGACAGAAAATCTCAGAGACTTAAAATGCTTATAGATGATTTATTTGAAGCGTCTAAAATGGCTAGTGGTGCAGTAGAACTTAATTTAGAAAAAGTAGATGTAACTGCACTACTTCAGCAGTCACTAGCTGAGCTTCATGAGAAGATTAATAGCTCTTCACTAATATTTAAGGTGAAGATACCTGAAGAAAAGGTTTATGCAAATTTAGATGGTAAAAAGACTTGGAGAGTATTTGAAAATCTCATAAATAATATATTAAAATACTCGCTACCTAAAACTAGGGTATATATTGATTTAATAGAGGCTAATAATAATATAATTATAACTATGAAAAACATCTCCGCTTATGAGATGGATTTTGATAATAAGGAGATATTTGAAAGATTTAAAAGGGGAGACAAGTCCAGAAATACCGAAGGCTCTGGTCTTGGACTTGCAATTGCTAAAAGTATCTTAGAACTTCAAGGTGGGAGTCTTAGTATTGAAATTGATGGAGACTTGTTTAAAGCTGTGGTCACTGTAGGTGCCGGTGCCGGTGCCAGTGCCACCCACGTGGCAAGTGGCAAAACGGACAACCCGTAAGGGTTGCCCGTTTTTGTATATTTATGAAAGGTTCTATTCTATTTTCACTTTGAAATCACCTTTTTGAGAAGCCTTAACTAAATCTTCATCATTCATGCATGTAGCCCTCCTTTAGAGCAATAAATAAGTGTCCTATATTTATTTTCGTGTATTAGACTTAAAAATAAAGCATTTAGTTTCAAAAAAAATATTATATCATAGTTAATGGCACAATTAATATGAGTTGGTTTTAATCTTTAGAATACAAATTGATACATAATAATTTATTTTACAAATTCTTCTTAAATAAAAAGGGGAAATATAGAATATGTAGAATAATTATATGTATAAACAAAATTATATTGCAAAATATAGAATTAATAAGAATAATTTTTAAATTATCTATGTGAAAAACCATGTAATAATTTAATGTAGAGAGAGGGTTATTATTATGGATATTTCAGAAGTAGTGATGGAAAAAGTTATAGAAGCGAGAAAGATTTTCTTAAATCAGCCAAGTCTTGCCTTTGATATGAGTAAAGAAGCTTATGATACTGCAAAGGCAAATAAGTTAAGACTTGAGGAAGGCCATGCATTGTTTGTTATGGCTTTAGCCTGTAGGTCAATGACAAAACTCAATGACTGTTTTAATTATGCCTTAGATGCTATTGAGATATTTAAGATTTATGATAATCCATCAAATATAGCAGAAACTTTGAATCTGATAGGAGTTGTGTATTTTTACAATGCAATGTATGAACCATCACTTGAGAAGTTCTTAAATGCATTACACCTCATAGAAAACACAGAAGAATATCTTAAAATGAGTAGAATATTGAACAATATAGGTGAAGTTTATAAAGAGGTGGGAAGTCTTGAAGAATCATTAATTTATTATGCCAAAGCATTAAAATTATGTGAAAAATATAATTATGCCAGTAATGCTGCAGTTATATTAGCAAATATGGGTGATATATATTTTATAAAAAAAAATTATGATTATAGTTTTAAATGTTATAAAAAAAGTTATAATATTCTATTGAAATATGATGATATAACTGCTCTTTCAGAGGTTGAAAATAAAATAGGGAATATTCATTTTATTCAGAAGGAATATGACAAGGCTAGATTGTATTATAAAAATGCTTTTGCTCAACTAGAGGAAATAGGAAATAAGTTTTTTTCAATAGATGTGCTTATAAGCTTTGCAGAACTTGAAATGAATGAAAATGAAGAACTTTTCTTAGTTTATATTGATAAAGCTATTACATATGGAGAAGAAATTAATGCAAGAAAAAAATTAAGTCAGATATATAAAATTGTAACTGATTTTTATGAAAGAAAAGGGGAATTTAGGTTATCACTTTTGTCTTATAAAAAGTATCATTTAATGGAACAGGAAATCGAAACTAGTGTGATTACACATAAGCTTGAAATAATAAAAATTGAACTTAGTAAATCATTCAGTGGAGAGGAAGTTCAAAAAATCACAAAATTAAATAAACAATTAGAAAGGGATATTGGATATAAAAACACACTACTTGATTCTATGGAAAGAACAAATAAAAATTTAAACGTTGAGGTGATTTCTGATGAACTTACCAATATAGCAAATAGGAGAGGAGTAAAGAGTTATCTCTCAAAGGTCTGGCAGGAGTGTAAAGTAAGGCCTGTTAATTTAGCACTTTTAATGATAGATATTGACTATTTTAAAAGATATAATGATTACCATGGCCACCTTGAAGGGGATATTTGTCTGAGAAAAATTGCAGATTGTTTAAAAAGTGTTTTTGAAAATAAACATGGAATACTTGGAAGATTTGGTGGAGAAGAATTCGTATGTTTTATTGAAGATAATGATTATATGGAAGTGCTTGATTTTACAGAACTTCTTCGAAGTTCTGTTGAGAAACTCGATATTAAATATAAATGGAATAATGAGAGTTATCCAGTAACTATAAGCATAGGAGGAAGTTATGGTTACAGTCCACATTGTAAGAGTTCAAATGAAATGTATTTAATTGCAGATGAGGAACTTTATAAAGCTAAAGATCTAGGTAGAAACAAAGTTTGTTTAAGGAATGAAAATATACTTTAAAAAAGAAGAATAACCACATTGCGTGGTAAAAGAAGACAAGTCACTCTTGTTATGTTTTCCATAAGGTGATAAAATTAGCAAGGAGGTGATTCATATGTTAAAGCAAACACTTAAAGACGATGTAATTAAATACATGAAGAGTAAAGATAAAATAAGACTAACTGCAATGAGAACCTTAATGGCAGACGTTAAAAATAAGGAAATGGATTTAAAGAGAGATCTTTCTGAAGATGAGTTAATAAGTATTATTGAAAAAACTATCAAACAGTTAAATGAAACTCTTGGTTATGCCAAACAGGCTAATAAAGCAGATAGTATAGCTGAAGCAGAAATTGCTATAGAAATGCTTAGTGTATATATGCCAAAACAATTTACTGATGATGAAGCTAAAGCTATTATACTTGAAGTTATTTCGCAAAATGGGTTTAGTGGTAGTAAAGACATGGGTAAAGTTATGAAGGCTGCTATGCCTAAATTAAAAGGAAAGTATGAGAGCAAGAAGGTAAGTCCTCTTGTAAATCAATTACTAGCATAAAAAAAGGATAGTGATGTATATCACTATCCTTAAATTTTTGAACCTAATAAATTTTTTCTATAAGTACTTCGTAATTACCTTGTGGAGATACAACAGTGCACTTTTCTCCGAGAGCCTTTTCATATATTGCCATGCCGAGAGGGGATTCAATACTTATGTTCATTAAATCTGGGTTAGTCTCTACGGTAGATACTAGGCGTACTTTTTCAGTATCATCTGTATCAAGAAATTTAATATCAGCTTGCCCGCCAAGACCTAAATGTTCATCATTACTGTAGTCATCTACTACTGTAGAGTTACGAATCAATTCTTGAATCTTAATTACTCTATCATTATTGGTTGCTTCATCATCTTTAGCCGCATCGTATTCTGCGTTCTCACTTAAATCACCATGTGATTTTGCTTCTTTAATAGCAGCTGTTATCTCTCTTCTTTTTTCGCCTGTAAGCAGTTCTAATTCATCTTCTAATTTTTTAAGTCCATTAGGTGTTAATATTGTATTTTTCATTTATTTTTCACTCCCAACAATTATTCGTATAAATATGTTTTCCATGTTCAAATATAGATAGGACATTACGATATATTATATCATATTTTCAGCGAATATATTGGTAATTATCTAAAATCCAATTATATCCTATGTACTTTTATAATATTCTTGTAGATAAGACTAATAATACATATTGAATTTATATTGTTTTTTATGGGCAAAATATTGATATAATTTTTATATGTTATAATAGTTTTATAATAAAATACAAAAGAAAGTAGATGATTTAAAAAAGTGTTAACAATATATGCAGTATCAGATTCAATTGGCGAAACAGCAGAACTCGTAGCTAAATCAGTAGCAAGTCAGTTTCCAGGGAATACAGTAGTTAAGAAAATACCATATATCAAAACAGCAGAGGATGTTAATGATTTAATTAGCAAAATAGATACTAATTCTAAAGCAATGATTGTTTCGACTATAATCATGGTAGATGTAAAAGAGTTTCTAGTTCAAAGATGCGCAGAAAAAGGAATCATTGTATCAAATATTTTAGGACCAGCAATAGGACTTGCGGCTAAGTTATTAGATAAGCAGCCAGAATATATGCCTGGTGCAATTTGGAACATGGATGAGGAATATTATAAAAGAATAGAGGCTATGGAGTTTGCTATACAATATGATGATAGTAGGGATTATAATGGATTAAAACATGCAGATGTAGTGCTTATTGGAGTTTCAAGAACTTCAAAAACGCCTCTATGTATGTATCTAGCTAATAAAGGGATAAAAGCAATAAATATACCACTAATGCCAGAAGTGCCTGTTCCAGAAGAACTATATAATATTCCTAGCAAAAAAATTATAGGACTTAATATAAATCCCTATGTGCTTATTGAAATAAGACAACACAGAATGGATAAATTCAACGGACTTACTTCTAGTTTTCAATATGCTAATGATGAAAGAATACTCGAGGAACTAGATTATGCAGAAAAAATAATGAAAAAGACAAGGTGTTTGAAAATTGATATTACCAAAAGAGCTATAGAGGACACTGCTTTAATTATTATGGATGCTTTAGGACAATAGGTGAAGCAGTAAAGTCTTCACCTACTTAACTATAAATCAATATATTTTATGGACCTTATAGCCCCCTTTGCTTAATTCATTAATAATAGTAGCTACGTGATCGTGACCATTTGTTTCCGTAGTAATTTCAAGTTGCACTTGCATAAAACGATCGTTAGTTTTAAATTGATTATGATCTAGCTTTACAACATTGGCATTTGCGTTTGCAAGGATTGTTGAGACTTTGACAAGCTCTCCTGGAATATCTGGCATTTCTATACTAAAGCAAAATAGTCTTCCTCTTGAAACAAGTCCTCTATCTATCATGGAGGATATTGTCACAACGTCAATATTACCACCACTTAAAACACAGGCGATCTTCTTACCCTTTTCTTGTATTTTTTTAAGCCCGGCAAAGGATAAGGCGCCTGAAGCTTCGGCAATAAGCTTGTGCTTTTCTAAAAGAAGAAGAAAGGATTCCATTATATCAAAATCTGAAACTGTTACAATCTCATCTACATAGTTTCTTATAATCTCAAAGGTCAGGGTTCCGGGTTTTTTAACAGCCACACCATCAGCTATAGTGCGAACTGTTGATAGGTGGACTATTTCATTACTGTCCATAGATTCCTTCATGGCTTTTGCACCTTCTGGTTCTACACCTATTATTTTAATCTTAGGATTCAATGCTTTTGCTGCAAGGGCAATGCCTGCAATTAAGCCGCCGCCACCAATAGGAACGAGAATACAGTCTATATCGTCTATTTCCTCTATAATTTCGCAAGCGATAGTTCCTTGACCATACATTACGTCTAAATCATCAAAAGGATGTATAAAAACATAATTGTTCTCCTTTTGTAATCTTTTTGCTTCTGTAAAAGCCTCATCATAACAATCTCCAAATAAAATTACATTTGCTCCATAGTTTTTTGTGGCTTCCACTTTAATAAGCGGTGTGGTTTTAGGCATTACAATAGTGGCATAAACACCTAGTTTTTGTGCTGAATACGCAACGCCTTGGGCGTGATTACCCGCAGAGGATGCAATTACACCTCTTTCTTTTTCAGAGTGAGTTAATGTACAAAGTTTATTGTAAGCTCCACGAATTTTAAAGGCCCCCGTAATTTGCAAATTTTCAGGCTTGATATAAACAGAATTTTGAGATTCATTACTAAAAACATCACTATATATGAGGGCTGTTTTTTTAGATACACCTTCTAAATTTATCTGTGCCTTTTTAATTTCTGAAAGATGAAATTCTAATTCTTGATTTAATGATGATTCTTTTGCTGTGTTTAACATATTAAACCTCCAGTTTGGTATTATATTTTGTAAAAAAAAAACTCGTCCTTGAATATAAATTCAAGGACGAGTGTAAATCGCGGTACCACCTTTATTGTATCTTAAAAAAAGATACCTCTCTTTTCGGTTCTTACAAACCTAAGCCTTTTATCGGGGCTCACCGGCTTATCTTAGTTTATTCAGATAAGCAGCTCGGGAGTGATTTGTATTCTATATCCAGTATCGACTTTCAGCAAACATCGACTCTCTGCAACTGAAGGTAATAAAAATAGCTATCTCCGTCTTCACAATAATAATATATTTGATTTTAATGAAAATCTTAGCATTAATTATTTGTAATGTCAATAGAAAAAATAAAAAAAACTGTAATTTATTAGTTCGTTTTTAAAAAAATGCAAAAGACAGAAAATTTAAAAAAAAGAAATAATGGTGTTGACAAATTGCTTTATTGCATATATACTAAAAAACAACAGAATAAATAAAGCTATGACGGAGAGAAAAATATTAGGGCTGAAACTACAGAGAACCAACGTTTGATGAGAGTTGGTGTGATGCGGATATGTAATGATCACTCTTGAGCTTCTGAGTTGAACTTGAAACTATTGTGATGACAAATTGCAAAAAAAATATCAATCACAAAATGTGCAGTTTGGCATTAAGTAAACGAAGACGGTTGCCTCCGATATAGGGCTATGGTTAAAGAACTTAATTTTAATGATATTTTCTATTCTTTTGACCAAAAATAATGAGGTGATTTATAATAAGAAATCACGAATTAGGGTGGTACCACGAATCTTTCGTCCCTATAAACATAGTTAGATATGTGTTTATAGGGATGGAAGATTTTTTATTTATCCAAAAATAAGGGGGGGAATTTAAATGGCTAAAATGTATTATGATGGTGATGCGGATTTAGATTTATTAAAAGGTAAAAAGGTTGCAGTTGTGGGATATGGTAGTCAAGGGCATGCTCATGCACTCAATTTAAAAGAAAGTGGAGTAAATGTTGTTGTTGGTTTATATAAGGGTAGCAAATCATGGAATAAGGCATTGGAAGCAGGTCTTGAAGTTTTGGAGGTATGCGACGCAACAAAGTGCAGTAATGTAATAATGGTACTTGCTCCTGATGAAATGCAGAGTAAAATTTATAAGGAGAGCATTGCGCCAAATTTAAAAGAAGGAGATGCACTAGTCTTTGCACATGGGTTTAATATTCACTTTAATCAGATTACGCCTCCTGAAAATGTAGATGTATTTATGGTAGCACCAAAAGGTCCTGGACACCTAGTAAGAAGAGTGTATCAAGAAGGAAAAGGTGTTCCGGCACTAATTGCGGTATACCAAGATTACAGCGGACGCGCAAAAGAATTTGCACTTGCTTATGCAAAAGGAATAGGAGCTACAAAAGCCGGTGTGCTTGAAACTACTTTCAAAGAGGAAACTGAAACTGATTTATTTGGTGAACAGGCAGTTTTATGTGGAGGAGTTACAGAACTTATTAAAGCAGGGTTCGATACGCTTACAAATGCAGGCTACCAAAAGGAAATTGCTTATTTTGAGTGTCTTCATGAACTAAAGCTTATTGTGGATTTATTGTATGAAGGTGGATTTGAAAATATGAGATACAGCGTTAGTGACACAGCTGAATATGGAGATTATATGGTGGGTAAAAGGATTATAAATCAGGATACCAGAAAAGAAATGGCAAAGGTACTCACAGAAATACAAAATGGAGAATTTGCAAGGGATTGGTTAATGGAAAACCAAATCAACAGACCTAACTTTAGTGCAATAAAAAGAATAGAACTTGAACATCCACTTGTGGCTGTAGGTAAAGAGTTAAGAAGCATGATGTCTTGGATTAAAAAGTAAAAATAATCTGTTTTGAAAAGAAGGTGAAAAAATGCTACTAAGTGGAGCTCAAATTTTACTTAAGTGTTTAAAAGAGCAAGATGCAAATGTTATTTTTGGATATCCTGGTGGGTCTGTGATTCCACTATATGATGCGCTTTATGATGAAATGGATTATTTCACACATATTAGGACGGCTCATGAACAGGCGGCAGTTCATGCCTCAGATGGATATGCAAGAGCTACAGGTAAGGTTGGAGTTTGTATTGTAACCTCTGGACCGGGTGCCACCAATACCATTACAGGAATTGCTACGGCTTACATGGATTCTATTCCTATGGTTGTATTTACAGGGCAAGTTCCAAGGAGTTTGCTTGGAAAGGATTCTTTTCAGGAAATAGATATAATGGGGATTACTTTGTCCATAACGAAGCACAATTTTATTGTGAAAGATGAAAATAATTTAGCCACTACAGTAAGAGAAGCTTTTAAAATAGCAAGAAGTGGAAGGCCGGGACCAGTGCTTGTGGATATTCCAAAAGATGTTTTCCTTAGCTTTGCCGAATATGAAAAGGTGGAAGTGAATCATGGAAAACAAGAAGTAGTGCCTGTAGATATGAAAAAAATACAGGAAGTAGCTGAAATGATTGAGAATGCAAAAAGGCCAATAATTTATGCTGGTGGTGGAATAAAAATAGGCAATGCTTCAGTGTCACTGTGTAAATTCGCAAAAATAGGGGACATTCCTGTTGCCAATACACTTATGGGCCTAGGGACTATTCCAAGAAATCATGAATTGTCGTTAGGAATGGTAGGGATGCACGGGTCCTTTGAAGCAAATTTAGCAGTTACAAATAGTGATTTAGTTATAGCAATTGGTGCACGTTTTAGTGATAGGGTAATTGGAAAAGCAGAGGCTTTTGCTCCAAAAGCAAAGATTATTCATATTGATATTGATGAGTCGGAGATAGATAAAAACAAGGTAGTGGATTTATGTTTAGTTGGAGATGTGAATACAATTTTAGAAACTTTACTTTGTTATATGGATCAAAAGGATAGAAAATCTTGGCATAAGGAGATTGCAAAATGGAAAAAACCACCTAAGAGCTCAGATGGATTTACACATAAAAGTATACTCAAGTGTTTAAATGAAGCTCTTGAGGAAGATATAATTGTTACTACAGACGTTGGACAACATCAAATGTGGACTGCGCAACAATGGAAATTTAAGAAACCTAGGACATTTATCACCTCAGGTGGCCTTGGAACAATGGGATTTGGAATGGGTGCCGCCATCGGAAGCCAAATGGGAAATTTGGATAAAAGGGTGCTTTTAATAACTGGAGATGGTAGTTTTAGAATGGGTTGTAATGAACTTCAGACAATTTCAAAGTATAAGCTTCCCATAGTTACTGTTATTATGAATAATCATGCCTTAGGACTTGTAAGGCAGTGGCAGAAAATGTTCTGTAAGGCAAGATATTCACAAACAGATATCGGGGATGAAGTAAACTATGTAAAGCTTGCAGAAGCCTATGGCATTGAAGGATACAAGGTTACAACTATGCAGGAATTAAAAAATGCTCTTGAAATCGTAAAATCAGGAACAAAGCCTATATTAATTGATTGTGTAATAGATAAAGATGAAGGTGTATATCCAATTGTACCGCCAGGCAAATCTATTCAAGAATTAGTTTTAGAATAAAAGGGGGGCTATTAAAATGTTGAATATAAATGAAAAAGTGGAATATAAGGAAGAAGTAGAAGAGAATTTTGGGGAAGATACAAATAATCAATATGAATTTTACAATTCAAATTATAGTGTAAATTTTTTTGGAGCAGGACCTGGTACAGAAGACTTTCAATAAAATAATAAATTTTAGTAGTAAATGTTGACAAATTAAAGTTCATAAAGTATACTAGGCTACAATATAAAAATTAATTAAATATTGTAAAAAACGATGAACAAAAATAGAAATATTGCATATTCTATAGAAAATGACTTGTAATATCTTTTATTTAAATGCAAAATGAAATATTCAGAGAATAAAAAATCAAATTTAATATAATTTAAAAACTATGATAGGACTAGTAAACGTCTTTAATATTTCACAGAGAGTGGGGATTGGTGTGAACCCATAAATGTTAGACGTTGAATCTCACCCTTGAGTTGTAAGCTGAAAACATTATATGTCGTAAGCTGTTCCGGTGTATAAATAGTATATATCGTTAAAAAATGAAGATATAAAAATGGGTGGTACCGCGATAGACTTTTTCGCCCCAACGGGCAGGAGGTCTATTTTTTATACTCAAAATTCAAGTAAATATGTTATTTGATGATATAAAAGATTCTGTAGAAGTGTTAATGCAGCTTTTATATTTATTTAAAATAAAAAATAAAAAATATGGGGGAATTAAAATGTCGAAAATGTATTATGATAAAGACGCAAATTTAGAATTATTAGTTGGAAAGAAAGTGGCTATTATCGGGTATGGTAGCCAAGGTCATGCACATGCACTAAATTTAAAAGCTAGTGGTGTGGATGTGTGTGTAGGTTTGTACAGAGGTAGTAAATCATGGAGTGTAGCTGAGGAAGCTGGGCTTTGCGTAATGGAATCTAGTGATGCAGCTAAAGCATCAGATTTTATAATGATGCTTGTTCCAGATGAAAAGCAAGGTAAAATCTATAAGGAGTGCATAGAACCAAATCTAACAAGTGGTAAGGCACTGATTTTTGCCCATGGATTTAGTATACATTTTGGACAAATTAAGCCACCAGCAGATGTAGATATATTTATGATAGCACCAAAGGGACCAGGACATACGGTAAGAAGCCAATTTGTGGAAGGTAAAGGCGTTCCTTGTTTAATTGCTGTACAACAAGATTTTACAGGAGTGGCTAAAGATTATGCGCTAGCATATGCAAAGGGTCTAGGAGGAGGAAGGGCTGGCATTCTAGAAACTTCTTTCAGAGAAGAAACAGAAACAGATCTTTTTGGAGAACAGGCAGTACTTTGTGGGGGAGTAACAGCATTAATAAAAGCAGGATTTAACACATTAGTAGAAGCGGGATATCAGCCTGAAATAGCTTATTTTGAATGTTGTCATGAATTAAAACTTATTGTAGATCTTATTAATCAAGGAGGCCTTGGATATATGAGGTACTCAATCAGTGATACTGCAGAATATGGTGATTATGTAGTTGGAGATAGAATTGTTACAGATGATACAAAAAAAGAAATGAAAAAAGTATTAACTGAAATTCAAAATGGAACCTTCGCTAAAAACTGGATGCTTGAAAATCAAGTAAATAAACCTTATTTTAATGCGGTAAGAAGAATGGAGTCAGAACAAAAAATTGAAGTAGTTGGAAAAGAGCTTAGAAAAATGATGTCTTGGATCAAAAGTAAATAAAAGTTATCCAAAGCAATTTTATGTTATGTAATACAAGGAGGGATTAATATGGGGGAAAAAGAAGTAAAGAAAATATTTATCTTTGATACTACATTACGTGATGGAGAACAAACTCCGGGAGTCAGCCTGAATGTAGAAGAAAAATTAGAAATTGCAAGAGCACTACAGAAACTTGGAGTAGATGTAATTGAGGCTGGATTTCCAATTGCCTCGGATGGTGACTTTGAAGGAGTTAAGACAATTGCAAAAATAATAAAGGGGCCTGTAATTACAGCCCTTGCAAGGGCTACTAAAAAAGACATAGATAGAGCTTGGGAGGCTATAAAATATTCTAAGACTCCTAGAATTCATACTTTTCTTGCTACCTCCGATATTCATATGGAATTTAAGTTAAAGATGACTAAAGAAGAAGTATTAAGTAGAGCAGTTGAGATGGTTAGATATGCAAAGTCATTATGTCCTAGTGTTGAATTTTCACCTGAGGACGGAACAAGAACAGATACGGCTTTCTTATATAAAATACTAGAGTCTGTCATTGATGCAGGGGCAGATGTAGTGAATATACCAGATACAGTAGGGTATACCACACCTTTAGAGTACGGGGCATTAATTGCAGGAGTTAAAAAAAATGTACCTAATATAGATAAGGCAATTATAAGTGTACATTGTCATAATGATTTAGGACTTGCAGTGGCCAATTCGCTTGCAGCGATGGAGAATGGTGCCGCGCAAATAGAGTGTGCAATGAATGGTTTGGGTGAGAGAGCGGGAAATGCATCCCTTGAAGAATTGGTTATGGCTTTAAAAACTCGCAGCGATTATTTCAAATTTGAAACAAATGTTATTTCAGAAGAACTTACGCGTACTAGTAGCTTAGTTAGTCATATGACAGGTATTCAAGTTCAACCGAATAAAGCAATTGTAGGTGCTAATGCATTTGCTCATGAATCGGGGATTCATCAGCATGGTGTATTAAATAATAGGGAAACTTATGAAATTATGACCCCTGAATCTGTAGGACTGAAGAAAAGTTTGCTTGTGCTTGGAAAACATTCTGGACGTCATGCTTTTGAAGATAGGTTAAAACACTTAGGTTATTTGAATTTAAGTTCAGAAAAAATTAATGAGGCATTCCTCAGTTTTAAGGAATTGGCGGATAAAAAGAAGGCAGTATCTGACAATGATATTGAAGCTATGGTAAGAGAAGAAGCTGTTAAAATACCAGAATACTTTAAACTTGAGTATTTTAGGATTGTAAGTGGCAATGGAATAGCTTCAACTTCAACAGTAAAAGTTTTCTTTGAAAATAACTTAGTAGAACAAGTTTCTAACGGATATGGACCTGTAGATGCTACCTTCAATGCAATTGAAAAAGCCATAGGAGTGAATATAGTTCTTATAGATTACTATTTAAAAGCTATTGGCGGCGGACGGGATGCCCTGGGAGAAGTTATAGTGAAAATTGAAAAAGATGGCAACATTTATGTAGGAAATGGAATAAGCACAGATATTGTAGAAGCAAGTGCAAAAGCCTTTGTTAATGCTATTAATAAATCCTATTATAAAGTAGCTTTAGAAAATTATGATTATAGCGCTATAAATCAATAAATCATGTGTTGTGAAGTAAGAGTATGGCAGAAAGGGGAACTGTAAAATGGGTATGACGATGACACAGAAAATTTTGGCTGTCCATGCTGGCTTAGAGAATGTAAAGCCGGGGCAACTTATAAAAGTTAAATTAGATTTGGTCCTTGGAAATGATATTACTACTCCTGTAGCTATTAATGAATTTAGAAAAATAGGTGTGAAGGCAGTTTTTGATAAGAAAAAGATTGCCATTGTACCAGATCACTTTACGCCAAATAAAGATATAAAATCCGCAGAGCAGTGTAAGTGTACTCGTGAATTTGCAAGAGAAATGGAAATAGAAAACTATTTTGAAATAGGTCAAATGGGAATTGAACATGCACTAATTCCTGAAAAAGGATTGGTTGTTTGCGGAGATGTAGTTATAGGAGCAGATTCACATACTTGTACCTATGGAGCTCTCGGCGCTTTTTCTACAGGGATTGGAAGTACAGATATGGCAGCTGGAATGGCCACGGGAGAAGCTTGGTTTAAGGTTCCCGAAGCAATAAAATTTGTATTAAAAGGTAAGTTATCACCTTGGGTTTGTGGAAAAGATGTTATCTTACACATAATAGGTAAAATAGGGGTAGACGGTGCTCTCTATAATTCAATGGAGTTTGTTGGAGAAGGAATATCCGCACTTTCTATAGATGATCGTTTTACTATGGCCAATATGGTAATAGAAGCTGGTGCTAAAAATGGCATTTTCCCAGTAGATGAAAAAACAATAGAATATGTAGAAAGTCACTCGAAAAGGGAGTATATCATATATAAGGCGGATGAGGATGCAAACTATATTAAAACCATTGAAGTAGATTTGTGTAGCATTCGTCCAACAGTAGCCTTCCCACATCTTCCAGAAAACACAAAAACCATTGATGAAGTTCCAGAAGTTTTAATAGATCAGGTAGTAATTGGTTCTTGTACTAATGGAAGAATAGAAGATTTAAGAATGGCAGCTAAGGTATTAAAAGGACGAAAAGTTCATCAAAGAATAAGAGCTATCGTTATCCCTGCAACTCAAAACATATACCTACAGGCTATGAAAGAAGGGCTTTTAGAAATATTTATTGAAGCAGGCTGCGTTGTAAGTACACCAACCTGTGGCCCTTGTCTTGGAGGACATATGGGGGTTCTTGCAAAGGGCGAGCGGGCGATAGCAACTACCAATCGAAATTTTGTAGGAAGAATGGGACATCCTTTAAGTGAAGTATATCTTTCTAGTCCAGCAGTAGCAGCGGCTTCTGCAATCACCGGGAAAATTTCTTCTCCTGAGGAGGTAGCTAAATGGTAAAGGGAAATGCAATAAAATATGGGAAAAATGTTGATACAGACGTTATTATACCAGCAAGATACTTAAGTAGCAGTGACCCGAAAGAGTTAGCGCTTCATTGCATGGAAGATATAGATGTAAATTTTAGTAAAAAAGTTCGGAGTGGAGACATTATTGTAGCAGGAAAGAATTTTGGTTGTGGTTCATCTAGAGAACATGCCCCACTAGCAATTAAAGCTTCTGGAATCTCTTGTATAATAGCTGAAAATTTTGCGAGAATCTTTTATAGAAATGCTATAAATATAGGTCTGCCTATTATGGAAAGTGAAGAAGCAGCTAGAGATATAGATGAAGGAAATGAAATTCAAGTGGATTTTAATAGTGGAATAATAAAAAATATCACAAAAAATAGAACTTATAATGCTGAGCCCTTCCCCGAATTTATGATGGAAATTATAAGTGCAGAAGGTTTAATAAACTATATTGTAAAAGAGGCGAGTGAATGTTAAAGATAGTTACATTACCTGGAGATGGAATTGGTCCGGAAGTTATTAAACAAGCAGTTAAAGTTCTTGAGGCAGTTTCTAATAAATATAAGTGCCCCATTGAAATAAAAGAAGCATTACTAGGTGGAGCTGCTATAGAGAAAACGGGAAAACCATTACCTAAGGATACCATTGATATTTGTAATAAAAGTAATGCTGTGCTTCTGGGTGCTGTAGGAGGACCTAAATGGGATTCACTACCAGGTAAGTTACGACCTGAAACTGGACTTCTACAAATAAGAAAAGAATTAGGTGTATTTGCAAATTTGAGACCAGCTATTCTTTTTCCTAAGTTAAAATCTGCATCTAATTTAAAGGAAGAAATATTAGGTGATAATTTAAATATTATGATAGTAAGAGAATTAATTGGTGGGGCCTATTTTGGAGAAAAAAAACGAGTTGACATAGAAAATGGACAAAAGGCCTGGGATGTAATTGAGTATTCAACATATGAAATAGAAAGAATTACAAAAATAGCTTTTGAAATTGCCAGAGGAAGAAATAAAAAACTAACTTTAGTAGATAAAGCTAATGTGCTTGAAAGTTCTAAACTTTGGAGAGAAGTAGTAAAGTCTGTTTCTGAAAATTATAGGGATGTAGAATTAAATTACATGTATGTAGACAATGCAGCAATGCAACTTATCCGTGATCCACATCAATTTGATGTGATTGTTACAGAAAATATGTTTGGGGATATTTTAAGTGATGAAGCTTCAATGCTTACTGGATCTTTAGGAATGTTACCATCTGCAAGCCTTGGTATTACTTCTGTTGGATTATACGAACCTATTCATGGATCTGCACCAGATATAGAGGGGCAAGATAAAGCTAATCCAATAGGTGCTATAATGAGCGTTTCCATGATGTTTCGATACAGCTTTAAGATGGAGGATATTGCAAAAGCAATAGAAAATTCAGTTTATAAAACTTTAGATATGGGGTATCGCACTATAGATATAATGCAGCCAGGTATGAAATGTACTGGAACAGAAAAAATGGGGGATTATATAGCAGAAAATCTATAAAACTTAAGGGGGCACAAAATGAAAGCTGCGGTGGTGATAATTAAATGTTTAGAAAATGAAAATGTAAAAGTAGTGTTTGGATACCCAGGGGTACCGGTTACGCCTTTATATGATGCGTTAAGGGACTCTGAAATAGAACATATATTGGTAAGACATGAACAAGCAGCAGGGCATAGTGCTAGTGGCTATGCTAGAGCAACAAGATCTATAGGCGTATGCATAGCAAGTTCTGGACCTGGAGCTATTAATCTTATAACTGGAATAGCTACTGCATATGCGGACTCTATCCCTATGATAGCAATAACTGGTCAAGTTAGAACAGATTTAATAGGAAAAGATGTGTTTCAAGAAGCAGATATTGTTGGGGCAACAGATTCTTTTACAAAGCATAGTTATCTTGTTAAAGATGCAAAGGACATTCCGCGAATCATGAAAGAGGCCTTCTATATAGCAAAGACTGGAAGACCTGGACCGGTGATAGTGGATATTCCACTTGATATTCAAAATACGGAAATGGAATTTGAATATCCTAAAGAAGTGAATATAAGAGGATATAAGCCCACTGTAAATGGTCATAAGGGACAAATAAAAAAAACATTAGAGAAAATTAAAAACAGTGTGAAGCCTCTTATTTGTGTAGGCGGTGGCGTTATGGCTGCAAATGCTGAGAGTGAATTAATAGAATTTGTAGAAAAATCTAAAATTCCAATGGTGCATACATTAATGGGTAAGGATGGAATATCCTCAAAATATCCATATAATGTAGGGTTAATTGGATCTCATGGTTTTAAATATGCAAATAAGGCCATAGCTGAGGCAGATGTTTTAATTCTTGTTGGAACTAGGGTTGCTGATAGAGCAACAGGAGATTCTAAGAGCTTTGCAAAAGTGGCAGATATTATTCATATCGATGTTGATCCAGCAGAAATAGGTAAAAACCTTAGTGCTCATATTCCTGTAGTTGGAGATTGTAAAAAAATTTTACAACAACTTACTGAAGGGATAACAGAAATAGATACGAAAAATTGGCTTTGCGAGATTGCTACTTGGAAAGAAAAATATGCAAAAAATAGAGATACAAAGGAAAAAGTTAATCCGAAATATGCTTTAGAACTATTATCCGAAATGATAGAAGAAGATGCTATTGTTACTGCAGATGTAGGTCAAAATCAAATTTGGACTTGTCATTATCTTGATATGGTAGGGGAACGGAGATTTTTAACAAGTGGTGGACTAGGAACAATGGGGTATTCAATTCCTGCCTCTGTTGGATGTAAATTGGCTTTTCCAGATAGAAGAGTTGTTGCAGTAATGGGGGATGGAAGTTTTCAAATGAGTATGTTTGAACTTGGAACTATAGCGCAAAATCATTTGAAGATAATATTATTGCTATTTAACAATTCAAATCTTGGAATGGTTCGAGAGTATCAAAATAGTGTTTATAAAAATACTTATGGTGTTAGTTTATCGGAAAACCCTGATTTTGTTAAATTAGTAGAAGCTTATGGGCTTTGCGGAAAAAGAGTTAACTCTAATGCAGAATTAAAAGGAGCTCTTGAAGAAGCTTTGAAAAGTGATAAAACTTTTTTGATAGAATGTATTGTAGATGCCGAAGAGAGCACGTTATAGAAGGGAGTGAAAAGTTATGGGTAAATATATTTTATCTGTTTTAGTAGAGAATCATCCAGGGGTATTAAGTAAAATATCCGGTTTGTTCACCCGTAGAGGGTATAATATTGATAGCTTAAGTGTGAGCATTACTGAAGAGCCAAGTATCTCCCGAATGACTATCGTGCTTCAAGGTGACGCACAAATCACTGAACAAATTGTAAAGCAACTAAATAAACTTATAGATGTAATAAAAATATTGGAGCTAAATCATGAAAAAACTGTTACCAGGGAATTGGCGCTTATAAAAGTAACTGCAGATCAAAGTAAAAGGTCGGCGGTTACAGAGATGGTGAATATATTTAGATGTAATATTATTGATATGGATGCAAAGAGTATGATTATTGAAATAACTGGGGATGAAGAAAAGGTATCTGCCTTCATTGAACTTATAAGACCATATGGAATTAAAGAAGTTGTCCGTACGGGCCTTGTAGCGTTACAAAGAGGATCAGAAATGTATTAATACCACTTAAATGGAGGCGTAAAAATATGCAAAATAAAAGAGGATTACCTTTAAAACAAGGATTGTATGATCCGCAATTTGAAAAAGATAGTTGTGGAGTTGGATTTATAGCCAATATCAAAGGGGAAAAATCTCATGGTATTGTAAAAAAAGGTTTGAAGGTTTTGATGAATATGTCTCATCGTGGTGCGGTAGGTTCTGATCCAAATACAGGCGATGGAGCAGGAATTATGGTTCAAATTCCGGATGAGTTTTTAAAGATATGTTGCGATAACTTAGGAATAGAACTTCCTAAAAACTCAGAATATGGTGTGGGTATGCTTTTTTTACCTAAAGAACCTGCAATAAGATATCAGTGCGAGGGTATCCTTGAAAGAGTAGCACAAGAAGAGAATGTTAAGGTTATAGGCTGGAGATCTGTGCCTACTGATAATAGAGTATTGGGAGAAACTGCTAAGGGAACTGAACCCGTAATTAGACAAGCTTTTCTTGAAAGAGTGAATTGTAGCCAAGATGAGTTTGAACAAAAATTATATATTATCAGGAAAAGAACAGAGAATGAAGTAAACAGACTTATTAAAAGGAACGCAGATTGTTTTTATATATGCAGTTTATCCAGTAAAACAATTATTTATAAGGGATTACTTCTTCCAAAGCAAATAAGAAAATATTATTTAGATCTAAATGATATAAATTTTAAGAGTGCTATAGCACTTGTACACCAAAGATTTAGTACTAATACATTCCCTACTTGGGATTTAGCACAACCTTTTCGATATTTAGCACATAATGGTGAGATTAATACCATTAGAGGAAATAGAAATTGGGCAAATGCAAGAGAGGGTGTTTTTAAATCTAAAGTTTATGGTGAGAATATATCTAAACTCTTTCCTATTATTAACACAAAAGGTAGCGATTCTGCATCACTAGATAACATGTTTGAATTTATAAAAATGGATGGTAGAAGTAATGCACACTCAATGATGATGCTTATTCCTGAGGCATGGGAAAAAAATACATCTATGCCATCTTACAAAAAAGCATTTTATGAATATCATGCTTCTATGGTTGAACCTTGGGACGGACCTGCAGCAGTTTTCTTTTCAGATGGGACACAAGTTGGAGCAACGCTAGATAGGAATGGATTAAGACCTGCTAAATATGTTATTACGAAAGATAATATAGTTATAATGGCTTCAGAACTTGGCGTTCTTGCAATTGAACCAGAGCAAATATTAAAAAAAGGAAGACTAGAACCAGGGAAGATGTTTTTGGTGGATACAAAACAGGGAATAATTAAGGAAGATGAAGATATCAAAGAAGAGATTTGCAAAGCAGAACCTTATGAGAAATTACTCCAAATAAATAAGTATACACTAGATGATTTCCATGAAGGGGAAGTAAATACAATTATAAATTCTGAAAGTCTCAGAGAAAAGCAACAAGCATTTGGATATAGTATGGAGGACGTAACTAAAATTATAAAGTGTATGGCACAGACGGGACAAGAACCAATCGGTTCAATGGGAAATGACACGCCTCTTGCAGTACTTTCTAATAAACCGCAATTATTATTTTCATATTTTAGACAATTATTTGCACAAGTTACCAACCCGCCTATTGATTCTCTTCGTGAAGGAATTGTTATGTCTCTCACCAATTATATAGGTTGTCAGCAAAATCTTTTAAAAGATGATTCATTACAGCACCCTTTTATTAAAATTGACACACCTATTCTGTCAAATGAAGATATAGCAAAAATTAAAAAAATAAGAAACAAAGATTTTAAAGCAACCACTATTCCAATTACTTTTAAATATGATAGTGGAATAAATGGATTCAAGGAGGCGCTAGAGCTAATTTGTAAGCGGGCTTCTAAAAGAATTCAAGAAGGTTATAATATAATTATTTTGAGTGACAAAAAAATAGATGGCTATGAAGCTGCTATACCAAGTCTTCTTGCAGTTTCCAGTATACACCAACATTTAATTGCGGAAAAAACAAGGACAAGAGTAGCTATAATAATTGAAACAGGAGAAGCAAGAGAAACTACACATTTTGCACTTCTTACAGCCTATGGTGCCTCTGCAATAAATCCATATCTATCTTTTGAAACTATAGGAGATATGGTAGATAAAGGCGAAATTAAAGAAGTAGATGCTAAGATGGCAATTGTTAACTATATAAATGCAATCAATAAAGGGCTTTTAAAAATTCTATCTAAGATGGGTATTTGTACGATGCAAAGTTATCATGGAGCACAAGTATTTGAGACCCTTGGAATTAATGAAGATGTAATAAATAAATATTTTGGAGGCAACCCTGCTAGAATTGGTGGAATAGGAATAGATACCATTGCAAAAGAAGTATTAATGAGACATAATACAGCTTTTAATAGACTTAGAAGAACAAATTCTGAGTTAGAAGTTGGTGGATTATATTCATGGAGGAGCAATGGAGAATTCCATTTGTTTAATCCTGAAAGTATATATAAGCTCCAATTTGCTACTAAAACTAACAATTATGAAGTTTATAAAGAATATGCAAAGTTAATAAATGAGCAAAGCAAGAATTTATGTACAATTAGAGGATTGTTTGAATTCACGCAGGGACATGCAATCCCTATAGAAGAAGTAGAACCAATCAGCGAAATTATAAAAAGATTTTGTACTGGTGCCATGTCCATAGGATCTATAAGTAAGGAAGCTCATGAGAGTATAGCAATTGCAATGAACCGACTTGGGGGAAAAAGCAATAGCGGTGAAGGTGGCGAAGATGAAACAAGATTTGTAGTGGATAATAATGGAGATGACAAAAGAAGTGCAATAAAGCAGGTGTCTACTGGGCGTTTTGGAGTTAATACCAATTATCTTGTAAATGCAGATGAACTTCAGATTAAAGTAGCGCAAGGTGCAAAACCTGGTGAGGGTGGGCATTTGCCAGGCAAAAAAGTAAATGAGTATATAGCGAAAATCAGAAATTCAACACCAGGAATAGATTTAATATCCCCAGCACCCCACCATGATATTTATTCTATAGAAGATTTAGCACAACTTATATATGACTTAAAATGTGTAAATCCTGAAAGTAGAATTAGTGTTAAACTTGTTTCGGAAATAGGAATTGGTACCATTGCAGCAGGGGTTGTTAAAGCCCACGCTGATATGATCCTTATTAGTGGTCATGATGGGGGGACCGGAGCAGCGCCGCTTTCATCTATAAGAAATGCAGGAATACCTTGGGAGATTGGGCTGTCTGAGACGCATCAAACATTGTTACTCAATAATTTAAGAAGTAGAGTGACCCTGCAAACAGATGGACAATTAAAGACCGGTAAAGACGTTGTAGTTGCTGCACTTCTGGGAGCAGAAGAATTTGGTTTTGCAACTACAGCCTTAGTGGTAATGGGATGTACCATGCTACGGAATTGTCATTGCAATACTTGTGATATGGGATGTGCGACGCAAGATGTGGAGCTGAGAAAGAATTTTAAAGGCAAACCAGAATATTTAATGCGCTTCCTTACATTTGTGGCATCTGAGGTAAGAGAATATATGGCTGAACTTGGATTTAGAAACATGAATGAAATGATCGGAAGAACCGACAAAATGAAAGTAAATAAGAGTATAGATCACTTTAAGGCAAATGATTTAGATTTGTCAAGCATATTATATAGACCTTATATGCCCAAAAGAATAAAACCATATTGCGTAATGAAACAAGAACATGGTATTGATAGTGCAATGGATCATACACTAATAGCAATGGCACAGCCGGCGTTAGATGATGAAAAAAATGTAAGAGGAAGTTTAGAGATTAAAAATGTTCACAGAAGTGTAGGGGCAATGTTAAGTGGAAAGATTGCTACAAAGTATGGTGCAATTGGGCTTAAAGAGGATACAATTGTTTTCAATTTCACCGGTTCAGCAGGACAGAGTTTTGGAGCCTTTGGCGTAGCAGGGTTAACTTTAATACTTGAAGGTGAAGCCAATGATTACGTAGGAAAGGGGTTATCTGGAGCTAAAATTGTAATAAAAGCGCCTAGTAGTGCTACATTTAAACCAGAAGAAAATTATATAGCTGGAAATACAATTTTATATGGAGCAACTAGTGGTAAATTATTTGTAAGTGGTCTAGCTGGAGAACGATTTGCAGTAAGAAATAGTGGAGCTACGGCGGTTGTAGAAGGTGTTGGAGATCACTGCTGTGAATATATGACAGGCGGTACTGTGGTTGTATTAGGCGATTTCGGACAAAATTTTGGTGGCGGAATGAGCGGTGGTATAGCATATATTCTTAATGAAGATGAAAATTTTAAGCAAAAGGTAAACATGAAAATGTTAGAAATTGATGCATTAAGTAAAGATGAAACAACAATATTATATGATTTAATTAAAGAACATTATGAATATACAAATAGTATGAGAGCAAAAGTTATAATAGAAAATTGGAAAAAATATTCCGGTATGTTTAAAAGAGTCATTCCACCAGCGTATAAATTAATTTTAGAGCAAAAGAAAAAAATGTCCCAGATTGAGGGGGTGTAAGATGGGAAAATTAGGAGCATTTAAGCTATATACTCGTAAAAACTTTACAAAAAGAAAAGTTGAGGAAAGAGTCAAAGATTATAACGAGGTTTATATATCTCTTGAAGATAGTGAACTAGCAGAACAGGCTTCACGGTGCATGAGTTGCGGAATAGCTTTTTGCAATTGGGGATGTGCACTTGGGAATTTGGTACCAGATTGGAACGATATGGTTTACAATGAGAATTGGAAGAAAGCCTATAAGAGATTAAGTCTTACAAATAACTTTCCAGAATTCACGGGTAGATTATGTCCAGCTCCTTGTGAAGGGGCTTGTACACTTGGAATAAATAGAAAAGCCGTATGCATAAGGGATATTGAACTTAGTATCATTGAAAGGGCTTTTAAAGAAGGGTTTATACGTGCTAAACATCCTAAGATTAGAACAAATAAAAAAATAGCTGTGATTGGATCGGGTCCAGCAGGGCTTGCCGCAAGTGCTCAACTTAACTCAGTGGGTCATACTGTTACTGTATTTGAGAGAGCACAGAAAATTGGAGGCTTACTACGGTATGGAATACCAGACTTTAAATTAGAAAAGAAAATCATAGATAGAAGATTAAATTTACTTATAGAAGAAGGCGTTCGTTTTGAAACTTCAATAAATGTAGGTGTAGATATAAAAGTTGATACTCTACTTAAGGACTTTGATGCGATTATTTTAACTGGTGGATCTACGGTTTCTAGAGATTTAAATATAGAGGGAAGGGAACTTACAGGCGTACATTTTGCAGTGAAATATTTGAAAATACAAAATAAAAATAATTCCGGGGAAAATGTAGAGGAGCAGATCAGTGCTAAGGATAAAGTAGTGGTCGTTATTGGGGGAGGAGATACAGGGTCGGACTGCGTTGGAACTGCAATAAGACAGGGAGCAAAACAGGTTGTTCAGCTTGAAATTATGCCCAAACCACCAGTTGAAAGGGATATGACTATGCCTTGGCCTACTTATCCACTCACGCTGAAAACTACAACTTCTCATGAAGAAGGTTGCACGCGCGAATGGTGTGTAAGTACTAAAAAAATTATTGGAGAAAAAGACGCAGTAAAGAAATTACAATGCGTACGAGTTCAATGGGTTACAGATGAAAGTGGACAGAGACAGATGAGTGAAATAGAGGATAGTGAATTTGTTATAGAGGCGGATTTAATTATTTTAGCTATGGGTTTTCTCCATACGCAGCATGAGGGCCTTATTCATGACTTGGGACTTACACTTGATGCACGTGGAAATGTGTGTACAGATTCTAATTATGCAACAAATATAAATAAAGTATTTGCCGCAGGGGATTTAAGAAGTGGTCAATCACTTATTGTGAAAGCCATAAAAGAAGGTAGATGTGTTGCAAAAAATGTTGATATGATGTTAATGGGGGAAACGTTCTTAAAATAGTTAAAGAGTAATTGACTTATATTAGTAGTACATTCATAATAAAAGAGTAATCTATTATAGATTACTCTTTTATTATGAATGTAATGTAAGCAATTACATGGTTTGTTATAAATAAATCAAAAGAGGGGACGGGTAGTATGGAGAGGAAATTGCCCAGCGCAGAAAAGATACTAGAATGTTTATTAGAAAATTTGGAAGAAGGAATTCAAGTAGTAGATAGTGATGGCAAAACTGTATATTATAATAGTGCCATGGGAAAAGTAGAAGGAGTAGAACTTAATGAAGTAATAGGTAAAAAGGTTAGTGAGTATTTAGAGGATGTAAAAGATGATGATTCTACTATTATGAGTGTATTAAAAACTGGTGAAAAAATTGTAGATTTAATACAACATTATGGTAATGGATATAAGAAAAAAGTTACTACTATAAATACTACACTGCCAGTAACTGTAGATAATAAGATTATAGCAGTTATTGAAATAGCTAAGGATATGACTCAGCTAAAAGAACTAACTGAAAGTATTTGTAAATTGCAAAACCCAGATAAAAAGAAGAAGAGACATTATACTTTTAATGATATATATGGTGATAATCCTGCTATGAAACTTGTTATAGAGAAGGCTAAAAAAGCTAGCATGTCAAGTTCCTCTGTATTATTATATGCAGAAACTGGTTCAGGAAAAGAAGTTTTTTCTCAAAGTATTCATTATGGAGGAGCAAGAAAAGATAAGCCTTTTATACCTATAAATTGTGCAACTATTCCTGCACTATTACTTGAGGGAATGCTTTTTGGTACAGAAAAAGGTGGATTTACAGGGGCGGAGAATAAAAAAGGACTATTTGAAGAAGCAAACCATGGAACTCTTCTATTAGATGAAGTTAATTCACTAGAACCATATCTTCAATCTAAACTTTTAAGAGTACTTCAAGAGGGATATATAAGACCAGTAGGAAGTACTAAAAATATAGATGTTGATGTTAGAATAATAGCTACATTAAATGAAGAACCAGAGAAGCTTATTGAGAATGGTAAATTAAGAAAAGATTTCTATTATAGGTTATGTGTATTGAGAATAAATATCCCTCCACTAAGAGAGAGAAAAGAGGATATTCCAATATTCGTAGATAAATTAATTCAGAAATACAATAAAATTTTAGGTAAGAATATAAGAGGAATCGATGAAATTATGATGAGAAAACTTCAGGAATATAATTGGCCAGGGAATATCCGCGAGCTAACTAATGTTATTGAAGCTGCGATAAATATGGCTGAAAATAACTCGTTTTTAATAGAAAACTATTTTGATTCCAGAGTGGTATATGAAAACAGTAAAAACTATCCGGATATTATATTAAATCTAGACGAGAGTTTTGTACTAGAAAATTATATGAATGGTATTGAAAAGAACATTATAGAAAAGATATTAAAAAAGAATAATTATAATGTTAGCAAAGCTGCTAGAGAACTAAGTATTTCAAGGCAAAATTTGCAATACAAAATAAAAATATACGAAATTATAGAGTAATTATAGGAATGGCAAAAAAATTTGCTATACATGCAAGATATTTTGCATGCATAATAATCTCTGTAAGTACTGACAACTCACACATTTATTTATTTTTGTATAAAAACGCAGAATATTTTGCGATTAATCAGCACGTGTATTTGGGCCAATGGCTTAAATACATGTGTTTTATTTTTGGCACGGTATTTGCTTTATAGTAATAAAGTACTGTTAATAATAATTTTTTATTTTGGAGGTGTGAATGATGATAAAAAAAGGTACCTTTGTTGAAGTAGAAGAAATCGTTTTAATACCAGAAGATAGAGCCGAAAACATACCAGATGAGACAAAAAAGACGCCTCTTAAGTGTTGGACGCGTGGCAGGTGTACTAGTGACTGTGAGCTGGGAAATGAGGTAGAAGTTGAAACTAATGTAGGTAGAATTGTCAGAGGCACAGTTGTAGATGTAGAGCCAGGATATTATCATACTTATGGTAAATACGTTGAAGAAATAGGTAATATAGGAAAACAAGCTAAAGTTATAATAGCACAATAAAATTGCAACTTAAGTTTGGTTATAAGAGGAGGTTATAAAGCATGAGTAAATATGAAGAGCTTATGGCACGAAAGAATGAAATAATTCTTGAGTCTATAGGAATAGATTATAGTAAATATGAAACTGGGAAGCTTTCATTTAATTACGAGGGACTAATGAAAGATGTTGGATATTGTTTAGAAGAAATCAAAGAAATCCAAAATGAGGTGGGCGTAGGAAATACTCCACTTTTAGAACTTAAAAATATTACTAAGCTGGCGAGAAAGACTTCCAAAACTGGACATGCGGCTAGAATATTTATAAAGGATGAAAGTTGTAACCCCTCTGGAAGTTTTAAAGATAGGAGAGCTTGTATATCTGTATTTGACGCAATGAAGAGAGGGTACAAAGGCGTAGGAGCAGCAACTTCGGGTAACTATGGGGCTGCGGTTGCATCACAAGCTAACATTAGAGGTCTTAAGTGTATAATTGCCAATGAATGTTATGATTCAAAAAAAATAGGCCAACCAGAAATATTGGAAAAGGGAAGAAAGTGTGAGGGGTTTGGAGCAGAAGTTGTTAGACTTACTGTAGGTCCAGAATTATTCTACTCTTACCTTAAAATTCTAGAGGATACAAAATATTATAATGCATCATTATATTCATCTTACGGCGTTGCCGGTATTGAAACACTAGGATATGAAATAGCTGAGCAGTGTCGAGAAAAGTTAGGTAAAGATCCTGAGGCGGTTATTATAACCCATGCAGGCGGTGGAAATGTTACAGGTACTGCAAGAGGACTTATTAAGGCAGGTGCTTTGGATACAAAGATAATAGGAGCATCAGTTGATCTTTCAGGCCTTCATATGGCGTCAGATATAGACTTTAATAAAAAATCGTTTACTACGGGACATACAGGGTTTGGAATTCCATTTATGACGTACCCTGATAGATCAGATGTACCGAGAAGCGCTGCTAGACCACTAAGGTATTTAGACAGATATGTAACTACCACTCAAGGTGAAGTATTTTGGATGACAGAAATATTAGCGCAGCTTGAAGGACTAGAAAGAGGACCAGCAGGAAACGTTTCTCTTGTAGCTGCTTTTGCAATTGCTCAGGAATATGATGATGATGCCATAATAGTTGTCCAAGAGACAGAATATACAGGAGCGGGAAAACATTTAATACCACAGCTTAATTTTGCTAAAGACAACGGAATTAAGGTTTATGTAGGGGATCCGAAAGAGCAAGTGCCTGGGGTCAATATAGTAATTCCGTCTCATCCATCAGTGGTTAAAGTAACAGATATAGATATGGAAGGATTAAAAAAATCCTACATGAAAAATATAATAAATAGATTAACAGATAATAAAGTTGATCAGGTTGATATTGATTTTTTATCCGTAGAAACAAAACTAAGCTGCGAAAAAGTAGTAGAAATTTTAAATGAGCACAATGTTCAAATATGTTAGGAGGAAATTAATTTATGAAAAGAGAAGATGATTTTGAGAAAAGAAGTGAGCATTTAAAGGGACTAACAGAGGAGCAATTATATGATAGATTTTGGAGTTTAACAGAAAAAATCGTAAAACCAATAGTGGATTTAGCTTATACCCATACCTCCCCAGCTATTGAGCGGTCTGTAGTTTTAAGAATGGGATTTTCAAGTTTACAGGCAAAACCATTAATTGATTATGGTACAAAGTACAACTTACTAGGAAAAGGTATTGGAAATGTCATTTTAACTTACGCAAAACTAAAGCACATGGATTACCTTAAAGCAGGTGAAGAATTAGCTAGTGGTATAGGTTGGGATAAAGTATCAGAAAAAATGAAGGGAAGTGACAAGTAATGGTCCACAAGTTAGAAGAAAATGTAAAGCTTAATGTAGAAGAAATATTAAAAGACTTAGATAAGTATGAGCCAAAATGGAGAGGTTGGCACTGGAGAGAAGAAAATAAAGAAGGAAAAGTGGGAGAATTCACTTATCATGAAATATCAGCTCCACTTAAGAAAAGTCATGGCCTCCCAGCATCAAGAAGTTTTGAAGGTATAGACCCTCAGCCAAGACCTGTCATTACCACAGAAATAGCGTCAGGAAGATTTGAAGATGATATAAGAAGAATGAGAATGGCAGCCTGGCATGGTGCTGATCATTTAATGGTAATAAGGACAATGGGACAAAGTCATTTTGACGGACTACTCGAAGGAAGTCCAGAGGGTATAGGCGGCGTACCAATAACTAGAAAAGAAGTTAGGGCAACAAGAAAAGCTATAGATTTAATAGAAGAAGAAGTAGGGAGAAGAATTAATTTCCATTCCTATGTATCCGGTGTGGCTGGTCCTGATGTAGCAGTTATGTTCGCAGAAGAAGGCGTTAACGGAGCTCATCAAGATCCACAATATAACGTGCTTTATAGGAACATAAATATGTATAGATCTTTTGTAGATGCAGCAGTTGCAAAAGGTGTAATGGCTTTTGCAGAAATTCTTCAAATTGATGGTGCACATAATGCAAATGCAACAGCTATGAAGGGATATAAAGTAATGCCAGAACTTATGGTACAACATGCAATAAATTCTTGTTTCTCAGAACTGGTAGGTATGAAACCAGAAAATATTGCGCTTTCAACTGTACCACCAACTTCAGCACCAGCTCCTTGTATGAGATATGACTTGCCTTATGCAGTAGCTCTTAGACATTTCTTTAAAAAATATAAAATGAGGGCTCAAATGAATACAAAATATGTAGAATCTTGTGAAAGAGAAGCTACAGTTGGTCATACACTTAATTTATTAATTTCAGAATTAACTTCAGTTGATATTCAAAGTACTATAACCCCTGATGAAGGACGTAATGTTCCGTGGCATTATAATAATATTCATGCTATAAATACTGCAAAACAGTCGTTTTTAGGTATGGATGGACTAATGGACATGATAGAACTTAAAAAGACTGGTTATTTACCTGAAAAAGCTAGAGAATTAGAAGAAAGAGCTATATTGTTCCTTGAGGAAATGGTAGAGGTAGGAGGATATTTTAAAGCAGTTGATTCAGGATTCTTTATAGATTCAGGTGAGTATCCAGAAAGAAATGATGACGGTATTTCAAGAAAGATGGACGGCGGAGATGCTGTGGACACAATAGTTCTGAGAGACAGTGATTATTATGCACCAGTTTGTGGTCACTTTGGATTTAATAATGTTCCAAGTGAATATAAAAAAGCTTGCGATCCTATTTCTGAGTGTACATTATGTGACCATTCAAAAATCCAATATATAGATGAATTAGACCAGAATGATAATGTATTTAAGAGAATGGAAAAAGTTAAAGAAGATGGAACTGTGGTTCCTGAAGTTCAATGGGCTAAAGATGGGTACGTAAAGATTACTTTATTTATTCCTGAAAACGAACAAATTGCTGAAGCGGCAGCCATTGAAATGGGTAAGAGAATGAACTTAAAAGATGTAGAAATTCTTCATAAACAAGTACTTCAAAAAGCTGAAGGTTGCCTTGTAGAAATTAAGGGTGTTTGCGATTTTACTCCTGTAAAAAGAGATGAATTAGTACTTCCCAAAAGAAGAAAAGTGCTCTCAAATCAAGTTATGAAAGATTACGTAAAAGAGCACCCAATAAAAATTGCTGCTGGAACAGTAGGAGAAGATGAACATTCAGTTGGACTAAGAGAAATTATAGATATTAAACATGGTGGTGTAGAAAGGTTTGGTATAGATGCACTTTATCTTGGAACTTCTTGTCCAATTGAAAAGTTAGTGGATGCTGCTATAGAATCTAAAGCTCAAGCAATACTTTGTAGTACAATTATTTCTCATAATGATGTCCATATAAAGAATATGAGAAAGCTTAGTGATCTTTGCATAGAAAAAGGGGTAAGGGATAAAATTATACTTATTTCAGGTGGAACACAAGTAACAGATGAAATAGCTAAAGCAAACGGTATGGATGTTGGGTTTGGACGTGGATCAAATGGTACAGGTGTTGCATCCTTCATAATAAAAAGGTTAATGGGTATTCCTGATATTGAAGAAGAGGAAGAATCGTAAAAGGAGGGAATTCTTGTGAAGGTAGATTATCTAGTTGCTGAAATAGGTAGCACTACCACTTTAGTTACAGCTTTTAATGTAGCCTATGACGATAAGGGCCGCGTTTCTGTAAACATCCCTTTTCAAGGTAAAAGCTGTACCACAGTAACAGATGGTGATGTAACTATGGGACTCAAAAGTGCAATAAAAGATATAGAAAATCAAATTCAGGAGTCAATTACATGGGAAAAAATGCTAGCTACATCAAGTGCGGCAGGTGGTCTTCGTATAACTGTTCATGGACTTATGCAGCAGATGACGGTTAAGGCTGCTAGAGAAGCTGCCCTTGGTGCTGGTGGTATCATAAAAATGGTTACTGCTGGTAAGATGAGAAAAAGTGATTTAAAGAGAATCCATGATATAAGTCCTAACATGATAATGATTGCTGGGGGAACGGATTATGGTGAAAGAGAGACTGCTCTTTATAATGCAGAACTTATAAGTAAGGAAAAATTTAGCATTCCTATTGTATACTGTGGAAATATTGAAAATCAAGAAGAAATAAAAGATATCTTTTACGGACAAGAGATTTATGTTATTGATAACGTATATCCAATGGTGGATACATTGAATGTGGAACCAGCAAGAAGAATAATACAACAGGCTTTTGAAAAGAATATTGTAAAAGCTCCTGGGATGAATAAAATAAAAGAAATGGTAAATGGAAGCATAATGCCAACTCCAGGAGCAGTTATGGAAAGCTCAAAAGTTTTGTATGAAATGATAGGAGACCTGGTGGTTTTTGATGTAGGTGGTGCTACCACAGATGTACATTCTGTTACGGAAGGAAGCAGTGCAGTTTTAGATATGCTAATAAATCCTGAACCAAAGGCTAAAAGAACTGTAGAAGGGGATCTTGGAGTTTTTATTAATAGCAAAAATCTTATAGATTTACTTGACCCTAGGGATTTAGGTGGATATACTGTGGAAGATATAAGTCGACATATAAAAGCTATACCTAAAGAAGTAGAGGATATAAATGCAAGTAGACTTTTGTCGAAAAAAGCTATAGATGTTGCAATAGATAGGCACGTAGGGTTCATAAAAAGAAAATATGATGGCGAAAGTGGTTTTGTGGCTTATGGTAAAGATTTATCTGAGGTTAAATATATAATAGGCACTGGAGGAGCACTCACAAGGCTTCCTAAGGGTGAAGACTTACTCCTTACAATAAGATACTTAAAGGATGAGGTTACGATGTTACCTAAAAAAGCTGCTAAAGTACTTCTAGATAAAAACTATATTATGGCATGTGCCGGGGTTCTAAGTAGAGAAAATAGTGAAGTTGCAAAAGCACTTTTAATTCAAAGTTTAGGCATAACAATGGATATGGAAATTGATGAAGAGAGTAGTCTAGTTTAGAAGAAGGAGAGTAGCTATATGAAAAAGATTTATCCTTGTGTGGAAGTGGATTTAGCAAAATTAACACACAACGTAAAGAATGTATTAGCCATGTGTAATAAAACGTATATAGAGGTTACTATGGTAACTAAAGTCTTTTGTGCAAATAAGCCTATTGTTGAGACTATACTTAGCGCTGGAGTTAAATCAGTTGCAGATTCTAGAATTATGAATTTAAAAAAAATGAATGATTTAAATTGTAATAAGATGATGCTTAGAATTCCAATGATAAGTGAAGCATATGAGGTTGCAAAATATAGTGATGTAAGCTTAAATTCGGAGCTTTCTACAATTGTGAAGCTGGGTGAAGCTTCACAAGATTTAAATAAAATTCATAATATTATACTAATGGTAGATTTAGGAGATTTAAGAGAGGGAGTATTAGCTGAGGATGTAGGTTCCATAGTTAAAGAAATAGTAAAATTAGATAATATTAAGTTAATTGGACTGGGCACGAATCTTACTTGTTATGGTGGAGTAATTCCTGATAGAGAAAACTTGGGGAAACTTATAGAGTTAAAATGGGATGTAGAAAAAACCTTTGGACTTAGTTTATCCGTAATTTCAGGAGGAAACTCTAGTAGTCTTTATATGGTTATGAATGGTACTATGCCAGAAGAAATTAATCAGCTTAGGATAGGTGAGTCAATAGTTCTTGGTAGGGAAACTGCTTATGGACTCTCTGTGCCTAATTGTTATGAAGATGTTTTTATATTAAAGGGTGAAATAATTGAAATAAAGAGCAAACCAACATTACCAAGGGGTATTATAGGAATGGATGCTTTTGGTAATAAACCTAATTTTAAAGATGAAGGAATAAGAAAAAGAGCTATTATTGCAGTAGGAAGACAAGATATAAGACTGGAAGGGTTAGTTCCAATTGACCATAATATAAGTATTTTTGGTGCAAGTAGTGATCATCTAATTATAGATGTAACGGATTGTGAAAAAGAACTAATAGTGGGAGATATAGTGGACTTTAAAATAGATTATGGTTGTCTTTTAGCAGCTATGACCTCCCCTTATGTTGAAAAGTATTATAATAATTTATAAAATTATGAGGAGGAAAATATTATGAAAAATAAGATAAGAGTAGTAGTTTGGGGACTTGGCGTAATGGGAAGCGGTATTGCTAAAATGGTACTTAATAAAGAGGGGTTTACTATCGTAGGTGCTATAGATATGGATCCGAGTAAAGTTTCTAAAAAACTTTATGAAGTATTAGGTGTAGAAGCGAGTGAAGATAATTCTTGCATAGTTACAAAAAATGCTGAAGATGTTATAAAGAAAGGTTATGCAGATGTTTGTCTTATGGCCACAGCTTCGTTTACGAAAGTTGTATTCCCATTAATAAAAATGGCTGCAGAAGCTGGCATGGATGTTGTAACAACAGCAGAAGAAATGTCCTACCCAAGGGCACTAGATAACGAATTATCAGATGAAATGGATAGAATTGCTAAAGAAAATAAGGTTTCTATATTAGGAACTGGAGTAAATCCAGGCTTTATAATGGATTTAGTTGCCATAATGCTTACAGGAGTTTGTGATACAGTTGATAGCATAAACGCTACTAGAGTTAATGACCTAGCTTGCTTTGGTAAAGCAGTTATGGTTGAGCAAGGAATAGGACTCAAAAAAGAAGAATTTATACAAGGCGTTAAAGACAATACAATAGATGGACATGTTGGATTTTTACAATCCTTTGGAATGTTTGAAGAAGCATTTAATATAAAGCTTAATAATATTAGGCAAGAAAAATCACCGATTTTAACAACTATTCCACGTAGTACTGATATTGTTTCAGTAAAAGCTGGAGACGTTGCTGGATGTAAACAATTAGGATTTGCAGATTTAGGAGATAAATTATTTATCACAATGGAACATCCTCAACAGATCAAACCAGAAATGGAGAATATTGATACTGGAGATTATGTAACTATTAAGGGTGTTCCAGACTTGAACCTTCAAATAAAACCAGAAATACCAGGTGGAATTGCTACAATAGCTATATGTGTTAATATGATTCCACTTGTAATGAATGCAGAGCCAGGATTAAAAACAATGCTTGATTTACCAGTTCCAAGAGCTATTCTTGGGGACGTTAGAAATTTAATAAAGGTAAGAAAATAATTAGGAGGAGCGTAAGCTCCTCCTAATTATTTTTATTTTTTCTGATTTAAAAATTATAGACATCCTTGTATTTTGTAAAGAATACTTCTATGGAATTCAAGGTGTTTTTAATCTAGAAATATGATATGTAATTAAACGAATAAATTAATATTAATGGTATAAACTAAATATGATATTATTCATGAAGTTTTAATATTGTTCATAAAATTATGTACTAAGTGTGTCGATATTTGTTGCAAGGTTGATTTTCTTAGGAAAATTTGGTACAATTAAGGAATGTGATATTAATCGGAATGATTATTGTACATATTTAATAATGCAGTTTAACTAAAGAAAGAGGTGGATAAATGTTAAAAATTGAAGTTAAAGGTTTGACCAAAATTTTCGGCAAAAACCCTAAACACGGAATTAGGCTTTTAGAAGAAGGAAAGTCAAAAACAGATATTCTAAAAGAAACTGGAATGACAGTAGGTGTAAATAGGGTATCCTTTGAAGTGCAGGCTGGAGAAGTTTTTGTGATTATGGGATTGTCAGGAAGTGGAAAATCCACTCTTGTTAGATTAATAAATCGCCTAATTGAGCCAAACGCGGGCAGTGTATTAGTAGATGGTGAAGATTTAGCAATAATGGATAAAAACAAATTAAGACAAACCAGAAGAAAAAAACTAAGCATGGTTTTTCAGGGATTCGGATTATTTCCTCATCGTACTATATTGGAAAATGCTGGATATGGACTGGAAGTACAAGGAATGAAGAAAAGTGAAATTCAAGAAATTGCTCGTAAATCATTAGAAATGGTAGGACTTGTAGGATATGCAGATCAATATCCAAGTCAATTATCAGGAGGAATGAAGCAAAGGGTAGGGCTTGCAAGAGCGTTAGCTAATGATCCTGATATTCTACTCATGGATGAAGCATTTTCAGCACTAGACCCATTGATTCGTAAAGAGATGCAAGATGAACTTTTAGGATTACAATTATCTATGCATAAAACAATTATATTTATAACTCATGACTTAGATGAGGCACTTAAAATTGGAGATAGGATTGCAATAATGAAAGATGGAATAATTGCACAGATTGGTACTCCAGAAGAAATCATGACAAACCCAGCTGATGATTATGTTAGAAAATTTGTTGAAGACGTAGATAGATCAAAGGTTTTCTCAGCACAACATGTTATGAAGCGTCCGGAAACTATAGAGGTGGAAAAGCATGGTCCTCGAGTTGCACTACAACGTATGAAGCAAGCTGGAATTTCAAGTATTTATGTTGTTAATAAAAACAGAGAATTCCTTGGTGTTGTAACTGCAGATGCTGCATCAGAAGCAGTGAAAAATGGAAATAAGGATATCTATGATGTTATGATTACAGATGTTCCTGTAGTTGCTCCAGATTTATCATTAAATGATTTATTTGAGATAATCCATAATTCACCTGTACCAGTAGCTGTTGTTGAAGATAAGATATTAAAAGGAATTATAGTTCGAGGTGCAGTCCTTGCGGCTCTTGCAGGAAATGAGGTGAATCTAAATGACACAAATACCACAATTACCAATAGTTAAATGGGCTGACATGCTTGTAGCATGGCTTAGAGAAAATGCTCAATGGTTTTTTGAACCAATTAAAGATTTGCTTGATGGCATTGTAACTGGTTTAAGTGATGCTTTAATAGCTATACCGCCATTAGTTTTTATTTTACTTGTGGTAGCATTAACTATATTCTTAACCAAGAAAAAATGGGGATTATCTGTATTTGCATTACTAGGATTACTATTAATACAAAATCTTGGATATTGGGAACAAACAATGCTTACTCTGTCACTTATATTAACGTCTAGTTCAATATCAATTCTAATAGGAGTTCCTGTTGGAATTTGGATGTCAAAAAACAAAACGGTTCAAAATATAATAACACCAGTATTAGACTTTATGCAGACAATGCCTGCATTTGTTTATTTAATACCAGCTGTTTCTTTCTTTGGAATAGGAATGGTACCAGGAATTATTGCATCTGTTATATTTGCAATGCCCCCAGTGGTAAGGTTAACTAATCTTGGTATTCGCCAAGTTTCTGAAGAATTGATTGAAGCAGCAAATGCCTTTGGTTCAACCCCTACTCAGAAACTATTTAAAGTACAACTACCACTTGCAAAAAACACAATTATGGCAGGAGTTAACCAAACAATTATGTTATCGCTATCTATGGTAGTTATAGCTTCAATGATTGGTGCAGATGGGTTAGGTGTTGAAGTTTTTAGAGCGGTAACAAGAAATGAAGCCGGACAAGGTTTTGCTTCGGGAATTGCTATTGTTATATTAGCGATGATACTAGACAGAATAACACAAGCACTAAATAAAAAAAGTAATGGTTAAAAGTTAAATTCAAATAATAATTTGTTAGAAATATTGACAAACTAATATACATATATAATAAAAGGAGGAATAAATTTATGATTAAAAACAATTGGAAAAAAATTAGTATGGTAGCCTTTAGTCTAGTAGCTCTAACTTTTGTTGGATGTAGTAGTAAAAGCGGTGAAGGAACAAAAAAAGCTGATGCAACTTATGGTGAGCAAATGGATTATAAGATTACAGGTATAGATGCTGGGGCAGGCGTAATGCAAGCTGCTGAAAAAGCTATGAAAGACTATGACACAAAATTTAAAGTACAGAGCAGTTCAGGCGCTGCTATGACACAAGCGCTTGCAGATGCTTATGCAAAAAAAGAACCAATTATAATTACTGGTTGGTCACCTCACTGGATGTTTAGTAAATATGATTTGAAATATTTAAAAGACCCTAAAAAATCTTTTGGTGATGCTGAGCATATAAACACAGTAGTACGTAAGGATTTAAAAAAGGATGATCCTAATGCTTATAAAATATTAGACCAATTTGTTTGGGAACCATCAGACTCTGAATCTGTAATGCTAGAAATTAACGCAGGCAAAGACGCAAAGAAAATTGCAAGACAATGGATTACTGATAATAAAGAAAAAGTAAGCAAGTGGACAGAAGGAACAGAAAAAGTAGATGGTAAAGAAATCAAGCTTGCTTATGTTGCTTGGGATACAGAAATTGCTTCTACTAATGTAATTGGATTAGCACTGGAAGATATGGGATACGAAGTTAAACTTACTCAAGTTGATGCTGGGCCTATGTGGGCTGCGGTAGGTAATGGAGATGTTGATGCTATTGTTGCAGCTTGGTTACCAGGTACCCATGCAAAATATATAGAAGATTACAAAGGTAAAGTTGAAGATCTAGGACCAAATCTAGAGGGCGCTAAAATAGGTTTAGTTGTTCCGACATATATGGACATTGATTCTATAGAAGATTTGGCTAAATAAATATAAGTTAAAAAAGGACCTTTAAGGTCCTTTTTTTTAAATTTCAATCATAATATAGAGATAGATTATCGTTTGTTTAAAAGATGTTCACTAAAATAGTATTGTATAAGTAAAGTATATATGCTACCATGTAATCATAAAAGAAAAGGTTTTCTATTGATTCTATTTAAGTTAAACTTGCGTACTTATAAGAGTACGTTTTAAAATTAATGATAAAAGAAAAGGTTTTCTACCGCGGCTTTATGCTGATAACAGGTTTAACAAATATTACAAAAAATATTCTACTAAATAATTTGGAGGTACTAATATGGATATTAAAAAGCTTAAGGAGATATTCACAAAAATTTATGGGGAAAATAGCGATTGTACATTTTTCTCGCCAGGAAGAATAAATCTTATAGGGGAACACATTGATTACAATGGTGGATTTGTTTTCCCTTGCGCTTTAGATTTTGGAATTTATGGTTTGGTTAAAATAAGAGAAGATGATAAAATTAACTTTGCTTCCACAAATTTCGATTTAGTGGTTAATTCAAATTTGAAGGATATAAAATATATTGTGGAAGATGACTGGGCTAATTATCCCAAAGGCGTAATAAAAATAATGAAAGATAACGGATATGATGTTAAAGGCATGGATATTTTAATAAGCGGTAATATACCAAATGGTGCGGGGCTATCTTCCTCAGCGTCATTGGAGGTTCTTACAGCTGAAATAGTTAATAATCTATTTAATAAGGGCAGCATTGATAAGATAGAATTAGTTAAAATGTCACAAAAAGCTGAAAATGATTTTGTTGGTGTGAATTGTGGAATTATGGATCAATTTGCAATTCTAATGGGCAAAACAGCTAAGGCTATTCTTCTTAATTGTGAGACGTTAGAATATAATTATGCAGATGTTAACCTTTTAGATTGTGATATTGTCATAATGAATACAAATAAAAGGCGTGCACTTAATGAATCAAAATATAATGAAAGAAGAGCTGAATGTGAAAAAGCACTAGAAGTAATAAGAACGGTAAAAGACATAAAAAATTTATGTGAATTGAAGCCAGAAGAATTTGATGAAATAGAGAATTTATTTACAGATGAAAGGATTAAAAATAGAGCAAAACATGCAGTATATGAAAACGCAAGAGTAATAAGAGCATTTAATTGTTTAAATAATGGAGATCTTATTGAATTCGGAAGGTTGCTTATGGAATCTCATGATTCATTAAAACATTTATATGAAGTTACAGGAAAAGAACTTGACACAATTGTAGAGGAAGCACTGCTTACAGATGGATGCATAGGTGCAAGGATGACAGGTGCAGGGTTTGGAGGGTGTGCAATTGCAGTAGTAAAAAAAGATAAGATAGAATCATTTATCAGTAGAGTGAAAGATAAGTATACAAAAAGAATCGGTTACGAGCCAAGCTTTTATTCCACAGGAATTGGAGAGGGAACTCATAGAGTAGAATAATTATAATCCTAAAAAAGTTTTTATACTAAAATAAAGCAAACTAAAGATATGGAGATGTGTTATGCAAAACTTAATTATTTTGTCGTTTTTATTTTTTACGGGTTCAGTCGGAGTGTTTACTTATTTAAAAATAAGAGGTAATAACAAGAAGAATGTGTCCAAGGATTCATACTTTTTAGGTGGACGTAGCTTAACGGGGGCAGTTATAGGATCATCACTTTTGCTTGCAAATTTAAGTGCAGCAAACTTTGTTGGTATGAGTGCACAAGCTTACAGTGGTAATATGAGTAATATGGCGTATGAAGTTACTTCAGGACTTGTACTTGTTGTAGTGGCTATGTTTTTGTTGCCAAGATATTTGAAACAAGGAATAACAACAGTACCGGATTTTCTTGAGGACAGATATGATTCTGGTGTTAAGAAAACCGTTTCAATATTATTTTTATTGCTATATGTATTAAATTTACTTCCTACTACACTTTATTCCGGAGCTATTGCTCTAAGTCAGATATTTGATTTGCAAAATACTTTCGGAATAAGTTATGAGGCAAGTATATGGATTACAGTATGGGTTATAGGTATAATTGGTTTTTTCTATGCAATAATAGGAGGACTCAAAGCAATTGCAATAGCTGATACATTAAATGGAATTGCACTTGCCATCGGTGGTTTAATGGTACCTTTCTTTGGACTCTTATATCTTGGAAAGGGAAACTTTTCTAATGGATTATCAAATTTTGTAGCATCTTCACCAGATAAGTTAAATGCAGTGGGAGCTGCATCAGATCCTGTTCCTTTTGGTGCGGCAATTACAGGTTTATTATTAGTTAATCTTTATTATTGGGGAACTGATCAATCTATAATTCAGAGAGCGCTTGCAGCTAAAAATCTTAAAGAAGGTCAAAAGGGAGTAATTTTGGCAGGCTTTTTAAAGGTAATGACGCCTTTTATTGTAATTATACCAGGTATTATAGCTTTTCAAATATTTGGAGGAGGAGGAGTTAATCCCGATCTTATGTATTCAAAACTAGTTAATGTAGTCTTGCCAAAACCTTTAACAGGATTCTTTGCAGCAGCAATGTTTGGTGCAGTGCTAAGTACATTTACTGGAGTTCTAAACAGTGCGTCAACATTATTTGCATTGAATGTATACGGCCCTATTTTTGGAAAAGGTAAAAGTGATAGTGAGGTTGTTGCAAAGGCCAAATACTTTGGTATAATAATAGCACTAGTGTCAATGTTCATAGGACCATTTATAATGTACGTACCACAAGGTTTATTTCAATATTTACAAACAATAAATGGATATTTTAATGTGCCTATATTTGCTGTAGTATTTATTGGTTATGTTACAAAAAGGGTTCCTGCAATTGCAGCAAAGATATCACTAGTATTTTTCGTAACAACTTATGGAATATTACAGAATGTAATTAAGCCAGATCTCAATTTCCTTTATCAACTGCCAATATTATTTGTAGCAAGTTGTGTACTTATGCTGATAATAGGTAAAATTAAACCACGTGAAACTGCATATGTAATGAAAATGAAAACTGTAGTTGACGTAGAGCCTTGGGAGCATCGCCACGCAGCAGGTGGAGTAGTTGTATTTCTTATGATATCTATGTACATAGTATTCTCAAAACTTGGGCTAGCTTCAGGTAATGGAATTACAATTAGTACCTTTATGTATATACTAATTTTAGGAATTATAACATCTATTGCAGTAAGGTTTATAAAAAGAAGAGCTTTAGATAATAGTAAAAAAATTAAAGTTAGTAATTAGATATTACTGTTTCATGTAAAAAAAAATATTGGGGTGGCTATAATGAAAGTTAATATAAGAGATGTTGCGAGGGAAGCTAATGTTTCTATGAGTACTGTATCAAGAGTAATGAATAAAAATTATCCTGTTAAAGAAGAAACCAGAATTAGAGTTGAAATAGCTGTGAAAAAGCTAAATTTTAGTCCTAATACGTTGGCAAGATCGTTAATTAGTCAAAATACAAAAACAATAGGGATATTAGTTCCAAGCATAAACAATATCTTTTTTCCAACTGTAATTAAAGCTATTGAACATAACCTTAGAATAAACGGTTATTCAATTTATCTTTGTGACACAGATGATAATGCTGCTGAAGAGATAAATTATATAAAATCTCTTACAGGCAGACAAGTAGATGGTATTATAGTTATTGACCCTAAAACTGAGAATATGAAAAATGGGTACTATGAAAAAGTGAGTAGTGATATACCCCTAGTTTCAATCAATGGGTACAATGATAATATAAAATGTAATTTCGTATTAAATGATGAAGACAGTGGTGCAAGACAGGCTATGCAATATCTTTTAGAACTTGGGCATAAAAACATAATATTTGTAAGAGGCAGAGAAAGTTATTCATACGATATAAAAGAAGATGTTTACAATAAATTCATGGAAGAAAATAATTTAGCTGCTCAAAAGAAAATTATTGATATTGGTGAAGGAAATAGTTATAAAACTGTGAATGGCACAATGGATATAATGAGTAGTGAATTAGAAAAACTGAAAGCACCTTTAGCTGTATTTGCCTGTAATGATTTAATGGCCCTTGGAGTTATGAATGCATGTAAAATAATGAACTTTGATGTACCTAATGATGTTTCCATAGTTGGATTTGATAATAGTTACATTTCAAGCATGGTTGAACCGAAGATTACAACTGTAGATCAAAACATGTATTTGCTTGGAGAGAATGCTGCAAAAATGCTTTTGAACTTGATTTCAAATGGTAATGAGAAAGCTGGCAGAGTTAAATTAAAAACGCAACTTATTATTAGAAATAGTTGTAGCACTGCAAGGGATGATTTGTAAACAATTGACTTATTTTAAAAGTTCATTCATAATAAAATAGTAACTTAACTCTAGTTAAGTTACTATTTTATTATGAATTTAAATGGAGGACAAAAAAATGCTGAATAAATTTAAAAAAATACAATATAATTCGCCGGTGATATTAACTTTTACTTTTTTATCGCTTGCTAGCTATTTGCTAGGGTACTTAACAAATGGTGTTTTAACTTCACTTTTATTTTCAAATTATAGAACTTCCTTTTTAGATCCCTTGCAGTATGTGAGGCTTTTTTCTTATATATTAGGTCACGCTAATTGGGCTCACTTCTCAGGTAATTTTATAATAATTTTAATAATTGGACCTATGCTAGAAGAGAAATACGGTTCAAAAGTTTTGGTACAGTTAATCCTAATAACAGCTTTTGTTACAGGAGTAATACATACAATTTTCTCAGGTAGTGCGCTACTTGGAGCCAGTGGCATTGTTTATATGTTTATTATTTTAAGCTCCTTTACAAATGCAGAGAAAGGGAAGATTCCACTAACATTAATAATTGTATTTTTCGTATTTATTGGAAGAGAAGTCTTTGGAGGTGCTTTTGCTCAGGATAATATTTCTCAACTTGCTCATATTATTGGGGGACTTTGTGGAGCGTTGTTTGCGTTTAAAATTAAACATATAGAAAAGTATAATTAACAAGTAAAATATGGAGGTTTGCTGTGGACTTGACAGTAGTTTCCAACTATGATAAGCTAAGAACAGTAATATATGACATAAAAGAACAAATTATTACTAAAATTGCGATTTGGTTAAAATCAAATGTTTAAAATATACTTTACTTTTTGGTATAAGATGGACGGATAATTAGGTGCACATAAACACTCTTACTCTATGTAATATAGGGCTGGAATGTTTTTTTTATTTATATAGAAATTTAATAATCTAAATATACTAGGTAGGGAGAAGCAATTATGGAATCTATGATAAAAATTGGAATTAAAACGCATTCAACAGTTGCTTTTGATCACAGAGTGAGTATACCGGAATAATTTTTAAAGTAAGTACATAAACTAAAAAAATGTTTAAGCTAAGATATGTTTGTACCAAATAAATATAATTCAGGAGGTAAAATATGAATAAAAAAATTATTGTATCGGTAGGACTCGGACTTTTATTAGTTAGTATGTTAGTAGGGTGTAAGAAAGATAATAAAACAACTTATGATAGTATCATGGAGAAAAAAGAAATGACCTACACAATGTCAGGACAGTATCCACCTTTTAATTTTATAGGTGAGGATGGAAAACCGGCTGGATTTGATATTGACATAGCCAGTGCAATTGCTGATAAAATGGGGGTTAAGGCAAATCCCGTTACTACTGATTGGGACGGAATCGTAGCTTCACTAATTGCTAAAAGGTCTGATCTAATAATTGGAAGTATGGGTGTTACTCCTGATCGCCAAAAGAAAGTTAACTTCACAGAGCCTTATTATAACGGCGGAGCACAATTCTTTGCTAAAAAAGGTACAACTCTAAAGAGTATTGAAGATTTGAAAGATGGGAAAGTAGGAGTTGTAACAGGAACCACTTTCCAACCATTTTTAAAAAAAATGGATAATATTTCTAAGATTGTCCAATTCCAAAGTGATGTAGACAATTTTAAGAGTATAGAACAAGGTAGAGCAGATGGACTTGTGACGGATTACTTTGTAGGATTAGCTGCACCTGAAAAATACGGAGTAGATATTGAACCGGTTGGTCCATTACTTTATGTTGAAGATAATGCTATAGCAGTAAGAAAAGAAGATACAAAGTTATTAGAAGTAGTAAACAAAGCTATTGGAGATATTATAGCTGATGGCACTTATGAAAAAATTAGTATGAAGTGGTTTGGTATCAATCTTCAAGATGTAAATAAATAAATAAATAAATAAGTATATCCTTATTTATTTTCACAAAAGCTATTAGTGTGCTGCAATAAGTCTCCCTCTGATAGCTTTGTGATATAACATTAAAAATGGGAGGAATTTTATGACAGAATTATTAGATAGTATAGTTACCTTTTTTACAACAGTAATTGAGTATTTTCCTAAATTTATTCCTGGAGTCATATGGACATTAGAGTTAGCTTTTTTTTCAATATTATTTGGTACAGTTCTTGGCTTAATAGTAGCTATGTTAAAGTTAACAAATAAGAAATTTATAACAGTTTTTATGGATTTATACGTTACTATTATTAGGGGGACGCCTCTTTTATTGCAACTTTATTTTATATTTTATGGGTTGCCTGGAATGGGAATCATAATTGCGAGTTTTCCGTCAGCAGTTATTGGATTAACCCTTCATAATGGTGCTTACATTAGTGAAATATTTAGAGGGGCTATCGAGTCTATTGATTTTGGACAAAGAGAAGCGGCAAGATCTCTTGGCATGAGTAGATTTCAAGCTATGAAACGAGTTATTTTGCCTCAAGCTTTTAAACGGTCTATACCTGCTTTAGGTAATCAGTTTATTATAGCTATTAAGGACTCTTCACTTGCTAGTGTAATAACAATTACAGAAATTATGTTACTTGCAAAACAATATGCATCAGTAACTTATGATGTTTTCCCTATTTTCTTTATAGCAGGTGTTTATTACCTTGCAATTATATTGGTAGTTACAAAAGTGCTTAGAAGAATTGAACTAAAATTAAAAATAAGTGAGAGGTGATTGTATGAGCATGATAGAAGTTAAAAATTTACATAAAACTTTTGGAGATCTTGAAGTTTTGAAAGGTATTGATTTAACAGTAAATGAGGGTGAGGTACTTTGTTTAATTGGAGGCAGTGGTTCAGGAAAAAGTACTTTACTTAGATGCATTAATTATTTAGATAAGAAAACAAAAGGCGAGATATGGATTGATGGAGAAATAGTTCACACAAGGGAAGGTAATATTAATTATATCCGTCAAAAAGTTGGCATGGTTTTTCAACGGTTTAACTTATTTCCTCATATGACTGTAATTCAAAATGTTATGGAAGGACCAGTTACAATTAAAAAAATGCCAAAAGATAAAGCAAGAAAAATTGCATTGGAACTGATAACAAAAGTGGGTATTGAAGATAAAATAGATGAATATCCTGCAATGTTATCTGGTGGCCAACAGCAAAGAGTTGCCATAGCCAGGGCTCTAGCTATGGATCCTAAAGTTATTCTGTTCGATGAACCTACGTCAGCTCTTGATCCAGAGCTTGTTGGAGAAGTGCTAAAGGTTATGAAAGACCTAGCTAAAGAAGGAATGACAATGATAGTGGTAACACATGAAATGGGATTTGCAAAAGAAGTAGCCGACCGTGTTATTTTTATTAATGAAGGTGTCATTGCAGAAGAAGGGCCTCCAGAACAAATCTTTGAGAATCCTCAAAATGAAAGATTGCAAAGTTTCCTGGCACAGATTTTGGTGTAGAATGATTTGAAAGAGAGTGGATTATCTCCTATATATGGGGAATCCACTCTTTGTTTCTCTTTATTTTAATTATTTATGTAATTTCATAAATTAATTTTGTGTTTTTATATTATTTAAAGGATAACTGGAAATACAAACATATGATATACTATAAAGACATAATATATCAAAATGGAGGAAGTTTTTATGACTGCAACAAATGAATTAGGCACAGAACGGATAGGCAAATTACTTCTCAAGTTTTCGGTGCCTGCTATAACAGGAATGATTGTAAATGCACTGTATAATATTGTAGATAGAATTTATATAGGACATATTAAAGATGTAGGGTCTTATGCACTTTCAGGACTTGCTATCACCTTTCCAATTTCAGTTATTATAATGGCTTTTGGAATGCTTATTGGTATAGGCGCTAGTGCGGTGATATCCATAAGGCTAGGAGAAAAAAACACGGATACTGCAAATAACATTTTAGGGAATGCATTTATACTTATAACATTAATATCATTAGTAATTAGCTTAATCGGAGTTATGTTTTTAGATGACTTTTTAATCTTATTCGGGGCAAGTAAAAATAGTATTCCCTATGCAAAAGCATATATACAAATTATACTTATGGGAGCTGTTTTTCAAAATATAGGCTTTGGTATTAACAATATAATTCGAGCTGAGGGTAACCCGAAAATGGCAATGCTTACAATGGTGTTTGGCGCAATTATAAATATTATATTAGATCCAATACTAATATTTGGTTTTAATATGGGAATTCAAGGTGCGGCAATAGCGACCTTAATTTCTCAAGCTTTTAACACGTTATGGGTTATAAAATATTTTACATTTAAAAATAGTGGAAGTATTCTTAAGATAAAAAAAGAAAATTTAAAGCTTCGTCTATATATTATAAAAGACATTTTGGCAATTGGAATTTCACCTTTTTCTATGCAAATAGCATCAAGTGCTGTAGTTGTTTTATATAATAAGGGACTGTATGCTTATGGAGGGGATAGAGCAATAGCTGCAATGGGAATACTAAATAGCATTTCAATGCTTATTTTTATGCCGATTATTGGTATAAGTCAAGGGATTCAGCCTATAATAGGTTACAACTATGGGGCAAAATTGTATCCTAGGGTATTAAAGGTTTTAAAGCTTGCCATAGCTTTCGGTACTTTAATTGCTGTAATAGGGTTTTTAGGAGTACAGATATTTGCTAAACCTATTATTGCTTTGTTTGTTGGTAATAATCCTGATATAATAAATTTAGGTGCACGAGGAATCAGAATTGATTTGATGTTTTTACCTATTTTAGGATTTCAGATTTTGGGAGCAAGTTTCTTTCAGGCAATAAATGAGGCTAAGGTTTCGATGATTTTAAGTATATTAAGACAAGTAATAGTGCTGATACCGCTTATTCTTATCCTTCCCTTATTCTTGGGATTAGATGGAATATGGCTTTCACAACCAGTTGCAGATTTGATTGCAACTGCTTTAACAGCATTATTTCTCTATATAAGTATTAAAAAGCTTAAATATAGTACTAGAAATTGAACAAATATTAAATATAGTATTGACATATAAAGTTTTCATGAATATAATATAAGAAAGTTAAATATTGAAATAAAGCAATGAACAAGAATAGTAGATAATTTTGATAATTACAGAGAGTTAGGGATGCTGAGAGCCTAATGTTTTAAATTTTATTGAATGGTCTTGGGAGTGGGAACTGAAATTTTAGAGTAGGTTACACGGGTTTCTTCCGTTACAGAGATAGGATATAGGTATATTATTATTTCCCGTATCTAAAAAGAGATAATTGTAGTGTTTTTAACTACAATAATAGAGGTGGCACCGTGAATAACATCGCCCTCTTAATATGCATACGCATGTTAAGAGGGCTTTTTTTTATTTAATTTTAAAACATAATATAATATGAAAGAGGGTATTATTAAATGGAGATTACTAATGGTTTTTTTGGACAATTTGGAGGAGCTTTTGTTCCACCACAACTTGAAAATGTTCTTAAAGAGGTGAAAGAAAATTTTTATTCATGCATAAATGATGAAGATTTTCTAAGGGAACTTGCCTATTATCAAAAGCAATATATAGGAAGAGAAAATCCTCTATATTTTGCATCGAATTTAACAGACAAGGCAGGTGGTGCAAAAATATTTTTTAAAAGAGAAGATTTAAACCATACTGGCGCACATAAAATTAATAACGCAATTGGTCAGGCTCTTATTGCAAAAAAAATGGGTAAAAAAAGGGTGATAGCCGAAACTGGAGCAGGACAACACGGCGTTGCTACTGCAACAGTTTGTGCTCTTTTTGGAATGGATTGTACTATTTATATGGGTGAAATAGATGTGAAAAGACAAGAATTAAATGTTTTTAGAATGAATCTTTTAGGGGCTAAGGTTGTAGCAGTAACTACAGGTACATGCACCTTAAAGGATGCTGTAGATGCAGCCTTAAATGATTTTGTAGTAAATGCAGAAGATACTTTCTATCTTTTAGGGTCCGCCGTTGGACCAGATCCGTATCCAACCATGGTAAGAGAATTTCAAAGTATAATCGGAGTAGAGGCAAGGAGACAAGTTCTTGAAGCTGAAGGAAGACTTCCTGATTATTTAGTTGCTTGCGTTGGTGGGGGAAGTAATGCAATAGGTTTATTCCATCCTTTTTATAATGATAAGCAAGTTAAATTTATTGGAGTTGAACCTGCAGGAAAAGGGCTTGATACAGAGGACCATGCAGCATCCATTACAAAAGGAAGTGTTGGAATAATTCATGGTTTTAAATGTTACAATATTCAAGACGCGCAAGGAGAACCTCTACCAGTTTATTCCTCGGCAGCGGGTCTTGATTACCCAGGCGTTGGACCTGAACACTGTTATTACCATGACATTGGTAGAGCAGAGTATGTTTCAGTTACGGATACAGAAGCTCTAACTGCGTTCCAAGAACTCTCAAAAATAGAAGGAATAATTCCAGCTTTAGAAAGTGCACACGCTGTTGCTTATGCAACTAAACTGGCAGCTACACTTTCTAAAGAAAAAATAATTATTGTGAATTTATCCGGTCGTGGAGACAAGGATGTTGCTCAAGTTAAGGCCATGCTTAAGCACTAGATAATACAATTTTTTATAGTTATTTTTATTAAGAAGTGTAAATAAATGCTTATCCCATAGATAAGCATTTATTTATTAAACTTACACTTGCCACGTAGGTGGCAACTAAATTTAATTAGTTTTCATCAAAATAATTCCTATTATGTTATAATATATATGGATTAATATTTAATGACAATATGTTTCTGTTAATAAAAAAAGGAGGTATTTATTATGAAATTACTATTGTTGGCCCCAATCTGTTCCGTATTAGCTCTAGCTTTTGCTGGATATCTTGCATATACAGTATTAAAAGAAGATGAAGGAACGGATCAGATGAAAAAAATTGCTGAAGCTATAAGGCAAGGGGCAGATGCTTATTTAAAAAGGCAGTATACAGGAGTTGCTCTTTTCTTTGTAGTTATGTTTGTAATCCTAGGAATACTTGTAGGATTTGGATTTCTTACCCCATTTGTACCTTTTGCATTTATAAGTGGAGGTTTTTTCTCAGGTCTTTCTGGTTTTATTGGAATGAAAATTGCTACACGTGCAAATGTTAGAACTACACATGCAGCTGGAAAAAGTCTTAACAGTGCTTTAAAAGTTGCGTTTTCAAGTGGTGCTGTAATGGGACTTACTGTTGTAGGTCTTGGACTTCTTGATATTAGTATATGGTATTATTTATTAGACTTTTTTTATAGAAATTTAGATGAGGCAGTAAGAATTCAAAATATAACTAGTGCAATGATTACCTTTGGAATGGGTGCTAGTTCCATGGCGTTATTTGCTCGAGTAGGTGGAGGTATATTTACTAAAGCTGCAGACGTTGGTGCAGATTTAGTAGGTAAGCTTGAAGCAGGAATTCCAGAGGATGATCCAAGAAATCCTGCAGTTATTGCTGATAATGTTGGAGACAATGTTGGAGACGTAGCTGGTATGGGAGCAGATTTATACGAGTCTTATGTTGGGTCAATAGTATCCACAGCAGCTCTTGCAGTAGCAGCTGGGCTTGGAGTTAAGGGTGTTGCTATTCCTATGACTATAGCGTCAATTGGTGTAGTTGCATCTATTATTGGAACCTTCTTTGTTAAATCAGGGGAGAAAGCTGAGCAAAAAGTTCTTTTAACAGCTCTCAGGCGTGGTGTTTACGTAAGTTCTGCAATAATTGCAATACTTTCATTTTTCTTAGTTTATAATGTACTTGGAAAGGAACATATCGGAGTTTACTTTGCAATATTAAGTGGGCTTATAGCAGGTAATTTAATTGGTATTTGTACAGAGTACTTTACATCAGATACATACAAGCCTACTAAAAAGCTAGCAAAGACAACAGAAACTGGTGCAGCTACAGTTATTATAGGTGGTCTTTCACTGGGAATGATGTCTACTTTTCTTCCTGTTATAATAGTAGCTATGGCAATTGCCGCTAGTTTTTATTTAGCTGGAGGAGCTGCAGATTATAATATGGGATTATATGGTGTAGGTATAGCAGCAGTAGGTATGCTTAGTACACTAGGTATAACTTTGGCTACAGATGCTTATGGACCAGTAGCAGATAACGCTGGTGGTATTGCAGAAATGACCCATCAAGCTCCTATAGTAAGAGAGAGAACAGATGCTCTCGATTCTTTAGGAAATACTACTGCAGCTACAGGCAAAGGGTTTGCTATAGGCTCAGCAGCACTAACTGCTCTTGCTCTTATTGCAGCATATAAAGATCAAGTAGAAATTATTGTGAAAAAAGAAAATTTAGATTTCGTTTTTGACTTATCAATTTTAAATCCTCAGGTTCTTATAGGACTATTTATAGGTGGAATGGTGCCCTTTGTATTTGCTGCACTCACAATGGATGCAGTGGGTAAAACAGCACAACTTATAGTAGTTGAAGTTAGAAGACAATTTAAAGAAATATTGGGACTTATGGATGGTAAAGCAGAAGCTGATTACGCGCAGTGTGTTGATATCTGTACAAAGGCAGCTCAAAAAGAAATGATAATGCCTGCATTACTTGCTATTGCTATCCCAATAACAGTAGGATTACTTTTAGGAGTAAATGGAGTGGCAGGACTACTAGCAGGAGCAACTGTAACAGGATTTGTACTTGCTGTAATGATGGCTAACTCTGGTGGAGCTTGGGATAATGCGAAAAAGCATATTGAAGCAGGAAATCTAGGGGGAAAAGGATCAGATTGTCATAAAGCGGCTGTTGTTGGTGACACAGTAGGAGATCCATTTAAGGATACTTCAGGGCCAGCCATAAATATATTGATTAAGTTACTTTCAATGGTATCAATAGTATTTGCAGCATTTATTTTGAAATTCTCATTATTTTAGATAATTTAAAGGCTTATCCATGCTAAACTCATGTAATAGTCTTTATTTATATCACTTGCCACTTGCCACGTGGGTGGCACCAAATAAACTAAAGGGAGTGTTATTTCATGGATGTAGAAAAGTTAACTATAAAGGTTCAACAATCCTTAAATGAAGCTCAGTCAATAGCTATAAAAAATAACCATCAACAGATAGATACAATGCATTTATTTGCGGCACTTATAGCTCAAGAGGATGGTCTGATTCCTAACATATTCAGTAAAATGGGAGTTAATATAAGGCGACTTAATGAGGAAATAAGTAAGGGGCTCGACAGTATTCCAAAAGTTACAGGAAGTGGTGCAGCTGGAGGATCCCTTTATTCTACTAGAAGATTTGAGGAGGTCTTTGTAAAGGCTGAAGAAGAAGCTGAAAAATTTAAAGATTCCTTTATAAGTGTAGAGCATGTAATGATTGGCTTGATGGATGTAAAGTCTAAAGAGATTTCACATATTTTAAATAAATTTGAAATAACAAAAGATGGTTTTTTAAATGCACTTTCGAAAGTTAGAGGCAATCAAAGAGTAGAAAATCCAGACCCGGAAGGTACCTATGAGGCACTTGTTAAATATGGATCTAATCTTGTGGAGCAAGCTAAAAAACATAAATTAGATCCTGTTATAGGAAGAGATGAGGAAATTAGACGAGTTATAAGGATACTTTCTAGAAGAACTAAAAATAATCCTGTGCTTATAGGAGAACCTGGCGTAGGTAAAACTGCTATAGTGGAGGGTCTCGCCCAAAGAATAGTCAAGGGTGATGTACCAGAAGGGCTCAAAAATAAGATAGTATTTTCATTAGATATGGGATCTCTTATTGCAGGGGCTAAATTTAAAGGCGAATTTGAAGAAAGACTTAAAGCTGTATTAAAAGAAGTGGAGAATAGTGAAGGTAAAATAATTTTATTTATAGACGAAATTCATAATATAGTGGGAGCAGGAAAATCAGAGGGTTCTATGGATGCAGGAAATATGATAAAACCACTTCTAGCAAGAGGAAGTCTTCATTGTATTGGTGCAACTACTTTTGATGAATATAGAAAGTATTTAGAGAAGGATAAGGCACTAGAGAGAAGATTTCAGCCGGTAACAATAGAGGAACCAAGCGTTGAAGATTCTGTATCAATACTTAGAGGACTTAAAGAAAAGTTTGAAATATATCATGGTATAAGAATTCATGATTCAGCTATTGTTGCAGCGGCAAAACTTTCGGATAGATATATAACCGCAAGATTTCTTCCAGATAAGGCAATAGATCTTATAGATGAGGCCTGTGCTATGATAAGGACTGAAATAGATAGCATGCCTACAGAGATGGATATGATTAAACGTAAGATATTTCAGTTAGAAATTGAAAAAAGTGCACTATCAAAAGAAAAAGATGATGCCTCAAAGAAAAGACTAGAAACACTGGAAAGAGAGTTAAGTGATTTAAAAGATAAAGACAATGAAATGACAGCAAAATACGAAAAAGAAAAATCTAAGATAGTTGAAATTAGAAATTTAAAAGCGGAGCTGGATGTTGCAAGAGGAGAAATAGAAAACTCCGAGAGGGAATATGATTTAAATAAAGTAGCAGAGCTCAAATATGGAATAATACCTGATTTAGAAGCAAAAATAGAAGAAAAAGAACAAGTACTTAATGAAAACAATGAAACAGCTATGCTTACAGAAGAAGTAACTGAAAAGGAAATATCACAAATAGTATCAAAGTGGACGGGTATACCTGTAGCAAGCCTAGTAGAAGGTGAAAGGAGAAAACTACTAAGGCTTGAAGAAGAATTATCACTAAGGGTAATTGGTCAAAAGGAAGCTGTTACTGCGGTTTCGAATGCGGTTATTCGCGCTAGAGCAGGAATGAAGGACCCAAGACGACCTATTGGCTCATTCATATTCCTTGGACCTACTGGTGTTGGGAAGACTGAGCTTGCTAAAACCTTAGCTAGAACACTCTTTGATAGCAAAGATAATATAATAAGGATAGACATGTCTGAGTACATGGAGAAATATTCTGTATCAAGATTAATAGGTGCACCTCCAGGATATGTAGGATACGAAGAAGGTGGTCAACTTACAGAAGCAGTAAGGAGAAAACCTTATAGTGTTATATTGTTTGATGAAATAGAAAAAGCTCATGAAGATGTGTTTAATATATTTCTTCAGATATTGGACGATGGAAGGCTTACAGATAATCAAGGTAAAATTGTAAATTTTAAAAATTGCATAATAATCATGACTTCAAATATTGGGAGCAATTATTTATTAGAGAATAAAGAAAGTAGTGGTATAGAACAGCATATTCGTGATAGAGTTATGAATGAATTAAAGTCTAAATTCAAACCTGAATTTTTAAATAGACTGGATGATATTATATTATTTAAACCATTAGATACAAAAGAAATAGAAGGTATAGTTGATATATTCTTAGAAGATATTAAAGGCAGACTTAAAGAGAAAAATATAACAATGAAAGTTACTGATATTGCTAAAGAACTTATGGCAAAAGAAGGTTATGATCCCATTTATGGTGCACGTCCATTAAAGAGATATATTGAAAGTGTGTTAGAAACATCTATAGCTAAGAAAATTATTAGAGGAGAAATATATGATGGTTCTGTTATTTCCGTAGATGTAAAAGGCCAGCAAATTATAGTTGAAAAGATTTAAAAAGATTTAAAGAAAATATAATTATCAAATTTAGGTTGACTAAGATTTGGTTATTTGGTATACTGATAAAAATCATTCAAACAAATATTATAAATATTATAAATATTTACACAAATGGAGGAACGTATCATGGAAAACATTATTAGAAAAGGAATAGTACAATTATATTTTAGCATGTATTTTAGCTTGGGCTTTTATTTTAGCGCTGGTTATTTATTTTGTAAAAATATATATATTTCCTTTTTTAATGAGAGTAGTACAAAAATACGAATCACGGTGTAGGTAAGCGAGACGCAAATTTTTAATTAGCGCTGAGTTACAATAGTGGATGTATGAAGAAGACTCATTAATGGGTCTTCTTTTTTGTTTGAAAAAATATAAAAAAAATGGAGGAATTAGAAATGATAGTAATTATGGACCCAAGAGCACCAGAAGTAGAAATTGAAAGGATTAAAAAAAGAATTGAAGCGAAAGGCTGTACAGTACAGCGAATTCAAGGAGAAACACAAAGTGTATTTGGGCTAGTAGGTGATACAAGTCGAATTGATCCAATTCAACTAGAAGCAAATGAAAGTGTGAAAAAAGTACTTAGAATATTAGAACCTTTTAAACGAGCAAACAAGCTTTTTCATCCACAAGATACTATTATAAAGGTTGATAATGAAGTTATTGGTGGAAATAAAATTGCAATTATAGCGGGCCCTTGTTCTGTAGAAAGTGAAGAACAAATTATTAACATAGCAGAAAGTGTAAAAAAATCAGGAGCTACTTTTTTAAGAGGTGGTGCATACAAACCAAGAACTTCTCCATACAGTTTTCAAGGTATGAAAGAAGATGGTCTAGCACTTCTTAGGCTAGCAAAAGAAAAAACAGGGCTACCTATTGTAACAGAACTTATGTCTACTAAGGCAATGGATAGAGTTGCTGAATATGCAGATGTAATACAAATTGGCGCAAGAAATATGCAAAACTTTGATTTGTTAAAAGAAGTAGGAAAACTTAGGAAACCAATTCTTTTAAAAAGAGGATTATGTGCTACTGTTGAAGAATTTCTTATGTCAGCAGAATATATAATGGCAGAAGGAAATGAACAGGTAATTCTCTGCGAGAGAGGGATTAGAACCTTTGAAACATACACAAGAAATACTTTAGATTTAAGTATTGTACCAGCAATAAAGAAATTAAGTCATCTTCCAATTATTATTGATCCAAGTCATGCGGCAGGAATGTGGTGGATGGTAGAATCACTTTCAAAAGCAGCTATTGCAGTTGGTGCGGATGGTTTAATGATAGAGGTGCATAATGATCCTGAGAGTGCCATGTGTGATGGAGCTCAATCCATTAAACCAGAACGATTTGATTCACTAGTTAAAAAGCTAAGAGAAATTGCAAAAATAGATGGTCGATGTATATAATAGATTGAGGTGAAAGGTAATGGATGGGTTAGACTTTAATATAACAGTAGTTGGTTTAGGTCTTATAGGCGGAGCTTTTGCAATGGCATTAAAAGATCTTAAACCTAAAAATTTATGGGGAATAGATATAGATGAAAATACAATTAAAAACGCTGAAAATATGGGAATTATAGATAAAGGATATATTAATTCACAAATTCCATTAAAAGATTCAGATATAGTAATTATTGCATTATATCCAAACCTAACAGAAAAATTTATAAAAGAAAACAATGAATTTTTTAAGAGTGGAGCCATTATTACGGATAGTGCAGGCATTAAGGAAGCACTTGTAAGGAATGTGAATTTATTTATTCGTGAAGATGTAGATTTTATTGGAGGGCACCCTATGGCAGGAAGAGAGAGCAAGGGGCTCGCTTATGCCAGCAAGGATATATTTAATAATGCAAATTATATACTTACACCTACGGAGAGTAATAAGATAGATAATGTAAACATTTTAGAGTGTATTATAAAGGAGCTAGGTTGTAGAAATGTAGTTAAAATAGATCCTAGAACTCATGATGAAATAATAGCATACACAAGTCATCTACCTCACATAATAGCTGCAGCACTAATGAATAGTGATAACCTTCCAATAGAAACAGAAAAGTTTATAGCAGGTGGTTTTAAGGATGTTACAAGAATTGCAGATTCTAATGCAGATTTATGGTCAGAGCTACTTATGGGAAACGCAGATAATATAATAAATAAACTAGAAATTTTTGAAGAAAACATAAAAGTAATAAAAAATGCACTAAAGGCTAAAAATGAAGTGGCTGTAAAGGCTGAGTTTGAAAGTGCAGGTGCACGGAGAAGGGAGATGTAATAGTGGAAAAAGCGCGTAATATAATAGTAAATCTTCCAGAAAAAAGTTATCCCATATACATACAAAAAGGATTAATAGAAAACATTGGAACTCAAATAAAAAAAATATATTCAAACAATAAAATAATCATTATAACGGACCAAAATGTGGAATCCTTATATGGTGAGAATATTGAAAATAGTTTGAAAGAAGAAAATTTTGTTGTAAAAAAAGTTATAATAAAGCCAGGTGAAAAGAGTAAATCCTTTGAAACACTACAACGTGTTTGCGAAGAGATTTTAGACTTTGGATTATCTAGAGGCGACTTAATTATTGCCTTTGGTGGAGGAGTTGTTGGTGATCTGGGAGGCTTTGTTGCTTCTATATTGCTTCGAGGTATTGATTTTATACAGATTCCAACCACACTCTTAGCGCAAATTGACAGTAGTGTGGGAGGTAAAGTAGCTATAAATTCTAAAAATGGTAAGAATTTAATAGGGAGCTTTTATCAACCGAAAGCAGTATTTATAGATCCATATCTTCTAAACACTTTGTGCAAAAGGGTGTTTAATGATGGTATGGCTGAGGTTATAAAATGTGCTGCTATTAAGGATGAAAAGTTATTTTCTAAGCTTTTAGAGTATGATACAGTAGAAATACTTATGAATAATATAGATGAAATTATTTATACCTGTTGTAATATTAAAAAAAATGTGGTTGAAGTAGATGAAAAAGATATGGGGGAAAGAATGCTTCTTAATTTTGGACATACAATAGGTCATGCTATAGAAAAATTGTATAATTATGAAACCTTTACTCATGGAGAGGGTGTTGCAATGGGAATGATTGCAATCACAAAAAAAAGTGAACTGCTAGGAATTACTGAAAAGGGTACACTTAAACTTCTAGTAAAACTTATAAATAAATATAACCTTCCTAGTCAGCTGCCCAATATGGATAAAGATGAGTTTTTCAAAGCTCTTTTATTAGATAAAAAGAATATTAATGAAAGTATGAACTTGATTTTACTCGTAAAAATAGGATGTGGGTTTATAAAAAAAATAAATAGAGATGATATAAATAAATATGTAGATTAAAATAGGAGGGGGAGTAAGGAAAATGAATACAATCCAAATAACACCATCTAATATACAAGGGAAAATTTCAGTTCCACCCTCAAAGAGCCTTAGCCATAGAGCTATTATAGCTGCTGGACTTGCAAATGATAATTCTAATATAGAAAATGTGGTGTTTTCAGAGGACATTTTAGCTACTTGTAGTGCAATGGGGGCCCTTGGGGTATCAGTTACAAAAGGTGGAGGCAATGTAATGATAAATGGGAAGAAATTCTTAAGTATCACCCAAAATGAAATTGATTGCGCTGAATCAGGTTCAACCCTTAGGTTTCTAATTCCTATAGCTCTTTTGACAGAAAGTGAATTTACTTTTACAGGGAGAGGGAGACTGGTCGCGAGGCCGCTTACTCCTTACTATAAAATATTTCAGGAACAAGGTATAAAATACAGCTCGAGTGGAGGGCTCCCTCTTACAGTACAAGGAAAGCTCAAAGCCGGTGTATATAAATTGCCAGGAAATATTAGTTCGCAATTTATAACTGGTCTTCTTTTTGCACTTCCACTTCTAAAGGGCGATTCGAAAATAATTGTGACTACGGAGCTAGAATCAAAAGCATATGTAGATTTAACAATAGATGTACTTAGTAAATTTTCTGTTCATATAGAAAATGTAGGATATAATGAAATTAACATTACAGGAAATCAGAAATATATAGCTAGGAATTACAGAGTAGAAGGAGATTTTTCTCAGGCTGCATTTTGGCTTGTAGCAGGAGTGTTAGGTGGAGAAATTCAGTGTGAAGATATGAATATTAACTCACTTCAAGGTGACAAAGCTATTGTAGATATAATTATGAGAATGGGTGGTAATATATCTATTGAACAGGGTAAAATAAAAGTATCAAAATCTAAGACTCACGGAGTTATTATTGATGCTTCAGAATTTCCTGATTTAGTTCCTATTTTAGCAGTGCTTGCATCTTTAAGTAAAGGAACTACAAAAATAATAAATGCTGGAAGACTTCGAATTAAAGAATGTGATAGATTAAAGGCAATGGCCACAGAACTCACGAAACTTGGTGGTAATGTGGTGGAAACAGAAGATGGACTTATTATTCATGGAAAAGAAAATTTAAGGGGTGGCACTGTGGATAGCTATAATGATCACCGTATTGCTATGTCACTTTCTATTGCTTCTATAAGATGTAGTAAACCAGTAATAATTACTGATAGTGCTTGTATAAAAAAATCTTATCCGGAATTTTATAAGGATTTTGTAATGCTGGGAGGGAAAGTAAATGAGTGGAGTATGGGGCAATAAAGTTAAGTATTCTATATTTGGTGAATCACATGGAAAAGGCATTGGAATTAACATAGATGGATTGCCACCGGGGGTAAAACTTGATCTAGAGGCTATTAATTATGAAATGAAACGAAGAGCGCCAGGGCGCGATGATATATCTACACCCAGAAGCGAAAAGGATGAATTTCAAATTATAAGTGGATATTTTAATGGAAGAACAACAGGAACACCACTCTGCGCTTTTATATGGAATACAGATATGCACTCTAAAGATTATTCGGAACTTAAAACTGTCATAAGGCCCGGACATGCAGATTATACAGGGAGTGTAAAATACTCTGGGTTTAATGATTATAGAGGTGGCGGACATTTTTCAGGACGATTAACCGCACCACTAGTTTTTGCTGGAGCAATTGCAAAACAAATTTTAAAGGAAAAGGGGATAGAAATTGGAGGACATATATATCATATTGCGGGTATATATGATTGTCCCTTTGATAGTGTTAATATAAATTCAGAATTACTGAAGACCACAAGGCAACTTAAATTTCCAGTCCTAGACCAGAATAAAGGGTTGGAGATGATAAGTGCTATTCATAGAGCAAAAGAGAAGCAAGATTCTGTGGGCGGTGTGGTAGAATGTGCTATATTAAATTTACCAGAGGGGTTAGGATCTCCTTTCTTTGATTCCGTAGAAAGCTTGCTTGCTCATCTTTTATTTTCTATACCTGGAGTAAAGGGGGTAGAATTTGGAACAGGCTTTGATATGGCGAATTTGAGTGGTTCAGAGGCTAATGACGGGTTTTATATGGATGGTAATAAGGTTAAAACATTTAGCAATAACAATGGAGGGATTTTAGGAGGTATTACAAATGGAATGCCAATAATCTTCAAAGCTGCATTTAAGCCAACCGCATCTATTGGTGTGATTCAAAAAACTATTGATATAAGTAAAATGGAAAATACGGAGATATGTGTTAACGGACGACATGATCCTTGTATTGTGCAAAGAGCGCTACCAGTAGTAGAAGCCGTGGCCGCTATGGTTATTCTAGATTTATTGTAGATTTTTGTTATTTAGTCTTGAATGGGGGGGAATATGAAAGATATAAAAGAATTAAGAAATGAAATTGATGATATAGACAGTAAGCTTGTAGAATTATTTGAGAAGAGGATGGAAACTGCAATTAAAATTGCACAATATAAGAGTGCAAACAATGTAGATGTATTAAATTCAAATAGAGAGCAAGAGGTTATATCAAAGGGCGAGAGTAATCTTTGCAATAAAAATTTAAAGGGTTCTCTAAAAAAGTTTTTGAATTGTATTATGGAAATAAGTAAAGAGGTTCAGAGTGAATTATTGTGCTCGCAAGGAAAAGCAGAAAACCCTAATACTGAATTAGTTGTAGGTTTTCAAGGTGTGGCTGGGTCTTTTAGTGAACAAGCTCTTCTGGATTACTTTGGTGAGAATACAAAGACAAAAGCTGTGAATGAGTTTGAAGACATATTTACTGAACTTGAAAATGAATCTATAAAATATGGTATTCTTCCTATTGAAAATTCTTCAACTGGAGGAATTACTGATGTATATGATTTATTAAATAAATACGAGTTTAAGATAGTTGGAGAAGTTTGCTTAAAAGTGAATCATAATTTGATGGCAATAGAAGGCGCAACTATAGATGATATCACAGAAGTATATTCCCATTCGCAAGCTCTAAGTCAATGTAGTGAATTTTTAAAGTTAAAAAATTCCTGGATACAGGTTCCATTTTGCAACACTGCGAAAAGTGCAGAGTTTGTGTATAATTCCAAGGATAAATTTAAGGCTGCTATTGGAAGTAGAAGGGCTGCGGCTCTTTATAATTTAAATATCTTGGCTCACAATATAAATTCTAATAGTAAAAATATAACACGATTTATTATTATTTCTAAGAATTTGGAGGTAAATAGTGAATGCAATAAAACCAGCGTGATTTTTGTTACTCCTCATAGATCGGGGTCACTATATAATATCTTACGTCATTTTTCTGAAAATAATTTAAACCTTCTAAAAATAGAATCAAGACCCATATGGGATAAACCATGGGAATATTTTTTCTATATAGATTTTGAAGGTAATTTAGATGAAAATACTGTAAAAGAGGCTATGATAGAAATAAAAAAAACTAGTAGTTATTTTAAAATTCTTGGGAATTACAAGAGATTTATTTAGGGAGGAGCTAGAATTTATGGAATTATACGGACTTTTGGGTGAAAGCTTAAAACATAGCATTTCTCCCCTTATCCATTCTGCAATTTTCAAGGAAATAATGGTAGACGGAACTTATGAATTATTTGAGATTGGAAAAGGAGAAGTAGAAAACACTATAAATAGATTTAAAGACATAGGGGTAGTAGGTGTAAATGTTACGATTCCCTATAAAACAACGGTTATGAGATGTATAGATGAAATATCTGATGAAGCAAAAAAAATTGGAGCAGTGAATACAATTTGTTTTAAGAATAAGAAAACAATTGGGTATAACACGGATTATACTGGGTTTGGAATGATGTTAGAAAAAAACGATATAGATATTTACAATAAAAAAGCTGTCATTTTAGGTAGTGGCGGAGCTGCAAAGGCAGTAATCCAGTATCTTTTAGATAGTGGAATCGGTGAAATGACAATTGCAAGTAGAGGAGCTAATAAGGTAGAAGATATTCATAAAAAAAAAGAATTCAATATTATATCCTATGCGGAACTTTCTCACCTCACAGAGAAAGATCTTATTATAAACTGTACACCTTGTGGAATGTATCCAAATGTAGATAGCTGTCCAATCCAAAAAAGTAGTATAGCTAAATTTTCTACAGTTATTGATTTAATATATAACCCTAAAGAAACCATGCTTCTAAAGCGTGCAAAAGAACTTAATATGAAGGCAGTTAATGGCCTCTATATGCTTATAGGTCAGGCAATCGCAGCTCAAGAACTGTGGAAGGATATAAAAATAGAAAATAATATTATAGATAGTGTTTATGAGAGATTGAGGTAGAAAATATATGAAGGATAAGAACATAGTACTTATTGGTATAACTGGTTGTGGAAAAACAACAGTAGGGAATATTTTGGCTAAGAGACTTCAATTACCATTTTATGATGTTGACCTGTATATAGAAAAAAAACATGGAAAAAGCATAGCTGATATATTTATACTGGGAGAACCGTATTTTAGAAAAGTTGAGAGCCTAGCTTTAGAGGAAATTGTAAATAAGGGTGAACGTAAGGTGATTTCTACTGGGGGAGGTGTTGTGAAAATTCATAAAAACATGGAACTTTTCCTAGACAATTCCATTGTAGTATTTTTAAATAGAAATATTGATGAAATAGTAGGAGATATTGATGTTACGGGTCGTCCACTATTATCCGAAGATTTATCGAAAATATACGATTTATATGAAAAACGACTTCCGCTTTATAAAAAACATTGTGATTATGAAATAAAAAACAAGGAAAGTATAAAAGAGACCATAGATGAAATATTATATATTTTGAGGTGAAGTTATGAAAATATTAATTGTAAATGGACCCAATATTAATTTTTTAGGAATTCGAGAAGTGAATGTATATGGTAACACTAATTACAAACAAATGTGTGATAATTTATATGAGGTAGCAAAAGAGTTATCTATAGAACTTAGTATAGTTCAGAGCAATATAGAAGGGGAACTTATTAATTTTATACAAGGTGCCTATTCTAAATATGATGGCATAATTATAAACCCAGGTGCCTATACACATTATAGCATTGCAATTTATGATGCAATAAAGGCAGTGGCAATTCCAACTGTAGAGGTACATATAAGTAACATACACGCAAGGGAAGAATTCAGAAAAACCTCAGTTATAGCTCCAGCTTGCATAGGGCAGCTTTGTGGTTTTGGTGTTTATGGATATACAATGGCATTAAATGCTTTTGTGACAAGAGAAATAAAATCTAATTAAATAATATAATGAGCCTCAACTGTCGAGGCTCATTATATTTACATGATTTAAATTTAAATTTAAATTTTAATTACATATTATTTTTTATGAATTTAATTATATAACTTAAGGTGTAAAAATCACAATTAAGTTCAGTTTGAATCATATTTAACCCTTTAATTAATGTTTGTTCATCAAAATTTTCTAAGAGTATTATTAAATTTATTACGTTAATGGTACCATCTTTTGTATCAAGAACCCTTGCAGATTTTACATATTTGTTTTTCATAACACTTACAACAGCGAATCGAAGCTCTTCACTAATTTCAAGCACAGGCATTTCACTTAAAATTTTAACTCCTGAGTTTTTAATATCGAAATTTTTAGCTTTTGTAACATCAGTGCCCAAAAATATAGTATTTTTAAATTCTGTATCTTCAAAATTTACACCATCTAAATTCACAGAATCAAATATAGCGTTTTCAAATATAGAACCTTCAAAATCACTATCTTTTAGATTTGTTCCTATGAATTCAGCCCATTTAAAAGTACATTCTAAAAAAACACATGATTTAAAGTGTGCTCCGCGAAAACTTACAAAATTAAAATTTGAGTCTGAAAAATCACTGTTATAGCAATTACTTCTCTCAAGATTTTTATACATAAAATTCTTACCTGTTTTCTCTATATTGTTATATACAAAATTACCCTTAACACTACGATTCTTAGCCATTTTTACCTCCATAGCAAATATAAATATTTGCCTTCTTTATGTTCCTATTTCATTTTAAATACTATACAAAATTTCAATAAAAGTCAATGTTTTCTTAATATTATTAATTGACAAGAAGCTTTTCGAGTGTATAAAATTATTTTTTTATGTTAAAATAGAAATAGTATAATAATAACATTTATTGAGTGGTGATTTTAAATGAAAGATAGGATATTTAGTAGTTTACTAATTAAATTAATAGTAGGATTAATACTTATTTTATATATTTTGTTTTTATACATGGACTTCTATAATGTAAAAGCTATAATAACCTCTGAAAGTATAAAGTATTTATGTATATTACTTTGTTTTTTAATATCAATACTCTCTACTAAAAATTCACATAGAGATAAAGTTAATGATATAGATATAAGACTGCTTGTGTTTGGGTTATTTATTACTATAATTGCAGACTTGTGCTTAATTGTATTAGATTTTTATATTTTAGGTGTGATTTTTTTTACTTTGGTCCAAGTTATATATTGTGTTAGGTATATTAATAAAAATATCAAAGCAACACTCATAAAACTTTTTATTAGTTTTCTACTTATAGTTTTTTCATATGAAATAGCTATATTATTTATTGAAAAAATTAATATTTTGATCCCCATTTCATTATTTTATACTTTTTGTCTACTTAGCAGTGTTATTAAAGCTATAAAGGCTTCTAATAATAATTTATATACAACGAAAAGTAAACATAGAATAGTCCTGGGTATGATATTTTTTCTTTTATGTGACACATGTGTAGCTTTATCTAATATACCTATATTGTTTCCTTTATCAGGGTATATAATAATAAGATTCCAATCAATAGCGTATTTTTTAATTTGGGTATTCTATGTTCCATCACAGTTATTATTAGCTTTAAGTGGGAATGGTAGAATCTCATAATACTAATTCTATTTTACCATTATAAATGTGTATACTAAACACATTGGAAGATGTTGCTAAAATTGTATTTTAAGGTTACAATATAATTTATTGACTCTAATAATTATTATTAAAATAAGAGTTATAGCATTAAAAGTTATAAGGAGGATTAACATGCAAGGAAAAACTATAGTACAAATCAAGAACGTTACAAAGAAGATTGGTAAAAAAGTAATAATAGACGATCTTACTTTTGATGTGTATGCAGGTGAGGTATTCGGTTTTCTTGGACCAAACGGAGCCGGCAAAACTACCACTATTAAAATGCTTTTAGGACTAATGTCTATTACTAAGGGTGAGATGTTTATTGATGGATTCAATGTTGAGAAAGATTTTGAAAAAGCAATTGCTAAAGTAGGTGGAATTATTGAAAATCCAGATTTATACAAATATCTAACGGGGTATCAGAATCTTGTTCATTACTTTCGAATGTATCCAGATATAAAAAAGGAACGTATTGATGAAGTTATCAAAATTGTGGGTCTTGAAAAAAGAATACACGACAAAATAAAAACATATTCACTAGGTATGCGCCAAAGACTAGGTGTTGCACAAGCACTTCTTAATTCTCCAAAACTATTGGTTTTGGATGAACCTACTAATGGGTTAGACCCCGCTGGTATTCATGAACTACGCAATCATTTAAGGACACTAGCCATGGAGGAGAATGTTGCAGTAATTGTATCAAGTCATTTGCTTTCAGAAATGGAGCTTATGTGTGATAGGGTTGGAATAATACAAAATGGAAAATTGGTTAAAATTCAGGATATGAAAGAATTGCTTGAGGATGGTAATGATTCAGTTATAGCTCTAACTGTTACGCCAATTGAAAGTGCAAAAGAGTATTTAGAAAGTATAAGTAGTAAATACGAGCCAGTAATAAATGGTTTGGAACTAGAAATTATAGAGGACATGGAAAATGTTCCTGAATTAATTGAAAAGCTTGTGGCTCAAGGGATTAAGATCAATGGTGTCCGTAAAATCCAACAAAGCTTAGAGGACAAGTTCTTAAAAATGACAGGGGGTAACGAAATTGCGTAAAATGATTAACTTAGTTCGTAATGAAAATATGAAGCTTTCTCATAGCATTAGTACGTGGATAATGATGGGTATATTGGTTCTTATCATAGTAGTAGTCGGCCTTTTATATAGATTTACAGGTACACAAGAACCTACAACTGATTGGAAAGCAGATGTAACAACGCAAAATGAGTCTTTCAAAAAATCATTAAATCAGCCAGGAGTGCCTAAAATAGTTAAGGATTCAACTACAAAAGAAATACAAAATAATGAATATCGTCTTGAAAACAATATAGAACCTGTAAAATCTAACTCTTTATGGGGGTTTGTAGGAACAGGAAGTGCTATTATATCTTTAATATCTCTTTTTGCTATTATATTGGGTGGTAAAATAGTAGCCAATGAGTTTTCTGATGGCACAATTAAGCTGTTACTGATTAGACCGTCAAAACGATGGAAAATTTTACTGTCGAAATATATTGCTGTTATAGGACAAATTATTTTAATGCTTTTGGTGCTTTTTGTAGTATCATTTGTTCTTGGCGGTATATTATTTAGCTTTAAAGGAGCAAGTACTCCATATCTTTCAAATTCTGGTGGCAAAATTACTGAAATTAGTATGGTAGCACATATAGTTCAAATTTATGGGCTTCAATGTGTAAATTTGCTTATGATGGTTACCTTAGCCTTTATGATATCTTCTGTTTTCCGTAATAGTGCAATGGCTATAGGAATCGGAGTTTTTCTTTTAACTATAGTACAACCAGTAATGCTTGCGCTTAGTATGAAATTTGATTGGGTAAAATTCATTTTATTTGCAAACACAGATTTAAATCAATATATTACTGGAGTACCATTAATTGAAGGAATGACAATGACATTTTCAATTATAGTACTATTAGTTTACTTTATAATTTTTAACACTATTTCATATCTTGGGTTTACAAAGAGAGATATAGTCGCATAATAAACTCAAATATAGTTTAAAAATATGGATTACCTAGATAAATATAGAATTTATCTAGGTGTTTTTCATATACTTACATTTTAATTAATAATTATCTTAATCAAGCATATAATTAATAATTATCTTAAGTAATAACTTGACAAGCCGGTAAAAAAATAGTAAAATAACAACAATATATAAAACACAATAAATATTATAGAAATAGGAGGGCAATTATGATAATTATAGGGTCAATTACCACCAGCATGGGAAATAATTTAATAACTTTTTTTAATTGCTCCATAACTTTTTAAAATATAAGTAGAGAGAATTGTTTGAATCTTATATTATGATCAGTTAGGAGATAACTTCTCATAATGGTGTTGGTCTAAAAATGATTTGAATAATTGCGAATACTTCAGTACATAAAAATACCATTTTCTTAGGTGTTTTAAAATTTATTGAAAACTAAGTATTTTAAATGTTTATTAATCGTAAAAGCACTGTTAACTTGAGTTAACAGTGCTTTTACTATACTTAATTGCAAAATCGCAAAATTCAAACAATATACACTGTCCAAAGTAAAAGGGGGAATAAATATGAATTTAATGTACAAAAGTACAAGAGGAAGTAGCGAGATTATAACAGCAAGTGAAGCTATTATAAAAGGTATGGCAGAGGATGGAGGATTATACATCCCAGTTAAAATTCCGACTATTAATATGCCACTTCATGAAATTATGAATTTTAGTTATTGTAAGTTAGCCAATTACATCTTAAAAGAATTTCTAACAGATTTTTCGGAAGATGAAATAAGTGAATGTGTTAAGAGTGCTTACAGTAATAATTTTAATTCTGAGGAAATAGTTGAAGTGAAGAAACAAGGGGACGAGTTTTTTTTAGAACTTTATCATGGACCAACCCTTGCATTTAAGGATATGGCACTATCTTTACTTCCACATTTACTAAAAACAGCTATGAGCAAACATAAAATAACAAAAGAAATAGTAATTTTAACAGCTACTTCTGGAGATACAGGGAAGGCAGCACTTGAGGGCTTTAAAAATATAGACAAAACAAAAATAATAGTTTTTTATCCTGAAAAGGGAGTAAGCGAAATTCAAAAAAGACAAATGACTACTCAAGAAGGTAATAATGTCTATGTAACTTCAATAGAAGGAAATTTTGATGATGCACAAACAGGCGTTAAAGAAATTTTTAACGATAGTAAATATAGTGAATTTTTAGATAAGCATAATTATATTTTATCTTCAGCTAATTCAATAAATATAGGAAGGCTTGTTCCACAAATTGTTTATTATTATTATACATATTTATCACTTTTAAAGAAGGGTGAAATAAAAAACAATGAGAAAATAAATATAGTGGTTCCAACGGGGAATTTCGGCAATATTCTTGCAGCATATTATGCTAGTGAAATGGGTCTGCCAGTAAATAAATTTATATGTGCTTCAAATGAAAACAATGTACTTTCCGATTTTATAAAAACAGGAGTTTATGATACACATAGAGAATTTATGATTACAGCATCACCATCTATGGACATTCTTGTATCTAGTAATTTAGAAAGACTAAATTATTATTTAAGTGGTAAGGATGAAGAAGTTATCTCGAAATTAATGGAAAAACTGAGTTTAGATGGAAAGTATGAAATAAACCAAGATATGAAGAATGGCTTAAAAGATTTTCATGCTGGATTCGCAACAGACAAAGAAACATTTGAAAGTATAAAAGAAGTATACCACAAATTTAATTATGTAATGGATACCCATACTGCTGTAGCTTATTCCGTGTATAAAAAATACAAAATGGAAACAGCTGATAGTACAAAAACAATTATAGTATCTACAGCAAGTCCATTTAAGTTTACAAGAAGTGTGTGTAATAGTGTTTCTATAGATACTGAGGGTTTTGATGATTTTGAGTTAATTAATGAACTATCAAAACACACAGGACTTAATGTGCCATCATCAATTGAGAATTTAAAAGACAAGGAAATAATATTTAAAAACGTATGTAATAAAGAAAATATGAAAAATGTAATTAATGATTTTTTGAAAGTGTAGGTGAATAAAATGATTAAAATAAGAGTCCCAGCAACAAGTGCAAACCTTGGACCAGGATTTGATTGCTTAGGTATCGCCCTTAATTTATATAATAAATTTGAATTTGAAGAGATGGACAAAGGGTTAGAGTTTATAGGCTGCGCGGAAAAGTTCAAAAATAAAAATAACTTAGTATATACATCAATGATAAAGTGTTTTGATGAAATAGGATATAAAAGCCATGGAATGAGGATTAAAATGCAGTGCGATATACCAGTATCAAGAGGACTTGGAAGCAGCGCTGCATGTATATTAGGTGGAGTTATGGCAGCAAGCGAAATTGCATCAGGGGCGCTAAGCACTAAGGAAATATTGGAAATAGCAGCAGAAATTGAGGGCCATCCAGATAATTTAGCACCTGCATTATATGGAGGGATGACTGTTTCTATAAAAGAAGAAAAAAGCATTTATGTACAACAGATAAAATTAAATAAAGTGTTTAAACTTTGTGCTTTGATACCAGATTTTACTTTGTCGACAGAAAAAGCTAGAAGCATACTGCCGAAGGTAATACCATATGAAGATGCGTTATTCAATATAGGAAGAACAGCACTTATGATAGCAGCACTTAGTAATGGAAATATGGATATGCTTAGAATTGGTTGTGAGGACAAGCTTCATCAGAGCTATAGAGGAAATCTTATAAATAATTATGGTGATATTACTAAAAAATGTAGAGAGTTAAGTTCTAAGGGCGTATTTTTAAGTGGTGCAGGACCCACTATTATGAATATAATTAATGATGAAAATGATGAAAATGAAGAATTTGAAGTGGAAATTACTAAATATTTATCAGCACTTAAAGATAAATGGGTAGTTAAACAGTTAAATATAGATTTTAAAGGGGCTATTACTTACAAATAGAAAGGTTGGGGTTTGTTATGAATGGGGTTATTGTGGCAAAATTTGGGGGAAGCTCGTTATCTGACAGCGGTCAGTTTGCAAAGGTTAGAGATATAATTTTGGAGGACACGCGAAGAAGATATATAGTACCTTCAGCACCAGGTAAAAGAGATGTTAGTGATTATAAAATCACAGATATATTATATTTGTGCCAGGAACATGTAGAAAAGGGTGTACCTTTTGATGAAGTCTATAAATGTATTGAAGAAAGATACACTCAGTTATGCAAAGATCTTAATATAACGTTTGATATATTAAGCTACTTAAAGGATTTAAAGGAAAAGATAACTAATGGTGCTACTAAAGATTATGTGGCAAGCAGAGGTGAATATTTCAATGGGCTAATACTTTCTCATTATTTAGGTATTCCATTTATTGATGCTGCTGAAATTATTATTTTTAAGAACAATGGAAAGCTTAATGAAGAAGCTACATATAATGCGGTAAGTGCTAAACTAGAAAAGATTAAAAAAGCAGTTATTCCAGGATTTTATGGAGCAACAATGGACGGAAAAATAAAGACGTTTTCACGTGGCGGATCAGACATAACAGGGGCTATAATCGCTAAAAGTGTAGGAGCTATAGTTTATGAAAACTGGACTGATGTATCAGGGTTTCTAATGGCTGATCCTCGTATTGTAGCTAATCCAAAGCATATCGAAGAAATTACATATAAAGAACTTAGAGAACTTTCTTATATGGGAGCTAATGTGTTTCATGAAGAGGCAATTTTTCCTGTTAAAAAAGATGGTATTCCAACAAATATAAGAAATACAAATAAACCAACAGATGAAGGAACATATATTATAGATGATAGTGCAGAAGTCAAAATTAGAGATATAACAGGGATATCAGGAAAAAAAGATTTCACAGTAATAGCAATTGAAAAGACCCTTATGAAAAATGAAAAGGGATATTACCTTAGGGTTCTTTCTATTTTAGAAAATAATAATGTGTCTTTTGAACATATCCCGTCGGGGCTTGATTCACTATCACTTATCATTGACGATAAAGAATTAGATGACAAGCTTGAAAAAATATTAGAAGAAATTGAAAAACAGTGCAGCCCAGATTCTTTAATAGTATACCCTAATATGGCGTTAATAGCAGTTGTGGGAAAAGGTATGATAAGAACAAAGGGTGTATCAGGTAAAGTTTTTGGTGCTTTAGCTAAGGGTGAAATAAATATTAGAATGATAAATCAAGGATCTAATGAGTTAAGTATAATTGTAGGAATTGAAAATGAAGACTTTGAAAATGCTATTAGGGCAATTTATGATGCCTTTGAAAATGAGAGCAAATAATAGTTTTTTATAATTAGATATAAGGAGGAAGGGTGATAAATATGAAAAAGATAAAGATAGCAATACTTGGACTTGGAAATGTAGGTAGAGGAGTATGGAATATATTAGATACAAATAAAAATGAAATAATGAAACGTTCAGGTTATGAAATAGAAATTTCTAAGATATTAGTAAGAGATAAAAACATGGATAGAGGAATAATCGTTCCAAGTGAAATTCTTACAGATAATATTGAAGAAATATTAAATGATGAGGATATAAAAATAGTAGTAGAACTCATAGGGGGTTCGGGCGAAGCAAAAGAGTATATGATAAGAGCAATGAAAGCAAAAAAACATGTAGTAACTGCAAATAAGTTTGTACTTGCTAATTGGGGCGAGGAATTATTTTCTACAGCTGAGGAAGAAGAAGTTATGTTCTATTATGAAGCAAGTGTAGGAGGAGGAATACCTGTAATTCGTGAAATCAATGAAAGTCTTACAGCTAATAAAATAGAGCAGATTACTGGGATTGTAAATGGAACAACTAATTATATATTGAGTAAAATGTCATTGGAAGGAATGAACTTTGAAACTGCTTTAAAAGAGGCACAGCAAAAAGGATATGCTGAGGCTGATCCTACAGCTGATGTAGAAGGATATGATGTGGTATATAAACTTGCAATTATGGCTTCGCTAGCATTCGGTACGAAGGTTCATCCGGACTCCATATATAGAGAAGGAATAAATAATGTTACTTCTATAGATATTGAGTATGCAAAGAAATTTGGGTATGTAATAAAGCTTTTAGCCATTGGAAAAGAGGAAAATAATCAATTAGAACTTAGAGTGCATCCAACCTTAGTACCAGCTACTCATCCAATTGCAAATGTTAATGATTCCTTTAATGCAATTTTTATTAAAGGAAATGCAGTTGGAGATTTAATGCTTTATGGTAGAGGTGCAGGGGAATTACCTACTGGAAGTGCTGTAGTAGGAGATATAATTTCAATTCTAAGAAATAATGAAAATATGGCAATAGATAAGCCATCAAAAAATTATTTGGGACATAAAAGGGTTAAAAATTCAGAAGAAAATAGTTCGGAATTTTATATAAGATTAAATGTTAGAGATAAAGTAGGAGTTTTAGGTGGTATAGCATCTATATTTGGCAAAAACGATGTGAGTATAGTATCTGTTACTCAGAATGTGCAACATGAAGATTTTGTATCTTTAGTGTTTATTACTCACAAGGCTTTAGAAAAAGACATAAGGAACTCTATAAAAAAAATTAAAGAGTCTGAAAATTTAAATAAAGTAGAAAGCATTTTAAGAATAGAAAATTTCAACTAAAATTATACCTTAAAGAGTCAAATGTTGGAAAACTATAATATATTATAATTAGTAAGAAAATTGATAATTTTCTGGTATTGTGGTATATTATAAAGGTAACACTGTTGATACAAAATTAGTGTATCTTACGTAATAGTGTTTTGTCTTAGGAGGAATAACAATGAAAACTGGAATAGTTAAATGGTTTAATGTAGAAAAAGGATTTGGATTTATTGAAGTTGAAGGTGAAAAAGATATTTTCGTTCATTCATCTGCAATACTAGGAAATGAATCAAGAAAAAGTCTTGATGAAGGCCAAAATGTACAATTTGAAACAGAGCAGGGACCTAAAGGACTTCAAGCAATTGAGGTTTCAGCAATATAAGCATAATTTTTCAGTAACATTTATATTACAAACAAAAGCCACCTTTAAGAGGTGGCTTTTGTTTGTAAATTTAAATTATTCTATGTTCATTACAATAAATGTTCATTCGAATGCCACGTGCAAAACCTATTACAGTTATATTTGCATCTTTAGCTATACTTAAAGCTAAAGATGTTGGGGCTGAGTGAGACACTATAATTTGGATACCTGCTTTGGCTACTTTAACAACTATATCTGAAGAAATTCTACCGGTGGTCATTACAATTATATCACTGAAATCTATATTTTTAATAAGAGCTTTTCCTAATGCCTTATCTAAGGCATTATGTCGACCTATATCTTCACAAAAAAGAAGGATACTATTTTCAGTGCAAAGGCAACAGCTATGAACACCTCCAGTTTGTTTGAAAAGCTCTGATTTATTATTAAATTCACTCATTAATCTTAAAATCTCTACACTAGAAAATTTACAATTGCTGTCTATAAATTTAATACTACATTCCTCAAGAGAGATTACATGGATACTGCCATTTCCACAGCCAGAAGTTATAGCCCTTGCACTACTTTTATCTACATTAATTTCATGGTCTAAAATTATACATACCCTATTTTCATACACTTCTTCTGTGCTTATAATGGAACCAATAGATGAAATTACACCTTCAGAAAAAAGAAATCCTACAGCCAGTTCTACGAGTTCAATAGGAGTACACATAAGTGTTGCATAAAATTCATGATTCACAAATATGTCTAAGGGTACTTCTTCTATTATTAAATCCAAGGTATCTTCTTGTAGTCCATTTTTTATCCTTTTAATATTAACTTGTTTTTCTATATTCATTATACTTATGCGTCCTCCGGAAATATATTTTTTAAAACTGTAAGATCAGATTTATAGTTCAAATTGGTGAAAATATCCTTGCCACTACTACATTTTCTCCATATACTTTCTTCTACATAATACATCTTGCTGTTTCTAATTACATCGTGAAGTTTGTAGTTGTTTTTCTTTATCTCAGTTTCAAAGGCAGTGATCATATCTATAGAATAGAAGGCATAAAGTGGTTCTATATATTTAGAGTTATAAGATACAACCCCTTGTACATTTTCGCTTTTTATTATTTCCATCATATACTCTATATAATTTAAATTTATTATAGGCATATCGCAAGCAGTAATAAAAACATATTTAGAAGTAGTATTTTTTAATGCTGTATAAATAGCTCCTATTGGGCCTGCATTTGCTATAATATCCTCCACCACTATATATTTTGTATCTTTAAATTTTTCAATATCATTTGATATCAGTATTATATTTGTAAAAATATGTGAAAGTTCCTCTGCAATAATTTCTATTAAAAACTTATTATTGGTTTTAATATTACACTTATCAAAGCCCATTCTAGTGCTTTTCCCACCACATAAAATAACTGATGATCCAAAGTCATCCAATAGTTTCACCTCTCTAAAATTCTGGTGGCAGTGTCAGCATTTCCTCATAATTAAATACTGGTCCATCTATGCACATGTATTTATTGCCTACCTTGCAATGTCCACATTTTCCTATTCCACAGCGCATATGAGTTTCTAGGGAGGTATATATATCAATACCTTTCATTCCAAGTTTTATTAAATCCACTGCTAGGGCTTTTATCCTTCTTGGAGAAGCACATATTATTGCTGAAGTATTTTTGAAGTCTAATTCTAAATTGGGTAACAAATCATTTATATAACCAACATGGGCATTAACTTTAGTGGTTGGAGAACTAAGTGCATACAAAACCTTTACACCTATGGTATTACTCCATGATATTAAATCATCCTTGTATATTATATCCTCATAGGTCATTGAACTACCTATAATCACAATCTTATCAAAATCCTTAGTGTTTTCAAGAGCATGTGTTATGAAAGTCCTTACTGGGGCAATACCAACTCCACTTCCAATAATAAGAACATTTCTACCTTTAAGTTCTTCGTAGGGGAATCCTTTTCCAAAAGGTCCTCTAAGTCCAACCTTATCTCCAATTTTCATTTGATGCATTACACTGGTTACTTTACCAGCTTTTTTTATGCAAAAGTCAAAAACATGCTTTTGATTTGGGGAAAAAGGAATAGATATAGCTATCTCGCCAACACCAAATACTGTTATTTCGAAAAATTGGCCCGATAATTTAAAGTTTTCATGAAGAGACTTATCTTCATACTGAATAAAAAAACGTTTGATACTTTTTGTTTCCTGAATAATATCTGTAATTACAGCTATTTGAGGGACATAATTACTTTCGCAGTTTTCCTTAGGGTGATCATGTAAAATATCTTTATGGGCGAGATCTATGGAGATATTTGTTTCTACTAAATTGTTGCCTTCTTTTACGATATCTCTCTCACCTAATTCATTGATTACATTAACCACATTTATGGAGGCTGGACAAACAGCTATACATCGTCCACATCCACTGCAACCCTTCATATTAAATTTTTCTTCGATATATTTAAATTTATCAAACAATCTATATCTTACCCTAGATACATCATTTCTTGGATTGTGTTCACCAGCATTTCTAGTAAAGGAATCACTTTGACAGGAGTCATAACACCGAACTCTACATCCACTGTCACAACTTATATTTTCCTCTAGCACATTAAAACAGGTGCAGGTGGGACAAAGATTTGTGCAACCAGTACATAAAACACACTCCTTTGAAAGCTGATTCCAAAGTGGATCATTAAAATTATCTTGGAGAACTTTGGCAATATTATTTACTTTAATCTTGGTTTTAAATTTATACAAAGTAGCCTCTGTAAGTTTGTCTTTCTCAATTAACAGCTTATTGTCAGTCGCAGTAAACAAATTTTCTCCTAAGAGAATTAAATCTTGGCCTTTAGGGCTTCCAACTTCTATTAAATATTCATGTTCAAGTGGAGTAAAAAGAATATCATAGCCTTCGCCAGCAAAGGGACCAGTTCCCATTGAACTACAAAAGCAATCCTCACCTACTCTAACGCAGTTTACAGCAACTATCCATGTGGCTTCTCTATTTTTTTTGTATAATTCATCCTCATAATCCTCTAGAAAAAATTTATCCATATAAGCAACACCGTATGCATCACAGGACCTAATTCCAAAAAGTATGCTTTTGTCTCTGAGAGGTTCATCTTCATGAACTTCTACTTTACTATTGTTAATTTTCCATTGAAAAAGTTTCTCCTTTTGCTTAAAAAGAAATTCTTTTACAGGAAAGGGGAAGTTAATATAGTCTAGGCATAATTCATCATCATAGGGAAGGAGCATAACCTGCCCTTCATTTTTTTGAGGGGCATAAACATCGAATGATGACTTAGACCAAGTATTAAGAAGTTCTTTTAAGTCTTCCTTTTTAAGAGTATACATTTACTTCACCACCTCTATTTTTACAGCACAAACCTTAAACTCTGGTATTTGTACAATTGGATCTGAATTTCCCCCAATAAGTTTATTTACTGATTGTTCACCAAAGTGAAAGGTCATAAATACAACTCCTACCGATATTTTATCTGTAATATGAGCCTCTGTTATAACTTCACCTATTTTTGAAGTTACTTTCACTTTGTTACGCTCTTTTAACCCAAGTTTTTCAGCGTCTTGTGGGTTAATCTCCATGAATCCATGTGGATATTCTCTGTCTAGTGCCCAAGATCTTCTAGTCATAGTCCCAGTATGATAGTGATGGTTCATTCGTCCAGTCGTTAAAATAAAAGGGTATTCACTAGTTGCTAGTTCAGTTGACTCTGTGTACTCGTTTACGCTAAACTTTCCAAGTCCACGGGTAAATTTTCCTCTGTGCAAAAATTTCGTTCCTGAATGGTTAATATCTGTGCAGGGCCATTGAAGTCCTCCATCATTAAGCCTTTCGTAAGTTATTCCCCTGTGGCTAGGTACTAATGTACTAATCTCTTCCATTATGTCAGAAGGGGAAGAGTAATCTGCAGCACCGCCAAGAGATTTTATTAAACCGCATAGTATCTGCCAATCCGATTTACTGCTTCCCACAGGTTCTATGGCTTTTCTTACCCTTTGAACTCTTCTTTCTGTATTTGTGAAAGTTCCATCTTTTTCAATAAAACTGGCTCCTGGTAGGATTACATGTGCTAGCTTTGAGGTTTCTGTCATAAAAATATCCTGAACCACAAGAAGTTCTAAATTCTCTAAGGCTTCTTTTACGTGATTAAGATTTGGATCTGAAAGCATTGGGTTTTCGGCCATTATAAAAAGAGATTTAACGCTACCGCTAGCTGAGCCATCCATCATTTCGCCTAAGGTCATTCCATTTCCACTGGCATAGTCCTTACCCCAAACATTAGCAAACTTTTCCTTGATATTTTCATCTTTTAAGCTTTGATAGCCAGGGAGTACATCTGGTAATGCTCCCATATCACAGGCACCTTGAACATTATTTTGTCCTCTAAGTGGATTTACTCCTGTGAATTCTCGACCTATTTGACCAGTTATTAGAGCGAGGTTTGCAAGGGCTGCTACATTTTTTGTGCCACTTATATGTTGTGTTATGCCCATAGCATATATAATTGAAGCTGTTTTTGCCTTAGCGTATAGCCTTGCAATCTCTTTAATAGTATTTTCAGATACTCCGGTAATAGTTGAAACGAGCTTTGGTGTATATTTTTGAATGGAATCTTTAAATTCTTCAAAGCCTTCAGTGCTGTTCTCTACGAAATCACTATTCACTAGGTTTTCATTTACAATAACATTTAATAATCCATTTATAAATGCTAAATTAGTTCCAGGGGCAAGAGGGGCATAAATAGCTGCATTTTCAGCTAGAGGTATCTTCCTTGGATCCGCTACAATTAATTTTGCACCGTTTCTTTTAACCGCGTCTATTATTCTCATGGCGACTAGGGGATGCTGCTGGGTAGTGTTAGAGCCAATAACAAAGATAACCTCAGTATTTTCAAGCTCTTCAATTGAATTAGTCATAGCTCCACTTCCGAATGCAGCGGCTAAACTAGCCACTGTAGGGCTATGTCAGAGGCGGGCACAATGATCTATATTATTTGTATGGAGTACTGCTCTTGCTAGCTTTACCATAAGATAATTTTCTTCGTTTGTGCACCTAGCAGAGGATAGCATGCCAACAGCTGAAGGACCGTTTTTTTTGATGATATTATTAAGCGATGAACTTATAAATTCAAATGCAGTCTCCCAAGTAACCTCTTTAAAACTCCCATCCACAGTTTTCATTAATGGCTGTTTTAACCTATCGTTATGATTAACAAAACTATAGCCTTGCCAGCCTTTAACGCATAGTTTACCCTTGCTTACAATATCATTATTTTTAGGAGTGACACCGACTATTTCATTATTTTCTACATTTAAGTAATAATTACAACCACATCCACAATAACCGCAAGTGGTAAGTACTTTTTTCATGAATTCACCCCTTAAGTTCAAATTATTTTAAAACTCTTAATTTATTTTATAACCAATTTATAATATAATACCATACTATTCTGTGTATTTATGCTAAAATTTATTATTTAGATTGTTATTATAAAGACATACTACAAAACTGAATTTTTTATAAAAGTTGGGAGATAATATAAGAATAAAAAGATAATAATTATTTCTAGGAGGGTACATATGAGTAGTTTAGATAAATTAACAAAGAACATTAAACATAGACAAAAGAAACATAACAGTAACTCTATTAAACGGGTTGCAATATTTGCAGGATTAGGTATTGCAATTGGAGGGACTGTTTTGGGTTTATTGTATCAAAGGTGTTGTAGTGAAATAACACATATTATTATTAATAATGCTAAAGATATTGATGAAGATATTGACGAAGAAGTAAATATAAAGAGAGACGAAATTAAGCAAACCTTAAAAAACAAAGATAATGAGCCCATGGGTGATGTTGGTAGTGCAATGGAGGAGGCACTTGAGGATTTGGAAGTTGAGGAGCAAGATGAAGATGTTGATAAAAAGGGTCAATAAAATGGCCCTTTTTTAATTGTGTCAATAAAGTTTTATTTTCTTTGGCCATGGATTCTCTTGCTACTCCCCATGATTTATCTATATATCTATTTGTATATCGCTGCTCCAATAAATGATAGAAATAAGTTCCTTTGTTTGTTAACTCATAGTTGTCTTTATTTTTATTCAGTAAACCTAATCTTCTAGCAATTTTCAATTCTGTATTGAAGATTTTATTTAAATTTACTCCAAATAACTTTTTAAATTCATCATTATTAAATTTTAGTGTATATGCATTCCAAAATAACCAGTAAAGAGCACGGTTTCTCTCACTAAACACCATTGTCATTGCTGTAGGTATTTTACCATTATTTATACATTCCATATTTATTTCATTAATTAATGCATCTTTATAAGATTTCACTAAACTTTCTTCATATTTAATCTTATTGTAAGGACAGAAAGAACATAAAGTTTTACAAAAGGGTATATGCAAAAGGGTATATGCACATATATTCCTATTTCTTCTGAATCAAAATTCATTTCGTTATCAACTTTATTTGTAAACATTAAAGGCTTAAATGATCTGGTAAGAAGCATTCTTAAAATATTTGTAATCATAGTTTTATTCTCCTTTCATTTTTTACTCTATATCAATTATTGTAATAGAATGAGTATCATATTTTATTAATCCGTCTTTCTTCATTTTGTTTAATTCACGAGAAAGTGAAGGCCTTTGAATTCCAAATTTTTCAGCGAGTTCTTTTTTTGTGTATTTTAATTTAATTGTGTTACTGCTTTGGGAAAAACTTTCATATATTAAAAAATCAATGATGCATTGTCTTATAGTTTTCATAGATAATGATTTGATTTTATCTGTCAAAATTAAAGTTTTGTCTGAAATTGATTCAAGTAAATTATTTAAAAAAACCACATTTGTTTGGCATAGCTTTAAAATTAAATCCTTTTTTATATGAAGTATTATGGTATCAGTTTTCGCTATAATTGTCATAGGATAAAAATTTTTATGTGAAAAAAGCAAATTTCCACCTAAAACATCACCAATAGTAAAGTCACTAATAGTTAATGCATTGCCATTTGAATCAATCTTTTGCACTAATATAGTGCCTTTTAGTATTATGTCAAAGCGTGTACACTTTTCATTTTGAAAATAAATGACAGAATTTTTTTTATAGTTTTTAATTTCATATAAATCTTTGGTGAACAAATGATTTAGATCTTCAAAAGAAAGGTCTTTAAATAAATCGAACTTCTTAAGTAGTGGTATATAAGTTAGCATATAATAATTCTCTCCTATTCTGAAATTAGTAACCGTGGTAACTGATTTATATTCTAGATTAAATTATAATACAGGTAGAGATATTTTGAAAGGGGAAATTAAAATAACAGAAAAAAATTATGGGGGTAATTAGCATGGATATATTTACTATCACACTTTGGGTTATTACTGGATCTTGGTTTATTTGGTCAATAATTAAAGATAAAAAGAGAACGATAGATTCTATTAAGATGTCAAAAGGCCTTATGGGAAACATGATGGGTGAAATAATCGGTATACTTTTTCTTATTGGTTTAATATTAACGTTTATTCCTCCTGATACAATAAAGCAATATATGGGTAATTCCAACGCTTTTATATCTACAATTGTATCAGCTTTTGTAGGAAGTATAACGCTAATACCTGCTTTTGTTGCTTTTCCACTAGTGGGTTCTCTTGTAAAGGCTGGAGCTAACATAGTACCAGTAGTTGCATTTTTAACAACGCTTACTATGGTAGGTGTTGTAACTTTTCCTCTTGAAAAAAGAGAGTTTGGCTTAAGGTTTACTATAGCAAGGAATTCTTTCAGTTTTATATTTGCCATTATAATTGCTATATTAATGGGGGTAGTAATGTGAGTTCAATTGTAAAAAAACTTAAAAATAATTTGTTCTTAACTTTAATAGTTACAATATATATAGTGATAGGAATTCTGATGCCCAGTAAAGCCATTCAGTCTTTAAATAACAGCTTATATTATATAAAAGAAATGCTTATAATTATGCCAGTTATATTGCTATTGACATCGCTTATTGAAGCTTGGGTTCCAAAAAAATCAATAGAAAGTGCCTTAGGTGAAGGTTCGGGTTTTAAAGGCTCTATATTTTCTTTCTTACTTGGAAGTTTTTCAGCAGGCCCTATATATGCAGCTTTTCCAGTGTGCAAAATGCTTTTGAAAAAAGGAGCAAGTGTTTCAAGTATAGTAATTATGCTCAGCACCTGGGCTGTAATTAAAATACCAATGCTTGCTAACGAAGCTAAATTTTTAGGACCTAAATTCATGGCTATAAGATGGTTTTTAACTACTATTTCAATTTTTATTATGGCATATATTATATCAAGGTTGGTAAAAAAAGAGGATATACCTAGTGATGATATTTTGATTAATGAAGAAAGTATACTTACCATAAATGAGCAATGCTGTATTGGTTGTGGAATATGTAATAAAATATCGCCGGATAATTTTATTATAGAAAATAGAAAAGCGAAGGTGCTTAAGAAGTTAGTTAAGTCAGAGGAAAATAAAAATATAAAAACAGCCATAGATAAATGCCCAGCTAAAGCTATCGGATATAAAAATTAATAATAATAAAGCTTAGAATTGTGAAAATAGTTCTAAGCTTTTAATTTAAGGTGCATTTTTCAAGTTTATACAACATGAAGAATATTTGTTTAGTTCAGATAAAAGGATATCATTGTTAGGAGTTAGTTTACTTAAATGCTAGTAATAATGTTATATATGACATCATATATATGGTATAAACAGGGGGTATAAAGATGAGTTACGAAGGTTTAAATTTTAAAGACAAGAATAAGAATGAACTAAATGAAAAAGAATTTTTTTCAAAACACAATATTAAAAAAGGTAGTAATATGAAAATATTTGCAAGTATTTTTACATTACTCATCATTTTTTTATTAGGCATAATTTTACCTAAAAGTGTTAAGGCAAATAATGAAGGGAAATATCGAAATTATTTTTATGTTAATGTTATTAATAATGTATTACCCGTAGCTGGGTGTTCAAATAAAGTGGATCAGTCTACAAAAAGTGAAAATAGCATGAAATTAGCAGCTTTATCATTTTTAGGAATAGACATTTATAATCCTATATCAATAATAACAAAAGAAATTGCATATTTGGATAATAATGAAGGCAGTACTGATGTAAGTGTAGCTGATGAAAGCAACGGTGTGGAAAAAATAAAAGAATTTATTCTTACCCCTTTTAATTTAGATGATAAACAGGTAAATAAATCTGATGATAAAGTTAAGGCTGCTAATGTGATTGCAGACCTCTATAATCCTAATTTAAAACAAGTTCTAAACAAAGCAAAACCAAGAGTACTTATATATCATACTCATACATGCGAAGCTTACCTCACTTCAGATAAAGAAACATTTAAAACTACCAATAGTTTGGATCCAACAAGAAGCGTATGTGCTGTAGGAGATGTAATAACCGAAGAACTGGAAAGTAAATATGGAATTGCGGTCATACATGATAAGACTGTGCATGATAAAGGAGATTATGATAATGCCTATAAAAAATCTGGAGTTACTTTAGATAAGTATTTAAAAGAATATAAAGATTTTGATTTAATTATAGATATACACAGAGATAGTGTAAAGAATAAGAATTCAGTAATGACTAAAATAAATGGGGTAAATGTTGCTCAAATTCAGTTTGTAGTAACTGATAAAAACCCTAGATATGCTAAGCAGAAAAAATTAATAAATTCCATGATAGGAATATCAAATAAATTATATCCGGATCTTTTGAGAGACAACCCAATCTATCCTTATCATTATGGACTTGGATTTTATAACCAGAATAAAAGTGATAATGCAGTACTAATTGAAGTAGGAACATATACCAATGATATTGGAGAGGTGAAAAATACTGGTAAGTATTTATCAAGAATTTTAGCAGAGCAATTAAATAGCAAAAAAAAATAATTTCATAGTTTTTCCAATGCCTCATATATTTAATTATTTGAGGTTTATTGGCATTTGACAATAACCAATAAAAGGAGTAGTATAATAATTATAAATAGCAAATGCTAATATACATCCAAAGGATGATCGAATAAATTTATTAAATTAAAATATAAGGAGGGATATAATTAGGGTAATGAAAAAGGATGATTTTATAAATGAAGATTTAATGCATTTTAAAAAATTATTAAAAAATAATGGTTATGAATTTACGGCGCAAAAACAAATAATACTTAAAACTATAATGAACTATAAAACCCATCTAAATGCAAAAGAAATATATGGAAAAGTAAGAGAAAAAAGTATAGGTCTTGCTACGATTTATAGAGCTTTAAAGGTGTTTAATGATTTAGGAATAGTGAAGGAAATAAATATTAATGGCATAAGTTATTACGAAATGAAAATATTTAGTGGGAAACCTCTGCATATTCATTTTAAATGCTGTAAATGCAATAGTATAATTGATTTAGATAGTCAAAGCTTGAATCTTGACTATTTAAAGCTAAATAAAAAAATGGAAAAAGAAAAAGATTTAGAAATATATGATTCGAATATTATATTTGTAGGATTATGCAGTAAATGTAGGAAAGAAATAAAATGTAAAGATGGGGAAAATCTAAAAGAGTAAAAGTTAATTAAGTTTGTTAGCGTTTGACAATAATTCATATCAAGAGTACTATAAAAATGTTAAATGTTAAATGATAAATAATAAATGATAATATGCATATAGGAGATGATTTTGTGGCAGAATGTAATACATGTCCATCAAGTGATGGATGTTCAAAGGATAAGGAAAAGTGTATGATTGAAAATAATCCATTAAATAATGTTAAAAAAATTATTGGTGTAATGAGTGGTAAAGGAGGAGTGGGCAAATCTTCAATTTCTGTTCTTATAGCAAAACAATTAAAAGCTCTTGGTTATAGTGTAGGAGTATTAGATGCAGATATAACAGGACCAAGTGTTCCTAGACTTCTTGGATTAAAAGGTAAAAGAGCTACTAACAATGAACAAGGTATGTTACCTGTTTTAACTAGTGATGGTATGAAAGTTATGTCATTAAACTTTTTGACTGAAAACGAAGAAGATGCTGTAATTTGGAGAGGTCCTATGCTTTCAAATGTAGTTAAGCAGTTTTGGACAGATGTTATTTGGGAGGATCTTGATTATTTAGTAATTGATATGCCACCAGGAACAAGTGATATTGCATTAACAGTAATGCAAACCATTCCAATAAATGGTATAGTTATGGTATCTATACCACAGGATCTTGTTTCTATGATAGTATCAAAAGCTGTTAATATGGCAAGAAAGATGAATATTAATGTTTTAGGTGTTATTGAAAACATGAGTTATATAACTTGCCCTGATTGTGGTAAAGAAATAAAACTTTATAATGGTGAAGGTACGGATAAATTTTTAAAGGAAATGGATTTAAAGCTTTTAGCAGAACTCCCTATGTTGAGTAGCATAAGCAATTTAGCAGAGCGTGGATATGAAAGTGTAAATGAGAGTCTTGAACTTATTTTTAATCCTATAGTAACAAATATAATAAAGGATTTGGAGGAGAAATAATGAAAATAGCTATTTCGTCAGCGGGTAAAACTAGTGAAGATTTGTTAGATACAGTGTTTGGAAGATGTGAATATTTTCAAATTCATGATACAGAAACTGGAGATATTAAAGTTATAGAGAATAAAGGTAAAACAGCTAGTGGTGGAGCAGGGATTGTTGCATCTAATCAATTAGTTGATGAAAATGTAAATGTTATAATTACAGGTAACCTTGGGCCTAATGCTTTTGAAATTATTGAAAAATCAGAAATTAAAGCATATAAATGTGAAAGTATAGTTATAAATTCAGTTCTTTTAAAGTATAGCAAGGGTGAACTGGAACAATTAAAAATGTCTGGTCCTGCACGTCACTAATTTATACAAATTTAATAAACCCAAATATAAGGAGGAATTATAAATGAAAATAGCAGTTGCAAGTGAAGAAAAGAAAGTAAGTGGACATTTTGGATATTGTGAAGGTTTTACAATATATGATGTAGAGGAAGGAAAAACCTTAAGTAAGAATTTTACTCAAAATCCAGGACATAAACCTGGGTATCTTCCAGTGTTCTTAAAGGAATTGAATGTAAATACTATAATTGCAGGTGGAATGGGTGAAACAGCACAAAGGTTATTTAATGAAAAAGGTATTGAAGTAGTAGTTGGTGCACAAGGTTTAACTGATGAAGTAGTACAAAAATATATAAATGGTGAACTAAAATCAACAGGGAGTGTTTGCAAAGAACATGAACATGAAGGACATTGTAACGAATAATTATTTAGAATTAATAAATGTAGTATCATAATTAATTTAGCTAGTCAAAAGATAAACTTTGACTAGCTAAAATTTTATAGAATAATTATGATTACTATTAGTGGGAGCTATCATAACTGTAGATGAGGAGAAAACTCGTGATACAGTTTGTTTTTTTATAGAGAGAAAAGAGCTTGTTTACTTATCATGAAGAAGATGAATTACTTAAAAATTTAGTTATTGACAGTTAAAATTTAATATGTTATTATAATTTTAGATACCCTATGGGGGTATAAAAAACAATGAGATATTAACTAGTTGTTAACATATGGTATAACAATACATTAAATGAATATATTGAAAAGAGGTGAAGATTATTAAGGTTAAAGTAATTAACAGTAGATGCCCACAAAATCATCCATGCCCATCAGTGAGAGTATGTCCAGTAAATGCTATTAAACAAGTGGGATTTGGCGCACCTAGTATTATAGAAGATAAGTGTACTAAGTGTGGTAAATGTATAAAGTATTGTCCTATGGGTGCAATACAATTTGTAGAAGAGTAAAAATATCACTATAAGAAAATATATTATAAATTGATAGATATATAGTCTAAAAATGGAGGTAATGATGATGAAAGAAATAAATGATAGTCTTTTTAGTTTAGAAGTAATTGAAAATGATGTACCGGTGGTTGTAGATTTTTGGGCACCATGGTGTGGACCTTGCAGAATGGTTGGCCCTGTTATGGAAGAATTAGATAAGCAATATTCTGGAAAGATAAAGTTTGTAAAAATAAATGTAGATGAAAATCCTATGGTTTCAAATAAATTTGGAATAGCAAGCATACCTACAATTATGGTGTTTAAAGGTGAAAAAGCAGTAGAAAATATAGTCGGATTTAGACCTAAAGCAGATTTTGAACAAATATTAAATAAATATATGTAATATTTTTTAAAAATTATCTAGGTCTGCTGTTTATTTTAATAATTAAGAAGGAAGGGATATAATGTTAGATACTAATTTAAAACATGTTGACTCAGAAGAATATTTTAACGCATTGATAAATGATAATGATAACGTAATGATATGCTGTGGTAGAATGGGACCAATGTGTCTTCCTGTGTATAGTGCGATGGAACAGATAAAGGATGATTATCCAAAGGTAGAGTTTAGAGATATGGATTTTGATTCCATACATGCTCATGTAATCAAAAAACTTCCTGAATGTAGCAAATTTCGCGGGCTTCCTTTTACAGTGTATTACAAGAATGGGAAAGTTGTAGCAGCCACAACAAGTGTTCAAACTGAAGAACAAATAAGGGCAATATTAAATAGGTAGTTTTGCAATTAGTCACGAAACATAACATTTTTTACAAGTACCTGTTACCTTATGAAAGCACTGAGATAATATTCTCAGTGCTCTTTTTAATTAAAATATGTCAAGCATTTTTGAATATGTCCCAAAATAAGTGAAATATTAGCACCAACTAATTGTTGGTGCTTTGCTTTTCTAGAGTCGTGATTTTGGGTAACTTTAATAGACCTACTGCATGCTATACTTTTTTTAAAAGAAACATGTGTTAGATTTTATAAATATATTTAATTAACAAGTCTTGCTTGCCCTATGTGTTTGCTTGTCCAGATATGCTTGAAATGATGCATGTTTCCAAGGATGACTCATCGGAGGTAGGTACCGATTGCATTTTTCTGGATTATCTTTAGGAAAATCAAAGTTCTTTGAGGTAGTTTTGTGCTTTGGTATTTCTTCTAAACCATATATTTTATTTTCTATGCTAACGTAAAATTCACCATCGAAAGCTTTGATAACCAAAGCGGCTGTACCTTTTCTAAAATAAGTAGGATTACTACCAGTATCAATTGGCTTATAGTATTTGGATTCAAACCGTACACAATGTCTACAATCGACCTTTCGGTCTGTTAAAACAGCAAGGGTTAAATTAATTTTTTCAACCGTAGGTTGTGTTTCAAATACAGATTTGGTATTATTGATATCAAGAGCAAACTTAGCATTGTATTTTTTTACGTAGTGGTTTAAGAATATATTTGCTTGTTTGATTGTTGTTACGCCTGCTATTCTAAGTTCTAGGGGCAGGCGTGATTGTAATGTCTGAAAAAGACGCTCTACACGACCTTTTGCTACTAGTTCTAATTTCAACACCTAACTGCTTACAGGCGTAGCCAAACTGTGTGAAGGTATCCTTCTCTGTGGTTGGAGCTTTTTTTTGTTTATACTCAAATACAGTTCGTCGATCTGTAAAAAACATATGTGGAATACCGTATTCTAAAAGAATTTGATGAAATATATTATAGTATCCTTTTAAAGTTTCTTGTCGATCAAAGTACGCACCAACAATAGCTCCGGTTGAATCATCAATAGCTACGTGTAGTTGGGATTTTGTATCTCCAAACCATTGATGTAGCGACGCATCCATCTGAAGCATTTCGCCGAAATAAGCACAACGAGGCCTTCTTGGATGAGCATCTTCAATTGCTATAATACTTTTTTGAATGTATTCTTTTTTATAGGTTGATAGAGACGAAGTTTTGAGTTGCTCTAACAATTCTTTTTTTACCCTTTTCTTTGTAACACAACTGGCTTTAGGAGACATAATGTGTTCAGCCATAAGAATTGTGTTAACGGTACTAGGAGAGACTGAAATGCCCTCATGAGTATCGAGAAGTTCAGCATAATGGGTAAAGTTTGCTTCATGATATTTAGTTTTATACAGATCGATAATCATACGTCTACTATCATCTGAAATAGTATGAATAGGTTTGATGCCTTTATTGCCATGGATAAAGAACTCTTTACCATTAGAACCGTAGCCCTTAATCATGCGATTTACATGTCTAACAGTGCACCCAATACGAAGGGCAGCAGCCTTTTTATTTCCATTAGTCTCTACTAATTTTTTTAATAATTTGATATTTAAATTCTTCTTTCATATTTAAATCTACCTTTCTGATTATGAACACCTCATTTATACATTCTTATGAGGTTTATGCTACACTATATTTTTGTTTGTTTGGGACATAATCAAAAACGGTATACCAAGACATTATCATAAACGGATCATATCTCAGTGCTCTTTTTAATTAAAATATTGACAATATATTTATTAGAAGATACAATTAATTAAAAGTGTCTTATATAAGACATATTAGGCGGTGCGCATTGTGAGCATAAGCAGTTTAGAAATCGATAGTGTATTTAAAAGTTATTTGTTTAGTGGGACAAATAGAGCAATCCTTGAGAGGATAATATTGGATACGGCAAGCATTTCTGAATATAAAAAAAACTATACAATTTATGATAGAGATAATTATTTTAATGGTTTAGGTGTTATTATTAATGGTAGTGCCATAGTAACAAAAGGGAACCATAGTGATTTAGTATTAAAAGTATTAAATAAGGGAGATGTTTTTGGAGTAGCAACTATATTTTCAAGAAAAAATATATATGTAAGCAAAATCAGCTCGTTAAATAATTGCAAAATATTATTTATTGATGAGAATGTAATCGAAAAGATGTTTCAACTAGATTTTATGCTTGTTAAAAATTATATATCATTTTTAACAGATAAAATATACTTTTTAAATAGTAAGATAGATGGATTTACTGTGGATACTGCAGAAGAGAAGTTGAGTATGTTTTTACGTAATAATGTATGTATGACGAGGGAAGGACAATATGAAGTAGATGTTAAAATAGGTTTTACAGAGCTATCCAAGGTGTTAAATATAAGCAGAGCATCTTTATATAGAATTATTTGTGGCCTTGAGGAAAAAGGGATTATAAAAAAAGAAGGCAAACAAATATTTATAAAAAATATAAACGAGTTATAGAAGGGGGATTATTATGAAGAAAGTTATGGTGTTACTACTTGTATTATTTATTGGGGTTACAGGGTTTACAGGATGTAAAAAGGAAGCAGCAGAGGGTAAAGCAAATGTAGTAGCTTTAAAGGGTCCTACAGGTATGGGAATGGTAAAACTTATGGAAGATGACGAATTAGGTAAAACTACTAATGATTATACTTTTAGCTTGTCAGGTGCACCTGATGAAGTAGTTGGGATGATTACTACAGGTCAAGTAGATATTGCTGCAGTTCCTACAAATTTAGCAGCAACACTTTATAAAAAAACTGAAGGAAAAATAAAGATTATTGCTAATAATACTTTAGGAGTTTTATATATAGTAACTAATGGAGTAGAAATTACAAAGGCTTCTGATCTTAGAGGGAAAAAAATATATGCAACGGGCCTCGGAACAACCCCAGAATATGTTCTAAATTACGTATTGGAACAAAATGGACTAATAGTTGGCAAGGATATAGAAGTGGAATATAGAGCTGAGCATTCTGAAGTTGCGACTTTAATGGCAGCAGGAGAGATAGAAATCGCATTACTCCCACAACCATTTGTAACATCTGTTTTAATGCAAAATAAAAATGCTACGATTGCATTAGATATGACAAAGGAATGGGAAAATGTATCTGGTGAAAATTCAAGTGCTCTAGTAATGGGAAGCATTATTGTTCGAACAGAATTCTTAGAGAAGAATAAAGCTGTTGTAGATTCATTTTTAAAAGAGTACGCTACTTCGACAGAATATGTTAATAATAATATTGATAAAAGTGCCGCATTAATTGAAAAATTTGATATAATGAAAGCAGCACCAGCAAAGATCGCTATTCCTAAATCTAGTATTACTTATGTTGATGGAAGTGAAATGAAGGCAATGACTAGTGGGTTTTTAGAGGTGCTATTTAAAGCAAATCCAAAATCTGTAGGGGGAGAATTACCTGATGAAGATTTTTACTACCAGGGTAAAAAATAAAACAAGTGAATTTGTAATGAAGGCAGGAGTATTATCAATTTGGCTACTTATATGGCAATTAGTTTATCTGTTTGTCAATCAAGAGCTTTTAATATCATCTCCAATAAATATTTTTATACGTATAATTGAGTTATCTTTTACAACATTATTTTGGCAATCAATAGGAACATCATTTATGAGAATATTTGTTGGCTTAATACTGGCGTTAGTATCGGGAACTATACTAGCTGTTATTACAACTAAGTTTAAAATACTTAATTATTTTTTTAAGCCAGTGTTAAATATTATAAAATCAACGCCTGTGGCATCATTTATTATACTTGCTTTAATATGGTTAAAATCTTATAGAATATCAGCTTTTATAGCATTTCTAATGGTATTACCTATGGTATGGGAAAATGTGTCGGAAGGAATTAAAAACACTGATATCAAGCTTTTAGAAATGACAAAGGTTTTCAATATACCTAAAACAAGAGTGTTAAAGACGGTTTATATTCCAAGCATTATGCCATATTTTGCTGCGGCTTGTAATGTTGGTATAGGTTTTGCTTGGAAGGCCGGAATTGCGGCTGAGGTAATCGGACTGTCTAAAGGAACTATAGGAAGAAATCTATACAATGCTAAAATCTATCTAGAAACTGTTGATATTTTCGCTTGGACTGTAGTGGTAATAATACTTAGCCTATTATTTGAAAAGGGGTTTGTAAAAGTAATTAATTTCTTGTTTAAAAAGGCAGGTATTATGTATGATTATCTTTAAGGGTGTAAGTAAAAGCTTTAATGGGGAAGTAGTTATCGAGAAGAAGACTATAAAATTCCCGCAAAAGGGAATAGTGTGTATATTTGGCCCATCAGGAATAGGGAAAACTACTGTTTTTAATTTGATAGCGGGGCTTACTTACCCAGATGAAGGTGAAGTTAAAATTACAGAGGATATTTCAATGGTATTTCAGGAAGATAGGTTGGTTCCATGGCTTTCGGCAATTGAGAATATTAGTTTGGTTTTGAAGGATAGACAACTAGGACTTAAGATGGCCAAAGAATATATGAATGATATGCAATTAACTGATATTAAGAATAAGAGACCAGCAGAGTTAAGTGGTGGGATGAAGCGTAGAGTAGCAATTGCAAGGGCGCTAGCTTATGAGAAAAGAATTATGCTGATGGATGAACCATTTAAAGGACTCGAGGAAGAACTTAAAAATCAGATAATGGACCAAATAATTAAGCTATCAAAAGAAAAATTAATAGTAATTGTTACACACGTGAAAGCTGAAATAGAATATTTGAATGCAGATATAGTATATTTGTAATAGGCTTATTGTATTGTGTTGATCATATTAGATATATAAACTAATTAAAAATAAATATTGGTAACTGCAAATGCTTATTTAATAGAGAAATCTATGAGATAGGCTTTTTTTATTTGATTAGAATAATGCATTGGTATTTATTTGCAAAAATGAATTTCCTATTGACATGTAATTAGCATATGCTATAATGTACCTAAAGGCGGTATAGGTATTATACTTTAGGGTGGTATAGGTATATGTTTTAAATTTAAAATAATATATCTAATTAACCTTGGATCTTAAAGTGTAAATGAACGTCTTATAGTAATTATTTATTAAATAGTAAAAAATACAATAAAAAAATTGGAGGAATAATAATGATTAAAACAGATTTATTAGTAATTGGTGGTAGTGCAGGTGGAATACTTACTGCTACAACAGCAAAACAGGTGTATGAAAATAAAAAAGTGGTACTTGTAAGAAAAAGAAAAACAGTTATGGTTCCTTGTGGAATACCTTACATATTTGGTACATTAAAAGATGCAAGTAAAAACAGAGTACCAGATGAAATGCTTTTAAATGCAGGGGTGGAACTTATAATAAATGAGGTTACAAAAATTGATAAGGAACATAAAATTGCAACTTTAGCAAATAATCAAGAGATAGAATATAATAAACTCGTAATTGCAACAGGGTCATTTCCAATTGTACCTAAATTTATTGTGGGGTATGATTTGGATAATGTGTTTACAGCTTTAAAAGATGAAGAGTATTTAAATAATTTTTTAATTAAATTAGAGAAAATGCAAGATATAGTAGTTATAGGTGGAGGCTTTATTGGAGTAGAATTTGCTGAACAACTAAGAATAGATGGTAAAAATGTAACCATTATTGAAATAGCTGAAAAATGTTTATGGCAGGCTTTTGATGATAAAATTTGTGGAATTGCTGAAGAAGAAATGAAAGAAAATGGTATTAATTTAAAAACAGGAATTAAAGTAAAAAGCATATTAGGAACTGAAAAAGTTGAAGAGGTTGAACTAGAAAATGGAGAAAAAGTAAAGGCAGATGCAGTTATTTTAGGTATGGGTGTAGTTCCTAATTCAAATATTGCAAAAGAAGCAGGTATTAAAGTAAATGAGAAAGGTGCAATATTAGTAGATGAATATATGAGGACAAGCGAAAAAGATGTGTTTGCAGTAGGAGATTGTGCTGAAAAGAGATGTTTCTTTACCAATAAAAGTGTTCCAATACTTCTAGCATCCACTGCTGCTATGGAAGCAAAAGTTGCAGCTTCTAATCTATATGGATTAAGATATGTAAGAGAAAATAAAGGAACAATTAGTGCATTTTCAACAAAAATATTCAAGAAATCTTTTGCTGCTGCTGGACTTACAGAAAGAAGAGCAAAAGATGAAGGGTTTGAAGTAACTGTAGGAAAGTTTACAACTATGGACAAGCATCCAGGTTCACTTCCGAGAACAAGTAAAATAGACTTATCTTTAATATTTGTAAAAACTTCTGGAGTACTCATAGGCGCACAAATATCTGGAGGGGAGAGTGTTGGTGAAATGATTAATATATTAAGTTTAGCAATACAGAAAAGCTTAACAGCAAATGAACTTAATACTTTTCAAGTTGCAACTCATCCACTACTTACAGCTTCACCTATGGCATATCCAATAAATGCAGCAGCATTAGATGCTTTAATAAAAATAAAATAGTTATATATATTATATAAGTTTGGAGGAAAATTAATGAAACAATTTTGGAGACTACTAGGTTTAATGCAAAAAAAATTAATAATAAGTATACCAATATTTATGATACTTGGAATAACAGTAGGAAGTATATTTAATGTTGCATTTTTAAAACAATGGATAATGCCTCTTACATTCATTATGGTATACCCTATGATGGTTACTTTGAATATAAAAAATTTATTTAAACGATCAAATAATAAATTACAAATAGTAACTCAACTAATCAATTTTATAGTAATGCCGGTTGTTGGATATATAATAGCAAAACTTTTCTTTGGAAACAATCCATATCTTATATTAGGATTACTATTAACTTCTTTATTACCAACTTCTGGTATGACAATTTCATGGACCGGAATGGCTAAAGGTAATATGCAAGAAGCAATAAAAATGACAGTTATAGGATTGATATTAGGAGCAATTTTAACACCTATTTACCTCAAGCTATTCTTGGGAACTGCAATAGCTATACCATTAGCTGATATATTCAACCAAATCATAATGGTTATTTTATTACCTATGATGGCAGGTTATATTACTCAGCAGTTTATTATAAAAAAATTTGGTAAGGAAAAGTATGAAAAAGACTATAAATTAAAATTTCCTTTGATATCTACATTAGGAGTTGTAGCAATAGTATTTGTTGCCATGGCATTAAAGGCGCACGTTTTATTGGGCAATCCAATGCTAATATTGAAAATTTTATTTCCATTAACACTTTTATATATATTTAATTTTGTTTTTAGCACACTAGTTGCAAGAATGATGTTTAATAAAGAAGATGGTATAGCACTTGTGTATGGAACAGTTATGAGGAATCTTTCAGTTTGTTTAGCAATAGCTATGATTGCTTTCAAGGAACAAGGAACTGAAGCCGTAATAATTATATCATTAGCATACGTAATACAAGTGCAATCAGCTGCATGGTATGTAAAATTAACAAATAAAATATTTAGTGAAAGAAATTTGAAAAAGAATGTAGAATTAACATGAATGAATAATGTTTAAATGTATAACGACAAATCAACAATATACTGACTTGTTCAGATTTGTTTAGATTTAGTAAGGTAGGTGACCAAATGATTACGCAAAAGATGATATTATTAGATATAGTTGAAGAATATCCTGAAACTGACGTTGTTTTTCATGAATATGATACTGTTGCAGGAGAATGCGTGCTGTGTAATAATTTATTTGAATCAATTGAATATATAGTAGAAAAATATAAATTTAATGCTAATGAAATAATAGGAAAACTGAATAGTAATTTAAAAAAAGAAGATTATTTAGATGAAAAATAGGTAATTCTAGTTTCAAATATACAATGCAATAATATATACAAAAGTAAAATCATAAATAACAAAAAAAAATCCTATGATTTAAATAGTCATAGGATTTCTTTTTCAATTTAATCTTTATAGTTAGATAATTGTTGAGATGCAGAATTAAGAGAATCAATAGCTGATTTAATCTTAGCTTTATTATCTGCTTTTTCTGCTGAAGTAAGTGCTTGTTGTAATGATGTAACTGTGCTCTGTAAAGTCGACATACTTTGGTCTACATTTTGTTTAGCTTTTCCTTGCATAAAGAATACCTCCTAAATTATAATTTTCAATACTAGTATGGATATAAAAACAGAATATATGCATTTATAATTGTAGAGTGAATATTTTTATAGTAAAAAACATAGGTATGTAATTTTATAGTTTGTAGAAAAGAGGATACTGAAATGTAGACATCGTCTATATTAGCATTTGACAATAACTGCGTATGGTAGTAATATGAAATTATCAAATGCTAATATATACAACAGAAAATGAACTTATATTATATGAAATTTTTACATAATGGAGGCTGCAATATGTATAGTGATAAGGTAATGGAACATTTTATGAACCCTAGAAATGTTGGGGTAATTAAAGACGCTGATGGTATAGGCGAAGTTGGGAATGCACAGTGTGGCGATATCATGAGAATATTTATTAAAGTCGAAAATAATCTAATAGTAGATGCAAAATTTATGATTTTTGGATGTGGATCTGCTGTAGCATCTAGTAGCATGGCAACGGAGATTATTAAGGGAGAAACTCTTGAAGAAGCTTGGAAAATAACGAATAAAAATGTTGCGGATTCATTAGACGGGCTTCCAGCAATTAAAATGCATTGCTCGGTTTTAGCAGAGGAAGTTATACATGCTGCAATAAATAATTATAGAGTTAAACAGGGATTGGAGCCTTGGGTGTAAATAAAAAAATATAGGAGGAATTATATATGAAAGATATAAAAATATTAAGAGATGAAATGGTTAAAATGAAGAAATGGGCGTTAATCGGAGCATCGCCAAATGAAAGTAAGTTTGGATATAAAATATTAATGCAACTTAAAGAAAAAGGGTATACAGTATATGGTATAAATCCTAAATATGATGAGATAAATGGAGTTAAGATTTATCATTCATTAAAGGAATTGCCAGAGAAGGTAGATGCAGTAAATGTTATTGTGAATCCTACACTATCTTTAAAAGCTTTAGATGATATTATGGAATGTAATATAGAAAATGTATGGTTTCAACCGGGTTCTTATGATCCACAAGTTTTAAATAAAGGTAAAAAAAATGAACTGAATATGGTTTTTCATGAATGTTTATATGTAGAATTAAACAAGATTTAAAAATCTATATAAATGCTAACGAATATTTGACGGGGGTAATCATTATGAAAAAAATAGGAATTATTATTTGTGGACGTTATCAGAACTGTGGTGGGGGAAAATGTTTTAGAGCTTTGAGAGAACGTCTAGGAGGCTTTTCTATATACCATGCTGAGGAACAAGTTGAAGTCGTTGGATATTCATATTGTGGTGGATGCCCAGGTGGGAATATAGAATATGTTCCAGAAGAAATGATTAAAAATGGAGCGGAAGTAATTCATTTAGCTACAGGCCTTGTAGTTGGATATCCACCATGTCCATATATTTTAAAATTCAAAGAGTTTATTGAGACTCATTATAAGGTATCAGTTGTAGTTGGAACACATCCAATTCCTATGAAATACTTTTCTGATCATGAAAAAATGTCATTTTGGAAAGATATGAATATGAGTGACATTGCTCCAGAATTATTTTATGACTCAGAAAAAACAATGAAAAATTATGATTAATATTTTATAAAAGAAAGGTTGAGGTGAGCTAATTTATACTTGTGCTATGTGTAATCCTATTGGCGCGTTGTATTTTTAAAATGGTTAATATAAAAATAAATTATATAAATAATAGTAAAATTAATATAAGTACATATTTTTAACAATAACCATACTGTTATATGCATAAATAATAGTATGGTTTACTTATTTATAAAATTTATACCATAAGTTATTGACATATGCCCAAAATAGAGTATAATAGTAGTTGTAAGGGGCATATGACCAAAATAAAAAAGAGGAGATGTTTTCATGGCTAGAAGAGATGGAACAGGTCCAATGGTAATGGGATCAAACACAGGAAGAGGAATGGGATTTTGTAATACTACTAACGGCTTAGGAGTAAATGGTGTAAATAGAGGCTTAGGAATGGGACGTGGCATGGGACTTGGTTGCAGAGGAGGTTTTGGATGGAATAGTTTTAATAATACGAGTCCTGTAAATCAAAGTGATTTACTTTCAGAGGAAAAAGCTATTCTTGAAAATAGACTTAATTTAATAAATAACCAATTGAATACTACTCAGGATGACAAATAAATAACTTAAATTCATATGGTTTAATACTGAGCAGACTGTACAATTATTTTATAAAAATAATTGTACAGTCTGTTGTTTTATTTAAATAATAATAAATTTACATATTTTTAAGATATTAAATAGATTAAACATAAGATTTTATATTATAGCTATTAGGAAGATGGCTTGTATCATTTAATGTAATTAATGTAGGGTTTAAACTATGATCAAATGCTGTTTTACTAATAGCAGTATTGCCTAAAACCATCTTATGATACATGGTCATTTTCAAATTGAACATACCTATTAGACCAGCTTTAATAATCCCTCCATGAGCTACTATGATAATATTTTTTCCTTGATGCTTTTTTACAATTTTTAAGATTGCTTCTGTAGCGCGGATACTTGCCAATTTAAGACTCAAATCGCCACCACATATAGGTGCGTTAAGTTCATCAGTTTTCCATTGAATAAATTTTTCCGGATAAGTAGTTTCAATTTCTTTTACAGTAAGGCCTTCCCAATCACCAAAATTTATTTCTCTTAATTTTAATTCAATTATAGGTTTGATTTTATTGTTCTCAGATATGATTTCTGCTGTTTGAATAGCTCTTTTTAGAGGGCTTGTATAGATATAATCATATTTATTTTCAAATCTTATTTTTAGATAATTAGCTTGTAGGACACCTTCTTCTGATAGAATTATATCTTTACAACCTTGGAATTTTCCTAAAGCATTCCACTTGGTTTCGCCATGCCTTACTAAAGTTAATATTGTTTTCATATTTTTTTCCTCCATTAATTGATTTTAAAGTAATGGGTATATTCAATTTTAATGCGCTAAATGTTTAATTGCTTTGTCTGAATATATTATTAGCATATTGTAATGTTAATGTCAATTTTGAAATATTTGTAAAATCAAGTTTTTAATATTGACTAATCTTAGCAAAATGTTATAATATAGTTAAATGTAAATGCGAATAGTTTGTATTTACATAGTATAGGAGGCTATATAAATGTTGAAAACAAGTAAAAAAATGTTGCTATTTTCTATTGTTTTTTCTGCTCTATTTTTTTCTGCCTGTGGGGCTAACAAAACAACTAATGATGCAAATATAAAAGAAAAAATTAATGTTGCTGTGTCTATAGTTCCACAGGAAACTTTTGTAAAAGCAGTCGGTGGAGATAAGGTCGATGTAATTACAATGATACCACCAGGGAAAAGTCCTGAGAATTTTGCGCCTAACCCTGAAATAATGGAAAGACTCAGTACCGCTTCTATATATTTCACTATAGGTGTTCCGACTGAAAACGCAAATGTACTGCCTAAAATAAAAGATTTTAATAAAGATATAAAGATAGTTAATATGGCGGAAGTAGTTTCAAATGTTTATCCTGATAGAAAATTTGAATCGGGGGAGAGAGATCCTCATATATGGCTTTCACCTAAAAGAGCAATGGTTATGGTAAAGGAAATAGTAAGTGAACTTTCAATAAAAGATCCTACTAATAAGAGTTTTTATGAAACAAACGGTGAAAATTATATAAAAAAACTTGAAAAACTTGATATAGATACAAAAGATTCATTGTTGTCACTTAAGAAAAAGGCATTTATATGCTACCATCCAGCTTTGGGATATTTTGCGGATGAATATGGACTTGAGATGGTATCACTTGAAAAGGAAGGAAAAGAAGCAACAATTCAGGATTTACAAAACACAATAGATTTTGCTAAAAAAGAATATATAAATGTTATATTTTATCAAGCAGAAATAGATAGCAAACAATCTGAAACTTTTGCTTTAGAAATAGATGGAAAGGCTGAAATGGTAGAGCCACTTTCTGCAGATTATATAAATAATTTAGAAAAAATGGCTAAAACTTTTAAAGAAGTAATGGAGAGGGATTAAAATGAATGCAGTTGAAATAAAAAATTTAAGTATGGATTATGAAAATTTAAATGCACTAAAAGATGTGAATTTAACTATTAAAGATAAGGAATTTGTTGCGATTTTAGGCCCTAATGGCGGAGGGAAGTCAACACTTTTAAAAGTGATATTAGGATTAATTAAACCTACGTCAGGGCAGGTAAAAGTGTATGGTGAAAATCCACATAATAAAAGAAATACTATAGGGTATGTACCACAATTTTCTAGTTTTGAAAAAACCTTCCCGATAAATGTGGTTGATGTAGTACTTATGGGAAGGTTGAAATTTGGTATGAATTTTTTACGCAAATATTCTAAAGAAGATATGAAATATGCAGAAAATATAATGAATATGTTAGAGATATATGAACTTAGAAACAGGCAGATAGGGCAACTTTCTGGTGGACAGATGCAAAAGGTATTAATTGCAAGGGCACTTTGTACAGAACCTAAACTTTTACTTTTGGATGAGCCAACTGCAAGTCTCGATGTGCAATCAAAAACTAGTATTTATTCATTGCTTAAAAATATTAATAAGAATATGACTATAGTTGTAGTTACTCATGATACAGGGTTTGTTTTTTCTTATGTAGATAAAATAGCTTGTTTAAATCAGAAGCTATTTTATCATGGAGAACCTGAACTTGATAAAGATACAATGGACAGTGTTTATGGGTGCCCAGTAGATGCTATATCTCATGGTAATATACCTCATAGAGTACTTAGAAGTCATAAGGAGGGGAATTAATGATAGATGCAATATTTAAATATACGTTTTTGCAGAATGCAATAATTGGAGCAGTGCTTGCAAGTATAATATGTGGTATTATCGGAACAATAGTTGTTGAAAAAAAGCTTGTGATGATGAGCGGAGGTATTGCGCATGCTGCATTTGGTGGAGTAGGCATGGGTTATTTTTTAAACATAGAACCTATAATAGGTGCTCTAATATTTGCTGTAATATCTTCTTTTGGAATAGTTGAGATAAATAGAAAATCAAAAGTGAATACTGATACTATTATAGGTATGTTTTGGTCATTAGGTATGGCACTTGGGATTATATTTATCTCGCTTACTCCTGGGTATCCTCCAGATATATCATCTTATCTTTTTGGGGATATACTTACGATCTCAAAATTAGATCTTTATATAATGGTTGGATTGGATGCTATTGTTATTTTTATAGTAATAGCACTTTTTAATAATATAAAAGCTTATCTATTTGATGAGGAATTTTCTAAGGTAGTTGGCATTAATGTTAAACTAATGGAGTATGTGGTATTTATACTTATAGCATTTAGCGTAGTAGTACTTATAAGGGTAGTTGGAATAATACTTATAATAGCACTTTTAACAGTTCCACCCGCTATTTCTAAATTATTTACTTTTGATTTAAGAAAAATCATGCTTCTTTCAATTTTATTTGGTGTGGTATTTTCGCTATTAGGACTTTATATATCATATAAGCTTCATATTGCTTCTGGAGCTTCTATAATAATTGTAGCAGTGAGTACTTATATTATATTTTTTATGTCATCTAAATTGCTAAAGAAGAAAGTTAAGCCACATACATTATAATAAGATTATATAATTATATATAATGGTAAAGTTTAAATTTGTTTTAAACTTTACTGTTTTTTTTATAAAGAATCAATTGGCATTTGACAATAACTAATATTAGGGGTATTATAAAAGATGAAAGTGGCAAATGCCAATATACATAGGTCGGTTTAATGATAAAGTAGACTACATGTACATGTAGTCACGGATTCTTAAATATAATAAACTGATTTGTAACTGTATACTAACGAATATAATAAAAATATTGGAGGTAAAATAATGAGAATAGCGATTTCATCAACAGGTAAAACTACTGAAGATTTATTAAATACTAGGTTTGGAAGATGTGGATATTTTCAAATTCATGATACTGAAAGTGGAGAAGTTAAAGTTATAGAAAACAAGGGTCAAAATGCCAGCGGTGGAGCAGGGATTCTTGCATCAAACCAAATAATTGATGAAAATATAGATGTTATTATTACAGGGAATCTTGGTCCTAATGCTTTCGAACTTATTGAAAAAGCAGAAATTAAAGCATATAAGTGTGAAAGTATTGTTATAAGCTCAGCACTTTTAAAATATAATAAAGGCGAACTAGAACAAATACAGATGTCTGGTCCTGCATATCATGGTGGAGGTAAATAAAATGGGAATGAATATAGCAGTTCTTAGTGGAAAAGGAGGAACAGGTAAAACTACGATTTCAACTAATCTTGCTCTTGCATTAAAGGCGAATTATATTGATTGTGATGTTGAAGAACCAAATGGATTCTTGTTTTTAAAACCTGAAGTAGATAAAACAGAAAAGGTTATGGTAGAGTATCCAATTATAGATAAAGCTAACTGTGTTTCATGTGGAGATTGTGTAAATGCATGCCAATTTAATGCTCTTGCAAAAGTGAAAGATGAAATTTTACTTTTTGAAAAGTTATGTCATGGATGTGGGGCTTGTAAAATAGCATGTAAACATAATGCTATAACTTATAAAAAAAGACAGACAGGTAAAATTGAAAGTGGAAAAGTAAGAGACATAGATTGTAGTAGAGGAATTTTAAATGTAAAAGAACCTATGGCAGTTCCTGTTATTAGGCAATTACTTAAAAATATATCAGGGGGAGTTAATTTAATTGATTGTCCTCCAGGTACTTCTTGTAGTGTAGTAAATGCATTAAAATATGCAAATGCTGCAATACTTGTAACAGAACCTTCAGAATTTGGACTTCATGATTTGAAAATGGCAGTAGGAGTTGTAAAAATGTATAATATACCTTTTGGTATTGTTATAAATAAAGACGATGAAAGTGATAATATAATAAAAAGATATTGCAGGGAAGAAAAAATAAAGTTATTAGGAACTATTCCTTATAGCAAAAATACAGCAGTACTTTATTCTAAGGGAGAAATATTATATGATGATCCACATCATAAACTACTATTTGATGAACTTTCAAAGGAAGTAAAGGATGTGATATCATGGAACTAGTAATTTTAAGTGGTAAAGGTGGAACGGGTAAAACTACAATTGCAACAGCATTAGCTGAACTTGCTAAAGATGTAACAAGAATCGATTGTGATGTAGATGCACCTAATCTTTATATGTTTTACAAAGGACATAATATTTACAAAAATGATTTTGTAGGTGGTAAAAAAGCAGTAATAGATGAATCTCTTTGTACTAAGTGTGGTAAATGTGAGATCGCGTGTAAATTTGAAGCTATAGAAAATTGCAAGATAAATTTATTTGCTTGCGAAGGGTGTGGAGCTTGCACACTTATATGTCCACATAATGCTATAAAATTAAAATCAGAAAAAACAGCAGAAACATTTATTACTAAGTTAGATAAAGGTATAATTTCAAGAGCAGAAATGGATATAGGCAGTGATGGTTCAGGACTTCTAGTAACGCTTCTTAGGAAAAACGGTAAAAAATTTAGTGACAATAAGAAATTAACTATATTAGATGGCTCACCAGGTATTGGATGTCCTGTTATAGCATCAATAACAGGAAGTGATGCAGTACTCGCTGTTACAGAACCTACAAAATCAGGTCTTGGAGATTTAAAGAGAGTAGTAGAATTATGTGAACATTTTGGAGTTATTACAATAGTTTGTATAAATAAATATGACATCAATGAAGAAGTAGCTAAAGAAATAGAAGACTTTGTTCATGATAAAGGCTTGGAAATAGTTGGTAAAATTCCATATGATGATGTTGTTATGAAATCTATAAATGATTTAAAACCAATTACTTGTTACAAAGATAGTATAGCCGAAATAGCTATTGAAGATATGTGGAGTAATATTAAAGATTTATTTAAACTTTAAAAAAATATATGAAATTAATTAATTTAAAATATAAGGAGGAATTATTAATGAGAATAGCAGTGGCAAGTGAAGAAAGTAAAGTAAGTGGACATTTTGGGTATTGTGATGGTTTTAAAATATATGAAGTAGAGGAAGGTAAAACAGTAAGTAAGAGTTTTACTGCAAATCCAGGACATAAGCCTGGATATCTTCCAGTATTCTTGAAGGAATTGAATGTAAATATTATTATTGCAGGTGGAATGGGAGAAACAGCACAAAACTTATTCAATGAAAATGGTATTGAGGTAGTAGTTGGTGCACAGGGATTAAGTGATGATGCAGTACAAAAATATATAAGTGGTGAATTAACATCAACGGGTACTGTTTGTCATGAACATATACAGTAGGTGCCGATAATTTTATAAACAAATTATACAAAATGGGGGAATTAAAATGGTAAAAATTCAAGCGGATATGAAATCTTGTCTACAACCAATGCCAAAAGTAATAGTTTCGTGTAGAGGACTTGATGGTAAAAATAATGCATTAGTAGTAGCTTATTGCTGTAATTGTAGTTACGATCCACCAATGATTATGGTAGGTATTGTTCCATCAAGATATTCTCATAAAATCGTGAAAGAAACAGGTTGTTTTGTAGTAAATATAGCTGCTAAAGATCAGAAAGAAATGTTTGATTATTTGGGTAGCACTAGTGGTAGAGATGAAGATAAATTTGCAAAACTTGATATAAGTGTTGAAGAAGCAGTAAAGGTCAATGCTCCACTATTAGCAGATTGTCCTATAAATATAGAATGTACGGTAGTAGATTCTATACTTACTGGTTCACATGAAATGTTTGTAGGTAAAATTGAATATATGCATACTGACAGAAATGTAGTTGATGATAAGGGTCATATCGATTATTCTAAAATAGAACTTATATAACATTATCATAATAGTTATTGACATATACCCAAAATAGAGTATAATGGTAATTATAAAGGGCATATGTTCAAGATCAAAAGGAGATGATGTTATGTCAAGAAGAGACGGTACGGGTCCAACAGGAATGGGACCTAAAACAGGCAGAGGATTAGGATTATGCAACGTAGCTAAAGTTGCAACTGTAGTTGGAGGATTGGGACTTAAAATGGGCCTTGGAACTAAAAGGGGACTAGGTAAAACAAACAATCCTAATAGTAAAAAAAAATAATCGAATAATAAATAAGAGGTAGTAATCTACCTCTTATTTATTATTGATTTTTAATAAATATTATTGTAAATGAAAGAAGGAATTATTCAAATGAGAAATATACATAAATTTAAATGCAAAGGTGATAATTTTATTTTAGATGTAAGTTCAGGTTCTATCCATGTGGTAGATGATATTATTTATGATATACTTGCTGATGAGGGTGTGGGAAGTAGAAGTGATGTTATAAATAAGTATAGCGGAAAATATGATGAGAATGATTTAAACGAATGTTATGATGAAATAGAAGAACTTATAAAAGATGATAAATTGTACTCTGAGGATGTATATGAGTCTATTGCTAAAAAATTTGAAGAGGAACCTGATTATATAAAAGCTGTATGTCTTAATATAGCTCACGATTGTAATTTAAGGTGTAAATACTGTTTTGCTGATGGGGAAGGTTATGATAAGCAAAAGATACTCATGAGCTTTGACGTTGCTAAAAGAAGTATTGATTTTTTAATACAAAATTCAGGTCCAAGAAAGAATATTGAAGTGGATTTTTTTGGTGGAGAGCCTCTTTTAAATATGGATGTTGTTAAAAAAACTGTTGATTATGCAAGAGGACTAGAAAAACAACATAATAAAAACTTTAGATTTACAATTACAACAAATGCAACGTTATTAACTCCTGATATTATGGAATATTTAGATAAGAACATGATAAATATTGTACTTAGTATTGATGGTAGAAAAGAAATACAAGATAATATTAGGGTGAAAATTAATGGCGATGGAACTTATGATGATATTCTTCCTAAAATTAAAACTATGGTTAAAATGAGACATAAATCTAAAAAACAATATTATATAAGAGGAACCTTTACAGCAGAGAATTTGGATTTTTCTAAAGATATAAAACATTTTATAGATCTTGGTTTTAAAGAAATTTCAATAGAGCCAGTAGTACTTCCAGCTGGTGATGTGCTTTCTATTAAAGAAGAACATTTAGAACAAATATATGATGAATATGATAAAATTTTTGATGAACTATTATTACATGATGATGTAATATTTTACCATTATAATATAGATATTAATGGAGGAGCATGTATTTATAAAAGAATATCAGGTTGTGGTGCTGGTTTTGAATATATAGCAGTAACACCTGAAGGAGATTTATATCCTTGTCATCAGTTTGTAGGTAATGCAAACTATCTTATGGGTAATGTGTTTGAGGGTATTAAAAACAAAGAAATGCCAAGCGTTTTTAGACGAGCTAATATATACAACAAACCAGACTGTAAAAAATGTTGGGCTAGATTTTATTGTAGTGGAGGTTGTCAAGCTAATAATTTTAATTCAACTGGTAATATAAAAACACCTTATGAAATTGGATGTAAAATGCAAAGCAAAAGAGTTGAATATGCTATTGCATTACAATATTATAGAAATAATAAAAAGGAAAAGAAATTTTAAAAATTATTTATGCTTCAGATGGTTTAAAATAAAAGTAGTAAATACGGGAGGAATTAAAATGCCAAGACCAATAAAATTTAGAAGAGTAGAGTTTTTTCCTGAGGACACTTATTTTGTACCCTGGGGTAAGCCTAAATGTCAGATCGAAGAAATATCTTTAAAAGTAGAGGAACTTGAGGCAATGAGGCTTAAGGACATTGAAGAATTGAATCAAGAAGAATGTGGAGAAAAAATGCAAGTATCTAGGCAAACGTTTCAAAACATTATAGATAGTGCAAGAAAAAAGGTGGCTATTGCGTTAACTGAAGGAAAAGCTATAAGGATAAGTGGCGGTAATTACAGGACCATATTTTGTAAATTTAAATGTTCTAATTGCCATAGCTTATATGAGATAAATTATGAACAAGATAAACACGTTTGTCCAGATTGTGGTTCGGATAAAGTTGTTTGTGTCAAGAAAGCAAAGGTTTGTAAAAAATGGTGCAAAGATTGTACTTAAGAATTTAAAGCGCTTAGAATAAAGTTTCGGCGCTTTTATTTTTTGTAATAGATATTAATATATACCCAAAATAGAGTATACTAATTATAAGGGTGGAGTTTAACTACCTATATATTATTGATACTAAATAAGCTACTTATAAATAATTACAAAATATTATTATAGAAGGAGAATGAAATATGGCAATAAGAAATATTACTAATTACAAAAAAGATGTTATATTAAGGAAAAAATCAAAATACGTTGAAAAGATCGATAAAAAAATATTGCAATTAATAGGTGATATGGTTGAAACGATGTATAAAGAAAATGGCATTGGGCTTGCTGCACCACAGGTAGGAATATTAAAAAGAATAATTGTTGTTGACATAGGAGATGGACCTATAAAACTTATAAATCCTGAAATAGTAGAAATAGAAGGTGAACAACAAGATACAGAAGGATGTTTAAGCATTCCGGGAGTAAAAGGGGTTGTTGATCGCCCATATAAAGTAAAGGTTAAAGCTATGAATGAAAATAGTGAAAATGTAGAAATTGAAGCTTCAGGACTTTTAGCTAGGGCTTTTTGTCATGAAATTGATCATCTTAATGGTATTTTATTCATTGATAAGGTTGTATTAGATTCAACTTCTAACACAAGCATTTAGGAATGTGATTTTTACAATAGAAAAAATAATACGAAGGAGATTAAATAATGGCAAGACCTAAAAAATGGAGAAGAGTTTGTACATTGCCTGAAATTGTTAAATTTGGTCCTATTGATTTAGTAGAAACAGTAAATGAATCAATAATTATGACAGTAGAGGAATATGAAACTATAAGGCTAATAGATTTAGAAGGTTTAAATCAAGAGCAAAGTGCAAGTGTAATGGGAGTTGCCCGTTCTACATTACAAAGAACATATGATGATGCTCGAAAAAAAATAGCAGATACTTTAGTAAATGGTAAAATATTAAAGATTGAAGGGGGTGATTATAAGCTATGCAGTGATTTTGATGACAGAGAAAGTTGTGAGAATTGTATTTGTCATAGACACAGGCATGGTAGAAACAACAAAGGGTAAGTCATCTTTGAAATAATATAAAAGTAGGTGCACAAAATGAACACAAAAATAACAACTCTAATTGAAGATAATCCAAGTGATGACGCAAGATTATACAATGAACATGGATTATCTCTTTATATAGAAATTGATGAGATAAAAATTTTATTTGATACTGGTAAGAGTGGGGATTTTATTAAAAATGCTGAAACATTAAATATGGATTTAAATACATTAGATTACGTTATGATAAGTCATGGACACTATGACCATAGTGGAGGATTTAGAAAGCTTGTTGATAAAACTTCAAATTTATATAAATTAATTGTAGGAGAAGGTTTTTTTAATAAAAAGTATGGAGCAATAGAAGGAAATAATTACAAGTATCTTGGTAATTCTTTTGAAGAGGGATATATTCATAAAAATAATATTGCAATAAAATATATTAAACAAGATATATTTTATATTACTGAAAATGTAATGGTATTTACTAATTTTAAAAGGAATAATGATTTTGAATTGCCAAATAAAAGATTTCAAATTAAACAAGATGAAAAGTATCTTTTAGATGATTTTTCTGATGAAATAGTATTAGTATTAAAGGATAAGCGTGGTTTATTTGTTGTTGTAGGATGTTCACATGTAGGGATAGTTAATATTTTAGAGACCATTATAGAACGTACAGGTCTCCCAATCTATGGTATAGTTGGTGGGACACATTTAGTAGAAGCAGATGAGCAAAGACTAAATAAAACAATTGATTTTTTAAAGGAAAAAGATATAAAAATCATAGGGGTATCCCATTGTACGGGAGAAAAAGCAGCTGAAGAAATAAAACGCCAATTCGGAGATGAATTTTTATACAATAATACAGGAAACATAATAGTATCGCAGATGATGATTTAATCTAAATGATTGTATGTTTAGCTTATATTATAGAAATTGGAGTTGAAAAAATTGAATGGTGATATTATATTACTTAAAGAAACGGAATTAAATTTAGTAATTGAAAATTCTTATGATGGTATTTTTGTTACAGATGGAAAAGCCAATATATTAAAAATTAATAAGGCATATGAAAAAATAACGGGATTAAAACGAGAAGACATGATAGGAAAAAACATGAGGGAATTTGTAAAAAAACAAGAGATTTCTCAATCGGCTACTTTACTTGTTTTAAAAAGCAAAAAAACAGAAACTATTGTGCAGGGGTTTCCAAGTGGAATGAAGGTAATGTCATCATCAAGTCCTATATTTAACAAAGATGGAAAGATTATAATGGTTGTAACAAACGTTAGGGATGTTACACAACTTTATGAATTTAAAGAAGAACTAGAGAAAAACAAAATTCTTGCTGAGAAATACTATACGGAGATTGCAGAACTTAGGGCTCAATCTTTAGGTTTATCGGATATGATTGTAGCAGATGAGGATATGCTTAACACAATACAAATTGCAAAACGTGTTGCAGAAGTGAATACAACTGTACTTATATTAGGTGAAACTGGGGTTGGAAAAGAAGAAATCGCAAAGTATATTCATAAAAACAGTTCTAGGGCCAAAAAACAATTTATAAAAATTAATTGTGGGGCCATTCCGCTTAACCTAATAGAATCAGAATTATTTGGTTATGAACGAGGAGCTTTTACTGGTGCAAATAAAGAGGGGAAAATAGGACTCTTTGAATTGGCATCAGGCGGGACAATTTTTTTAGACGAAGTGGGTGAACTTCCCTTAGATATTCAAGTTAAACTCTTGGGAGTCCTCCAAGAAAGAGAAATTGAAAGAATAGGTGGTATAAAGCCTATAAAAATTGATGTTAGAGTAATTGCTGTTACAAATAGAGATTTAGAAAAAATGGTAAGAAATAAACAATTTAGAGAAGATTTATACTATAGATTAAATGTGGTGCCCTTAACGATTCCACCATTAAGGTATAGGAAACAAGATATATTAGCATTGATTACTTATTTTTTAAAAGAATTAAACAAAAGATTTAATTGCAATAAAATCTTTAGTGAAGAAGCAATTTGTAAAATGTATGAATACAATTGGCCCGGGAATGTTAGGCAACTTAAGAATATTATAGAACGAGTAATAATAATGAGTCAAACTGATAAAATAACAACTGATGATTTGCCAGAAGATATAGCAAATATTTCTGATCAAAGTTGTGTTAATAATTATGAAACGAAAACTTTAAAGGAAGTTTTAGAGCAGGTAGAAGAACAAAAGCTAAATGAAGCTTTTTCAAAATATAAAAATGTTAGAGGGGCGGCCAAGTCTCTAGGCATTGACGCTTCTACCTTTGTACGGAAACGGCAAAAATATACAAAACCTTCTTAAAAATATAATGATGCAATATGGTGTAAAACTGCATTATTACCTTTTTAGTATTACTTGTGTGTTTTGTCAAGAATTTAACAATGAGTATATGAAGAGTAAGTTGCTAAAATGCAACTTACTCTTTTTTTTAGATATATTAATTTATGTAAACATAGTTATTTAGGTGGTTTGGGGCAATATTTTATACTCACTAATGTGAAAACGTAAAATATTTTTAAAAAAGTTTTACTTAAGCAAGACTATATTAGTACAAATGTGGTAAGATAAGTTAACGAAACTTATCTTAATTGTTAAATAGTTAACAATCGTAAATTGCATAAGCATGTAATTTGTGTATTTATAGATCAATCAACATTTAGACTATTTAGACTAAGGAGGAATAAAAATGAAATTTGATTTAATCGCTTTTTTAACAAATCCGTTTGTGCCATTGTTTTTAGCAACAGTTACTGGTCTACTTATAGGTAGGATTAGAATTGGAAAATTTAATTTGGGACAATCAGGAGGTTTATTTACTGGAATATTGTTGGGGTGGTTGCTTTATTCCAAATACTGTGTCCCATTTATGTTAGATCCTAGTGACCATACAAAAGGTTTAATTGAAGGGGCTCCCAAATATGCGGCTAATTACCTAGCTAATGGAGTGATTAGTAAAGAACTATTTACATTTACACTAATTCTATTTATTGCAGCAGTTGGACTACTAGCAGCAAAAGATTTAGGAAAAATTATTAGGAAATACGGAGCTAAATTTATAGTGCTTGGTGCAGTTATAACTGGCACCGCAGCAATACTTACTTATCTTGCAACGCTTATATTTACCGGGCAGAACAATTTTGCTGTTGCTGGGGTTTATACAGGAGCACTAACTAGCTCACCAGCTCTTGCAGCAGCTTTAGAATCCACTGCTAAATATGGTATAGAGGCACAAGCCCAAGTTGGACTTGGACATGCTATTGGATACGCACCGGGAGTTTTAGTAGTGATTCTTGCTATGAATTTTTTCCCGGTTATATTTAAAATGGATTTGGAAAAAGAAAAATTAAGATATAGGGCAGAAATGGGAACCTTTGAGAACAAGGAAGTAAAAGAAAAACACATCAAAGAAGTGGGTTTTGATATAGTATCATTTCTTGTAGTGTGTTTGGTTGGGTACTTTGTTGGTTTAATAAATATTTATCTACCACTTATAAAATGGTTTAGTTTAGGATCAACTGGAGGAGTACTTATAATATCATTATTGCTTGGTCATATTGGTAAAATAGGACCACTCACCTTTAGAATGAATACTGCTGTACTTTCTGCAATAAGAGATTTAACACTCTCACTGTTTCTAGCTATAGTAGGATTACAATATGGCTATGAAACCATAGCTGCGCTTGGTGGAAGTGGTGCTGCACTTGCAGTAATTTCTTTTGGAGCCGGTCTAGGTGCATTATTAGCTGGATTCCTTGTAGCAAGATATATATTTAAAATGAACTGGATTATCATTGCAGGCGCTATATGTGGAGGTATGACAAGCACCCCAGGTCTTGGAGCTGCAATTGACGCTACAAAGACTGATGAAGTTGCTGCTGGTTATGGAGCAACCTATCCCTTTGGGCTCTTATGTACTGTTATATTTGTAATCATACTTCATATGATTACCTAAAGACATGTTATATTTTTAGAAAATTCGTAAAATTGCATATAATTAAAAAATAAAAATGTTAAAATATTAACAAAATTTATAAGGGCGTAATACTGTAACAGCCTAATTCTATGACATATTCCCCTTAAATATAATTTTTGAGATTATATTTAAGGGAAATATCATTTTTATTTTATAACAATATGTGTTATAATTTTATCAATAACCGTGGTTAGTTTTACCAACAAGTTAAATAAATATCCACTGGTTTTTTAATACATAAATACTAAAAAGAATAAAGAGATATTTTTTACAAATAAGTGTTAAAATATTAACAAATCGAAGGGAGGTGTAAATCTAGACTTGTTTTTCAAAAAGTCTAGATGAATAAAGATGAAATATAGTTATTATCCAGGTTGTACGTTAAAGACGAAAGCTCAGGAATTAGAAAAGTATGCACTAGATTCTGCAAAGGTCTTGGGTTTTGAACTGGTGGAGCAAAAGGAATGGCAATGTTGTGGTGCTGTATACCCATTAGCCACTGATGAGATAGCCACTAAATTATCGGCTGTAAGAAGCCTAGCTAGCGCAAGGGACAAAAATGAAAAACTAGTAACTTTATGTGCTGCATGCCATCATGTAATAAAAAGAGTTAATGACGATATGGAAAATAAAGATGACATAAGAACAAAGGTTAACAACTATTTGGAGTTAGAAAAAGATTACTCAGGAGAGACTCAGGTTCTTCACTATCTTGAAGTACTTAGAGACGAAATAGGATTTGATAATCTAGCTAAAAAAGTAACAAATCCTCTTACAGGCAGGAAAATTGGAGCTTATTATGGGTGTCTACTTCTTCGTCCTAGCGGAACAATGAATTTTGATGATCCAGAGAATCCTTCGATTATAGAAGATTTTATAAAAGCTATTGGAGCTACTCCTATAAAGTATCCATATCGAACTGAGTGTTGTGGAGGCTATCTTTGCCTAGATCAAAAGGATCTTGTAAATAAAATGACAAACAATATCGTTGAATCAGCGGTGCAACATGATGCAGAGGAAATTGTTACAGCGTGCCCACTTTGCAAATATAATCTAGAACGTAGCTCCGGCGGAGCAGAAGATAAACTATCTATTAGTTATTTTACCGAGCTTTTAGCTGAAGCTTTAGGTGTCAAATAAGTTAGGAGGTATAATGCAATGAAAAGAGTTGAAATATTTTCTGGTAAGAAAACGAAAGAGATAGATCAAATTTCTGAAATAAGTGGACAAAGAATACGGGACTGTATCCAATGTGGGAAATGTTCAGCAGGTTGTCCTGCAAGTGAAGGTATGGATATATTACCTCATAAGGTTATAAGATTACTTCAGACAGGACAATTGGATAAGGTTATAGAGAGCAAAACCATTTGGAGCTGTGCTTCTTGTTTCACTTGTGCTCAGAGGTGTCCTAGGGATATAGATATTGCAAAGGTTTTAGAGGCGGTTAGACTTACCATCATTAGACGTACAGGTGAAAGTAGGCTAACGGCTGATGATATCTTTGGAAAAATAGATGATAAAATGCCTCAGCAAGCAATTGTGAGTGCATTTCGAAAGTATAATAAATAATTTTTAAATAATGATAAAGATACTGTTATTTTTGAAGGAGGGATTGTGTTGCAGAGAATTGGAGTTTTTGTTTGTTGGTGTGGAAGCAATATAGCAGCTACTGTAGACATCGATAAAGTTATAGAAGCAGCTAAAAAAATACCTGGAGTTGTACATGCTAAAGACTATCAATATATGTGTTCAGAAGTAGGCCAAAATTTAATTAAAGATGCAATAAAAGAACAAAATCTAGATAGAGTAGTAGTAGCGTCATGCTCTCCTAGAATGCATGAGGCAACATTTCGCAATGCAGCAAATGAAGCGGGAATGAATCCGTATTTATTAGAAGTTGCTAATATTCGCGAGCATTGTTCATGGATACATAAGACCAAAGAGGAAGGAACTCCTAAGGCCATCGCTCTTGTTAGAGCTGCAGTAGCTAAAGTAGCATTAAATACTGGGCTGATATCTGGTGAAATAGGTGTTACACATAGAACCCTTGTTATTGGGGGAGGAATTGCAGGAATACAAGCGGCTATTGACATTGCTAATGCAGGTTATGAAGTAGACATAGTTGAGAAGTCGCCAAGTATTGGTGGCAAAATGGCACAAATAGATAAAACATTTCCTACGCTAGATTGCGCAGCTTGTATATTAACTCCTAAAATGGTGGAGGCCTCTTCTCATCCTAATATTACTCTATACACATACAGTGAAGTAGCGTCGGTTAGTGGGTATGTAGGTAACTTTGAAGCCATTATTAAACAAAAGGCACGAAGCGTTAACCTAGAAAAGTGTACTGGCTGTGGTATTTGTACAGAAAAATGTCCTTCAAAAAAAGCTAAAAGCGAATTTAACGAAGGACTAACAAATAGAGCGGCTATATATTCACCTTTCGCACAAGCAGTGCCAAATGTACCTGTTATAGACAGGGAAGAATGTATCAAGTTTAAAACTGGAAAATGTGGTATTTGTGAAAAAGTATGTCCATCCGGTGCTATTGAGTTTTCACAGGAGGACACTAGCATAACAAAAAAATATGGAACTATAGTAGTGGCTACAGGCTACGATATTATAAAATTAGATAAATTTGGAGAATATCAGTATGGAAACCATCCTGATGTAATAACATCTCTTGAGTTTGAAAGATTGACAAACGCAGCAGGCCCTACAGCAGGTAAGCTTTTATGTCCATCAGACCACAGAGTTCCTGAAAAAGTAGTGTTTATACAATGTGTGGGTTCAAGGGACAAGTCGCCTAGGGGTAAAACTTATTGTTCTAAAATTTGTTGTATGTATACAGCAAAACACGCTATGCTACTTAAGGATCATTATCCTGATATGGAAGCCTATGTTTTCTATATAGATGTTCGTACCGCAGGAAAAAACTTTGAAGAGTTTCAAAGAAGAGCGGTTGAAGAATATGGTGTTCACTATATAAAAGGGATGGTTGGTAAAGTTTTTCCAGATGGCGAAAAGCTTCAAGTTCATGGTGTAGATACAATGACTGGAGATACCGTTGTAATTGATGCAGATATAGTAGTACTAGCAGCGGCTACTAAGGCACAAGATGATGCAAGTATAATTAAAAGAACATTAAGCATCAGTACGGATGCAAACAATTTCTTTACGGAAGCACATGCAAAGCTTCGTCCGGTGGAAACACATTCTGCTGGTATATACCTAGCTGGAGCCTGCCAAGGGCCAAAGGATATTCCGGAAACAGTTGGACAGGCAAGCGCAGCAGCCGCAAAAGTAATTGATGTGCTAAGTAAGACAAAACTAATTAGCAGTCCTTGTGTTTCAGAAGTTGATGAATCGATTTGTAGTGGATGTCTTGCGTGCATAAATATATGTCCTTATGATGCAATTTCTTCAAAAACAATTGAGGTTAAAGAGAATGGGAAAACAATTACGAAAATAGTTGCAAGTGTAAATGAGGCACTTTGCCAAGGATGTGGTGGATGTACTGTGGCTTGTCGTCCTGGTGCAATTGACCTTAAAGGATTTACAAATAGACAGATTTTAGCGGAGGTGGATGCCTTATGTCAATAGAAGCTAAAGAAATAGAGAATATAAATAAAGATAAAGATAAATTTGAACCTTTAATAGTAGCATTTTGTTGTAACTGGTGCAGTTATGCAGGAGCGGATTTAGCTGGGACTAGTAGACTCACTTATCCTGCTAATGTGAAAATTATTAGGGTTCCATGCTCATGTAGGGTAAGTGAAAACTTTATACTCCGTGCTTTTCAACGTGGGGCTGACGGCGTAGTAATTGCTGGTTGTCATCCAGGGGATTGTCATTATACAAGTGGAAATTATCACACAAGAAGACGTTTTTCGATTTTAACAAATTTTCTTGAATATATGGGAATAGAAAAAGAGCGACTTACAGTGGATTGGATTTCAGCAGCAGAAGGACATAAATTTGCAAGCGTTATGAATGAAGCATTAGAGAAAATTCATAACCTTGGTCCTAACAGAAAGTTGAGGGATGATAGATGGAAAAGATAACTGAAAAAATGAGAGCTACTGCAAAATTGGCCCTAGAAAATGGGGAAGTAGAAAAAATAATAGGTTGGAAAAAGGGAGATACCTTTGACGATTCATATCCAGTATTTATTACGGATGTGAAGGATGCAGATTCTTTAATATGGGACTGCTTTTGTGTTAACAACCTAAGTAAATATTTGATTCAGCAATTGAAAGACAATGAAAAAGTTGGCGTATTTTTAAAAGGATGCGATTCACGTGCTTTTAACCAAATGGTAAAGGACAACAGAATAGACCGTGATAAGGTTGTGGTTTATGGAGTAAGTTGTCCTGGTATGATTGACCCAGAGAAAGTAAAAAAAGAGGCATTACATAAAGGTCTTTTAAGTATAAAGAGATCTGGAGATGACCTTATATTTGTAAAAAAAGATGGTGAAAAGAAAGTTTTAGCAGGAGATTTTGAATATGACAAATGCATTAAATGTAGATATCCAAATCCAGTAGTATATGATCAGTTAATGTCTGAGTTTGTAACTAGAGAAATAGACCCTCTAGAGCGATTTAAAGACGTCGACGACCTTGAAGCTCTATCTACACAGGAACGATCTGATTACTGGGATGATCAATTTTCAAAATGTATACGCTGTAATGCTTGTCGTAACATATGCCCTGCATGCAGTTGCGTAAAATGTATTTTTGATAATGATAAAGCAGAAGTATCTGGCAAGGCAAATGTAGCTAGTGAAGAGCAGTTTTTTCATATTATTAGAGCTTACCATGTAGCGGGACGTTGCGTAGAATGTGGAGAGTGCAGCAGAGTATGCCCAGCAGGGATACCTCTTCATAAACTAAACAGTAAAATCATAAAAGATATAAATGAACTTTATGGTGAATATGATGCAGGAATAGATATATCTATAGAAGCCCCTATTGGTACTTATAAATTAGATGATAGAGATTCATTTATTGAGCGCGGAGGTGGAAAAAAATGATGAAGAAAATATTAAAAAGCAAGTTTTCTCAGCTTTTTAGTACCATTGATAAGTCCTATGAACTATTTTTACCAATTGAGAAGGATGGGAAAGTAAACTTCGATATGTGGCAAGAAGGTGAGACAGTTAACGTCCAAAACCTAAAAACCAGCATTTCACCTAAAAAATTTATATTTCCCCAAAGTGAAACTTATTTAAAGTTTAAAAGAGATGGTAAGAAACTTGAGCTTGACAATGTAGGCGGCAAAAAAGAGGAATATGTTCTCTTTGGTGTAAGACACTGTGATGTAAAAAGCTTTCACCTACTTGATAATGTATTTCTTGAAGAGCCTGTAGATAGATTATACGAGGAAAGAAGAGATATGGGAACTATTGTTTCTATGGCCTGTTTTAACCCAGAGGAAACTTGCTTTTGTACATCATTTGGAATAGAGCCAGAAACAGCTCCTCGTGATGTTGATGTTGCAACATGGGATATAGGGGATAGCGTGCTTTGGCAATCTCAAACCCAAAAGGGCGAAAACTTAACGGACAAATTAAAAGATGTTTTAGAAGATGTAACACAGCAGGACACAAAGGAACTAAAAAAATTACAAGAGGCCGCAGTGAAGAAATTTAAAGAACTACCTCTAGTAAATATAAACCCTAAAAAGATAACTGGAGATCTTAATGATTTATTTGAAGCTGAAATTTGGGCGGAATTTAGCGAACGCTGTTTAGGTTGTGGATCATGTACTTATGTATGTCCTACCTGTCATTGTTATGATATTTCTGACTTTAAAGGCGACTCATCTGGAGAAAGATTTCGTTGTTGGGATTCATGTATGTTTTCAGATTTCACTCTGATGGCTCATGGAAACATTAGAAAGACTCAAAAGGAAAGATTTAGACAGAGGTTTATGCATAAACTTGTATATTATCCTAACAATCATGAAGGCGAATATGCTTGCGTTGGATGTGGAAGATGCATCGAAAAGTGTCCAGTTCACTTGGATATTGTCAAAGTAATTAAAAAATTAGGTGGTGAAGAATAATGGGTTGCGACTGTAATGAACATGTAAATCCACTAATTCCTGAAATCGTAGTTATAAATGAGATAAGAAAAGATACAGAGGATGTAACTACTTTTAGAGTTACAAAACCAGGCGGTGGAAAAGCATTTGAACATATGCCAGGACAATGTGCTATGATTTCTGTACCGCCACTAGGAGAAGCTATTTTTTCAATAACATCTTCTCCAACTCAGAGTGATTATATGGAATTTAGCGTAAAAAGATGTGGCGCGGTGACAGAATATTTACACAGCCTAGAAGTAGGGTGTGAAATAGGTATCAGAGGACCCTATGGAAATAACTTTCCTGTAGATGGTGTACTAAAAGGTAAAGATCTTCTTTTTATTGGTGGCGGTATAGGTCTAGCACCTATTCGTTCCGTTATAAACTATGTAATGGATAATAGAGAAAATTACGGGAAAGTAGATATTCTATATGGATCAAGAACTCCTGGAGACCTTGTATTTCAAAACGATATATTTGAAAATTGGCCCTCAAAGCCTAATACAGATGTTCATTTAACGGTTGATAGAGAAGCTGAAGGATGGGAAGGTCATGTAGGATTTGTTCCTTCTTATGTTAAAGAAATTGGATTTGATACAAATAAAGTAGCTTTGTTATGTGGTCCTCCAATTATGATTAAATATACTCTTCAAACATTAATGGAAATAGGATTTAAGAAGGAGCAAGTTTACACTACATTAGAATTAAAAATGAAATGTGGGGTAGGTAAATGTGGACGTTGTAACATAGGAGATAAATATGTGTGTAAAGATGGTCCAGTATTTAGATGCGATGAAATTGATGAGCTTCCCGATGAATATTAATATAAACAAAATTTAGAAATCAGGGATAAAGGAGGCATATAAAATGTTAAGCAAAGAAATGGTAGATATATTTATATTAAATAAAAAATACACTGTACCTTCAAGCCTTACAATAATGGATTCCATGGAGTATGCGGGGTACCAATTAGTTAGAGGATGTGGATGCAGGGGTGGTTTTTGCGGTGCCTGTGCTACAATATATAGAATTAAAGGTAAGAAAGAATTAAAGGTATGCTTAGCATGCCAAACCAAAGTAGAAGAGGGTATGTATCTAACACAATTACCATTCTTCCCTGGTGATAAAAAATTATATGATATGAATGAATTAGAACCAACTGCTGATACAATGATGAAACTTTATCCTGAAATATATAGCTGCATTGGATGTAATTCTTGTACAAAGGGGTGCCCACAAGACCTTAATGTTATGCAATATATTGCATATGCACAAAGAGGAGACATTGAGAAATGTGCTCATGAATCCTTTGACTGTGTTATGTGTGGAATCTGTGCTTCAAGATGCCCTGCCAATATAACTCATTACCAAGTAGGTGTACTTGCACGTAGGCTTACAGGTAAATATATTGCTCATGAAACTTTAGATTTAACACAAAGGGTAAAAGAAATTGAGGAAGGCGTGTATGACGATTCAATGAAAAAATTAATGATTAAAAGCATTGATGAATTAAAAGAAATGTATAATACAAGGGATATTACAAAGTAAGGATTACCCCAAAATCACATAAAAATATAGCAATATCAGGGAGGTATTCAAATGTATACAGCAGAAATGAGGGAGCTAATAAAGAAAGTAGAAGCTACCCGTCCCGAAAGACTGGGAGTTCAGTTTCCAAGGATGAGTGCCAAGGAGAAGGTAGATATATTAGAACAGAATTATCCTGATTATAAAGAGGAGCAATTTAAAAACTTAAGAGTAGGACCCAATAAAGGATCAAAAGCTCCATTAGAACTTGCAGAGCTTCTTGAAGGCAGAAGTAGACTTCAAAATTTGGATATGGATTTAACTAAACCAGACTATGACGTTGATGTTTTAATAATTGGTGGAGGAGGATCTGGAGCTTCAGCAGCTCTAGAGGCTCATAAAAAAGGTGCTAACGTATTGATTACTACTAAATTGCGTTTTGGAGATGCAAATACAATGATGGCTGAAGGAGGAATCCAGGCGGCAGATAAACCTGATGATTCTCCCGCAAAACATTATCTGGATGTAATGGGCGGTGGACATTTCACCAATTCACCAGAACTTGTTAATGCTCTAGTAATGGATGCTCCTGGGTCAATCAAATGGCTAAATGAACTTGGAGTAATGTTTGATAAAGAAGAAGATGGTACTATGGTTACTACCCACGGAGGTGGAACCGCAAGAAAAAGAATGCACGCTGCAGCTGATTATTCAGGCGCTGAGATCATGCGTGTGCTTAGGGATGAGGTACTAAACAAGGGAATTGAGGTGGTGGAATTTTCCCCTGCAGTGGAAATAATCATGGACAAGGATGGCAAAGCTGCTGGAGCGATATTATTCAATCTTGAAACAGAGGAGTATTTAATTGCAAGGGCTAAAACTGTTATAATTGCTACAGGTGGTGCTGGAAGGCTTCATTATCAGGGTTTTCCAACATCTAATCATTATGGAGCTACAGCAGATGGACTAGTACTAGGTTACAGAGCCGGAGCAGAACTTGCATTTGCAGATGCTGTGCAGTATCACCCTACTGGGGTAGCATTTCCTCCTCAAATGTTTGGAGCACTTGTTACAGAGAAAGTACGTAGTTTAGGGGCAACACCTTTAAATATTCATGGTGAGCAATTTACTTATCATCTTGAAACTAGAGATGTAGAAACATCTGCATTAATTAGAGAATGTCATATAAGAAATAACGGCATTGACACAGCTGATGGTGAAAAGGGTGTATGGCTTGATACTCCTTTAATTGATATTATTAATGGAGAAGGAACTCTTGAGAAGAGACTCCCTGCTATGCTGAGAATGTATTTAAAATTTGGTATTGATATGAGAATAGACCCAATTATCGTTTATCCAACTCTTCATTACCAAAATGGAGGACTACTAATAGATGAAAATGGTAAAACCAAGGTAGAAAACCTTTATGTGGCAGGAGAAGCTTCAGGCGGAATTCATGGTAGAAACAGACTCATGGGTAATTCACTTTTAGATATTATTGTTTTCGGACGTAGGGCAGGATCCCATGCAGGTGAAAACTGTAAAGATGTTAAAGTGAAAGAACTAAGCCTAGACCATGTTAAAGCATACCATAAGAGCCTAGAAGAAAATGATGTAATTACAGATAAAATTTCACCTATGTTACTACCTCATTATACTCATGGAAGCGAAAATGATAAATAGTACTATACTTTAATATTTATACTATTAACTTTCACAATAGGTTGAGAGTTAATGGTATTATTAATAATAGTATATAATTAATATAATTCTTCATAAAATTGTACAAAATTATGTAAGTAACAATATTAATTTGTTACTTACATAATAAAAATAAAATAAAATAAAATAAAAAGGGGAATGAGAAAAATGGATATTAAAGAACAAGCAATGCAAGCTCATAAAGAATGGAGAGGTAAAATTGAAGTAGTTTCTACAGTACCTGTAAAAGATAGTAAGGATCTTTCTATAGCTTATACACCGGGGGTTGCAGAGCCTTGTCTTGCAATTCAAAAAGACATAAATTTATCTTATGAACTTACAAGAAGATGGAATCTTGTAGCCGTTGTAACAGATGGTACTGCTGTTTTAGGCCTGGGTGATATTGGACCAGAGGCAGGGATGCCGGTAATGGAAGGGAAATGTGTATTATTCAAAACTTTTGGTGATGTTGATGCTTTCCCTCTATGTATACGTTCTAAAGATGTAGATGAAATTGTAAGGACAGTTGAGTTACTTCAAGGTAGCTTTGGTGGAATTAATTTAGAGGATATAAGTGGACCTAGATGCTTTGAAATCGAAAGAAGACTAAAAGAAGTATGCGATATTCCAATTTTCCACGATGATCAACATGGAACAGCTATTGTAGTTCTTGCGGGAATAATTAACTCTCTCAAAATAGTAAATAAAGATATTAAAGATATTAAGGTAGTAGTAAATGGTGCAGGTGCTGCTGGGGTTGCTGTAACAAAATTACTAATGACTATGGGAGTAGCTGAAGTCATTATGTGTGATAGAAAGGGTGCCATCTATGAAGGTAGAGAAAATCTTGGTGGAGAAAAAGATTTAATGGCAAAAAATACTAATCATGATAAGGTTAAGGGGAGTTTGAAGGAAGTAATCGTTGGAGCCGACGTTTTCTTAGGAGTATCAGATGCTAACCTAGTAAGCCAAGATATGGTAAGAAGTATGGCAAAGGATGCTATTATATTCGCTATGGCAAATCCAAACCCAGAAATTCTACCGTCTTTAGCTAAGGAAGCCGGTGCAAGAGTAGTTGGTACTGGAAGATCAGATTTTCCAAACCAAATCAACAATGTATTGGCATTCCCTGGAATATTCAGAGGAACATTGGATGTTAGAGCAAGCGACATAAATAATGAGATGAAGATTGCTGCAGCAGTAGCCTTGGCATCATTAGTTAGTGATGAAGAATTAAATGAAGATTTTGTTATTCCATTTGCATTTGATCCAAGAGTTGGGAAAACTGTGGCTGAAGCTGTAAAAGAAGCTGCTAGAAAATCTGGAGTAGCTAGAATATAATTATAAAGAAGTGTTAGAAATAGAAAACAAATGGAAGGAGTTATGGGTTAATGCGTAAAGTAGATGTAAAAGAAATAGTAAATGCTTTAAGTGACATGAGTATAAAGACGAATTTTTATGTGGGAGAAGACGTATTATGTGCCTTTGATAAATCACTAAAAACAGAAACATCACCAGTAGGAAAAGAGATTATAGCTAATTTAATTAAAAATGCGGATATTGCTAAAACTGACCAAGTACCAATTTGTCAGGATACAGGAATGGCGGTGGTATTTGTAGAACTAGGTCAAGAAGTTGAGTTAATTGGGGGGAATATTACAGACGCCATTAACGAAGGAGTACGACGTGGATATAAAGAAGGATATTTAAGAAAATCCGTTGTGGAAGACCCTTTACTTAGAAAAAATACAGGGGATAATACCCCTGCTGTTATCTATTATGATATTGTACCAGGTGATAAAGTGAAAGTAACACTAGCACCAAAAGGTTTTGGTTCTGAAAACATGAGTAGATTAAAAATGCTTAAACCATCAGATGGGTTAAATGGAGTACTTGATTTTGTTGTAGAAGCAGTTTCACTTGCAGGTCCAAATCCATGCCCACCTATTGTTGTAGGTGTTGGTATAGGCGGTACATCAGATAAAGCAATGTATCTTGCGAAAAAAGCATTAACAAGAAATATTGGTAGCCATAATGAAACAGAGCATTTAAAAGAAATTGAATTAACTTTGCTAGAAAAAATTAATGCACTAGGAATAGGACCTCAAGGACTAGGGGGAAATACTACAGCCCTTGCTGTGAATGTGGAAGCTTTTGCAACACATATTGCAGGACTTCCTGTAGCTGTAAATATTAACTGTCATGTGGCAAGACATGCAGTAACAATAATATAAGGAGGGGAAAAGATGGAAATCAAACACATATCTACTCCTTTAACACAGGAGAAAGTTAAGGATTTAAAATCAGGAGATGCTGTTTTAATATCAGGAACCATGTACACTGGAAGAGATGCAGCCCATCAGAAACTAGTAGATGCAATTAATAATGGCGAATCATTACCCTTTGATCCAAAAGATTCCATTGTATACTATGTAGGACCTGCTCCAACTAAACCAGGGAATATCATAGGGTCTGCTGGACCTACTACAAGCTACAGGATGGATGATTTGACTGTGCCACTTCTTGAATTAGGACTTACTGGAATGATTGGAAAAGGATATAGAAGTCAAACAGTAATAGACTCAATGATAAAGAATGGTGCTGTATATTTTGCCGCAACAGGTGGCGCAGGAGCGCTCATTGCCAGTTCAATAACAGAATGTGAAATTATTGCTTATACAGAATTAGGACCTGAAGCTGTTCGTAAACTTACAGTAAAAGATTTTCCGGCTGTAGTTGTAATAGATTCTAAAGGAAATAATCTTTATGAAACAGAGAGAAAGAAATATCAGAAATAGTGTAAAAGAGAACATATAATTTGTTAACTAAATTGTATTAGCGCAACGTGTTGTAATAGTGCAACACGTTGCACTATTACATTTATAATTTTATTGGTATAGGTTTTCTAGTTAAACAATTTACAATCAATGCGTAAGTAATGCTTTTCATTGATTAAATACATTAATAGTGGTGTAGAATTGCACCTAACTAATGTATGTTCTAGCCAGTACATAACGGCCGCTACCTGAAGACACGCAATTTATGAAGTTGGCATGAAAATTGCTATGTATAATTATGAAACTAAAAAATAAATTAACTAAATTTAAAATATAAAGGAGCTGTTTTTAATGGGAATGATGACTGGAGAACAATATGAAGAAAGTCTTAGAAAATTAAAATTAAATGTTTATATGTTTGGTGAGAAGGTAGAGAACGTAGTGGACAACCCAATAATACGTCCTTCAATGAACTCAGTTAAAATGACTTATGATTTGGCACAAATGCCTGAATACGAAGATTTAATGGTTGTTACATCAAGTCTTACAGGTAAAAAAATCAATAGATTTGGTAATCTTCACCAAAACACTGATGATCTAATTAAAAAAGTTAAAATGCAAAGATTATGTGGACAAAAAACTGCTTCATGTTTTCAGAGATGTGTTGGTATGGATGCGTTTAACTCTGAATTTAGTACTACTTATGAAACTGATAAAGAACATGGAACTAATTATCATGAGAGATTCAAAAAGTTTTTAACATATGTTCATGATAATGATTTAATCGTAGATGGAGCAATGACAGATCCAAAAGGCGATAGAGGTTTATCTCCATCAAAACAAGAAGATCCAGATATGTTTCTTCACGTAGTTGAAAGAAGAGCTGATGGTATTATAGTTAGAGGAGCAAAGGCTCATCAAACTGGTATATGTAATTCTCATGAAGTATTAGTTATGCCAACTATGGCTATGAGACCAGAAGATAAGGACTATGCGGTGTCATTTTCAGTACCAACAGATACAAAAGGTATTATTATGATTCTTGGACGTCAATCTTGCGATACAAGAAAAAGTGAAGAAGGAGCAGATCTAGACGTTGGAAATTATAATTTTGGTGGAGTAGAAGCCTTAACTATATTTGATGATGTATTCGTACCAAATGATAGAATATTCTTAAACGGAGAAACTGAATTTGCAGGAATGCTTGTTGAGAGATTTGCTGGATATCATAGACAAAGTTATGGTGGATGTAAAACTGGTGTAGGTGATGTGCTTATTGGAGCTACAGCACTTGCTGCAGAATATAATGGAACTGCAAAAGTATCACACATTAAAGACAAGATAATAGAAATGACACATTTAAATGAAACACTATATGCTTGTGGAATTGCATGTTCTGCAGAAGGTCATAAAACAGAGGCCGGCAACTTCATAATAGATTTGTTACTTGCTAATGTATGTAAGCAAAATGTTACAAGATTCCCATATGAAATTGTAAGACTTGCTGAAGATATTGCTGGAGGACTTATGGTAACTATGCCTTCAGGTAAAGACTTTACAGGAGAATTTACTGGACCTTACTGTGAAAAGTACTTAAAAGGTGTTGCATCTGTTTCTACTGAAAATAGAATGAGAGTATTAAGATTAATAGAAAATATGTCTCTTGGAACAGCTGCAGTTGGTTATAGAACAGAATCAATGCATGGTGCAGGTTCACCACAAGCTCAAAGAATAATGATAGCAAGACAAAGTAATTTAGGTCATAAAAAAGCTTTAGCAAAAGTTATTGCAAGAATAAAAGAATAGTTTATCAAATTAATATTTTTCACAATATAAAAATACCAGAACATATGTGGGCATAGAAACCCACATATGTTTAAAAGAATGGAGTGGTGAAATGATTGCTAAAAACGTTATATTTGCTGAGATTGAAAAAATCCTTGAATTGATTGTTAGGCCAAAATTAGCAGAGCACAATGGGAATATTGAACTTGTTAGCGTTGATAATGATGGAATAGTTCAAGTTAAGCTTTTAGGTGAATGTAGTGGATGTATATCCGCAAAATATACCGTTGAAGATTTAGTTGAAACTCCACTTAAAGAAGCAATACCTGGTATTAAAAAGGTGATACTTAAAAATGAAGTAAGTGAAGATCTATTAGATCAAGCAAGAAAAATTTTAAGTAAAAGTAAAAGATAGTGAGAATCGGTATTAAATATTGTGGAGGATGTAATCCAAGGTATGATAGAGCTGATTTAGTTTCAAAGTTAAAAGAATATATTGGTGATGGACACACTATTGAAACCGCAAAACAAGAAATTATTTACGATGTAGTTGTTGTTTTAAGCGGATGTACAAGTGCTTGTGCAAATCACCATAACCTTGAAGCCAAATATGAAAAGATATTTGTAAGTAGTGAAAGTGATTATATTAAATTGCTCAATATTATAGACAAAATAAAAGATTTGTAACTTAGGGGAGTGATAATCATTAATATAGATAAAATTTATAAATCAAAGGTTATTACAGCTAAGCAAGCTGTTTCGAAAATAAAGTCTGGAAACAGAGTAGTTACTGGACATGCTTGTGCAGAACCATCAGAACTTATAGCTGCAATGGTAGCTAATAGTGAAGCTTATGAAAATGTTGAAATAGTGCATATGGTGGCAATGAGTGGTAGTGAGTATGCGAAGGTCGGCATGGAAAAGCATTTTAGACACAACTCATTATTTGTAGGCGGAAGTGTAAGAGAAGCAATAAGTTCAGGAAGAGCAGATTTTACGCCTTGTTTTTTTTCTGGTGTTCCAGAGCTATTTAAAAATGGAAGTTTACCAGTAGATGTAGCACTTATTCAAGTTTCCACACCTGATAAATATGGATATTGTAGTTTAGGTGTATCTGTTGATTATACAAAGCCAGCAGCAAAATCTGCAAAACTTGTAATTGCGGAAGTAAATGCTAAAATGCCAAGAACTATGGGAGACGCCTTTATACATATTTCTGATATAGATTATATTGTAGAGGCAAATCATGAAATAATAGAGCTTCAACCTCCTAAAATTGGAAATATTGAGAAAGCTATTGGAGAGCATTGTGCCTCTTTAGTTGAAAATGGTTCTACACTTCAACTTGGAATAGGAGCTATACCAGATGCAGTGCTTTTATTTTTGAAAGATAAAGTGGACTTAGGTATTCATTCAGAAATGATTTCAGATGGTGTAATAGACCTAGTTGAATCAGGAGTTATAACAAATAAGGAAAAAACAATTCATCCAGGAAAAATAGTTGTAACTTTCCTTATGGGAACTAAAAGACTTTATGATTTTGTTGATAATAATCCAATGGTTGAAATGTATTCTGTAGATTATGTAAATAATCCTATTACAATTGCTAAAAATCATAAAATGGTTTGTATAAATTCAGCAATTCAAGTAGATTTAATGGGCCAGGTCAACGCAGAAACTATAGGATTAACGCAGTTTAGTGGAACTGGTGGACAAGTTGACTTTATTAGAGGTGCATCAATGGCAAAGGATGGTAAGTCTATCATTGCTATGCCTTCTACAGCAGGCAGAGGAAAGATTTCTAGAATAGCATCAATGCTTGATGAAGGAGCCGCCGTTACAACACTTAGAAATGATGTACACTATGTAGTTACAGAATATGGAATTGCAGAACTTAAAGGTAAAACTCTAAGTGATAGAGGCAGAGCCTTAATTGGGATTGCTCATCCGGATTTTAGACCTGAACTTATAAAACAGTGGGAATTTAGGTTCAAAAAACAATTTTAAATAGGAGGTGCTAGAATGAATACTGAGAGAATAAGAAATGCCTGTTTAGAAAATAAAATAATGAGCGCGAAAGAAGCTGCAAAACTTATAAAAGATAAAATGGTTGTTGGCGTAAGTGGTTTTACGCCATCTGGTTATCCAAAGGCAGTTCCACTCGCACTAGCCGCTAGAGTAAAAGCTACTGGTGAGAAAATGAAATTAACTTTATATTCCGGTGCTTCCGTTGGACCTGAAATTGATGGTGCATGGGTTGAGGCAGGAATTATATCTAAAAGACTGCCATACCAAACTAACACTGAACTAAGGAATAGCATCAATAAAGGTGATATTGATTATATAGACATGCATTTAAGTCATAGTAGTCAATACGTAGACTTTGGAATGATTCCAAAAGTAAATGTAGCAATTATTGAAGCTGTTGCAATTACAGAAGATGGATGCATTGTACCTTCTACCGCTATTGGAAATGCAGCATCTTATATAAAAAATGCAGATTTTGTAATTGTAGAAGTTAATGAAAATCAACCTATTCAATTAGAGGGAATGGCAGATATATATATGCTAGAAAAACCACCTAATAGAAAACCAATTCCACTAATGCATCCAAGAGATAGAATTGGAACAACCTGCATACCCTGTGGAATTGAAAAAATAGCAGCAATTGTTATGACAGACTTAGTGGATAAGACAAGGCCATTTGCAGCAATTAACGAAGCCTCAAAGAAAATTTCTAAAAATTTAATTAGCTTTTTAGAGAATGAAGTAGAAAAAGGTAGACTTCCAGAGAATTTATTACCACTGCAATCTGGTGTAGGTAGTGTTGCCAATGCTGTACTTGGAGGGCTTTGTGAGTCGAGTTTTAAGAATTTAACTTGTTATACAGAGGTAATTCAAGATTCTATGTTAGATTTATTAAAATGTGGGAAGGCAGAAATGTTATCTTCCACGGCTATAAGTCTTTCTCCAGAAAGAATGGTTAAATTTAAAGAAGAAATAGATTTATACAAAGAAAAAATTGTTCTAAGACCTCAGGATATAAGTAATAATCCTGAGATTGCAAGAAGAATAGGTGTTATTGCTATGAATACCGCTATAGAAGCAGATATTTATGGTAATGTAAACTCAACACACATAATGGGTAGTAAAATGATGAATGGTATTGGTGGATCTGGAGATTTTGCAAGAAATGCATATTTAACAATATTCACAACAGAGTCTATTGCTAAAAATGGAGATATATCTTCGATTGTACCAATGGTATCTCATGTAGATCACACAGAGCATGATGTTATGGTTATTGTAACAGAGCAAGGTGTAGCAGATTTAAGAGGATTATGCCCTAGAAAAAGAGCAGTGGCAATTATTAATAATTGTGCACATCCAGATTATAAAGAAGAACTTATGAAATATTTTGAAGATGCGCAGCTTACTGGAGCAAAACATACACCACATAACCTTGAGAAATCTTTGGGATGGCATAGTAGATTTTTAGCTACTGGCTCTATGAAAGAAAAAATAGCAAACAAATAAAGCAACATATTTTAGGAGGAATTTACAAATGGAAAACAAACAAATTATAGAAGATTTAATGGCAAAAGCAAAAGCTGCACAACAAGTGGTAGCAGAGTATTCACAAGAACAGGTAGATGCACTCGTAAGGGCTATAGGAAAAGTTATTCATGACAATGCTGAAATACTTGCTAGAGAAGCTGTAGATGAAACAAGAATGGGCGTTTATGAAGATAAGGTAGCAAAAAACATGGGAAAAGCAAAAACAATATGGAATAGCCTTAAAGGAAAAAAATCAGTAGATATAATTGGCGAAGATAAAGAAAAAGGATTGATTTTTGTTGCAAAACCAAAGGGTGTTATTGCAACAATTACTCCAACTACAAATCCTATTGTTACACCTATGTGTAACTCAATGTTTGCTATAAAAGGAAGAAATTCAGTTATCGTTGCACCACATCCAAGATCAAAAAAATGTTCTGCACATGCAGTATCTTTAATGAATGCAGAAATAAAAAAATTAGGTGGACCAGACAATTTAATTCAAATAATTGCAGAACCATCTGTTGAATTAACCCAATTACTTATGGGAGCAGTAGATGTTGTTCTTGCTACTGGCGGTATGGGTATGGTTAAAGCTGCTTATGCAAGTGGAAAACCAGCTTATGGTGTTGGACCAGGAAACGTTCAAGTTATACTTGATAGAGACGTTGATTATGTTGAAGCAACGAAAAAAATCATTGCAGGAAGAAAGTTTGACAATGGAATTATTTGTTCTGGAGAACAATCAGTAATTGCACCATCAGAAAAATATGATGAAGTTATAAAAGCAATGGTTACTAATGGAGCATTCTATATTGAAGATGAAGCTACACTAGATAAATTCAGAAACGTATTATTTATAAATGGAGTAACTAACGGTAAAGTTGTAGGTCAATCTGTTCAATTTATAGCAGATCTTGCAGGTGTTGCTGTTCCAAAGGAAACAAAAGTTATACTTTTCAAGGCAAAAGGCCTGGGTGCAGAAGATGTTCTTTGTAAAGAAAAAATGTGTCCTTGTATGATTGCACTTAAATATGAAACTTTTGAAGAGGCTGTGAATATTGCAAAGACAAATCTTTTATTTGAAGGTGCAGGACATACAGTTGCTATTCATTCTAACGACAGAAAACACATTGAATATGCAGGAGAAATACTACCAATAAGCAGACTAGTAGTAAACCAAGCATGTTCTACAGGAGCAGGCGGAAGTTTCTTTAACGGATTCTCACCATCTACAACACTTGGATGCGGTTCATGGGGAAACAATAGTATATCTGAAAACTTGAACTATGAACATTTAATTAATGTATCAAGAATTGGATTATTTAATAAAGATGCCAAAGTTCCAACAGATGCGGAAATCTGGGGATAAAACAAGTTTGTAATTTAGATATATATATAACAAATTCCATAGAGGTATTAATCTCTATGGAATTTATTAAAGCAATATAATTCTAATAAATAGGAGAGTGTAAATTATGAAATTACTTCAAGTAAAGCCACAGGTTCATAAATTTGAAACTTGCAAAGAGTTTGCAGAGTTCTTCAATATAGGAGAAGGCGATTTTGTTTTAACAAATGATTTTATATACACACCAGCTATGGGAGAACTTAACTTAAAAGCAGACGTGTTGTTCCAAGAGAAATATGGAACGGGTGAACCATCTGATGAAATGATAAATGCCATTATGAAAGATATGGAAGGCAAAAACTATAAGAGAATAATTGCTATCGGTGGCGGAACTGTTATTGATATAGCTAAATTACTTTCTATAAAAGATGCAAAAAATGCTCTTGATTTATTTGAAAAGAGGATTCCTATTGTGAAAGGTAGAGAACTTATTATAGTTCCTACAACTTGTGGAACTGGTTCTGAAGTTACAAATATATCTATAGCTGAAATAAAAGAAAAACAAACTAAGATGGGTCTAGCTGTGGATGAGTTATATGCAGACTATGCAGTTCTTATCCCTGAACTTGTAAAAGGACTACCTTATAAATTCTTCGTAACAAGTTCTATAGATGCATTAATTCATGGAATTGAATCTTATGTATCGCCAAAATCTAACATATATACTGAACTATTCAGTGTTAAAGGAATAGAACTAATACTAAAAGGATATATGGAAATAGTTAAAAAAGGTGAAGACTATAGAAAAGAAATTATTGAAAATTTCGTAGTCGGAAGTAACTACACAGGCATTGCATTTGCAAATACAGGAGTAGGAGCTGTACATGCACTTTCTTATCCTCTAGGAGGAAAATATCATGTGCCTCATGGCGAAGCAAATTATCAAATGTTTATTGAGGTATTTAAAATGTATTATAAGAAAAATCCAAATGGTAAAATTAAAGACATTAATAAAGTATTATCAGATATATTAGGCTGTGATACTGCTAATGTATATGAATCATTATCAACTGTTCTAGACAAATTATTATCTAGAAAGCCACTTAGAGAGTATGGAATGAAATCAGAAGAAAAAGAGACATTTACAGACAATGTAATAGTAGGACAACAAAGATTGCTTGCAAATAATTACGTTCCACTTTCAAGAGATGAAATGATAGCTATTTATAGCAACTTATATTAGAATTTACTGAGTTAAATAGAAAACGAAAAGCCTAAAGATGTAAATCTCCAGGCTTTTTGTTTTTGTAATTTAGTGTTATTATAAAATGGTATGATTTAACGAGGGGGAGACTAATAAATGTTTGAGATGATAGATAAATATAGAACAGGAATTAAACATATTGATGCAGAGCATGAAAAACTTTTTGAAATAGGTGAAAGAGCATATCAATTACTTAAAAATTCATATGAAATTGATAAATATGATAAAATAGTAGATGTAATTGAGGAATTAAAAGAGTATACAAGTTATCATTTTAAAGATGAAGAAGACTATATGGAAAGTATAAATTACAAAAGATTATTTACTCAAAAAATGGACCATATATATTTTATTAAAAAACTAGATGAAGTTGATTTGAATAAAGTGGATGAAAATCAAGATGAGGCTATAATGGGAATATTATCTTTTTTAAATGATTGGTTGATTAACCATATATTAAAGAAAGACCTACTTATATCAGCAGAATAATATTACCTTAAACACTATTTTAGAAATAGAATAAATTTAAATATAACACATTAAAAAGTCTACCTTTCTTAAAAAATATTTAAGGAAAGTAGACTTTTTATCTTAACTATTTACTTACTCATTCACACTAATATGAGTTTTAATCGTATTTATTGGTAAATCTTTTACTACATAACCGTGATTTTGTAGAGTTATGTATATTTTGTTTTCTTCTATATCTTTTACGGGGTGATTTGAGCCTCTGTGACCAAACTTCAATTTTTCGGTGGTTCCGCCAAGACTTAATGCTAAGTGTTTTAGTTAAAGCACTAGTATCAATTCCTTCAAGGCCTATAATATGATTTTGCTTTAAGTAACTTTGTAAATCCATCTCGCATCGGAAGTTGCTAGGGCTATCACATTTCTCTCTAACTATGAATCCGCTTACTTTTGGTCCTTCTGATTCTATATCTTCTAAATTTATTCCGTAATTTCCTATAAGAGGGTAAGTCATAGTTACAATTTGACCGTAATAAGATGGATCAGTTAATACTTCTTCATATCCTATCATTCCGGTATTAAATAATACTTCTCCCACGCTTTCTTCTAAATACCCGAAAGATTTTCCTTCAAAAACAATCCCGTTTTCTAATATTAATTTTGCTTGCATCTTGCTGCCTCCTTAGTAAAAATAAAATGATAGAGTTTAACTTGGTAAATAATTTAAATTTATTAAACAACAAGATTATAATCTTGTATTTATACAAGTATTATGTATATTTATACACAATACTTCACAAACAAAGATTTGTCAATATAAAACCTAGTCTATAATTAAGGTTAGGCTTATTCTGATTTTTAATGACTTTCAACGGTTTATATTGTAGACGGGTACAGTGTAAATGCAAAAATAGTAACTAATACAAATATATTTTAAGAATTATACCTTGCATATTTATTCGATGTAATGTATAGTTAATAAAAATGAAGCAAAGGGGATGAATATATGATAAAAGTTGGAATTGTGGGAGCGACTGGATATGCAGGAGTAGAACTTTTGCGATTACTACTCCAGCATCCTGAAGTTAAAGTAACAGAAATTGTATCACACTCATTTGAAGATAAAAATATCAGCGATATATATGAGAGTTTCAATGAAAATTGTAAATTAATATGTAGTAGCTATACAGATTTTATGAAAACTGGTATTACAAAATGTGATTTGGTTTTTGCTGCATTGCCACATGGATTAAGTGAAGACATAGCTTTTAAATGCGATAGACAGGGAATCGTTTTTATAGATATAGGAGCAGATTTTAGGCTGGAAGACGAAGAATCCTACAAAAAATGGTATGGGCTAAGCTATAAACACAAGGCATTACATAGCAAAGCTCAATATGGATTACCAGAACTCTATAGAAAGCAAATAAAACAGTCGAGAATTATTGCGAATCCTGGCTGTTATCCAACCAGTATTATCTTAGCGCTGGTTCCTGCTTTAAGAAAAACCCTAATTAGTTTAAGTTCAATAATTATTGATGCAAAGTCGGGTCTTACTGGAGCGGGAAGAGAACTGTCCTCCGCTAGTCATTATATAGAATGTAATGAGAGTATGAAAGCTTACAAAATTGGTTGCCATAGACATACACCTGAAATAGAACAGGAACTTTCAAAGGCTGCAAACACTGAAATATTAGTAAATTTTACGCCTCATTTACTTCCTATAAATAGGGGGATATTGTCCACTATATATTGCGATTTAGAGGTACCAATTACTTTAGAAGAATTAATAGAGCTTTATAGAAATTTTTACGCTGATGAGAAATTTGTAAGGGTCCTGGATATAGGTAAGAGTGTAGAAATAAAAAATGTTAGAGGATCAAATTATTGCGACATAAGTCTTAATATAGATATTAGAACTAATAGACTTATTATTAATTCTACAATTGATAATATGATTAAAGGTGCAGCAGGGCAAGCAATTCAAAATATGAACTTGATTTTTGGACTCGCAGAAAATTTAGGATTATGTTATATCCCTATGGTATTTTAGCGAAAAATTTAGAATGGAGATGGGTTAAATGAAAATTATTAATGGTGGAATAACTGCACCAATTGGATTTGTTGCAGCTGGTATACATTGTGGATTAAAAAAGAATATAAAAAAGAAAGACTTAGCGGTTATATATTCAAAAAAAATATGTACTGCCGCTGGGGTCTATACTACAAATAAAGTTAAGGGAGCCCCATTAATAGTAACAATGGAGCATTTAGAAAATTTAAAGGCTCAAGCAGTAATTGTTAATAGCGGAAATGCAAATACTTGTACTGGTTTAGTAGGATATGAAAACGCAAGAAAAATGGCTCGACTTACTGCTGACAATTTAAATATTAAAGCAGAGGACGTAATTGTTGCATCCACAGGAGTTATAGGTGCTCATCTTAATATGGGACTCTTAAAAAAAGGCATACCTGAAGTTTGCATGAGCATTAGTAAGCAAGGGTATATTGATGCAAGAGAAGCAATTAAGACAACAGATACTGTTAAAAAGGATATAGGTATTGAGATTGATATAGCTGGTAAAAAAGTAACTATTGGCGCAATGGCAAAAGGATCTGGCATGATTCACCCTAATATGGCTACCATGTTAGCATTCATAACTACGGATTTAGACATTGATGAAATCCTGCTAGTAGAGGCACTAAAGGAAAGTGTAAGTAAAACTTACAATATGATAAGTGTTGATGGGGATACAAGTACAAATGACATGACGGTGATCCTTGCAAATGGAATGGCAGAGAATCCAAAGATAACCCAAAAAGATATTAATTATAAAATATTTTTGGATGCGTTACAGTTTTTAAACACAGAGCTTGCAAAAAAAATTGCTAAAGATGGTGAAGGAGCTACAAAACTCATAGAAACTATTGTTAAGGGAGCAGTAACTTACGAACAAGGCGCAAAGATAGCAAAGGCTATAATTGCTTCAAGTCTTGTTAAAACTGCTATGTTTGGTGCAGATGCAAACTGGGGTAGAATTTTATGTGCCATAGGTTATTGTGGAGAAGATATAAATCCAGACAGTGTTTCAATAAGCTTTGAAAGTGGTAAAGGCTATATTAAGGTATATGAAAATAGTCAACCATTAGACTTTTCAGAAGAAAAAGCCAAGGAAATACTTTTAGAAAATGAAATACAAATTATTGTAGAACTTAATAAGGGCAATTTTGAAGCAGTTGCATGGGGCTGCGATTTGAGTTATGAATACGTAAGAATTAATGGAGATTATCGAAGCTAAGTAGTAGAGGAGAATATTTAAAATGGCTATTAGAGATAAAGTTAAGGCAGATATATTAATTCAAGCTCTTCCCTATATTCAGACACACTTTGGGAAAACTATTGTAGTTAAATATGGTGGGAATGCAATGATAAATGAAAGCTTAAAGGAAATGGTAATAAATGATCTAATTCTTTTGAGTTGTATAGGCATAAAAGTAGTAGTAGTTCATGGCGGGGGACCACAGATAAACAAATATTTAGGTAAGTTCGGTAAGAAATGTGAGTTTATTAATGGACTTAGAGTAACGGATGATGAGACTATGGAGGTTGTTCAGATGGTACTTGATGGTAAAGTAAATAAAGAAATTGTTGCTCTAATTGATAAAAATGGTGGAAAAGCTATTGGAATAAGTGGAATTGATGCTGGACTTTTAAAAGCAAAAAAGAAAGTGTACAGAGCTGATGTAGACTTAGGTTTTGTAGGAGATGTAACATCTGTAGATGAAATGGTACTTATTAATTGTTTGAAAGAGGGCTATATACCGGTGGTATCTACAGTGGCTCTTGGGGAGGATGATTATAAACCATATAATATAAATGCAGATTATGCTGCTTCTAAAATAGCCGGAAAGTTAAAGGCTGATAAGCTTATACTTCTTACAGATGTACCTGGAGTTTTAAGAGATTTTGAAGATGAAACAAGTCTTATATCTGAAATAGATATTAAGGATATCCATGTACTAAAAAAAGAAGGAATTATAAAAGGCGGAATGATTCCGAAAATCCAATGTTGCAAGCAAGCGATAGAAGAGGGTGTAAAAAGAACACATATTATTGATGGAAGAGTTCCTCATTCTATTCTACTTGAAATGTTTTTAGACGAAGGCATTGGAACAATGATAAATTAAATACTCTAAAAAATATATAGAAAAGGGTGATTAAAATGAATACTTCTTTAGAAATGGAAAAAGAACAAAAATATATAATGCAGAATTATGGTAGATTTCCAGTTGTAATTGAGAGTGGTAATGGCTGTAAATTATATGATGTAGATGGTAAAGAATATATAGATATGACTGGAGGTATAGGGGTTAGCTGTCTTGGATATAACAATGAAGGAATAAAAAATGCACTTCATGAACAAATAGATAAGATTCTTCACACATCAAATATTTTTTATAATCCAACTACTATAGAACTTGCAAAACAGCTAACACAACTTACGGAGATGTCTAAAGTTTTTTTTGGGAATTCTGGTGCAGAAGCAAATGAATGTGCAATTAAAATAGCTAGAAAGTATGGGTTTGATAACTATAATGGTAAGAAAAATAAAATTATCACATTAAAGAAGTCTTTTCACGGAAGAACAATCACTACACTTACAGCTACTGGACAAGATAAATATCATAAATACTTTCATCCTTTTACTAAAGGGTTTAAATATGTAGAAATGAACAATATGGAGGAAATGAAGGACGCACTTGATGATACCGTGTGTGCTGTAATGTTGGAAGCTATTCAGGGTGAAGGAGGGATTCACCCTATGAGCGTTGATTTTGCAAAACAAGTGGAAAAACTATGTATGCAAACAGATACCCTACTTATTTTTGATGAGATTCAATCTGGTATTGGTAGAACTGGTAAATTCTTTGCTTATGAAGCCTTGGATGTAAAACCTGATATTGTAACTATAGCAAAAGGTTTAGGTGGCGGAGTTCCCATAGGCGCTGTTCTTTGTAATTCTAAAACCGGAAATGTGCTTGCTAAAGGCGATCACGGAAGTACTTTTGGTGGTAGTCCAATAGCCGCAGCGGTGGCAATTGAAGTATTAAGAGTGATTTCAGAAGATGGTTTTTTAAAAGAAGTTGAGAAAAAAGGGGTGTATATAACTGAAAAACTCAAAAATATGAACATAGATAAGATTAAAGAAGTTAGAGGTTCAGGACTTATGATAGGCGTAGAATTAAACTGCAAGGTAAAAGAAATACTCAATTCATGTATACAAAAGGGAGTTCTTTTTCTAAGCGCGGGGGACTATGTGGTAAGAATGCTACCTCCTCTTATAATAACCTATGAGGAAATAGATATAGCTTTGCAAACATTAGAAGAAGCAATTAATAGTATACAACCTTAACAAAAGGTAGTGGGAGTAAAAAAATACTCCCACTACCTTTTTAATAGAAAAAGTGGTTGTTTTAATAAGGAAAATTATTAAGTAAATTAGTAGTTGACTTCAATAAAAAAAAATGGTATTATCTTATAAAGTCACAGTGGTAAAGTATTAACGTAGTAAAGTAAAAGAGCATCTGAGGAGTGAAATTATGAATAATTGGAAAACCCATATACCAGAAGGATCAAGAGATATCCTTTTCGAGGATTGCAGTAATAAAATTGAGATTGTAAATAAACTTAGGAAATTATATATAACTAGTGGCTATTTAGAAGTACTATCCCCTACATTAGAATTTTATGATGTTTTTCAAGGAGAAACTACATCTATTGAACAGGAAAAAATGTATAAACTTTTTGATAATGTAGGAAGAATATTGGTGTTAAGACCAGATATGACAACACCAATAGCAAGGATTGCGGCAACGAAGCTTAAAGATTCATTATATCCACTGAGAATATGCTACAGTGGAAACATATTTAGGGTGAATGAAAATTGGGATGGGAAGATAAGTGAAGTCACTCAATCTGGAATAGAAATATTAGGAAGTGAAAGTCAAAAGTCAGATTCAGAGGTAATTATAACAGCCATTCAGGCTCTTCTTGCAATAGGGGTGAAAAAATTTGAACTTGAAATTGGCCAAGCTGAATTTTTTAAAGGCTTAATCGAGGATATAGAACTAGGTAGTGATGAAATGGAAAAGTTAAGGGGACTAGTTGAAAGTAAGAATTTTGGAGCGCTACGAGAGTTTTTAGAAAAGAGTGAATCACGAGTTGGCATGGATAATTTAGAAGCTTTAAAAAAATTACCGGAACTATTCGGAGGTATTGAAATTCTTGCGAAGGCTAGAAGTTTAACAAAAAATAAAAGAGCAGTGGCAGCAATAGATACTATAGAAAAAATTTATGAAAGAATAGAAAGCGTAGGACTTGGTGAATATATTTCAATTGATTTAGGAATGGTTCAGCAGATTGATTATTATACGGGCATTATTTTTAGAGGATATAGTAGTAAGGTTGGAACTACAATTATTAGTGGAGGAAGATATGATAATTTAATTGCAAAGTTTGGTGCGTCTATGCCAGCAGTTGGTTTTGCTATAGATGTGGACAACATCCTATCCGTTCTTGAAAAACAAGGGAATAATAATGAAATATTAAAACAGATTTTTCTTATTCATTATGAAAATTCGCAAGTAGGAAGTGCTTGCACGCTTGCATCACTGATTAGAGCAAAAGGATTTATTGCAGAGCTTGGCCTATTTGAAGATAAAGAAAAGGCTTTGAATTATGGACAGCAAAAGAATATAGATAAAATGATATGTATGTATGAAAATGAAAATGTCCAAATAATAGATATTAAAAGCAAGAAATGCTGGAGCGAGGATTTAGAGAAATTTATTGTGAGTTTGGGGGAATAATGATGAAAGCAATTCGGATAGCATTAACAAAAGGAAGACTGGAAAAGTACGCTATTAAAATGTTTGAAGATATTGGAGTAGATTGTACGCAGCTACGACACAAGGGAAGAAAATTAATCCTAGTGGATGAGAAAAATAATATAGAATTTGTGCTAGTGAAATCCACAGATGTTTTGACCTACGTAGAACACGGGGCTGCAGATATAGGAATTGTTGGCAAAGATACTTTAATGGAACAAAATAAAGATTATTATGAAGTTGTAGATTTAAAAGTTGGGAAATGTATATTCGCTGTGGCGGCCCTACCAAGTTTTAAAAGCTATGATGGATACAATCGCAAAAAGATAGCTACTAAATATCCAACAGTAGCAAAAGAATATTTTAAGAAAAACAATGAAGATGTAGAAATTATAAAACTTGATGGATCGGTGGAACTTGCTCCTATATTAAAATTATCAGATGCAATAGTAGATTTGGTTGAAACTGGAGATACATTAAAAGAAAATGGACTAATTATAATAGAAAAAATCTGTGATATTAGTGCAAGAATGATTGTAAATAGAGCAAGTATGAAAATGAAAAAAGAGAAAATAAGCAACTTAATATTGAAGGTTCAAGAATATGTAGATAAAAATGAGGTGTCAGTATTATGATAAAAATTATAAAAGCAAAGAGCAACGTAGGAAAAGAACATATGGAAAATATTAAAAAAAGAGCAGAAGACATTCAAAAGGATGTGAATACTGTGGTGGATAAAATTTTACAAGATGTAAAAAGTAGAGGCGATGAAGCCATAATACAGTACACACAAAAATTTGATAGTAAATTTATTACTAAGGAAAATCTTATTGTATCAGAGGAAGAAATTAAGAATGCCTATAAAATGGTAGATAAGGATTTCCTAGATGCAATTAACCTAGCAAAGAAAAATGTGACGCAGTTTCATGAAAAACAAATAAGAAACCCCTTTATGATGACAAAACAAAAGGGAGTTATTTTAGGACAAACAGTTAGAGGCGTAGAAAGTGCAGGTATATATGTACCCGGTGGCACAGCGGTATATCCGTCCTCAGTTATTATGAATGCAATTCCAGCAAAGGTGGCAGGTGTTGAAAATCTAGTAATGGTGACACCACCACTAGCGGATGGAAGTATTAACCCACATATCTTAGTAGCGGCAGACATAGCAGGTGTAGGCAAGATATATAAAGTAGGTGGTGCACAAGCAATAGCTGGTCTTGCTTTTGGAACAGAAAGTATTTCTAAGGTGGATAAAATTGTGGGGCCAGGAAATATATACGTGGCCATGGCCAAAAGAAGTGTATTTGGATATGTAGATATAGATATGATTGCGGGGCCAAGTGAAATACTAATTATTGCAGATGAAACTGCAAATGAAAAATTCATTGCTGCTGATTTAATGTCTCAAGCAGAGCATGATGTACTTGCATCAGCAATGCTAATAACAACATCTAAAGACCTTGCAGAAAAGGTAGTAAAAGAATTAGAAGTACAGATAAAAACTATGAGCCGAAAAAATATTATTAAAGAGTCTCTGTTAAAATATGGAGTTATTTTAATTGTTGATACTATAAATGAGGCTATAGAACTGGCTAATAAAATTGCACCAGAACATCTTGAAGTTTTAGTTGAAAGTCCATTTGATTTTTTAGGAAGTATAAAAAATGCAGGTTCTATATTTTTAGGTGAGTATTCGCCAGAACCACTAGGTGATTATGTTGCAGGACCTAATCATGTTCTTCCAACCGGTGGAACTTCAAGATTCTTTTCGCCATTATCTGTAGATGATTTTATTAAAAAATCAAGTTATATATACTATACAAAGGAAGCTTTAGGTGAGGTCAAGGATAAGGTAATAAAACTTACAGAGGTTGAAGGGCTAACTGCTCATGGAAATTCTATAAAAGTGAGGTTTGAAAAATGATACAGGACTTATTTAGAAGTGATCTAAGAAATTTTAAAGCTTATGAACCCTCCAAAACTGATTATAAAGTAAGGTTAGATGCCAATGAAAATTTTAGTAACCTTTCTCAAGAGATAAGGACAAAGATAGGTTGGGCAATTGAGGAATCTATTTTTAATAGATACCCTGATCCAGCTGCCTTGGAGGTATGCGAACACTATGCACAGTATGCAAATGTAAAGAGTATAAATATAATGGCAGGGAATGGTTCAGATGAATGCATACAAATCATTACTAATACTTTCTTAAATACAGGTGATAAGGTAGCAATGCAAAGTCCTGATTTTTCAATGTATGCACTATATACTAAAGTTGCAGGTGGAATACCAATTGAGTTTCCACTTGATGATGAGTTGAAATTGGATGTAGAAGGTTTTATTTCAATGGTAAAAAAAGAAAAAGTTAAAATAGTGTTTTTATCCAATCCTAATAATCCTACTGGTGGAATTATTTCAAGAGAGAATATTATTAAAATAATTGAAGAATGCAATTGTATTGTGGTTATTGATGAAGCTTATTATGAATTTTATGGAAAAAGTGTAACGGATTTAATCGAGCAGTATGAAAATTTAATTGTACTTAGAACCTGTTCTAAGTTTGGACTTGCAGCAGTTAGGATAGGATTTTTAATTACTGGTAGTGTTCTAATGGGAGAACTTAAAAAAGTAAAACCTCCTTATAATGTGAATGCAATTTCTCAGAGTATTACTTCTGTTATTTTAAAAGATTCGGAAATTATAAGTAAAAATATAGAACGTATACTTATAGAGAAAAAGTATTTATTACAAGGATTAAATAATATTCTTAGAATAAAAATCTATAAATCAGAAGCCAATTTTATATTGATCCAATTTGAAGATGCACAAAAGATTAAAGAAAAACTTTTAGAGCTAAGTATAAATGTGAGAAGTTATGCTTCTGGTAGATTGAAAAATTGTTTAAGAATAACAGTTGGCAGCAGAGAAGAAAACCTAAAATTATTAGACAATATTTCCCAGGAAAAGTAAAAAAATATATATGGTTAAGTATATTTGTATTTTGAAAATTAAGGGAGTGATATAAGTGATTATAAGAGAATCGAAAATTTTGAGAGAAAGTAAAGAAACAAAAATAGATTTAAGTCTAAATTTAGATGGATGTGGAAAATATGAAGGAGACACAGGCATAGGTTTTTTTGATCATATGTTATGTCTTTTTGCAAAACAAGGACTTTTGGATTTATATGTAGAGGTACAAGGGGATTTAAATGTAGACTCCCATCATACAATTGAAGATGTAGGGATAGTACTTGGAAGTGCTATTAAGAAAGCAATGAAGGGCAAAGAGGGGATTAAGAGATATGGAACTAGTTTTGTACCAATGGATGAAACACTTGCTACAGTGTCCCTAGATCTTAGTGGTAGAGCGTTCCTTGTATTCGAAGGAAACTTTACTGTAGATAGGCTTGGAAGCTTTGATACAGAAATGGTAGAAGAATTTTTCAGAGCTGTTGCAGCTAATGCAGGAATTACGCTTCATGCAAGAATTATTTATGGAAAAAATAATCATCATATGGTTGAGGCACTATTCAAGGCTTTTGGAAAAGCCTTAAGTGAAGCACTTACCTATGACGAACGGATAAAAGGAGTACTATCTACAAAAGGATTTTTATAAGGAGGGGAATAGTATGATAGCTATAGTGGACTATGGTGTGGGAAATTTAAAGAGTGTTCAAAATGCTCTTAAAGCCTTGAATATTCCTTCTATAATATCTTCTGATAACGAGGAAATAGCAAATAGTAGAAGCATTATTGTTCCAGGTGTGGGTGCCTTTCCAGATGCAATGAAAAGTATGAAGGCTAGAGGCCTTGATAAGGTAATTATATCAGCAGCAAAGGAGGGCACGCCAATACTTGGTATATGTCTTGGCATGCAGCTCTTCTTTGAGGAAAGTTACGAGATTGAAAAATGCACGGGATTAGGCTTTTTTAAAGGAACCATTGTGAAATTAGAAGGAGCTATAAAAATTCCTCATATGGGATGGAATAGTTTAACTTTTGAAACGTATAATCCATTACTCCAGGGCGTAGAGGAAAATAAATATGTATACTTTGTTCATTCTTATTATGCGAAGGTCCATGAGGAAGGCATAATAAATGCATATAGTACTTATGAAAAAAAAATACCTGCAATTGTAAGTAAGGGTAATATATATGGTATGCAATTTCATCCAGAGAAAAGCGGCGAAGCTGGGATGAAACTACTCGAAAACTTTGGGAGGCTAGTATAATGAAGATATTTCCAGCAATAGACTTAAAAAACGGGAAATGTGTTAGACTATATCAAGGTGAATTTAATTCTGCTAAGGTTGTTGCGGAAGACCCTTTGCAAACAGCCCTAAACTTTGCAGCGAAGGGGGCGGAATATCTACATATGGTAGATTTGGATGGGGCATTAACTGGAACTATTGAAAATTTAAATAGTATAAACAAAGTTATAAGTGATGCAAAGATTCCTATTCAGCTAGGTGGAGGAATAAGGAGTTTGGATACCGTTGATATGCTAATTAAAAAAGGTCTGAGTAGGGTAATACTTGGCACTGCAGCTTTGAATAATCAATCTCTTGTAAAAGAGGCTGTTAAAAAGTATGGAGACAAAATTGCAGTTGGTATCGACGCAAGGGATGGATATGTAGCAGTGGAAGGCTGGCAGACTAGCAGTAAAATAGAATATATAGATTTTGCCAAACAAATGGAATTTCTAGGAGTTAAAACTATTATCTTTACAGATATAAGTAGGGATGGAACTTTGACGGGACCTAATTTTGAAGCCACGGGTTTGATGAATGATACGGTGTCCTGTAATATAATTGCCTCCGGTGGTATGAAATGTCTTGCTGATATAAAAAAACTTAGGAAGATGAATTTGTATGGAGCCATTATAGGGAAGGCACTTTATAGTGGAAATATATCACTAGAAGATGCAATCTATGAGGGGAGTAGATAAAGATGCTTACTAAAAGAATCATTCCTTGTCTGGATGTAACTATGGGAAGGGTAATGAAAGGAATCAACTTTATAAATTTAACTGATGTAGGCGACCCTGTAGAAATCGCTGAGTTTTATAACAGTGAAGGTGCAGATGAAATAGTTTTTTTAGATATAACAGCTACTCATGAAGGAAGAAAAACCATGCTCGATGTGGTAAAAAGGACTGCTGAAAAAGTATTTATCCCTCTCACTGTAGGTGGAGGAATTAAAACTATAGAAGATTTTAAAGAAACTCTTAGAGCCGGAGCAGATAAAATTTCTGTAAACTCCGCAGCAATTAGAAGGCCTCAGCTTATTTCAGAAGCAGCAGCAAAGTTTGGAAGCCAATGCGTAGTAGTTGCTATAGATGGTAAGAAAAATGCGGACGGACTCGGATGGAATGTTGTTATAAATGGCGGGAGAATAGATACAGGCCTAGATGCCTTAGAATGGGCTAAAACTGTAGAAAAACTAGGGGCAGGCGAAATACTCTTAACTAGTATGGATTACGATGGAACAAAAAAAGGATATGATATAGAATTTCTAAATGCAGTTACGGGAAGTATAAATATTCCTGTAATTGCGTCAGGTGGTTGTGGTAAACTTGAAGACTTTTATGAGGTTTTTGCGAAAAGTGGAGCAGATGCGGCCCTTGCAGCATCACTATTTCATTACAAAGAATTATCCATAAGAGAAGTAAAACAGTATCTTAAAGATAGTGGTGTAGAAATTAGAATTTAATAAAAACTAACGAAATGTGGTGGTTTTGTGGACATAAAAGAGCTTCAATTTAATAATGGATTATTACCTGCAATAGTGCAGGATTATAAAAGTGGAAAGGTTTTAATGCTTGCATATATGAACGAAGAATCGCTTGAAAAGACTATGGCCACAGGAACAACTTGGTTCTGGAGCAGATCTAGAAATGGGTTCTGGAACAAAGGTGAATCCTCAGGACATTTTCAATATGTTAAGAGTATAAGTATTGATTGTGATGCAGATACAATTCTTATTAAGGCAGAACAAAAGGGGGTAGCTTGCCATACAGGGAAGGAAAGTTGTTTTTACAGGGAAATTTGGAATGGTAAAATAGATAAATAAATTAGAAAAGGGGTTAATAAAATGAGTGAAAATAATGTAGTACAGGAACTTTATAAAATAATCGAAGAAAGAAAAGAAAATCCTATAGAAGGTTCTTACACAAGTTACCTTTTTGAAGAGGGCTTGGATAAAATCTTAAAAAAAATAGGTGAGGAAAGTGCAGAAGTTATAATTAGTTCTAAAAACGATGATCAGAAAGAAATTGTTTTAGAAATATCTGATTTATTCTATCACACACTAGTACTTATGGTATTAAAGGGAGTTAAAGTAGAAGATATTGTGGAAGAGCTTGAAACAAGAAGGAAAAAGATAGGAAATAAAAAACAAAGCAGAGAAGATACTGTAGGAATACACTAAGATAAATAAAAGACTGACATATAAGTGGCAGTCTTTTATTATTATAAAAACAAAGGAAGAAAAAATACTGGGTTGACAAATTATAAAAAATGGTGTATTTTAATAGTATATTTAGCACTCATACACATAGAGTGCTAACAAAAATAAATATAAAGTTATAGGTACGAAAGGGGAAATTTTAATTGGAAAAGAAACAGTTTAAAACAGAATCAAAGAGGCTTCTGGATATGATGGTAAATTCAATATATACTCATAGAGATATTTTTTTAAGAGAACTTGTCTCTAATGCTAGTGACGCTATTGATAAAATCTATTATAAAACATTAACAGATGAAACATTAACTTTTGATAAAGAAAACTACTTTATTACTATAGCTAATGATAAGGAAACTAGAACACTTACAATTTCTGATACAGGTATTGGTATGACTAAAGATGAGCTTAGTGATAACCTTGGAGTTATAGCTAAGAGTGGATCTTTAGCATTTAAAAAAGAAAATGATATAAAAGACGGTTATGATATAATTGGTCAATTTGGAGTTGGCTTCTATTCCGCATTTATGGTAGCGGATCATATTACTGTTATAAGTAAAGTATTTGGTAGTGATGAAGCTTATAAATGGGAATCAGATGGTGCAGAGGGTTATACTATAGAACCTTGTGAAAAAAGTACTGTTGGTACAGATATTATACTTAAAATAAAAGAAAACATAGAAGACGAAGACTTTGATAAGTATCTTGAAGAAGATGGACTAAAAACAATTATAAAGAAATACTCTGATTTTATTAGGTACCCAATTAAAATGGATGTAAGTGAATCAAAATTAAAAGAGGGTAGTGAAACAGAGTACGAAGATTTTAGTACTGAAAAAACTGTAAATAGCATGGTTCCTATATGGAAAAAAAATAAAAGTGAATTAACTAAGGAAGATTATGATAGCTTTTATGCAGAAAAGCACTTTGGCTATGATAAACCAGCAAAACATATTCACATTAGTGTGGATGGTGCTTTAAGTTATAATGCAATATTATTTATTCCAGGAAAAATGCCTTATGATTTTTATACAAAAGAATATGAAAAAGGCTTAGAATTATATTCAAGCAGCGTTTTAATCATGAATAAATGTGCAGACTTATTGCCTGACTATTTTAGTTTTGTAAAAGGAATCGTGGATTCAGAAGATTTATCACTTAATATATCTAGAGAGGTATTGCAGCATGATAGACAGCTTAAACTTATAGCTAAAAATATAAAAACTAAAATTAAGAATGAGTTAGAAAACTTATTAAAAAATGAAAGAGAAGTGTATGATGAATTCTACAAATCTTTTGGAAGACAATTAAAATTTGGAATTTATAGTGAGTATGGTAGCAATAAAGAAGTACTTCAAGACCTACTTATGTTTTATTCGTCAAAAGAGAAAAAAATGGTAACACTAGATGAATATGTTTCTAGAATGCCAGAAAGTCAAAAATATATTTATTATGCTGCTGGAGAATCTAACGAGAGAATTGAAAAATTACCACAAATTGAAATGGTATCAGATAGTGGATTCGAAATTCTATACTTTACAGATGATGTAGATGAATTTGCTATAAGAATGTTAATGGCATATAAAGAGAAAGAGTTTAAATCTGTATCAAGTGGCGACTTAGGTATAGAAGAAGAGAAAAAAGACGACACTGAGATCAAAGATGAAAAAGAAAGTAAGGAATTATTCGAGCATATGAAGAAGGTTTTATCAGGTAAGGTTAAAGATGTTAGAGCATCAAAAAGACTTAAAAATTATCCTGTATGTCTTTCAAATGAAGGCGACCTTACAATAGAAATGGAAAAAATATTAAATTCTATGCCTAACAATGAGAATGTAAAAGCAGATAAGGTTTTAGAAATAAATATAAATCATGATATGTTCACAGCGCTAAAAGATTCTTTTGAAAAAGATAAGGATAAGTTTGATTTATATACAAATATATTATACAGTCAGGCATTACTTATCGAAGGGTTACCTATTGCTGACCCAGTAGAATTTACAAACAGTGTATGTAAAATAATGGTTTAAGTAGAAGCTATAAATGAGCTATAAATGGACATTCGTTTATAGTTCATTTTTTTATTCAACAAATTTCAAAGGAGAGATAAGCAGTTATGGTAAAACTCATTGCAACTGATATGGATGGTACACTATTAAATGATAATGGCAAAATAAATGAAAAAATGTTTGACTTAATTCATAATCTTAATGACAAGGATATAAAATTTGCAGCAGCTAGCGGTAGGTTTTACTCTCAACTGAGTAAAAACTTCGAAAAGGTAAATACGGATATGATATTTATTGCTCATAATGGAGCTCTTGTTAAGTATAACAACAAGGGGGAGACATTGTATTCAAACAGTATTGATAAAAAGCAAATAGATGAGGTAATAAAATTAAATCCAAAGCTAGGAGAAGAAATGTTTTTAGCAGCAGAAAATGATGCATATGCAATAAATCCATCAGAAGATATGCGCAGGCAATTTACATTTTCTCAGGTTCCAGTAGTAATAGTAAAATCTTTAAGTGAAATAAAAAAAACCATATATAAGATTACTTATTTTATGGCTGATGGCATAAATCCAGATATTGTTGAATATTTGAAGAAGAATTTAAATGATAAACTTGAATTTGTTGTATCTGGAGACAAGTGGATAGATATAATGAATAAGGGCATAAGCAAGGGAAATGCTATAAAGATACTTCAAGAAAAATTTAATATAGATCAAAAGGAAACCATGGTTTTTGGGGATTATTATAATGATTTGACTATGTTTAAAGCAGCTCACCATAGTTACGCCATGATGAATGCTCCAGAAGATGTGAAAACTCATGCTAAATTTATAGCTGACAGCAATAATGATGATGGTGTCTATAATATAATAGCTGCGTTATAAAGATTGGATTTATAAGCAATAGCCTTTCCTATAAATTGGGAGGCTTTTTGTGTTATTTACTTATATAAACAATAATGGTAGAATAATATTGAATGAAGTTTTAAGCAATGGGGGTATAAAGTATGAAAACACTTATTATTTATGCATCTAAACATGGATGTACGGAAAATTGTAGCAATCTTTTAAAGGATAAACTTAATGGTGAAGTGAAAATTGTAAATATAAAAAAAGACAGTATACCAGAAATAGCTGAGTTTGATAACATTATTGTAGGTGGATCAATATATATGGGTAGAATTCAAAAGGAAATAAATAATTTTTGCTTAGTGAATAGTAGTACGTTAATAAATAAGAAACTTGGATTTTTTACTTGTGGTATGAGTGAGAATGAGATTGCAGAAAAACAGATAAATACCTCTTTTCCTAAAGAATTGTTAACAAACGCAGTTGCAAAAGAACACTTCGGAGGAGAATTCATATTCAAAAAAATGAATTTTTTTGAAAAATTTATTGTTAAGAAGATTAGCAAAAGTGATAAAGATATTTCGAAGATTTCAAAAGATAATATTAATAAATTTGCACTGTTAATAAACAATGTTTAAGTTAAGAGTTGGTGGAAATATATGAAGAAAATAGTTGAAATTACAGTATCTATATTAATAGTAATTGTAACTTCCAAAGCATATTTAAAAGATATCGAAAATGCATTAAATAAAAAAAACAACTCTTTTTTATATAAGTAGTTAACTCATTTAATGCATATAGCCTTTTTCTAGAGCCAATAGGAAAGGCTATAATATTTAGAATTAGTGTCTAAGTGTATTAATCAATTTTCATTAGGAAAATATGTAATTGACCAATTCTGTATCATTTCTAATGCTGGGAAAAGTTCTTTTCCTATTTCAGTTAGTAGAAACTCCACTTTAGGTGGAACTTCAGCATAGACTATTTTTCTAATTAAGCCATCTCGTTCTAATTCTCTTAATTTTTCATTAAGAACTTTTTGGCTAACACCAGAGGTTATTCTCTGAAGTTCTAGAAACCTCTTTGGACCATCATTTAGATGACATAAGATAACTGCTTTCCATTTGCCACGAATTAATTCCATTCCCAGATCTATATTACACACATATTTTTTACCGTTATAGCTAATCATTTGTACACCTACCTATGAAAAAATTATCAATAAACATCTTAAATATCTTTTATTATATACTACTTATGTTATTGTATCAATTTTATTAGAAAATAACCTGTTCTAGACCATAGTAAATTCAACAATTCATACCTTTTGGTAAGGTATCTTACATAAAAGTGCGTACTTGTTCTATACTTTTTTAGGGCGTATACTTCTAATAGAAACGTTGAACTTAACAAGAATAAAGGAGTTGAATTTAAATGATTACTATAGTTGCAAAAAACACAATAAAGCAATCAAAAGTTCTAGAATTTAAACTATTAGCAGAAAAACTTATAAATGAAAGTAGAAAAGAAATAGGATGTATGTCTTATAACTTATATGAGGATTCTAATAATTTTAATATATTAACCTTCATAGAAGAATGGGAAAGTGAAGAGGCCATTAATCTGCATAATAACTCAGAACATTTTACTAGTATTGTTCCAAAATTTGCAGAACTTAAAGAAAGTCAGTCAGAGATGAATTTATATAAAAAGATCTAACAAAACACATAAAAATTATTAATATACATATTACTTTAAATATAATGAGAGGTAGGTAAAATCAATGAAAGTTGTAGCTTTTAATGGAAGTCCAAATAAAGAAGGTAACACTTATCAGGCAATAAAACTAGTTACAAATGAGCTTGAAAAAGAAGGAATAAAAACGGAAATTATTCATGTAGGTAATAAGACAATTAGAGGATGTATAGCCTGTAACCAGTGTGTAAAAAATCAAAATGAACAATGCGTTCTACCAGGTGATGAGGTTAATGGATGGATTCAAAAAATGAAAGAGGCAGATGGAATTATTTTAGGATCACCTGTGCATTTCTCAGCAATGGGTGGGACTATGAAATCATTTTTAGATAGGGCATTTTATGTTGCAGGTGTTAATGGCGGAATTTTAAGGCATAAGGTTGGTACATCTGTTGTAGCGGTTAGACGTGCTGGTGGAATTCCAACCTTTAATCAGCTAAACAATTATATTAATTATTCTGAAATGTTAATGCCAACTTCAAATTATTGGAGTGTTATTAATGGCACAACACCAGGAGAGGCGCTTCAAGATAAAGAGGGAGTACAAATTATGAGAGTGCTTGGGAAGAATATGGCATGGCTTATGAAATTAGTAAAAAACGGAAAAGGAAAGGTAGAAGCACCAGAAAAAGAAAGAAAAACAATGATGAATTTTATTCGTTAATATACTATCCCAGAGGAACAGAACTGCTTAAGGCTAGCAGTTCTGTTCTTTTAGTTTAGGGTTCTTTTCTTTGGATTTTTTTAAAATACTTATATAATTACTAATAAATTAAAAAAGATATAAAGGTTATAAAAATAAATCCGATAATAAAATAACCTATAAAGCAACAAAAAAATACAAATAAATAGAAAAATTACAATCTATAGAAGGAATAACAGCAATATCTGAAGAATCTGCAGCTTCAACACAGGAAATATCTGCATCTATGCAAGAACAAACTAGTGCTATGGAAGAAATATCAAATACTGCCGAAAATCTTGAGAAGATTGTAGCTAAGTTAGATGAAATAGTACAAAAATTTATAATTTAACCTGTAAGTGTTACAAGTATAAAAGAAACTAAAAAAACATGACCTTAAAAAAAGAGCCTTAAGCTCTTTTTTTTTAATTGTCAAATCATTTATTAGAATTGTAATTAGTAGATTTATCTCCTCTAAAACCGTAATTAGTTGAAATTGTTCTTCCTATACTAGTGATTTTACCTGTTATGCATCCACGACAATGAGCGGGAGTATCTCCAGTGCATATTTTACCAGGATATAGAGCATATTGTTTCCTATATTCACCTTCGGTAACATTTGGCATAACTACATTGGCACCGCTTTGAAGGGCCATGAGCCTTCCATTTTTATTTAAGGACTCCATAGCAGTTGTTGCAGGTATGTTAATGTCAGGTAACAGTAACCGAGTTATAGCCATAACCTTAAGGGCCATTGTTAATTCCTTACCCTTGGCACCAGATAGTGGGGTGTCTTCATTGGGAATAAAAGGCCCTATGCCTAACATGTCAGCATTTATTTCTTTGAAAAATAAGATGTCATCCGCATAGGATTCAATAGTTTGGGTTGGAAGACCAACCATGACGCCTGTACCAACTTCGAAATCTAATTCTTTTAAATTTTTCAAGCAATTTAATCTGTTATCGTGACTCATACCTGGGTCTAGTTTCTCATAAAGGTTTTTATCCGTTGTTTCAATTCGGAGAAGATATCTATCAGCACCAGCTTCTTTAAAAGATTTATATTCTTCATAAGATTTCTCACCTATACTTAAAGTTAGAGCTAAATCTAAAGCCTTAATTCCTTTTATTATACTAATAACTTTATCGGTGGTGTAATAATCATCTTCACCACCTTGAAGTACTATGGTTTTATATCCAAATGACTTAGCTTTAGTTGCGAAGTCTAAAATTTGTTCTTCTGTAAGTCTGTATCTAACTATATTTTTATTATCTCGCCTGAGTCCACAGTAAAGACAATTTCTTTTACATATGTTAGTGAATTCAATAAGGCCTCTAAGATGAACATCATCACCTAAATATTTTTTCCTGACATCGTCAGCGGCCTTAAATAGGTCTTGGTCTACATCGTTGCTACTTAAAAGTGAAATAATTTCATTTTTACTTAACATATGATCCGTTTTAGCCTTATTTATAAATTCTAGTAATTCTATCATTAAAGAGTGCCTCCTAGTTTCTATTTCTGCTAAAGTAATTATATCATATACTATATGCATTTGAAAAAAAACTCTAATTAAATAGTAGTATTTTATGTTCATATTATTATAAAAAGGTATCTTTTCTTTCATTAGTAAGTAGTATTCCCCATGCAAAAATTGGTAAAAATGCTAAAACTAAAAATAGAATACCAAATATATTTCCGAGTATACTAAGTAGTGCTGATAACCCCCAAAGAGACATAGTAAAACTCATTTTGTAGATATGGAAATCGCGACTAATTGTGTTTAAAAATTTGATTTTCTTCATTTAAAGCACCTCCAAACTAATTTTTTTATAAAATCATAATAGTAGTAAATGATTTCAGTTTAAAACTCTTTATTATTGTAAATACGTATGGATATCATTAGTGAAATTAAAAAGAAAATTAATCCTATTACTAGTGCTAATGAATTTTGTGTAAAGCTAGAAGTATTAGTAATAAAAAAATTAATATTTCGCACAAAAATATTATTTGGATTTGAACCAGCATATTCAATAGCAGTAGTTGGTACAAAAACAATTAACATAACTAGTAAAACATTAAAAAAATTCATTTTAATAAACCCAAATCTAAAATAAAACGGGAAAAATATGGAGCTGAATATACATACAGAACTCAAAACTAAAACAATATGCAATAATGAAATTGAACTATCGAACATTGAAAGTCCGGTAAATTTTCCTATGAATCCAATCAATATAGAATAAGCAAGGCCTAGAGTTGCAAATACGAATATTGACATATATTTTGCTATAACGATATCGTCTCTTTTAAGTGGTAAACTATTTAGTATAATTTCACTTTTGTTCTTTTCATCGTATTTTACAGCGAAGCTTATGAATATATAAGTTGTAGCCATAGGAGGCAACACATATAAAGCAAATCCATTCAGATTCATTGAAGAAAAAGCAAGTGGTGCAAAAATAGCATAAAGAAAAGTGTATAGCAAGGTCTTTTTCTGTATAGCTATGTCTTTTATTATTAAATTGAACACTAAACATTCCCCCTAACTGTATACACCATAATATCTTCAAGTGAAGCTTTTTCAATGATGCCTCTACCAGTAAATATTTTTCTGGATTTGTTAATATTCTTTGTTAGAGCTTCAAATCCAAAATCAGTTTCTTTTATACTTACAAATTCGCGTCTAGTATCATTGTCTAGAAGTTCTTTATTACCTTTTACTATACCGTAATTTTCGACAATTTCATCTTTAGTTTGCGTAAAAACTAATTTGCCGTTATTAATGAATGTAATATAATCAGCTATTTTTTCAAGGTCCGTAGTTATGTGAGTTGAAAAGAAGATACTTACATTTTCATCTTGAATTATGCTGTATAAAATATCTAACAGTTCACTTCTGAATACAGGATCGAGACCCGAGGTGGGTTCATCCATTATAATAAGCTCTGCATTATGGCAAAGAGCTAAAGCTAGAGAAAGTTTCATTTTCATTCCTTTTGATAGGGTCTTAATTTTATTCTTTTTAGGTAACTCAAATTCTTTTACATATTTTTCAAACAAGGTGTCGTTCCAGTTTTTATAGAAAGGGCGAAGAATATTTTTCATTTCAATGATGTTTAATTCCTCGTAAAAATAATTTTCGTCATAAACAAAACCGATTTTCTGCTTGATTTTTTTGTCATGTTTGGAATTATTGATTCCAAAAATATTTATGTTTCCACCATCTTTTTTTATAAGATTCATTATAAGTTTTATAGTGGTACTCTTGCCTGAACCATTTGGACCTATAAATCCCATTACAGATCCTCTCTCAACATTAAAAGTTAGATCATCTAAAGTAAAATTCTTATAGGTCTTTCTTAAGTTTTTAATTTCTAGTATATTATTCATGTTTGTTCCCCCTTAATTAATTTTCCTCTTCAAATAGAAGTCGTAGCATACTTTGTAATTCTTGTAAGCTTAAATTTAAGAGTTTACTTTCAGTTACGGCCTCAGTTAGTTTTTGTTCTATAGCTGTTAATCGTTTTTCTCTTATTAAATCTTTGTTTTGACCAGATACATATGACCCTTTTCCAGGAACAGTTTCTATAAAACCTTCTCTTTCAAGTTCTTCATATGATCTCTTAGTTGTTATGACACTTATCTGAAGCTCTTTTGCTAAAAGTCTTATAGAAGGTAATGCATCACCCTCGGCAAGTTCATCTTTCATAATGGCGGTTTTAATTTGAGTTACTATTTGCTCATAAATTGGATCCTGTGATGAATTAGAAATTATAATATTCATATCTTACTCCTTTGTACATAGTGTATATATACTATGTAAACAGTATATACGCAATGGTATACATTGTCAACACACAAAAACTATTACAATGAGTACTATGATTAAAAATGCCTTTATATATATAGTCTCAATACTGGGTATAATATTGGAAGATGATAGCATATAATATTATTGACGTGTGTAAAGAAAGATGCTACTATGAAATTACCATATAGTTGCATGCATTTTAAATTAACTAATAAAAATAAGGAGAGATTATTATGAATAAAGTTGAGATTTATACAAGTAATACTTGTGGATATTGTCATATGGCTAAGGACTTTTTTAAAGAGAACAAAATTGAATATATAGAGCATAATATTTCTGAAGATCCAGAGGCTAAAAAAGCACTTATAAAAAAAGGTTATAGAGGAGTGCCCGTAATAGATATAAATGGGGAAGAAATGGTTGGATTTGACAAAGAAAAAATAGTTGCTTTATTAAAACTATAAAAATAATGAAATAGATGTTATAAAAAGAAATCATATTTTTAATATGATACATAGCAAATGGGTAGATAAGCTATCTATTTGCTTTCTTTTTTGTAGTTAATTATAAGAATATTTAGCTTCATATACAGATTTCATGGTGAAATTAGCGTGATGCCTTATCAAAAGTAATTAATCATTAAAAAATCGGTAAGTTGTATAATGAAATGACCGAAGAATAAAAAAAATAAAGACTCAAGGGAAATACTCTAGTATAATGTTAAGTGACAAAACCAACATATACGGGAGGATTTCAAATGAGTCAATTAAATTTTA
>NZ_JBOITO010000004.1:0-37190 GCF_050717635.1 Clostridium sp.
GCATGGGGTATATATTCCGCAGGAGCGTTAATTACAGCTGTGCCTGTTATGATACTATTTATTGCCTTATCTAAATACCTAGTTGGTGGGTTAACAGTAGGTAGTGTAAAAGGTTAGTAAATAAAATTAATAATTGAAATAACGTAATGAATGAATCAAAAGTTTGGTATTTCTTAAGTGCTAGCTTTTGATTCGTTTTTTTCATTTAAAGGATAAAGTATTATAAATTTTAATGCAGGGGGAAGTGCTATGAAATAGGTTAAGTTTAAAATACCGGGTTACAAAAAAATTAGTCAATGTTGCTTTTGATTTTAAGCTGAGTCGAACAAGTATGCGTGGAGTAGTTTCAACATATGATTCTAAATCATGGAAAATCATCGCTGTAGTACCAATGAAATAACTTTAGAATCATCAAAACAGACTGAGGAGACTATTGATTGTACTAGAATTTCTGAAAAGTTTAATAGCGAAATCACTAGAGCTTTTTTCGAAGTAGGAGATACTTATATTTCGATTTCCTGGATTTATAAGATGACAAAGGGTCAGAAATTAATACCATATGGGTTCTGTAATTACTATTATATTATTTATTATTGTTAAAAGTATTTCAGCATATAGCTTTAGTAAAACCAAAGCATTCTAAGATGAGGAGACGATGTAATGAATAAAAATAATGTTATGAATAAAAATAATGTTATGACTAAAAAAGCAGTAAAAAATAAAAACTATAAATTATCTGATTTAATTTGAAAAATAATAATATATGCTATATTAGTGCCTTACACAATTTTTATGCCTAAACCTTGTACAAGCATACATTGCACAATAACAAATTTAATATTATAATTATAGTAGAATATTTTTAGAAGGTAGGAAGTGAAGTTTTATGGCGATAACTATTAGAGAAGTAGCAAAAAAGGCAAATGTTTCACCCTCAACAGTTTCAAGAGTACTTGCGGATAATCCTAAAATTAGTGATGCAACAAAAAAAATTGTCTATAAAGTAATGAAGGAAATGAATTATCATCCTAATGCAATAGCTAGGAGTCTAGTTAGTAAAACAACTAAGACTATAGGACTTATTTTGCCGAACACAGATGAAGATTTATTTGTTAATCCTTTTTTTATTCAAATTATGAGAGGCATAAGTCATTATGCTCAAAAAAAAGGATATTACATTATGTACACGTACAGTAATAATGAAAGTCAAGAAGTGGAGTATATAGCTAGTCTAATGAATAGTAGAAGAGTTGATGGAATCATTTTGCCAACAGTAAGAAAAGATGACAAATGCATAGCTTACTTAAAAGAAGCGGATTATCCCTTCGTAGTAATAGGTAAACCAGAAGATACTGAAGGGACATTATGGGTTGATAATGATAATTTTCATGCCATGTACAGCGTTGTTAGTTATCTTATACAAAAGGGCGAGAGGAAAATCGCATTTATTGGAGGGTCACCTACTCTTAATGTAACAATAAATAGACTAGAAGGTTATAAAAAAGCTATGGAAAATGCTGGTTTAAAGATTGATGAAAATATGATACAATTAACAGAATTCACTGAAGCTTGCGGATACAATTCTATGAAAGAAATTTTAGATAAGTCTAAACCTACAGCTGTTGTTACCACCGACGATTTAATTGCCTTTGGTGCTTCAAAAGCTATAAGTGAAAACTCAGAGCAGCATATTTCAATTGTTGGTTTTAATAACACGCCACTAGCTGCCTTTAGAAAACCTTCACTATCTTCAGTGGACATTAATTCTGAGGAATTAGGTTATTTTGCAGTTAAACTATTAATAAACAAATTAGAAAATGTAAAGGAAGATATCAATAATTATATTATAGATACAAAATTAGTTGAAAGAGAATCAACTAAATAACTCTAGATTTCTAGGGTTATTTTTTTAAGGATACTTACATACTATGAATAAAATAGCTCTTATTATAAGAAATGGTTATTCTAATTCATAAAGATTTTAAGGAGAGAGATTTGATAATGGGAATAATGTTAGAAAGTAAAGAGTCCACATATGATGGTAATGATTTAGGCGCAGTTTATACACCTTTTAAGACTACATTTAAGGTTTGGGCACCTACCATAGAAAAAATTACAGTATTAGTTTATGAAAATTTCGAAAATGACGAAAGACAAGAATATGAAATGATAAAGGTAGATAGTGGAATTTGGGAACTTGTGCTTGTGGGCGATTTTAAAAATAAATATTATAATTATTTAGTATTGAAAGATGGAATGCAAAAGGAAACACCAGATATCTACACTAAGGGCGCAAGTGCTAATGGTAAAAGGGGTATGATTGTTGATTTTTCTTCTATAAATCCTTGCAATTGGGAAAATCATAAAAAACCTGTTGGAATTAATAGAACACAGGCAATAATATATGAAATTCATGTCAGAGATTTTTCAGTAGATCCGAACTCCGGAATTAAAAATAAAGGAAAGTATTTGGCTTTTACTGAAAGAAACACTAAAACTCCTGAAGGTGTTATTACAGGACTTGATCATCTTAAAGATTTAGGAGTAACCCATGTTCATTTAATGCCTGTATATGATTTTGCAAGTGTAGACGAAACTAAAGATGATTATAATTGGGGCTATGATCCTTATTTATATAATGTGGTGGAGGGTTCTTATGCTACTGACGCTAGGGATGGCACAGTAAGGATAAGGGAGTTTAAAACAATGATTCAAATACTACATGAAAATGGAATTAGTGTAATTATGGATGTTGTCTATAACCATACTTTTTCTATAGCAAATTCACCGATGGATATCTTGGTTCCTGGATATTATTATAGGCAAGATGACCAAGGCAATTATACTAATGGTTCCGGTTGTGGCAATGAAACTGCATCTGAGAAGCCAATGATGAGAAAATTCATGGTAGATAGTATTAAATTTTGGGCTGAGGAATACAAAATAGATGGGTTTAGATTTGATTTAATGGCGCTTCACGATATTGATACAATGAAAGAAATTGAAAAACAAGCAAAAATAATTAATTCGAATATTATTATTTATGGTGAACCTTGGACCGGAGGCCAATCATCTTTAGCGCCTTCATTGCAATTTAAAAAAGGAAGCCAAAAGGATATGCAAGTATCTGTATTTAATGACAATCTACGAAATGTACTAAAAGGAGATAATGACGGAAGCGGAATAGGTTTTGTAAGTGGGGGAGCAGATCTTGAGATAGAAGTTAAAAAGGGGATTGTGGGTAGCATTAAATATAGTAATAATATATCTAGTTTCGCTAATGATCCTGGAGAAGCCATTAACTATGTAAGTGCACATGATAATTTATGTTTATACGATAAAATAAAAAAAAGTAACGTTAATAATACTGAGGTTGAAAGAGAAAAAATGAATAGGTTAGCACTTTCTATAATTCTTACTTCTCAAGGAATTCCTTTTATTCAAGGTGGAACAGAAATATTAAGGACAAAACAAGGAAATCATAATACCTATAATTCAGTGGATGCTGTTAATGAAATAAACTGGAGCAAAAAAGCTGAATGCGCTGAAACTTATAAATATATTAAAGGGTTAATTGCTTTAAGAAAAAGCCAAAGAGTTATGACTTTAGATAGTGCAGATGAAGTAAGAAAAGCTTTGATATTCCTCCAAGCACCACTTAATTGCGTGGCTTATGAATTAACATCTCCATTTAAAGATGATTATAGTAAATTAATTGTGATTCATAATTCTAATAATAAACCTATAAAAGTAACATTACCTGATGAAAGCGCGTGGAAAGTTTTAGCCAATGAACATGAAGTAGATAAAGCTGGCCTTAGTAAAGGTACTATACTTTGTATTAATGAAGTAACAGTTCCTGCCATTTCTACCTATATATTATGTAAATAAACATAAAAGAGATGACCTAAGGTCATCTCTTTTATGAATTTTAATTAAATACTTATCTTAGTTTATAGATTCAAGAATTATTAGGTCTAATTGTTTAAGACTAATATCTAATTTCTGGTCTTTTACTTTAAAATCTTTACTAGTTATTAAGTCCTTAAATACCTTGGTTTTATTTGGTATATTTATTACAACATCTCTATCTTTAGTTTGAAGATTGATTATAACAATAATTGATTTTCCATCTTTTTCTCTCATATAGGAAATAAAGTAGTCGTCGTAGTCTAATAATTTAAACTCACCTGATATTATGGCAGGATTTGTCTTTCTTAAATCAGCTAAACTTTTATAAAAAGTTAACATATCATTGTTTTCTACTTTATCCCACTCCATATCTCTTCTGTTATCAGGGTCAGCTCCACCTTCCATACCTATCTCAGTGCCATAGTATATAATTGGTATTGAAGGATATGTCATTATAAAGGTTAATGCTTGTTTTAAATATTCACTTCCATTCTCTCTACCCTGTGTTATTAATCTTGTATTATCATGATTGTCAACAAAAATACCATTTTCCTCTGGAGAAGTGAAACTTTTTTCACGTTTTATGGCACTTATTAACGGATTGGTCTTACCAAATCTTGTAAAAGATTCGCGAATACCCTTAAACATAGAGTAGTTAGTTAAACCATCTAGTCCTAACTTATGGTATTCCTCTAAGTATCTAGGATTTTCATTCCATACTTCGCCTAGAAAATAAAAACTAGGATGTTTTTCTTTAATTGTTTTAGTGAATTCTTGCCAAAACTCCTTAGGAACATGTCTTACCGTGTCTAGTCTCATTCCATCAACACCAGTTTGCTCAATCCACCATAGTGTATTGTCTAGTAAATATTTTTTAACCTGGGGATTCTCTGTGTTTAAATCGGGTAGACCAGCGAGCCATCCATTTTCAACTTGATCTTGGTCATTCCAATTAGAAATATCAAGTTTTGGGTGAAACCAATCTTTTTTACTTTCATCAGTAAGCCATGAGGATTTATATCCAGTGTGATTTATAACATGGTCAAGTAACACTTTCATATCTCTTTTGTGAGCCTGCGTTACAAGCTCTTTAAGTATAGCCATATCACCTAAATGTGAATCTACTGAGTAAAAATCTTCAGTCCAATAACCGTGATATCCTTGAGGTTCATTTTTCACTACAGGTGTAATCCAAATAGCTGTAGTGCCAAGAGATTTAATATAATCTAACTTATCTATTACTCCCTTAAGATCGCCACCATGATAGGCTTTAGGGTCATTTTTATTTACATCACTTTTATCATCTGATGTATCTGCATTATAAAAACGATCCGTCATTATAAAATAAATTAAATCTTCGCTACTAAAATTATTATCTACTACGTTTGTAGTGCTTATAGGTTTATCATTTACTTTGGTTTCTTTTACATTTACTTCTTTATTTGAGGTATCGGAAGGTGTTGGATTTTTAGTACAACCGCTTGCAAATAAGAGTAAAATTATAAAAGTAGAAACTAGATATTGCTTTTTCATATAACTTCATGCCCCCTTTATAGTCATATTATAATATGTTACGACTATTTATGTAATCGATTGCATAAAAATATATTTTATATTTCAAAAAGTTTACAATTTCAACGTAGACCTGTGGAGTAATAATTAGTATAATTAGATGATATATAATATCAGAACATAACTAATATCGAAGTTTGGAGGATTAATAGACAAATGATATATTTTCAAATATTTTTTTCTTTCCTAATTTTCATTGTTGCAAACATTTATGTTGGTAAAAAAGGGTGGTTACTTGTAAATAGAGTAATACCTAAAATTAGTATTTATTTATATTGGGTGCTGTTTGTTTTTATTGCAATCTCTTTTGTAACGGGTAGACTTTCTAAAAATAAGGTTCCACATTTTCTTGAAAAGTTTCTCAATATTCTTGGAGCATACTGGATGGCAGCATTTTTATATTTTATAATACTTCTAGGAACCATAGATATTATAAAATTAATTTTAGGTTTAAAGAAGTTTTCATTTATAAACACCTATACCTTACAAAAAATATATTCTATGTCTAATATTTTTGCACTTATTGTTGTATCTATTTTGCTGGTATATGGAACCTACAACGCAACAAATCTTAAAACAACAAAATATGCGTTAAAAATTGACAAGGATGCAGGAAAGTTAAAAAAAATAAATATTGTAATGTTATCTGATTTACACCTTGGTGACATTGTAGATAAGCAAAGGCTTTCAAAGGTTATAATTAAAGTAAATGAATTAAAACCAGATATAGTAATACTAGCGGGGGATATTATAGACGATTATATAAATCCTTTTGTAGATCAAGATATGGGCGAAGAATTTAAAAAAATAAAATCCAAATATGGGGTTTACGCTGCTTTTGGTAACCATGAATATTATGGAGGATCAATAGATAAAATTGTTTTTGAATATGAAAATTCCGCAGGATTTAATATATTAAGAGACAAGACAGTAAAGATAGATAATAGTTTTTACCTTGTGGGAAGAGAAGATATCGCCTACGAAAGGTATGCTAAAACAAAACGAAAAAGTTTAGAGGAATTATTGTTGAATACGGATAAGTTTTTACCTATTATTGTAATAGATCATCAACCTACAAATCTTAGACAAGGAGAAAAAGCTGGAGTAGATCTTCAATTCTCAGGGCATACTCACAAAGGTCAATTGCTACCAGCCAATATAATTACTAAGAGATTATTTGAAATTGATTTTGGGTTACTTACGAAAGGCTCATATAATGTTGTTGTTTCAAGTGGAGTTGGAACCTGGGGACCGCCTATAAGAATAGGTTCTTCTTCAGAAATTGTTCAAGTAGAACTTCAATTTAAATAATAACCCTGTATTAAATCTGATTATAACAAGAAAAGCCTGCAATTTTTAATTGCAGGCTTTTCTACTTTATTGTAGCTAATATTAAGAAATATTAATTTCTTTAGTTAAATAAAAAGTTTTAAGCCTCTATCTCAATATAAGCAATTGCTTTTTTGTTAAAGAGATATTTTTTACCCATAGTATTAACCTCATGAGGCCTAGAGTTTTCAAAATTATAAAACCAACTTTTAAATGCATCACTTTCTGATTGTTTTAAATCGAGTAGTTCTTTGTCGCCACTAATAAAAGAAATCGTTAACATTATATGCACGCCCTTTCATGTACAGAATATTCTGTTCTTATACTTATTCTATACATGAAAGAAATTTCCTCTATTTATAATCTTATTTATATAAAAATATTTTATATCTATTTAAAACTCACTCGCTTTTACTGTTAAAATATTACAAATTCATTAAAGTAAAAAAAAAGAAACCTACACTAGAGACTTAACAGTGATAGATTTGCTTTTTTATTTTTAGTCTAGACATTCTAAACATTCATTAATTACTTCTTCTTCTGTAATTTCAATTAATTCGTCTTTTCTCATATAAATACCTCCTTTTTAGTTTATTGGGCACAAAAAAGATATTTTTGTACCAATAATATAATATCGTGGTATAACAAATCACGTTCTGTTATACGAGTTATCAGTAGGTTAATCAACAAAATTTTGATAGGGATCCATTAAGAAATTTTAGAATGAAAAGGGTAAGAACTTAAGAATTGTAAAATTCATTTCTTCTCGATTGTTAAGTGATTTAATGATCCATTTTGCTTGTGTTAGCAAATGTTTTATGATTTTGTAAATGTTTCGCATTACTAGGTAACTTTTTAAGTATATATCATTTTGACTAGAATTGCAAGTTTTTTTTGTGTATACAATATAAAACCCGATTTATCATTGGAATAATGGTAAATTGGGTTTTAACTTTAAACTATTTTTTGTATACTTTTATTTTGATATAATGGCTTGAACTCTTCCTACCTGACCATCTTCAAGCATAACCTTAATACCCCGATGATGAACTGCTGAGTTTGTTAACAATCGCTTTACAACGCCTCTAGTTAACTTATCTGTTCTTTGGTCTTTTTTTAATACAACGTCTACTGTAATACCAATAGGTATGTTACTTCTTGTTTGCCCTCTGTTATCATTTTGTGTATTCATTAGTAGGTCTCCTTTTAATTTTCATTTGCTTTACATACAAACAATACTCTAATTATAATAGTCTTGTCAAAATATATTTAAATTTTTCTGATATTTATGTAGTTTAATATTAATGAATAAAATATTTTTTGATGGTAAGTATATTGTAGAAACTACTTTTTTTGAGAGGAGAAAATAGAATGCTACAATCTATTGCATTAATACCTGATAATCTTATAACTCCAATGATAACCTCTATAGCTATTATAACTGGTACTATTTTAGGTGGTGTATTTAGCTGGCTTATAAATAAAAATTCAACTTATAAAGCAATTGAGACTCAAAGTAAAATTGAAAGGGATAAAAAAGAATATGAGAAGGAAAATAAAAATCTTAAGTTATGCCAGTATGCGGCTATTATAAGATTAGATATTTGTACTACGTTATTTCAAAGTTTAAGAATGTTAAAAGAATTTGATAACAAGGATAATATTAATATTTATCCTATACCTATGAATTTTAACTATTCTGAAGCTATAGTGGCGTTACAGAAGATATTAAATTTAAAAGAAATGAGCTATGTATACCAATTATATGGAATTATAGAAAAGCTGAATAATGATACAAAAGGTTATCATTACGATGAAAGTAATTACACTTTGATAAAAAATGATTATGAGATGTTTATCAAAAAGCTTTTTGGAAAGAATTTTTTGGAAGCATTAGCTTATGATATAGATAATGTAACTTATGAAAAACTATATCATAACGATATTATAAAAGCGGGATATAAAGATGTACTAATTAAGTTAGATAGTATTTCTAATTACTAAATGCGTAGAAATAAATATCATTATATTACAATATTAGATTGATATTTTAGACAAACTAAGATAAACTGATTAGTAGAGAAAGCAACAAGTTAAGGTTTAGTGTAGAAAAAAATGTAGGAATTATAAGTTAAAACATAAATTCTATAGTATTTAACATTCTTTGATTGGCTGCTAGAGGAGGAAATATTTATGTCAACTAATAATATTGAAATTATGAAAAAAATTATCGAAGAAAAGAAAAAGGTAAGTTCTGAGCAAGGGGCTATTTCAAGGCCAGATAAAGTAATTGGTAAAAAAATGAAAGCAGCAAGGAGCACTAAGAAAACTGGCGGTTTATTTGATAGATAGAATTATATGATTACTAATAACTTCATTAATGAGGTTATTTTAAAAGATAAATCAATAATTATAATAAAAAATGAGCCTCTTATTTTAGAGGTTCATTTTTTATTCTGTGAAATATGGTATATTATTCTAATATAAAAGAGAGGTGATTTTATGGAAACTATTGCTGGAGAAGGTTGTGAAATATTAGTGCCACTTAATGAAAGAAAACCATTAGCTGAAATTGAACGTAGCCTTATTACGGATTATAGAAAGCCAATTTGGACAAAATTTATTAAGGCTATAAAGGATTATAAGTTAATTAGCGAGGGTGATAAAATTGCCGTAGCTATTTCTGGAGGTAAGGATAGTCTAATAATGGCAAAATTACTTCAAGAGTTACAACTTCATGGTAAAGTTAATTTTGAACTAGAGTATATTGCTATGGATCCTGGTTATCATGCAAATATAAAGGAATTATTAATTGACAATTGTAAACATTTAAATATTCCTGTAAAAATATTTGAATCACGTGTCTTTGATATAATTGATACCATTGCAAAGGATTATCCTTGCTATATGTGTGCCAAAATGCGTCGAGGGGCATTATATGCAAAGGCAGAAGAACTAAAATGCAATAAACTTGCACTTGGTCATCATTTTAATGATGTAGTGGAAACAACTATGTTAAATATTCTTTATTCAGGGAATTTTAAGACTATGCTTCCAAAATTAAAATCTAAAAATTTTAAGGGAATGGAATTGATTAGGCCACTTTATTATATTGAAGAAGAACACATTGAAAATTTTACTCGAAACAGTGGTATTTGGCCACTAAATTGTGCCTGTATGGTTGCAGCTAAAAAAATAGGAAACAAACGCAATGAAATTAAAAATTTAGTTAAAGATTTAAAGAAAAATTTTAGTGAAGTTGATAAATCTATCTTTAGAGCATCACAAAATGTTAATATGGATTCTATTTTAGGCTGGAAGCAAAGTGGAGAAAAATATTCATATCTAGACTTTTATGATAAAGATGAAGATTAATCAATAGCAGTGGAACACTTCATGTGCTCTTCTGCTACTTTTTTACTGATATTCTTTGTGGGTTTTTAGAATTTATTGTAAAAAAAATATCAAACTAAAAGTGGGTACTTATACAAGGAGGAGTAATTATGAAAAAGAAAACAGTGATATATGGTTTAATTGTAATAGCCGTTTTAAGTGGTGTATTTTTAATAAGTGAAAAGAAAAAAAATAGCAAAATTACAACAGTAAAAACTTCTGTAGTACAGGTGGGTGAATTAAAATCATATATATCTACCACGTCAACGGTGAAATCAAAGAATAGTAAAGAATATTATGGTCTTCAAGCTAAAATTAAAAAGGTTAACGTATCAGTAGGGGATAAAGTTATAATAGGCGATATATTAATAGTTTATGAAACTCAGGACTTAACTTCAACAGTTAGTCAGGCGCAAATTCAATATGACAATGCAATACTCTCAAAAAAAGATTTATCAAATCAAAATGATAGTATTAAGAGCAAAATTTCAGACTTGAATAAAGAAATTAAAACCTTAGAAAAAAGTATAAATCCTACAGATAAAGTAAAGTTAGAAACAGTAAAGCAGCAAAAGGGCGGGTTAGCAACGATCTCAACTGAAAAATTAAAGCAAGCAGATAATTCCGTAAAGCTAGCGAAAATATCTTTAACTTCAGCAAAGCAAAATGTAGCCAACATTAAAAGTACAATTGTAGCTTCTAATACTGGAGTGGTAACCCAAATAAATGCAATAGAAGGCGCAGTAGGAAATGGAATGGAAGCTGCTGTAGTAGTTCAAGATTTAGAAAACTTAAAAGCAACTGCACTACTTGGTAAATACGATGCCAACAAAGTTAAAATAGGTCAAAAGGTGATAATTAGAAGTGGCACTAATACCTATGGTGGAAGCGTTTCATTTGTTGACCCTGCAGCGATTAAAACAGTAGGAGTAACTGGAAGTGAAACAACATTAGGTGTGGAAATAGACATTTTAGATAGTGCTCCAGCTTTAAAGATAGATTTTGATGTAGATGTAGATATACTAGTAGAAGATGTTGCAAAGGCTATTAAAATACCATCAGAAGCCTTAAAGGTAGAAAAAGGCGGTAAAAATTTAGTATACGTTGTTAATGAAAATATGGTACATGAGATAAAGGTAACGGTTGGAACTCAATCGGATACCGAAGTCCAAATAACTAAAGGACTTAAGACTGGGGATAAAATTATACTTAATCCTTCAACCTCTATTGTGGAAGGTACAATTGTAAAAGAGGCCATAGATTAAAATAAATAATAACTATTTTGAACATAAGGGAATATAAGGAGGGATTAAAATGTTAGAAGTAAAAAATCTTACGAAAATATACAAAACTGGAGATGTTGAATTTACAGCCTTAAATAGTATTAGTCTAAAGATTGAAAAAGGAGAGTTTACAGCAATAATGGGAGCTTCCGGATCAGGTAAATCTACTTTAATGAATATACTTGGGTGTCTTGATAAAATGAATAGCGGTAAGTACATTTTAAATGGACAGGATGTTTCAGTCCTCAGTGGTGATGAGCTTGCCTATATTAGAAATAAAGAGATAGGATTTGTGTTTCAGTCATTTAATCTTATTCCAAGAATTAGTTTACTAGATAATGTTCAGCTTCCTATGATGTACGCAGGAATCCCTACGAAAGAAAGAAAACAAAAAGCGCTGCAAGCACTTGAAAAAGTAGGGCTTTCTGATAGAGTAAATCATATGCCAAATGAAATATCTGGAGGGCAAAAACAAAGGGCCGCAATAGCAAGAGCAATAGTTAATGACCCTGCTGTACTAATGGCGGATGAACCAACAGGGAATCTTGATTCTAAATCTTCAGAAGATATAATGAAGATATTTAAAGATCTGAATGATGAAGGAGCTACAATTCTCATGGTAACACATGAAAATGAAATTGCAGATCATACAAATAGAATAATAAGATTTAAAGATGGAGAAATTGTATCAGATTCAACGGTTAAGAATAGAATTGTTTTATAAGGAGAGTTAGAGTATGAATATATTTGAAAGTATAAAAACAGCCTTAACAAGTATAAAGGCAAATAAAATGCGAGCTTTCCTTACTATGCTAGGAATAATAATTGGTATAAGTTCAGTTATAACAATTGTATCTCTTGGTCAAGGAGGACAATTAGCTATAACAGGTGAATTTGCAAAATTGGGAGCTGCGTCTGTTACAGTTAAGGTAAGTGGAGAAGAGGCGCAGTCAACTGATTATATAACCTTAGAAGACGTTAAACAAATAAAACAAAAGATTGAAAGCATTAAATATGCAAGTCCATCTTTTCAAGTTCGAGGTTCTGTTTTTTCTGAAAATGGTAGTAAAGATGCTTATATGAGAGGCGGATCTCCAGATCTTGCCTATATAAATAACACTGAAATTATTTTTGGGAGATATTTTAGTGAAAAGGAATATCTACAAGGAACAGCTGTAGGAATAATTGATGAAACTGATGCAATTACACTGTTTGGCTATACTGATGTAGTAGGTGAAAGTATCAAAGTGGGACAGAATACATTAATGAAAAAGATGACTATTGTAGGTGTTGAAAAAGGAATAACTTCTCCTTTTGGAGGAGGCAGAAATTCTGGTAAACCAATTATAATAACTTCACCAGTAACCTTTTTAAGTACGCTACAGTCCAAAGAATTTAAAATAAGTTCTATGACTGTAGTTGCAGATTCACAAGATAATAGTGAATCCGTAGGAAATGGAACAATAAGAATGCTAGAATCAAGGCACAATAGTAGAGGCAAGGAAATATATTCCGCAGAGAATGCACTGGCAATGCTTGAGCAAATCAACAGTGTTCTTGGTATATTTACAGCATTTATAAGTGCAGTTGCGGCTATATCATTATTGGTTGGTGGTATCGGTGTAATGAACATAATGCTTGTATCAGTTACAGAAAGAACTAGAGAGATAGGAATAAGAAAAGCAGTGGGAGCGACAACTAAAATAATACTAATGCAATTTTTAATTGAATCAGTTATTTTGTCCTCAATAGGAGGTATAATTGGGATGATACTTGGAATTGTTGGAGCTGAGATAATAGGTAGTTTTGCAGGTATAACACCAGTGGTATCACTTGCATCAATAGTTGGTTCTATTTTATTCTCTTCAGCAGTAGGTGTTTTCTTTGGAATTTACCCAGCTAAGAAAGCAGCAGAATTAGATCCAATTGATGCCCTTAGATATGAATAAAAATAGTGCCGGTGGCACTATTTTTCTTTTTCTCCAAATTCTTCAATCATAAATCTATCAAAGTAAATTTCTTCTATAAAATTATTTTCATCAAAACTAGTTTTATGTCTTTTATTATATTCATTAATATTAGATTTTAGCCAGTAAGGTGTGGATATATCAAATTTGTAACACAATTCTGTTATGCAGGCTTTTAAATCTTCTTGATAACTTTCGTGGTCTTCAGACATTGCAACTTCATCTTTTACCATTCTATTATCAGTCATTATCTTGCCCCAAATTTTTAACATTTTTAACCTCCTTGCTTACGTTATAAGAAATTATTTTTATTAGACATAAGTCTATCATAAAATATAGTTAAAGTCATGCAATATATTTGATTATTTTCTTTCAATATTGCATATACTCAATCTTATGTACAATTCAACCACATAGGAGGAATGACCTTTATGGTAAATTTAGGTATAATACATTATGTCTATATCATCATAATTTTAATAATCCTTATGATAATTATACTTAAAAAAGATGTTATTCTTCCATGTATTTTAGGAATTGGAATAATAGGTTATATCTTCACAGGTGATGTTTTAAAAGCTGTTCAGATTATCTATAAGGCAGTAGTGGTATCTGGAGTGGAATTTATTGAAGTGATTGTAGTCATTGCACTGGTTAATGCCATGTCTAGTTCACTTACTGACCTAGGTGCTGATGAGTTAATTATAAAACCCATGAAGAAATTAATGATAAACAAAACTATGTCTTTTTTTGTGCTAGGGATTACTATGACTTTGATTTCATGGTTTATTTGGCCAACGCCTGCGGTTATTTTTATAGGGGCTTTAATGGTACCTGCTGCAGTGAAATCTGGATTACCATCAGTATGGGCAGCAGTAGTTTTATGTATATTTGGAAAAGGCGCGGCTTTATCAAGTGATTTCGTTATACAAGCAGCACCGTCAATAACTGCAAAGGCTGCAAATTTAGATAGTCCACTAGGAATTATTAAAGAAAGTATTCCATTTTGGGGTGTAATGAGTGTAGTTACTATAACTACAGCATTTATACTTATGAAAAAAGACAAGAGCATAGTAATTAGCACTAATGCAGGAATACCTGAACCTAAAGAGTTAGTACAAAACGTATTAATAGGAGCAAAGGTGATGGCAATTGCTACTCCTTTAGTCTTTTTAATAGATATCATATTAATAAAAAAAATTGGATTACAAGGCTCAGATTCTACAGCGTTAATAGGTGGGACATCGGCATTAATAATGATAATTTCATCTATAATTCACTGTGGTATTGAGGATTCCTTAGGTGCTGTTACTAATTATATTAAAAATGGGTTTATTTTTGGTATAAGCATATTTGCTCCAATCATAATTATCGGTGCCTTCTTTTTTCTAGGAAGCGAAGTTAAGGCAATAGATATATTGGGGCCTGGAGCTAGTGGCATTTTAAGTGATATAGGAATGTATACAGCAAGTAATATTCCCTTATCCAAGTATTCTGTTATAGGTATACAAACAGCAGTAAGCACTCTTCTTGGTCTTAGTGGTTCAGGCTTCGCAGGTCTTCCTATAGTCGGAACATTAGCTCATACCTTTTCTAATGCTATTGCTATAGATAAGGAGTCAATTGCAGCCTTTGGTCAAATTATCACTGTATGGATAGGAGGAGGAACCATAATCCCTTGGAGCGTGGTTGCAGCAGCTGGGATATGTAAGGTTGACCCTTTTGAGGTAGCACGGAAGAATATTATACCTGTTACTTGCGGAATAGTTGCTACAGTGATGCTAGCTATGATAATATTATAGTCTAATGGTCTAAGATAATAAACATTAAAAGGAGAATTTAAGAAAATGAACATTCAATGTTTTGGAGTGAAAAAATGTTTTGATACACAAAAAACAGAAAGATTTTTTAAAGAACGAAAAATAAAATATCAATTTGTAGATTTAAAAATTAAGGGTTTGAGTAAGGGTGAATTAAAAAGTGTGAAAAATGCAGTAGGACTAAATAATTTAATTAACATAAAAGCAAAGGATTATAAAAAGTTGAATTTAGATAAAATTAGGGGAGAGGAAACTAAAGAAGAAATTTTACTCGAAAATCCACAACTTTTAAATACTCCTATCGTACGTAATGGAAAAGAGGCAACGGTGGGATATGCACCAGAAATATGGACAACCTGGGAATGAAAAAACCTAATATTCTAGGAGTTAAAAATAATTTGTCTCCTAGAATAATTAAAAAAATAGGAGGTTTTAAATTGTCTTTAACAAATTTTTTTAAATTTATTGAAATTCAAACAAAATTAGCTAGTATGATACCATTTATAGTGGGAACTATTTATTCTTTATACAGATATAAAAGTTTTAATCTAAAGAATTTTATTATAATGGGGATATCACTGCTAGCCTTCGACATGGCTACAACAGCAATTAACAATTATATTGATTACAAAAAAGATTTAAAGGGTCATGAATATGATAAGGAAAATAAAAACAAGATCATTAGATATAACATTAAAGAATCCACAGCTGTAGCTATTATTTTTATCTTACTTTCAATAGCAGTTTTTTTCGGTATTTTATTAACTTTAAACACCAACGTAATTGTGCTTTTAATTGGAATTATATCCTTCTTAGCTGGAATATTCTATACATATGGTCCGGTTCCAATTTCGCGTATGCCACTAGGTGAGGTTTTCTCAGGAATGTTTATGGGATTTGTAATTCTATTTTTATCATGTTACATTCATATATTCGATAAAAATATAATTTCTCTCATGTACCATAATAATATGTTAAACATTAGTATAAACCTGTTAGAAGTTTTTTATATCTTCTTAATTGCTATTCCTACAATTAATGGAATAGCAAACATAATGCTTGCTAATAACATTTGCGATGTTGAGGAAGATGTAATAAATAATAGATTTACATTGCCATATTATTTAGGTGTAAAAAATGCACTTAAATTATTTAAAGCCCTATATTATATAGGATACTTAGACATTATACTATTAGTTATATTAAAAATTTCACCAGTTGTATCACTTCTGGTACTTTTAACTATAATACCAATTAATAAAAACATAAAATTGTTCACCCAAAATCCTATTAAAAGCGAAACCTTCGTTTTGTCAGTTAAAAACTTTGCGCTAATTAACATATCCCATATTCTATTATTGTTAATAGTGATTATATTTAATTGCTAGGAATTTGGACAAGAACCGTAAATTTATGGAGGAATATTTGAATCAATTCTTTAAAGAATGGGATTGCAATCAAACGAATTAAGCATTTAAACTTAACGGTAAGGTATAAAATAAGACTAACAAATAGTTGGTCTTATTTTATACCTTATTTTAAACACTGTAATTATTTGTCATCTCCTTAATATATGAATTGTAGTAACATTATAACTTGTACTACGCACAATAGATTATAAACCGTATATATTTTTAAATTTATTTATTGACTAAAGACATTTAAACGGTTACAATATACTTAACCGGTTTAGTTAATCGGTTAAGTTAAAAAGAGGTGATATATTTATATGAATAAAATTTGTGTCCTTGGAAGTTTAAATATGGATATAGTATTAAAGGTAGAAAATATGGCTAAAATTGGCGAAACTATTTTCGCTAAAAGTATAAGCAATATTCCAGGAGGAAAAGGAGCAAATCAAGCAGTTGCTTGCATTCGAATGGGGTCAGAGGTGTCCATGATAGGTAAAGTTGGATTAGATAGCAACGGCGACTTCTTAGTTAGTCAGCTTGCAAGTAATGGTATAAATACAGAATATGTTTTTAAAGATAATAAAGAAAGTACTGGAACAGCTATAATTAATGTGGATAGTCAAGGAAATAATTCTATAGTTGTAGTAGCTGGCGCTAATATGGGTATTAGTAAAGACGAGATAAAACAAAGCTATTCAATTATAAAGGATTGTAATGTAATAATTGCACAATTCGAAACACCTAGTGAAATAACACTTGCTGCTTTTAGTTTTGCAAAATCACAAGAAATTATAACAATACTAAACCCTGCTCCTGCAAAGAAACTAGATGAAAACTTATTAAAATGTACCGATATAATAATTCCTAATGAAACAGAAGCTTATGAACTCACAGGAATTTTAGCTAATGATTTAGAAAGTGCTAAAAAAGCAGCTGAAGTTTTTTTGAGTAGGGGAGTTAAGTACGTAATAATAACTCTAGGTTCAAAAGGTGCCGCATTAATTACTAAAGAAAGAGCAGAATTAATCCCAGCAATTTTAGTTAAAGCGGTTGATACAACTGCGGCAGGAGATAGTTTTATTGGAGCAGTATCAAGTAAACTTGGAACTGAAGAACTAAGCTATGAACATATTAAAAAGGCTATAGTTTTTGCAAATAAAGTTTCTTCAATAGTAGTTCAGAGGTCAGGAGCCCAACCATCTATACCAACTAAAAAAGAAGTAATAGACATATACGGAGAAGATATAAGTTAACGTTTGTATTTTTTAAAAGCAATATAAGGAGGCACAATCATGAAAAAAACTACACTGTTAAATTCACAAATATGTGAAGTAATATCTAAAATGGGACACAAAGATACCCTAGCTATAGGTGATTGTGGTCTGCCAATACCAGATACAACTAAAAGAATAGATATTGCATTAATTAAAAACGTACCTGGCTTTATTGAAACACTAAAATCTATATTAACAGAACTTCAAATAGAAGAAGTAATAGTGGCTAAGGAAATAAGTGAGGTTAGCCCTAATATATTTAATGAAATAAAAAAGACAGTTGGAGATGTAAAAATCACTTTTATAACTCATGAAGAGCTTAAATTCCAGTTAAAAGAGTGCAAGGCAGTAGTAAGAACCGGCGAACAAACACCCTATGCAAATGTAATACTAAAATCAGGCGTTGTATTCTAACTATAGGTTAATATAATAAAGTTTTGAGGAGGAGTTTCAATGACTATCATAAAGCCTCTACTTCAAATGAAAAATGTTTCAAAATCCTTTCCGGGAGTAAAAGCACTGGAGGATGTTAGATTAGAAGCTTATAGCGGGGAAGTTCTTGCACTCCTTGGAGAGAATGGAGCAGGGAAATCTACCTTAATGAAGATTTTAAGTGGAGTCTATCATAAGGATACAGGAAGCATTTTTATCCAAGGTTCTGAAGTAGATATTAAAGGTATAAAAGATGCGCAGAAGCATGGAATAGCAATTATTCATCAAGAACTAAGTCTTCTCCCTAATTTAAAAATATGGGAAAATATATTCTTAGGTAATGAAGGATTTAATGGAATAACAAGAAGAATAGATAAAAAAGAACTAAAAGAAAAAGCAGAATTCTTACTTAAAGATATTGGTTTCAATATCGATGTGGATACCTTAGTTAAAGATTTGAATGTAGGGGAGAAACAGCTAATTGAGATTGCAAAAGCACTTTCTAAAAATTCAAAAATAATAATAATGGATGAACCTACAACTGCATTAACTGATGTTGAAACAGATAACCTTTTTAAAGTAATTGCCAAGCTCAAAAATGATAATATGGGTATTGTGTACATCTCTCATAGAATGGATGAAATATTTAAGATCTGTGATAGAATAACTGTTTTAAGAGATGGTAAGTATATTGGTGAAGTTAAGACAACTGAGATTACTAAAGATGATTTAATAGCAATGATGGTGGGTAGAAAACTAGAAGAACAATTTCCATACAGAAAATCATCTGCCGGACAGACTATTCTTAAAGTTGAAAACTTAAGTTATGCTAAAAAGGTTTGCGATGTTAGTTTTGAAGCAAAAGGTGGAGAAATCTTGGGTATCTCAGGTCTTATGGGTTCAGGTCGGACAGAAACAGCAAAAACTATATTTGGAGAATATAAAAAATCATCAGGTAAAATAATTATTGATGGTGAAGAAGTTAATATTTGCTCTCCTAAAGATTCTATTGAAAAAGGAATTTGCTATCTTTCGGAAGATAGAAAAAAAGAAGGTCTTATTTTAGGTATGTCAGTAGGCAGTAATATGACATTAGCTAATCTTAAAAAATATGAAAATGGAACTAAACGTATAAATAAAGTAGAAGAAGCTAAGGAAGTCGTGGAATATATAAAGAAACTTTCTATTAAAACCCCAAGTGCAGAACAGTTGATTAAAAATTTAAGTGGCGGAAATCAGCAAAAAGTTATATTGGCTAAATGGCTCATGCTTGCTCCTAAAGTATTGATTATAGATGAGCCAACTAGAGGAATAGATGTAGGTGCTAAGAAGGAAATTTATGATGTTTTAAATGAATTAAAGGCTACGGGTAAAGCAATTATTATGATATCCTCTGACATGACTGAAATACTGGGAATATGCGATAGGGTTTTAATCATGCACGAAGGTGAAATATCAGGCGTACTATCTCGGGAAGATGCTTCACAAGAAGCAATAATGAAATATGCAGTAGGTCTAAAAAATTAACATACTAACAGAGAAATCACAGCCAGAAAGGAGCGGTTATTGTGAAAATCAATTTGAAAAGTTTAGTTTTAAAGTATAAATCACTAATAGGTCTTTTGATATTATGTATAGTTATATCAATTATTACGCCTAGATTTTTAAGCTACGGAAATATTAAAAATGTACTTACACAAGTTTCAGTAAATGCAGTTATAGCGGTAGGAATGTCTTTTGTTATCCTTACAGGAGGTATTGATTTATCGGTAGGATCTATACTCGCAGTCAGCGCTGCTGCCGCCGCAAGTATAATGAAGTCTACAGGCAATGTATATTTAGCAATATTTGTAGCTTTAGCTATTGGCTGCGTAATAGGTCTTATAAATGGTGTTCTTGTTTCAAAAGGTAAAATACAAGCTTTCATAGTTACATTAGCTACTATGACTATCTTTAGAGGTGTAACTTATGTATTTACAAATGGTACTCCTATCTCAGGCCTTGGACAAAAATTTTCTGGCATAGGTAATAAAGCGATCTTAGGATTACCAATTCCAGTTGTAATTATGGTTATAGTTTTTGGAATAGCGTTTTATGTTTTAAGTCAAACTAGATATGGTAGATATCTCTATGCACTTGGTGGAAATGAAGATTCAGCAAGATTATCTGGTATTAATACAGATAAGGTTAAAACTCTTGTATATGTTATCTGTGGTGCAACTGCAGCATTAAGTGGAATAATTGTCACAAGCAGAATAGGATCAGCTTCTCCAAATGCTGGAGTAGGTTTTGAATTAGATGCTATTGCAGCTGTTGTAGTGGGTGGCACTTCACTATCCGGAGGGGAAGGAAGTGTAGGAGGTACAATAATAGGTGCACTAATAATAGGAGTACTAAGTAATGGGCTAAATCTTGTAAATGTATCACCTTTTTATCAAGCAATAGTAAAGGGGTTAGTTATATTACTTGCCGTAATGATTAAAAGAAAAGAAAAATAAAAAATGGAGGATGATTTAAATGAAAAAAAGAACAAAATTACTATCAATGGCATTATCAACAGTACTAATTATAGGGAGTTTAGTTGGCTGTACACAAAAGGCTACTGAAGGTGGAAAGAAAATTGGAATAGTTATGTCAACTCTTAATAACCCGTTCTTTGTATCCATGAAGGAAGGCGCAGAGAAGAAGGCTAAGGAACTGGGATATGAGGTTGTAGTTCTTGACTCACAAAATGATGCTACAAAGGAACGATCCAATGTAGAAGATTTGATTCAACAAGGAATAGTGGCTTTAATTATAAATCCAACGGACAGCGATGCTGTTGTAAACTCAATAACAGTTGCAAATGATAACAAAATAAAAGTTATAACTGTAGATAGAAAAGCAAATGGTGGAGAAGTTGTTTGCCACATTGCTTCTGATAACATAAAGGGTGGAGAGATGGCAGCGGAATTTATACTGGAAAAATTAAGTGGAAAGGGAAATATAGTGGAATTACAAGGTATTCCAGGAGCTTCTGCTACAAGAGAAAGAGGTCAAGGTTTTCACAATATAGTAGATAAAAAAGATGGTGTTAAAGTTGTTGCAAGCCAAGCAGCAGATTTCGATAGGCAGAAGGGATTAACCGTTACTGAAAATATTATTCAAGCTACACCTGCCTTTGATGCAATATTTGCACATAACGATGAAATGGCATTAGGAGCGGTTAAAGCAATTAAAACAGCAAATAAAGATGTTATTATTGTAGGTTTTGATGGTAATGATGAAGCAAAATCAGCAGTGGAAAGTGGAGCCCTAGCAGCTACAATAGCACAAAAACCTGATTTAATGGGAGCAGTTGCAGTAGAAAATGCTGTAAAAGTCGCCAAAGGTGAAACAGTAGAAAAAGAAGTTCCAGTAGAACTTATGCTTATAAAAAAATAATATGCTAAGTATTATTTCCCTATTATAATAGAATAAAAAAGTCTATAACCCAGAAGAAATCCTCTGGGTTATAATTGTATAAAGTATTTCAATATAACCTAACTTTTGGTATAATTATTACGAGCCACGGGAGGATAATTATGAATAATGTGACAATGAAGGATATAGCACAAATGGCTGGAGTTTCAAAGGCTACAGTTTCAATGGTTATGAATAAAAAAGATGCTAGCATAAGTAAAGAAACTCAAAAAAGAGTATTAGATATCGCTAAGGAAATGAGATATATTCCAAATTCTATAGCAAGAAGCCTTAGCACTAAGAAATCCGGTACTATAGGAATTATACTTCCAGATATCACAAATCCTTTTTTCTCAGAAATGGCAAGAGCAATTGAGGACGAGGCCGAAAGATTAGAATATAATTTAATAATATGCAATACTGATAATGACATTAATAAAGAACAAAAATACATAGAACTTCTTATAAGTAAACTTATAGATGGAATTATTTTTATGTCTGGCGGTAAAAGTAATGAAAGTATATCCATTTTAAAAAACAATAATATTCCTTTTGTACTAGTTGATAGATATATAGAAGACTATAATGATTATTATGGAGTGTTTTGCTTAAACAAACAAGGTGTAAAAGATGGAATTAAATACTTATATGAAAAGGGAAACCGTAAAATAGTCTTTGTTAAAGGAAGAGAAAATTTAGAAATATCAAAACAAAGATTAGAAGGATATATGGATGCTATGAAGGTATATGGAATATATGATGAAAAATATATATTTGAAGGGGACTTTAATGTTTCTGGTGGTAAAATAGCTACTGAAAAAATAATAAGTTGTTTTAACGATTTGGATGCTATTTTCTATAGTAATGATATGATGGCTCTAGGAGGCATAAAAATTCTACTTAGAAATGGGTATAAAATCCCAAGAGATATTTCAGTTATGGGCTTTGATAACATTCAAATATCAGAGGTTATAGAGCCTGAACTTACAACCATATCTCAGCCTATTTACAATATGGGCAAAAAAGCTTGTAGTATTTTAATAGATGTAATAAAGGGGGATATCCCTGATGAAAAACAGGTTTTTTTTAAGCCAAAGCTTATTATAAGAGGAACTACGTAAATCTTATTTTTCATAATATTTCCTAGATATCTAGGAAATATAATTGAAATTATTTCCTTGGAAATATAAGTTAATATTTTCTTCTTTTTTATTGTTTTATTATAATTTATTTTAAAGATTAACATAGAATTCTATCATTCTAGGATGATATTAACAAAGGGGGAGCTATGGAAAAAAGATATATAATAGTGTGTTCATTAATTGCTTGCATTCTACTGTACTTTGTAGAACAAGTGTTAGTAGTTAATTACGTAGTGAAAACAGTTATAAAAATAGTGTTTTTTATTCTTATTCCTTACATTTACATGAAGTTCATTAAAAAAGAAAATTCATCAAAAGCTGTAAATTATAAGAGAATTGATAAACACCATTTAAAAATGGGATTTTTATTTGGAATCTTGTCTTTTTTTATAGTACTAATTGCTTATTATATACTTAGAAATGTTATAGATCTACAGAGTATATCAAATGATCTAAAAACAAAATCTAAGATTACTGCTTCAAGTTTTATTTTTGTTGGACTCTATATAACTCTCGGAAATTCTTTTTTAGAAGAATATTTTTTTAGGGGCTTTATCTTTCTAAACCTTTATGAACACAAAACTAAAAAGTTTGCATATATATATTCTTCATTTTTATTTGGATTATATCATATTGGAATTTTTAAAGCATGGTTTGATATTGGATTAGTAGGGCTTGCTCTAATAGGATTAATTACTATAGGTTTTATATTTAATTGGCTGGATACAAAATCTAAAAATTTTATTAACTCGTGGTTAGTTCACATGCTTGCAGATAGTGCAATAATCATAATAGGACTCAGGATGTTTAGAATAATTTAATGGGGATTTTGTATTCTTAGCTAAAAATAATTTTCGTTCATAATTTGTTAACAAAATTGCCATTTGAGTGCCATGGTTTAATTATATTATATATATAAAAGATAAATACATTTAATTTGATAATAATTTTAATTAATATAGGAGAAAATTTTATGAGAGAAACCATTTTAATAGTCGACGATGAGGAAAGAATTAGAAATCTTGTGTCTATATATTTACGAAAAGAGCAATATAACATCTTGCAAGCTGAAAATGGCAGTGAAGCCATAAACATATTTAACAAAAATAAAGTGGATTTAATAATACTAGACGTTATGATGCCTGTTATGGATGGCTGGGATGTATGTAAGGAAATAAGAAAGACCTCTGATATCCCGATTATAATGCTAACAGCTAAATCTGAGGAAGATGACGAATTATTAGGTTTTGAATTAGGTACAGATCATTATATTACTAAGCCATTTGTTCCGAAACTATTAGTTGCTAAAGTGAAAGCAATTATACGAAGAACTTACATAAGTGAAGCCTATGTAAATGATGAAAATAATTTTGATGGTTTAATAGTTGATAATTTAAGCCATGAGGTCACTGTAGATAATAATGAAATTAGTCTATCACCAAAGGAATTTGAACTACTAAATTATTTTATACTTAATAAGAGAATCGTGTTAAGTCGAGAGAAGATATTAGATGCTGTATGGGGAATTGACTATTTTGGGGATTTAAGAACAGTTGATACTGTTATAAAACGATTAAGAGAAAAATTAGGTGAAAAATCTTATCTTATAGCAACAATAAGAGGGGCTGGTTATAAATTCGAGGTGAAAAATGAAAAGTAAAAAGAGTATTACAAGAAAGCTTTTCACTATAACTTCTATAGTTTTTACAATTTTTATCACTACTAATTTAGTAGTACAATCACAATTTTTCGAGCAGTTTTATATAAAGTGGAAAAAAGACAATGTTAAAGACAACCTTGTGAAATTCAAAAGTCAATATATTTTACTGAAAAACGATGTGGATGAGGTTAACTTAATCAATTCATTTGAAGAAGAAAACAGTTATAAAATAATTATAAGCGATAGTTCAGGAAATTTGAAGCAGCTTACAACAGTTGTTGATGCAAGAAATGACCTTTTGAAAATAAGACTTATGATTCAAATAATGTCTGATAAAATAAAAAATACAGGTGGAGCTACTAAATTAATAAAACAAGGAAAGCCCTTTGTCTTTGTTACTGGAGGAAACCGCGAAATGGTAGTTAGTGTGGCAGGTATGTTATATGATAAAAATAAAGATGAGACTATCTACGTTTTTTCATCACTGCAGCCAGTAAATGAAGCAGCACAAGTTATAAAGGAATTTTACTTGTATTTCTATATAGGAGCTATAGTTACTATTTTATTACTTTCATTCATTTACTCAAATATGATTGCAAAGCCTCTTATAAAAATAACTAAAACAGCATCTAAAATGGCTAATCTTGACTTCACAGAAAAGTGCCAAGTTAAAAGTGAAGATGAAATAGGAGCCCTCGCTACTTCACTTAATCTTCTATCAGAAAATTTAGATGGAGCATTAACGTCACTTAAAGATGCTAATACAAAATTAGAAAAAGATATTGAGAAAGAAAAGAAGTTAACAGAGATGAGAAAAGACTTTGTGGCAGCAGTTTCTCATGAACTTAAAACACCTATTACACTTATAGAAGGTTACACACAGGCGTTAAATGATGATATCTTAGAAGGAGAAGAAAAACAGTATTTTATTGATGTCATAATGGATGAATCTAAAAAAATGAATAATTTAGTATCAGATATGTTGAATTTATCTCAACTAGAATCAGGAAATTTTAAATTGGTTAAAGAAGAGTTTTTTCTTCATGAACTAATACAACCATTTACTAAGAAATTTTCATCTCTACTAAATGAAAAGAATATAACACTTAAATTAAATTTAATCCAAAACATGAAAGTTAATGCAGATTGGAACAGGATAGAACAGGTACTAACAAACTATATGACAAATGCTATTAGACATATTAATAATGGTGGAGTTATAACAGTAAGAATGATAGAAAAAGAAGATACCATTACTGTTTCTGTGGAAAATACCGGAAGTGAAATTGAGGTTACTGAAATTGTGAAGATATGGGATAACTTCTATAAAGTCGATAAATCAAGAACTAGAAAACTTGGGGGCACTGGTTTAGGTCTTTCCATAGTTAAAAATATAATGTTACTTCATGGTGGTAGTTGTGGAGTAGAAAACACAGAAATGGGAGTTGAATTTTATTTCGTTTTAACAAAACAACAATAAAATAAAAGTGGTATGTAGAATGATTTATGAAAGCATTTTACATACCATTTTTATATAGAGTTTTTAAAACTGAAATTTATTCTATTCCAGCTACGCTGACATTTAATAGTTTAACAGTTTTAGGGCCTACAAAGCTATTATCGCTTTGTAATTCTTTTGATAAATACATTTCCTTTTGTAGAACTTTAATATTCCCTGAGATAGAGCCGCCAGTAACTGGAGTAGTATTTTTACCATCAAAAATCCAACCTAGCCTAATTTCTCCACCAAAATCTCCTGTTAAATCATCCATTTGGAAGTCGGAAAAGGCCACTATTTCTAGATAGGGTTTCTTTTTAAATTCGGTTATCGAATAGGAACCACCGTCAATAATAAAGTTTGAAATAGTACCTGTTGGAGCTATATTTAGATAATGGCAATGTCGCATGTCGCCATGATAGCTATGCAAAATACCTTTTTTAAATATCTCAACAGAATGTAATGGAAAGCCATCTACGTCGTAGGGAGAAGAGTTTGTTGAGTTTTTCATAAAAGGATCTAATGTAAGAGTTATTAAATCACCTATAGGGTCATTACCTTGAATATTCTCACCAAGTTTTGCTATAGATATACCATTATAAACACTCTTAGCAGAAGCCTCATCCAAGTAATAGTTTAATAGTTCAATTACTGGTGATCCAGTTAGTAATACATCGTGTTTTAGTAGTGCTGGGGTAGGGGATGCAATAGCTTTCTCTTTACTGAAAATCATCATCTCTTTTACTTTTTCTTCTATTAAGTTAGAAACCATCTCTGAAAAGTCCATGTGTTTATAAAGTTCAATTTCTTCAGTATCAGCTTTAAAGTTAGTTATAAACTCAAGTTCTCCCTTATAAGTAGTAAAAGAAACATCTATTCCACTAGAACTTACAATATGAGTATGAATTTTATTAAGGAATATTTCGGAGGAGTTTATACCGCCTTTATCATAAATATCTGATTTGTATAATGCTTCTGTTATTATTGGCATCCATTCATTAAGTTCTTTTTCAGAAAAGTTACTTTTTATTTCTGGTTGAATGCTGTAAGACTTCTCTACCATAGGATAAGAGTTGTTTTTTATAAAACCTGCAGCAAATGCAGTTTCGTGAATAAGATCCAAAACTTCTTCATCAGTCATAGTAGGGTGAATAATAGCAGAAGATGATCCTGTGTAACTTATATTTTCTTCTTCAAAGTTTTTATAGATTGTTACATTAAAGTTATGAACATTTTTAGATCTGTCCATATCCATTCTTTTTTTTATAAAGAAAAGTTCACTAGATGTTATTTTATTTTCTACTATTTTAAAACCATCTATTTTTGTACACTCTGAAATCAACTTTCTTATTCTTTCCATCATTATCCTAACCTCACTTTTGCTTTAATATATGGACCACCATCTGAAACTTTAACATATTCTTTATATCCTTTACCACAAGCTCCTGAACCAAATAGCTCAACTGACTCTGATACCATAGATATGGATTTTAAAACATCGGGAACATATCCTGTCATAATAACAGGGGATATAATCTCACCTGTTAATTTACCGTTTCTAATTTCTTTACCTTGAAGAATCATACATTGTATTCCCCAATTTTTAGGGTCTTCCATACCACTCATGCAGCCTTCTAAAATATACCCATGTTTGACAGAGGCTATCATATTTTCTAAATTATCATGTCCGGCAGCAAAGAATGTATTAGTCATTCTTGCATATGCTTTTCTTTCAAAAGATTCTCTTTTCCCATTTCCAGTAGGTTTCGTACCAATAACAAGAGCTGATAACATATCAGAAAGCCCTGTTTTAAGTTGCCCTTTTTCTATTATAATAGTATCTGTTCCGAGGACACCCTCATCATCAAACAAATAAGAAGAAATATTATTAGCAGCTGCAGCCCCATCATGCATTGTAACGAGCTCTGAAGCTACGTTTTTTCCTATATATTCTATAGCTTTTGCTCTTTCCTTAACAAACATATCCATTTCTACTCCGTGACCAAATGCTTCATGAGCGATTAGTCCTGAGATTTCTGGTGAACAAATTACTTCATACTCACCAGGAATCACGATCTTAGCATCTAAGAGTTTTATACTGGTCTCTATTACTTTTTCTATACCATTTTCCATTTCATCTAGAAGTTCCACTGCCTTTAAACCAGAAAATGCTTCATGGGCATATTTAGTATTATCATCTCTACGCACTATACTTACTAAGTATCCTTCACTCCATATATAAGATTGCTCTAGTTCTTTGTTATTAGAAATAAATATTTTTGACACATGAACTTCATGATAGGCTACTCTAAAATCTACTAATAAATCTGAAGAATTTAGTGCGGAATCTTTAATAAAACATAGTTTCTTTATTTTTTCTTCTGATGTTAAATATGTTGGAAGGGTGTTGACTTCAGCTAAAAATTGTTCATTCATTATCGGTTCTTCGATTACACTATATGAATTTACCTTTATTGAAGCATTTTTTAAATTTTTTAGTGTATCTGAAATATTAAATTGTATTTTATCTACTAAAGAATTTAAATTGCTTTCACTTATTTCATTAAAGGAAAACTCAGAATAGTTCACACCATTATGAACTCTTATTACAAAACCACGTTCGCACCACATTGAATCACTTAAATCTATACTGTTTTTTTGTACTCTGTATATTTTCCCTTTGGTGTCGGTACCTAAAATTGATACATATTTATATTTTTCAGAAAGAATACACACTAATTTTTTCAAAGTAGGTTTTTGATTTATTAAAAAATTTGACATTGAAACTTTCATTAAATTATCCCCCTATATTCCATTTATTGTACTAATTAATTGTTAAATGCACTATTAATTTTCTCGAATATATTTTTGAATAAATAGTACTGAAGTTAATTTTATTCCAAAAGACATTCAATAACAATTATATACTAAATATATAAATAAATCCATAAGCTAATAATACCCTTATATACTGTAACAATTAAAATGATGAAAAGATGAAAACTTAATATATCACTAATTTACATCAAATGAGGTTGTAGTATAGTTAAGCGAGTATTAATGTTAATTATTTGAAATTTATATTAATATTCTATATAATTAAATAAGGATATACCTGTAAAATCTTACGTATTCTTAGATATAAGGAATTAAATCATTAATTTGTCGGAGGTGTTTGAATTTTGAAAAGAATATTTTTACTAATGACAATTTTAATATTACTGCTTTGTTTATCTGGTTGCAGTAATAAAGACAAACAAGACTTTTATGGTGTATATACTTTTGATAAAGTAAGTTATTTACCATCATTTTCATCTTCCACAATTGGTTTTATTAACGAATATTTTAAAGGTTCTAAATATACCATTGAAACAGGTTTATTCAAAATAGAGACTCCGGATTCTACTTTTGAAATTAAGTCGCCTAAGTATGCTAAGGAAGAAATACCTGATGATGTTAATGAACTATCCAATGTACGTTCTTTTATTGGCAATGATGAGGTTGAGTATCAATATACTATATACAATAATGATGGAAGCAAGACCTATTGGCGATTGTATATTTCATCAGATTGCGTGTGGATTGCTTCGTATCAAGATAATCCAGCAAATGGTTCAGAAATTATTATTAATATATACGAATTGTCAAATTAGTTTGGGATACTCTTATAAAGAAATTAATTCTAATGAACAATGTTAATAAAGTACAATTTAGAGAGTGATTTCAACACTGTGCTAAAAATCGATTAGTAGTAACTTTCATATTATATATTGCAACAGTCGTAAGTCATTAGTCCCGTTAGTGATTTAAATGGGAGATACTATCTTACGGCTGTTTTCTTTGTACCAATATTTGTCATACCGAAATTCACTTGCTCTTTTTGAAAGTGAATTTTTATAAAAACAATAAATATCTCTCAAAATAAATTATTACTAGATATTTGACTTAATTAAACCTGTACTAGCTTCCTACCTCTTTTTGACTTGAAAATTTTATGACACCATATTTATTCCATTAAACTTTAGTTTTATTTATTCGTTAAAATTCCAATTATAATATCTATAAAAACCATTCAATATAATAAAAGTTATATTGAATGGTTTTGTTTTTACTATAAATCATGCTTTTTTATGTCTTTTTAAAAATTTATGTGGTATACTTGCTATGTAAACATTTTGTATACACAATTAATATCTACGTATACGGTGGTATACAAATGTAAACAATATTAAATTCATCATAATGCAGGTTAAATTTTTAGATTTCTTATAGAAATTAATCATTAAGAAATTATTAAACTAATATTTCATAGGCAATATAGTGTTTACACAAAGAAATTGTTTGGTGTTAGATAGGATTCAGTATAAATGCTATTAATTGTAAAAAAAATATATGACTGAGAGAGGGATTAATTAATGGATGCAATATTAAGCGTTAGAATAAGTGATGAATTAAAACAAAAATTCAATGAATTAGCTCAGAATGAAGGAATAAATAATAAGGAGCTCATGGAGCAAGTAGTTAAATACTATGAATTAAATAGAGCTAGGGAAGAAGACAGCAATATGTCAGAAGATATTAAAGAATTACAAACACTAACCAGTAGAATGGCGGATATATACATAAACGTAGTAGAAAGGAATAATATTAAAGCCTTAGAGATAAAAAATACCCATAGAGATGAACTAATGGACAATAGTAAGGATGTGCAAAAGCTGGAAAATGAAATCACTTTATTAAAGGAAGAAAATAAAAAAATAAACTTACTGGGAAAAGACCTCCAGGATTCAAAGCAGATAAGTAAGGAACTACAAGAGAATATTAAGAGCTTAAAAACCCTTAATAGTATGCAGGAAGAAAAAATATTAAAACTAACAGAGACTAATGATAAATACATTAAATTCAGTGATGAAATTATAAAGATTAAAATAGATCTGGATAAATCGGCAAATGAAAATATGCAGCTTAGGAATGATTTTGTAAGTAAGGATAATGAAGTAGATAGATTAGCAACTCAAATTGATGAATTAAGAGAAATAGATAAAAACAAAATGGAGGAATTACAAATTAAAGCTAAACAAGATATTGAAATGCAAAAGGAGAGAATGCATTTTGAAATGGGCAAAGAACTTTTAAAATTTAAAGAGGAACAACAAATTAAGATACAGGGGTTACAGGAAAGATTTAATGAAAGAATTACTGACTTATTGAAAGAAAAAGAGGACTCAACGGAGAAATTTAAAAATATGATTCTGGAAATGGATAAAAAAGATACTGGGGCTATTGAGATTGATAAAAAATAGAATTCAGTAATATTCTAAATGAGTATACAGTTTAAAACAAAAGCATTCTAATTTAACGAAAGTTAAGCTGGGTTGCTTTTCATATATACGCATAATAAATTAATAATCTGAAACTCTCACACAAAAATGAATGGTGTTCTTAAATACATTAACTTCTCCTAAACTCTCGCCTACTCAAAGTAAGTAGGTACAACATAAAGGAATTAATTAGTTTCTCCAAGGAAGTCACTACCAATTGTCTACATGGACAGATTAACGATAGTATAAGGCTCATTTTAAAACCTAAATTAATTATATCGTACCAAAACACTCATATCTAATGGTTGATTTTGGTAGTGCTATCCGTCCCACATCTAAAGAAGTAGGCTTTCCACACAAAATTTGTAATAAATAACACAATTAATACATATGGAATAAAATTCATGGTATAATATGGTTAGTTTATGGTAATAAATATCACAAGAACAAACGTTCTTTTAATAAGAGGAGAGGATATTACCATGAGCATAAATATATCAAAAAGTGAAAATGAATTAGTTGTATCGTTCGATTATTCACAAGAAAGAATAGCTAAGGTAAAGAGTATTAAAGGTTATAAATGGAATGCAAATGATAAATTATGGACTATACCATTCACTGAAGATAATCTGCATATGCTCAAAGATTTATTTAAGAATGAACAAAAATGTATTGATATGGAAAATAATTTGAGAAATAAGCAGCTATATAAACATATGGAAGAAGAAATAAAACTGAAAGGATATAGTTTTAAAACAAAACTATCATATTTGTCACATATAAAGAGATTTTCAAGTTTTATTAATAAGAATTTGGATGAAATTATTAATCAAGATGTAAGGCAATATTCATTATTTCTTATTGAAGATAAAAAAGTATCTCATTCTTATGTCAATCAAGCTATAAGTTCTATAAGATTTTTGTGCAATGAAGTACTAAGACAAAACAAGATTATAGAAGCAATGCCTAGGCCCAAAAAAGAATTTAAATTACCAAATGTTTTAAGTTTTCAAGATGTATCAAAAATATTAGTTGCACTAAAAAATGAAAAGCATAAAACAATTCTATTTTTAACATATTCAGCAGGTTTAAGAGTGGGAGAAGTTATAAAACTTAAGTCTCAAGATATAGACAGTCAAAGAATGCTTATTCATGTAGTACAAGGAAAAGGTAAAAAAGACCGCTACACAGTTTTATCGGAAATTGCACTTGAACAGCTTAGAAAATATTATAAACTATATAAGCCTGAAATATGGCTGTTTCCAGGGCAAAATAGTAAGGAATACATTACTGAAAGAACAGTCCAGAGAATATTTGAAAACGCATGTACTGCTGCGAAAATAACTAAAAAAGCAACTTTGCACACATTGCGCCATTCTTTTGCAACTCACTTACTTGAAGGTGGAATAGATTTAAGGTACATTCAAGAGTTACTAGGACATTCAAGCTCTAAGACTACAGAAATTTATACACATGTTACACAAAAAAGCATTAGTAATATACAAAGTCCGCTTGATAAACTAACAAAGAAATGCTGAAAGAAGGGTGGCTGATAAATTCAGCTAGAGGTATAATACCCGACACCAACGTCGGGAATCCGTCTATATTTTAGGGATATCCAGACATTTGTGTCGGGGTTGCATTAGTTAGGCGACATCTTTATAGTTTAATATAATTAATTCCGAAGGTGTGTTTTATAGTATTTTAAAAATTGCACTATTACAATTAATTCTAAATATTGATTAAAAAAATAATTTAATAAAAGGAAATAAATATGGTAGAATAGCATAGAAAATGATGCTGATATTTTTTTATTACCTAAAATTGTAGTTAACATATATTCTCTTGTTGAGCAATAAAAGACGTAAAAAAAGTGGAAATATGGAATAGTTTATGTATCTATAAGTATTATTAAACTTTAATAGGGAGATGATTTTATGAAAAAGGTATTAGGGGAAAATAGACCAGTTCTTGTGGTATTAACTACGTATATTATTCTCTTTGTTTTAAAACTACTGGAGTTTTTATATTACAGTGGAATTGCAATTGGATACCCTAGTTTTAATGAATCCATAACGAATTCTGATTGTATACGTGCATCTGCAGTTTCATTATTAATTTTTATAATAATATATTTTTATCTTAGAAATAAATTGATAGACAAAAATAAAGTATTAATAATAGTAATAATGGTTTTGATATCTACTATTTCTTTAATATATTTAGTTGTAGTTGCATTTTCATACAGTTTCCCAACTAATCTCAGAATATCTAGGAGTGTAGGCTTACTGTTATCTATAATCACATGCGTATTTATTATTTATAAAGGAAAAATTGTAAAACATTAACTTAAGTATATATAAAAACATTTTAAACTCTATGCGAGATAAATTATATACAAAGGTATATTTAAGAGAAATTCTTAAATATGCCTTTATTAATAGGACTTCTTACCATCAACGATTATCTGCAGGATATAAAATACTAAAAAATGCTAAAGTAATTCTACTTCTTAGTGCTTGTGAAATTACTGTTAATAAAAAATGTTAGGTAGGAAAAAGACCATATGAAAAGATATTTGATGCTTTTTCATTTACTGATGTTATACAAGGAAGCGAATTTGATTCAATAAACACGTTAAATGATGAGCCTAGAGAACATAGGTAAAGCTAAGCTTTTGGTAGCTCTTAATGTAACCTAATAGTATATTAGTTATTGATTTCTAATAAAGTTTGTGATGTATTTAAGAACATGATAGAAGAAATACGGCGCCTAACAAAATGTTGCCATTCGCCTTGGCTGGTGAAATATTTTTATATAGTATTGTGTAAATTTATGACTTATAATCTATATATAGGTTAGTATCAGTCCATCGCCAAGGCACATTCCCCAGCCCAAGTGCGGTCGCACTAGGGTTGGGAAATGTCGGCAACACGAAACGTTAGATGAAATCCTGTCTAAGTAAGTGCTAATTTAAAGTGATTTATTAAGGAAATCTATTTCACTTTAGCATTTAATTGTGTACTAAAGGTTATTTATATAATCTCTCTTTATTGGACAGAAAAAGAGAGGTAGAATTATCTGAAATAGAGTATTATATTGTTAGGAGATGAAGATATGGTACATTTGGTATATTGTGATGACAAAGAAAAGGTATTAGAAAAAATATTGAATAGTTCTAAAACAATGATTATCAGAGCAGCAGCAGGAAGAAAGATTCCCCATAGTAGAGTTTTCGATGGCGAAAAGCTTTATTTTATGAAAAAAGGTACAGCAAAAATATCGGCAATTGCAACTGTGAAATACGTTCAAAATCTTGTCAAATTGTCTGAAGAAGAAATAGTAAAGGCACTTGCCGATAATCAAGGGAAATTAAATTTATCTAAAAAGCAACAAGACCGTTGGCATAAAAAATGTATGTGCTTGGTAGAGTTTGAGAATGTGGGTGAAATAAAGCATCTTGACTTTGATCATCAGAGCAATATGGATGATTGGCTTATTGTTGAAAAAATCGAAGATGTTGTTGTTGGCACAAGCATTCCATATAATTATGAAAAATCGAAATTTTAGGTGGTGTTCCTATGGCGATGTGGAGTCCATGGCGTGGCTGTCATAAATATAGCGAAGGCTGTAACTACTGTTATATTCATAAAGGTGATGTCAAAAGAGGAGTAGATACAAATACTATTGTAAAAACAGATGCTTTTGATGCGCCTGTCGCAAAGAATAAAAAGGGTGAATATAAAATTAAATCAGGTCAAACTGTGTATCTATGCTTTTCTACAGACTTTCTTATTGAAGAAGCTGACAAATGGAGAGATGAATGTTGGAAAATGATAAGAGAACGCTCAGACCTTAATTTCATTTTTCTTACAAAGAGAATCGAAAGGTTTTTACTATGTATTCCAAATGACTGGAACAATGGATATGATAATGTAATTGTTGGCTGCACTGTTGAAAATCAAGATAGAGCAGATTTTAGGCTCTCAATGTTTGCTGCTTTTCCAATAAAGCATAGGAATATAATTTGCCAGCCACTTATTGAAGAGATAAATATTGAAAAATATCTAAGCAATGTTGAATTGGTTGTAGTTGGCGGTGAATCTGATAAAAATGCTAGACCGTTGAATTACAATTGGGTTTTATCTATTCGAAATCAGTGCATCACTAAAGGAGTCCGTTTTGAGTTTAGACAATGTGGAACTCTCTTTATCAAAGATGATAAGGAATACATACTTAATGTCAGAAATTTATGCAGTCAAGCAAGAAAAGCAAATATTGACTGCTAATTACTCGTTTAACGAGAGAATACAGGGTATGAGCATAATGTGAAGTTATTTTAATTCGCAGTCTTCCTAAAACTTAAATTTAATGCCTTATTCACTAAAAATGGTTTTAGATAGTGGGAATTTATAGGATAGTGCCTACGGACTTCATCTAACAAAATACTCCCATTCGCTGCGCACATTTACCAGCCTAAGATAGGAGCTATCTAAGGCTGGTAAACGTCGGGAGTAAGTAACGTTAGCAGAAAGAATATTTTATAGGAAGTTTATGTTCCGTTTCAGTTCACTGTATATTTAATTCATAATAATATTTTAAGGCGAACTACAGATTATTTATATTATATAAAATTTACTACGGAGGTGCTTATGAAAACTCACTATTATTTCGGTTGGTTTAACGATGTTTTTCTTGAGAAGCTGGTCAGGTTGTTGCATGAGGATATAACTGATAGAAAATCGCTTGTTATGATTAGCGCGAATCCATTTCTTCATGAAAATGAAGAAGTTGGTGCTACTGAACGCTCGTGGCTTGACAAGGCCAATATTATGTTTGATGAATATGATTTAATTGATTATAGCGTACAGAAGGAAGAGGCGCAAAAATTAATTCAAAATGCCTCGGTCATTTTCTTGTTGGGTGGAAATGTCGTTGAACAGAACGGTCTTTTAATTGAATATGAATTATCGGATTTGATTAAAAAAAGCAGAGCAGTTGTGATGGGAACAAGCGCTGGTGCGATAAACATGTCCGCTAAATGGTTATGCTCGAAATACACTGGCTATAAAGGTGAAATAAGCTCTATTTACGATGGTATCGGCCTTGACGATTTTTCTGTCCTGTCTCATTTTGATCTTGAAAATAACATTGCACAGATTCAAGGCGAACTATTTCCCCTATCAGAAGAAATGAATGTTTATGCGTCGAACAAGGATTGCGCTGTACGTGTAAAGGGAGACAAAATCGATATTTTAGGCAATGTATATTTGATTTCCCACTCAAAGATTCAGAAGTTGGATGAGACGCTTTAGTTGCGGTGAGTGGCTATGGCTTAACTGAATTAATTTCTTTATGCAAAACTTCTGCAACAGGAAAGGTCATAGTCGCGTACAGTATAAGCATAATCTACAGTAAGTTTCTTGCACAATACTCCTAAATTGTGATGTAATAGGATTAGTGAGGAAGTTAAAACTATCGAAAAAGTAATCGCAGAAATATTCCATCTGCTAACAAAAAACTCCCGTTCGTTTTGGCATGAAAAGACTGCCCAAACACATTCTTTCGCCAAGCGCGGTCGCGCTAGGCTCAAGAACGTCGCGAGTTAGAAACGTTATGTGAAATTTCTACTCTATCTGAAATTTTCTTACGTAGTTAGTTGTTTCTTCTATTCCAATATATAGGTTAAGGCACAGTGGTATAGTTAAGATTGTTCTTATTAGTTAGAAGGGAG
>NZ_JBOITO010000005.1:0-27745 GCF_050717635.1 Clostridium sp.
GCAAGGGTGACCTTGTGGGAGAGTAGGTTGTCGCCAGGTAAATATGGTTTACTAGCTCAGTTGGTAGAGCACATGACTTTTAATCATGGTGTCCGGGGTTCGATTCCCCGGTAAGCCACCAAAAAAAGCACTTCTTTATGAAGTGCTTTTTTTATATATGAATATATTATTAAAACTTAAATTTTTTACGCAATCCATTGAGAAAATATAATAATTAGATTAAAATGAATATATATATTTGCATAAGGACATAAGAAGAAAGGGAGTGTGATTTTTTTGTTCCAATCTATACTGGATTTTTTTACAAAAAACGATATTTTAAATGATTTTATATACTATAAGTTTAAATATGTAGGAATAGCTATTGGAGTTTTTGCATTATTTGCATTGTTAAAAAAGATATTTGCAAAATATGTATTCAAAATAATATTAAGACTTGCAGATAAAACAAAATTTGATGCAGATACAAAAATAATAGAGGCCTTTGAAAAACCTGTAACCAGTTTTTTTGGGGTGTTGGGATTTTATTTTGGTTTTAAAATTCTAACTATGGCCTATAATGTAATTAAAATACCCACCATTGATAAGGTTTTTAGTGCTGTTGTTGTAATTTTAATTTCTTGGGGAGTATACAATCTTACTGAAGAATCTTCTGTATTATTTGAAAAAATGCATAAAGCATATGATATAAAAGTGGATAAAATATTATTTCCTTTTATATCAAAGATATTAAGATTTATAATAATAGCATTAGCTATTAATGTGATTGCTGACATATGGTCTATTCCTATTCAAGGGTTTATTACAGGGCTTGGACTAGGAGGATTAGCCTTTGCATTAGCTGCTAAAGATGCAGCCGCAAATATTATTGCAGGTATTTTTATAATATTAGATAAGCCTTTCACTATTGGAGATTGGGTTAGCATCGATAACCTAGAAGGTACTATAGAAAGTATTTCTTTTAGAACAACTAAAATAAGAACTTTTGATGAAGCGATAATAACTGTGCCTAATTCAAAATTAGCAAACGAACCACTAACTAATTTTAGTAGAAGAGGTAAACGGAGAATCAATTTTAATTTAGGAGTAACTTATGGAACCTCTAGTGAGAAATTGCAGAGTTGTGTAGACAATATTAGAGATATGATAGTCAACCATCCACAGGTTAATAAGCAGACTATTTTTGTTAATTTTGATAAGTTTAGTGCTAGTAGTTTAGATATATTTATATATTTTTTCGTTGATACAACGGCACTTGCTGAATATTTAAAAATAAAAGAGAATATTAATTTTAATATAATTCAGATTTTAGAGCAAGTAGGAGTTTCAATGGCGTTTCCAAGCACAAGTATTTATGTGGAAACACTACCTAATAAAAAGGAAGAGGAGAATTTTAAATTAGTAGATAGTTTTCAGAAAAACAAAATGACTATAGAAAATGATAAGGAATAAAGGCTCGAGGGGTTCGTCCCCTAGAGCTTTTTCCTTGTTGTTTATAAATTTATAATATATAGTTTAATAATAGCATTATGTTAAGTGCAGTTACTATTAATCCAATAATCCAAAGAGCAATTTTATCGAATCTACTGTTTGCATACTTGCCCATAACTTTTTTAGAAGAAGTTAAATATATCTGAAGGAATATAGTTATAGGTAATTGTATACTTAAGAGCATTTGTGAGTAGATTAGACCTTTAAAAGGTTGTGATATAAAAAATATAATTATTGCAGCACCAACTAGAGTAATTCCTACTCCTATTTTAGTATGTATATCATTAATGTCATAAGGTTCACCAAAGATTCCTGCGAAAATACTACCACCAGCCATACCTGCGGTAACTGAGGAGGCAATTCCAGCAAAAAGTAGAGCTAAAGCAAAAACTACGGAAGCTGTATTTCCAAGTAATGGCGTTAGCATTTGTTGAGCCTGATTAAGCTCCGTAACGTTAATCTTTTGTGTAAAGAAAGTAGCGGCTGCAATAAGTATCATAGCACTATTTATTGCCCACCCTACGATCATTGAAAAAAATGTATCCATAAATTCATACTTCAACTGTTTTTTAATAATAGTTTCATCCTTTAAATTCCACTGACGACTTTGGATTATCTCCGAATGTAAAAATAAATTATGGGGCATTACAACTGCACCTAGTACACTCATTATTATTGGAATAGAGCCTGTAGGAAAAGAAGGTTTAACCCAACTTATCATAGCTTTTCCCCATTCTATATGCACTAGACTTAATTCAAATATAAATGATATACCTATTATGGAAACAAATCCAATAATCCATTTTTCTAATTTTTTATAGGAATTTGTAAATAGCATCCATAGGATTAAAATTAAAACTAAGACGGTGCCTAGTTTAATAGGGATGCCAAATAACATGTTTAAAGCAATAGCACCACCAAGAAGTTCTGCAAGGGCGGTAGAAACTGCAGCTATAACAGCTGATCCAAGCACTATTTTGTTTAATTTTGGTTTCAAAGTGGCAGTAGATGCTTCTGCTATGCAATTACCTGTAGCAATCCCAAGATGGGCCGCATTATGCTGAAGAACAATTAGCATAATAGTTGAAAGAGTTACCATCCAAAGTAGAGTATAGCCATAACTGGCGCCAGCAGCAACATTTGCTGCCCAGTTACCAGGATCTATAAATCCTACAGTAACAAGAAGCCCTGGTCCAATATATTTTATGAAGTCTAATGCCATAAGTTTAGGTTTATGATCATCTTTTAAGAGATTTTTAACAGTTGGGAATTTCACGCTATCACATCCATCCTTTTTTATTGTTGTATAATATATATTATATAATATATATTATTTAAATCAATACTAAAATATAGTGAAAACAAAAATAGCGAGAATTAGTTTTCACTATAAATTGTTTGTCTGTAATTTAAATTTTCTATTGTAAAATTGTTCACTAAAAATATACATAAAAGTAAGTGATATTTGACTGCATAACCTAGTGTTTAGTGCAAAAACATGTTATACTGATATTAATGATTGTTGCTTTATTGTAGTTTGATTATGCTATGTAATTCAAACTAGAGTAAGGCTTTTTTAAATAATTGTAAATATAAAATGATTATTGTCTGAATTTTTGGAAATAATTAATAATAGATATTTATATTTGTAATTAATATCAATTATTTAACCACTATATAATATACTATAAAAGTTTAATATAGCCACTTTAGTGGCATTTAGGAGGAATGTATTATGGCAATTAGTTTAAAGAAAGGTCAAAAGGTAGATTTAACTAAAACAAATCCTGGTCTTACTAATGTTATTGTTGGACTTGGGTGGGACACAAATAAGTATGATGGGGGAGCGGCATTTGATTTAGATGCAGCAGCTTTCTTAGTAGGAGCAAATGGAAAGGTATCATCTGATAATGATTTTATTTTTTATAATAACCCAAAAGATTCAGCTGAATCAGTATCGCATTTAGGAGATAACAAAACTGGTGAGGGCGAGGGTGATGACGAGCAAATTAGAATTGAGCTAAATAAAGTTCCAGCATCTGTTGAAAAAATCAACTTTACTGTAACTATCCATGAAGCGGTGGAGAGAAGTCAGAATTTTGGACAAGTGTCTAACGCCTTTATAAGAATTTTAAATGAAAATAATAATGAAGAATTAATAAGATATGATTTAAGTGAAGATTATAGCATTGAAACTGCAGTTGTAGTAGCTGAATTATATCGTAACAATGGGGAATGGAAATTTAGTGCAGTTGGAAGCGGATTTGAAGGCGGACTAAATGCACTTTGTAGCAACTTTGGAATTAGTGTAAACTAAAAATTTAGGAGGGGTAATTATGACAATTAATTTAAATAAAGGTCAAAAGATTGATTTAACTAAGAGTAACCCAAGTTTAAAGAAGGCAATTATAGGTCTTGGATGGGATACAAATAAATATTCAGGTGGGGGAGATTTCGATTTAGATGCTTCTGCTTTTTTAGTAGGTTCAAATGGAAAAACAAATAATGACTTAGACTTTATATTTTATAATAATTTAGTTCACGCGTCAGGTGCGGTTACACACACTGGGGATAATTTAACTGGGGAAGGTGAAGGTGACGATGAACAATTAATTATAGAATTTTCTAAAATACCTTCAGACATAGAGAGAATAGCAATTACAGTAACCATACATGATGCAGTAGGTCGTCAGCAAAACTTTGGTCAGGTTTCTAACGCTTTTGTTAGAGTAGTAAATGAAGATACTAATGAAGAAGTTTTAAGGTACGACTTGTCAGAAGACTTTTCAGTAGAAACTGCATTAGTATTTTGTGAAATATATCGTAATAATAATGAATGGAAATTTAGTGCAACTGGAAGTGGTTTTCAAGGTGGATTATCTGCCCTTTGTAAAAATTATGGACTAGATGCATAAAAAAATATGATATTCTGAATTAATTAGTGGGATTAAGTACACTAGATATTTGAGGAGATGTGAAAAATGGGTATAAATTTACAAAAGGGTCAAAGGATAAGCTTAACAAAGGAAAGTCCAGGACTTAAAAAGACAATGGTAGGGCTTGGATGGGACGCAGTTAAGCAGTCATCTAAGGGACTGCTTGGAGGACTATTTGGAGGCAAGCAAGCAGAAATAGATTGCGATGCTTCAGTACTTATGTTAGATGAAAAAGATAAACTAAGAGGAAAAGAAAACTTAGTCTATTTTGGAAATCTGAAAAGCAAATGTGGTAGCATTCAACATATGGGAGATAATCTTACTGGTGATGGTGATGGGGACGATGAGCAAATTATGGTTGACCTATCAACTTTGCCTAAAGAGATAGTAAAGTTAGTTTTTGTTGTCAATATCTATGCTGCAGCTCAGCGTAAACAACATTTTGGAATGATACAAAATGCTTACATACGTTTAGTAAATATTGCAGATAATAAAGAAATATTTAAGTTTAATTTAACAGATGAGTATTCTGGTAAAACAGGTTTATTTGCTGGTGAACTTTATCGTAACAGTGGAGAATGGAAGTTTATGGCCGTAGGAGAAGGAGATTCTTCATCTGGTTTAGGTGAAATGATAAAAAAATACCAATAAATTAGTGATGTAGAAAATGATTTATTATCATTTTCTACATTTTACTGTAAAAGGAAATTGTAAAAGTCATAGAAGGGTGGTTAATATGAAATACTTTAATGAAGAGAGCTCAAAAGTCTTAAAGGAGCTTAAGGTTGATAGTAGTAAGGGCTTATCTAGTTCAGAAGCTAAAGAGAGACTAGAGGAGTATGGTGCTAATGAATTTACTAAACAAGAGAAGGGTTCTATTTGGGACAGTGTTAAAGAAGCAATAACTGAGCCTATGATGATGATACTTTTAGCAGCAGCCTTAATCAGTGCACTGGTAGGGGAGTTTGCAGATGCTATTGGCATAGTATGTGCAGTAGCTATAGGAATTAGTATAGGAATATTTACAGAAGGAAAATCGCAAAAGGCGGCAGATGCACTTTCAAAAATGACGGAAAATATAGAGGTAAAAGTATTACGTAATGGAAAGATAATTCAAGTGAATAAAATTGAACTGGTACCTGGGGACATTGTTTTAATTGAGACAGGGGATATGGTACCAGCAGATGGAAGACTTGTAAGTACTATAGATTTAATGGTTAGAGAAGATATGCTTACAGGAGAATCAGAAGACGTAAGCAAAGAAGCAGAAACTATAATAGAAATGGAAAATATAAAAGCTAAAGATAAAAATATTGTTCAAGATCCAATTCCAGCAAAACAACTAAATATGGTTTTTGGAGGAACACTTGTAGCCTATGGTAGAGCTAGTTTTGTAGTTACATCTACAGGGGATAAATCTGAAATGGGTGAAATAGCTAGAAATCTTGTGGAAAGTGATCTGCAAACACCGCTCCAAGCAAAACTAGGAGATTTAGGTGGAAAGATTTCAAAAGTATCAAGTGCTATAGCTGCCATATTATTTATAGTTATGATTGTAAAAATGGTTGTAGCAAAAACTATCACACCAGACACTAGTGGTGTATTTGCATTTTTAGAGTCTGTTGGACCAATAAAAACTGCTTTTGTAGTATGTGTTGCACTAATTGTTGCGGCTGTCCCAGAAGGACTTCCAACAATGATAAATATGACACTTGCAATAACTATGCAAAAGATGGCCAAGATAAATGCTCTTGTTACTAAAAAGGAAGCCTGCGAAACAATAGGTTCTGTAAGTGTAATATGCTCGGATAAAACAGGCACACTTACTCAAAATAGGATGACCGTAGAAGAAGTTTATTTAAATGGTAAATACAGAGGAAGAGATGAATTAAGCGAGAGCAATAACTATTTTATAGATAACTGTCTTGTAAATTCAACAGCAGATATTGAAAAGGATGATTCAGAGGTTAAATATTTAGGTAGTGCAACAGAATGTGCTCTTCTTTTATACAATGATTCTTGCGATTATGTACAAGAAAGGCAAAATGCTACCATAGCTCATCAGATTCCATTTAGTTCAAAGAGTAAGAGAATGAGTACTGTTATAGAAGAAGAGGAAGGTTCCACGGTCTTAACAAAAGGAGCTCCAGAAATTATTCTGGAATTATGTAAATATGAACATATTAATTGTATTGAAAAAGAACTTAATGCAGCTAGAAGACGCGAGATATTAGATGAAATCGAAATACTTCAGAAAAAATCTATGCGAGTACTTGGATTTGCATATGGAAATATAAGTGGAGAAGTAGCTATGGCATCTGAGCAAGGCACTTTAGAAGATGATTTAGTGTTTACAGGATTTGTAGGAATAAGAGATCCGCTAAGACTTGATGTTAAAGAAGCCATAGAAACTGCTAGAAAAGCAGGTGTTACTACAAAAATGCTTACAGGAGATAACATAAATACAGCTATTGCCATTGGAGAAGAATTAGGATTACTTGAAGGTACGAGTAGAGCAGTTGAGGCTACCTATATAGATACATTATCCGCCGAAGAACTTAGACAAGAAATAACTACTATTTCAATAGTAGCACGTTCTAAGCCTGACACAAAAATGAGAATAGTTGAAGCACTTCAAAAAAATGGAGAAGTGGTTGCTGTAACTGGAGATGGAATAAATGATGCTCCAGCTCTTACAAAAGCAGATGTAGGTATAGCTATGGGTATAGCTGGAACTGAAGTTAGTAAAAATGCAGCAGATATAATATTAACAGATGATAGTTTTGGTACTATTGTAAAAGGAATTAAATGGGGAAGAGGTATTTATGAAAACTTCCAAAGGTTTATTCAATTTCAGATAACAGTAAATATTATTGCTTTTTTAACAGCAATTTTATCTGTAGTATTTGATTTCCAAATGCCATTCACTACAATACAACTATTGTGGGTAAATATTATAATGGATGGGCCACCAGCACTATCTCTTGGACTAGAACCAGTAAGAGATGCTGTTTTAAACAGAAAGCCTACAAATAGAAATGCCAGTATCATAACTAAACAAATGTTAAAGAGTATGATAGCCAATGCACTATATATAACAGCCCTTCTTATGATTCAAATGAAATTTGACATACTAGGAGCTGGGTTCCCAAAAGATGGGGTTACAGAACCCAACCAAATGCAGACAGTATTATTTGCATTGTTTGCTTTTAGTGCATTGTTTAACGCATTTAACTGTAGAGAATTCGGTTACGATAGTATCTTTACTAACATTACAAAAAACACTATATTTTTAAAGATAATTACGGTTACAGCAGTAACACAAATATTTGTAACTGAAGTATTTTCTAAATTCTTTAATGCAGTATCATTAAGCGCTACTATGTGGCTAAAGATAATTCTTCTATCTTCGCTTGTAATAGTAGTAAATGAAATTGTAAAACTAATTATGAGGACCTTTACAAAAAAAACTGAACAAGTTGAGTCAGAATCAGAAGAAAAAATAGCAGCTTAAAGAAAAATACACATTGTTGATTTTAATCAACAATGTGTATTTTTTTATGTACAATATCTAAAATTTCTTCACCTGCAAATATACCGGATTTATTTGTAATATATACATTATCAGCAAAGGTTTCCCTAGGGAGACTATGTAGCAATTCTCCATGTGAGGGAATAATCCCAAAATCCGAGTGTTTTATCATAGGGTAGTCCAGTAGAGAATCTCCAGCAGATAATAATGTATTTATATTCTCCAGCTTCATTATATATTTTATAGGGTCATATTTATTTATACAATTTGGAACGATATATACCTTTTTACCTTGTTTAGACACGCTATAATTATATGAGCCGCAAAAGGAACGTAAAATCTCAAGATAAGTCAAAGCTATTTCCCCTTTTGAAATAGCATTAGCTAGTTTGTCCCCATCCACAATGGAGTATATAAATAAATCTTCACAAGTTTTATAGGAGATCACAAAATCCATTTGCAAAAAGAAACTACATAATTCTATCATATCTTTAACAGATACTAAGTCTTTAAGCTTAGTGGAACTTATATCTGACCAAGATTTAAGTTCTATTCCATCCTTAAGTATTATACCTCCATTGGCTACAACTGCATATTTAGGTTTTATTACATCATAAAAGTATTTCATCCGCTTATATTGATCTTTAGACCTTGTGGTAACGGGTACAAAAAGCATACTTTCATTTATATGCTCTAGTTTATGTTGTATGGAACTCGTCATAAAGCTGCAATTATTATTATTATAAAAATCTACAGGGAAAAGTTTTTCTGAACTTATTAATTCACAATGTCTTGCAGAATATATAAGTGTACTATCAAGGTCCGAGGCAAATACCATATAAACACATCCTAACGACATCTAGTGTACTTGCTTATACACTGATTTGTTACATATCTTCTTTTTCTTTTGATTTAATAATGCCACAGCAGGAATAGCACATATCTGTATATATTTCCACGGGTATGGTCTTTTCTTCCGCAAGCTTTAGTATATGTTTTAAATTTGGATTGTTAAAGGAATCAATTAGTATTTTCCATGGGATACGCCTGAGAAGGACCCTTGTAGTTTCTCCAATTCCTGGTTTTATAAGATTGACATTATCAATGTTAAATTTCTTTTTAATACTTTGAATATCTTTAAGTCCTTTGCAGTTTAGAGAAGTATTACCAAACTCAATATCTACAGCAACTTCAGAATTCCTATCTGCGTTTATAAGTTCAGATAGATAATCCAAATCTATATCCACAAAGCAGTTACATATTTCATCTATATAGAAATTAGATACATCTACGGGTGCCAGTTCACTATAATACTTTGTACCGTGAAAATCATCCTTGCCAATATACTTATCATTAAGTACAGTCCTACTTACAAGACCTGATACTGTAGAATTAAGGCAAGCACTTGGAATTAAGAAGTCTTCTCTTGTACCGTAAATAAGAGTGCAGTAAGCGGGGTCAGATAGGACTGCTAAATTTGAATCTAAGATTATATTAAACTCCTCGTAGAGTTCGTTACAAGCTTTTGTTAATGTATGCTGAATAACACCTTTGCCCGTCCACCCATCAATGAATTGTATATCTGCTGGAGGGTGGTTCTCAAGTATATGCATAATTGCATTTTTATCTATACCTTTATCACGGATTATAGAAATACCATAATGAGTAGGGGACACATTGTATTTAAATTGCATATATCGTTTAATTAATATTCCAATTGGAGTTCCAGCTCTAGCAAGGGATACCAAAACAATATTTTCACCTCTTGCAGCTATAATTTTATCCGTTAATATAGCTACTAGAGTAGCTAACTTGATTTTTGACCCTTGTAAGGTGTTGTAGAAAATATCCATATATTCTTTTGAAGGAGTATATTCTATTGGTAACATTTCAGAATAATGGGTTCCACTTTGTATAGCATTTTCTCTAAATTCATTATTTTGTTCTACTATAAGATGTGAAATGTCTTTAAGAAGAAATATAACATCATCCGCGGAGTAGCTTCCCGAAAAAGTACTTTTATTCATTTATTTACACCTCTTTTTTATATTAGCCTTTCCAGCATACGAATATAATAGACTTTACATGAAAACAAGTAAAAATTCTATTTACCTCTTCTTTTTTTTCTTCGGTTAAAGGCTTTTCAGATAAGAAAAACACCTGCTCATAGAAATTATCAGGTATATTGTAAAGGTAGTTAGTTATAGTTTCATCCTCTGGGCTTTGAAAAGCAACCTTATTTTTATTCCCGTAATAATCAATGTTCCTAGCGTGAACAGGACTTCTTGTAGTAGATTGAAAATACACATTATCCCCAATCATTGCGCTTATACTACAAGGTAAATATATGAATTCTCCAGTTCCTATGCAAAGACAATTTCCAGTAGTTCTTTGTTTTTTAAGTACCGTAGCTATAGATCTAATTTCTTTAAAGATTTCAGTATTATCTTCTGAATTAATTCCAAATCTGCCGGTATGTTTGGAATAACCCTCAATACTTTTAGTTATTTCAAAAACAAGTTCTTTGCAAGGAATTAACTTAGTAGAACGATTAGGTACAATTAGATCGTCGCTTATAATATTTTTTGATTTACTGCACTTAATGTCTCCTTTTAAAAGGGAACATACCCTAACATGTCTATTTTTTTCATGTCTGAATATTTTATAACTGGCAGCATCTCGCCAGTCTAGTATAGATAGAATACCAAAATATTTCCCGGGAAGACATTTAATTAAATTTAACGCAGATTTACCTGTAGTAAGTTCATCATCTACCAAAACGATATCATCAAATTGGTCAAAAAAGTCACTATTATAAGGAAAAAGAGAGTGTTCTACAGCATGAGAATGTTCTTCGTTAAAAAGCAGTGCTGAATTTATAGAAGTTATTTTTTCTCGTGTAGTGTGTATATAAGAAGCATTTGAGAAGTTTTGAAATACTGATTGAGCAAGACCCGTAGCAGTTTCTGCAAAACCAATAAAAAGAGTTTTGTTTGCCAGTCTTATAGGTGCTTTGAAAATATCATTTATATTTTCAACATTACTTTTCATTGTTTTTCCCATAGTTTTTGAATTTAAATTACCAAGGTTATGAGATATATCGGAAGAAATAAGTTTACTTACTAATTCAGTAGTAGGATAATATACGTTGTCTTCTCTTTCGTTAATCCAAAGCCGAGCTAGAATTTCACCGATAATCTCAAGGGTATCTGGAATCATTGGCATGTGTTTTCCGATAACTTTACTTACAAACAGAAAATCTCTTTTTTTATTTTCTCTTGCTGACATAGTAAAAAGGCTTGACGCAGGAATGTTACATTTATTTTCATTAATGCTAAGTGAAATTTGTAGACTATTATCAATATTATAATGAATTGGTGCATTGCAATAATTCTCTGTGAGATTTTCCATCTTCATATACCCCCATTATCTTAGCTTTAAGTAATATTTCCTTGGCCCACTTTTCATGGGGTTTTATTTCATTCATTTTATTTTCATAATCGCTTTTTATTACACCATCAAGGGATGAATTAGCAATATTACATGCATCTGTATAATTTTCTTTGGATACAACCATAAGAGAATTTACCACATTTACCTGAGTGGGATGTATAACGGTTTTACCAGTTAACCCATTAGTTCGATCTAAAAGAGTTTCTTTAATAAGAATATTATTGTTAAAATCTAAAACTTTATTATAATATTCATAAACTACGCCAGAGATAACATAATTATCACGTTTAAAGAAGTTAATTATATCACAAATACAATCCTTTACTACGGCTAAGTCGTATACGGTATAATCTCTACCACGCCTAAGGCTATAGATACCAGAGAAATCTGTGCCCCCAAGTCTAATGTTTAAAACATATTCACTATAGTAATCGATGATACGCTTTATCTTAATAAGTTCTTCTATTCGAGTTTCCTTATGAATTATTCCGGGAGTCTCTAGTATTGGCATTGCGTATAGAATTCTATTATTAGACTTGTTATATTCTTTTAGTACTGATAAATATTTTTCACCAATTTCAGCATCAAACTTAGGAAATACAAAACCGCATAGACCTATCAAAGACGATTCTCTTAGTAATTTATAAAGTTGATTAACGTTTCTAACTCTAATAAAAAGAAGAGGTAGATTATTAATAAAAGAATCATCACTTTCTAAAAGATGTTCTATACTCCTAAATAAATTAATAATGTTATTTTCAGCTTGTCCAACTTGGCTGGAAGATATAGAATCTTCCATACAAATAGTGATAGTGTGAGCTCCTAATTTCCTACTAGAGGTGATGTCCCTTAGCAAATTTTCTCTTGTTGCTGGCATATACAAACATGCACCTAGTGCGTAGGATAATTCTTCTCTTGAGGAGTATAAGCCATATGAGGAAGGTGTTTTAAAAAAAATATCTTGTGATTTATTAATATAGTTAAAATATCTCATATTTATTCTCCATATAATTCTCCATTTATTAAATTAATCAGTATAAAAAAGTAATTAATACTGACTATAATATATTATTATAACATAGTTGTATACATAATTACATATTAAACACAGGGATTACTGAATATTCAATAAAGTATTTAAAGTTCTGTATATAGCGTATTATTGTTAATTGTTTTAGTATTATTTTTAAGTATAAGAACTAATGAGAAGATTGTTATAATTGATCCTAAAATTAGAATAGCTATATAATAACCATCAATACCACTTAATATAAATGGTAGTACAATAGAACCTAATAAATTATACATTATGTGAAATAACATTGGCGCAATAATTGATCTAGTCTTATTATATATTATAGCTAATACCACGCCCATAATAAATGTATAAATACCTTGAAGCATATTACCATGTGCGGCAGCAAATATAACACCTTGAATAATTATAGCTAAAATTATATTTAAGTGGGTTTTTAATTCGTTATATATGAGCCCCCTAAATAAAATCTCTTCGAATATGGGTATAATCAAAACAATACAAACAATGCCTAAAATAGTAGTTGTATTTGATTCTATAGCTGCACTTGCTTCCGTATAACTTGGAAATTTACTTATAAGTAAATTCACTAAACTATCGGAGAATAAGGCTAGTCCTAAAGAACAAAATACTATAAGCGAAGAGTTTTTCAAACTTATTTTCTTGAAACTGCATCTTTTAAATAAATTTATCTCTTTTTTCCTAAACATAAGCACATAAATTCCAAAACAAATTATTGCAGAAGTCGCAGTTAATAAAAATCCGTCTCGAATTAATGACTCATTAATCTGAACGTTAGTTATACTGTTAAAATTAATTATTCCATAAATAATTGCATAGATAGATGTGCATATAAATGTAGTAAATATGTAAACTGAGAAGTATAAAACTATTTTCCCTAATATTTTTAAATATTTCATATTAGCCCCCTAAGGTATTTGAATTTTTTATAAATATATATCTATCATATTATAGCATGAGTAAAATAATATAGTAAATATTTATATCCCAAAATAGTCGTTATATGTATTAATAGATAATCAACAAAATTATGATATACTTGAAATATAGAATTTTATATCGAAATTTACAAAATGATTATATAATGACAAATTAGGTGTATTGTAAATAAGAAAGGGGTTAATAGGCATGTTTAATTTTAAAAATCATCAAGAGCTTACTTGTATCGCAGAGGGGGATGGACAATTTTTTGCAAGAAAAGGTGCTATGGTGGCTTACACGGGTAGCTTTACTTCTGAAAAAGTGTTATTAGATACGAATAGTACTGGAAGCGTATTTAAATCCGTTATGAATTTAGCTTCTAGGAAGCTTACAGGAGAGAATATTCCCATCATGAAAGTAAAGGGTACAGGTAGTTATTATATGGCAAACAGAGCACAGCATATTAGTATAATTACACTGGGGCAAGGTCAGAGTATAGGAGTTGAAGGAGAAAATTTACTTGCTTTCACTGAAGATTGTAAATACAGCGTTAGATTTATGGGCTCAGGGGTAATATCTCAAAAGGGTATGTTTACATCAAATTTAACAGGTATAGGAAATAATGCGGAGGTGGCTATAACTACAAACGGAAACCCAATTATTCTACAAACACCTTGCGTAGTGGATCCTGACGCAGTGGTATGCTGGACAGGTTCTGATCCTCAGTTTAAAACTGATGTAAGTTGGAAAACTTTCCTTGGACAAAGCTCTGGTGAATCATATATGTTAGAATTTAACACCCAAGGCGAAACTGTAATTATTCAACCATTTGAAAGAAATTCAGGAGTTAAAGCTTCAATCGATTAGGAGGTATGCGTTTTGTCTATAAGTGTAGATAATAGTAATAAAAAACTAACATCACAAAAGAAACAATACGGGGAATTAACTGTTGAGACCAGCATTAGGCCAGAAAATAATTCGAAAATAGTAATGGGAGCTAAGCGGCAGACAAATCAAGTTAGCACTCAAAGCACAAATAAGGTACAACCCAAAGTTAATTCTGAGGCTAAAATAAATACTCCATTAAAATCAAATAAGAATATGGAGAAAAGAAAACTTGTGGATGTAACGACTAGTATTAAACTTAAAAAAGGGCAAAAGTTAAGTATAAATGACAATACGAAAAATATTTCAAAACTAATAGTAGCATTAGATTTTAAAGTAAATACAACTGGGAATGACGAGTTCGATTTAGATGCGTCTGTATTTATGGTAGACATAAACAATAAAACCACAGAAAAAGATTTTATCTTTTATGAAAACACTAACAGCACTTGTGGCGGAGTAGTTATTAAACGAGATCATAATACATCACTTAAAGAAGCTTACGATGAGTGTATACAAGTAGATTTAAATAGAATACCGGAAAGTATTCAAAAACTAGCATTTACTACAACTATATATGAGGCAACAGAAAGGCATCAAAACCTGGGACAAGTATCCGAGGGATATTTTAGGATTATAGATGGTAACACTAAGAAAGAGATTCTAAATTTTAAATTTGATGAAGATTTATCTAAAGAGACGGCTATGGTAGTAGCCGAGATATATAGATATAAGAACCAGTGGAAAATTAATTGTATAGGTAGTGGATTTATAGGAGGCCTGGAAGCCCTGTGTAGCAATTATGGAATAGAGACCACCTAGAAGTTGTAAAATAACAAGTCAGTATGATAGGTAATCTCATACTGACTTGTTATTTATATTTATACTCACTATTATTTAAAATTAAAAATATTAGATAAAAAGCCTTTTCCTTTTTCGTGAGTGTATTTTTTTTCATCGTTAAAATTAGGTAGTGGTAAATTGAAATTTACTTGTTCTAATCTATGAATATCATAAAATTTCTCATTGATTTTCGTTTCTATGTTATTGTAGCCAGTAGGAGTAAGTATAGTGATATCTATTCCAAATAGGTTTAAGAAACATAGCATAATAGCATCATCATCACTGAAAATACTTTCATTATTATCATAAATAAGAAGTTTAGGTACTTTTGAAGGATAATCATACTGCTGAATTAGCTGTAGTATATTTTTATCAATATTTAATATAGTCATTAAAATCTTTAATTTGAATTCTTTATCGATAATTTTTTTTAGCATATCAGTTTTCATTAAATAATTTATTTTTTCAAAAATAATATCTTGCAGAGAAGTTTTTAAATAAGAAAAACTATAACAGCTATGAGCTAGGAGTTTTTTCTTATCAATAAAACCACTAGTATCAAGTACAAATGCTAAGGAGTATAAATCCGTTTTAGAGTAAGTTATATTAGTAAAAGGGATGTTAGGTATAAATAGCGTATTTTCTGGTGATTTTAGTCCGAAAAAATCTTTCCAGTATAAATTCAAATCACTATGTACCCCACTAATTTTTGCAAATAAGTTTGGTATGTATACAGTACCATTCTCTATTTTAAAACCTGTACGTAAGGCAGAATCTTCATTCCATAAAAGTTTAAGTTCATAAAAGGTAGTTTTAAGTGTGCTAGGATGAGTTTTATAATTTTCAAATTGCCAAGGTTTATAAAAACCATCATCATCGGTATAAAGTTTATTCGATAATTCATTTGAGGCTTTTAGGGCAATGGTTTCCTGTCTTACTAGAAGCTCTTCTTTTGGAAATTCTTTTAAATCACCTTTATATGGTAGCTCAGTGGACTTTGAAAATGTGTCACTATATTCGGAAGTTTGTAAAACTTTATCACAGAAAGTATTTATATATATAACATCGCATCCGATTCTGGATAGAAAAACTAAAAACAAAAGTTCGTGTCTTTTAATGTCTCCATAATACATAATTTTAGGATTAAAAATATCATTTGTTGATGCATTTTGAAAGTCGAAATTCTTCATAAGGGTTGGAACAAAATCATGAGCCCAAGAAAGTAATTTTAAACAAAAGTTTTTAACTTTAGATAAGTTTAAATTTTTGTTTTCCTTGCAGTATAAATCTAGTACATAACTAAAACTATTTGCCATAGATGAGTTTAAAGCTTTATTATTACCTGGGAAAACTTTGTGTTCCATAAATAGTGTAGCAAGCTTACTTGTTAGCGAAGCGTCAAAGGGATCTACGTACTGCCATATATTTTGACTACTTGTAATTAATTTAGAATTAGTGCTTATATGTATCCCGTCTGTAAATTTTAAATATAATCCTTTAAAGATACTTAGGGTTTTGTCTAATTTAAATAGGTCATTGTAATAATCGTCTTCGTTTTGTTTTATTCCTATATATCTATAAAAATATACTGGGATAAAAGGCGAAGCACCGCTTAAAAATCCAATTCTCTTATTTACAGGCGAGATTAAATCATCAAATATATTCATACTGCTTTTAAGTACAATATTAATAGAATCTTTAAAAACTATATGGGAAGATGGACTTTTATTTTCTGTTAATGGTTGGTTATTTTTAGGAATAGTCGTTTTGAGTTCACTAGAAACTTCCTTATTAGTTTTCTTATAATTGTGTTTTGAGTTGGAATCAAATGCTACTATAGATTCTGTCTTTGGTAATTTTATAATTTTTGAATATATATTTCCCTTGTCAACTTCGGGAAAAACTATATCGGACATTGAATTAATATAAATAACATCACAGCCTAGTTTAGATAAGAATATTAAAAAATATACTTCATGCTTTTTTATCTCGCCAAAAAAAAGTACTTTAGGATTGCTTATATCTTCTTCGTGCATTGGGTCGTAATTACAATCTTCAAATAATTTTGGGGTGAATTCGTTAATCCATCCTAGAAATTTAACAGCAAAATTCTTTATCACTGTTTCTGAGATATTATGTTTATTTTTCAGATAAATAGCGGTGGTTTCATCAAAACTATTTTGTATATAATCATTAAAAAAACTATTTTTGAAATTCGGAAATAATCCTTTAGTCTTAAGAAGGCTAATTAAATCCTTTCTTTTATGTAAATCAGATGTAAGGAGTTCATTCCATGGAATTTGAGCTATGGGTGCAGCTAAAGGTATCACTGGTATTCCAGAGGTGAAGTTCAAATATAAGTTTTTTAGCTCAGTTAGTTCATTGTTTAGTTTATGTAAATTCTCATAATAGATTTCCTTGTTATCGCTAATACCAATATATCTATAAAAATATATGGGTATATTGGGTGATTTGGATCTAATAAAACCTGGTCGTCTATTTGTGGGAATAAATATATCTTGAAATAAATTTTGTGATTCTAAAGTAGAAGTACTTATTTGTTTTCTAGAATTAATCAAAGCTTAACCTCCAATCTTATTCTTACATCTATCACATGGAGTATAGATGTAAGAAATATAATAAAACTTAAAAAAATCCGATAATGTACATTAAAACTATATACATCGATTATAAATAGTTTACCATTAATTTTACTATTAGTTAATAGAAAATTTTTGAATGTACTATTTATCTTTTTTCTTCTTACGACTTAAGGAAAGTCCACCAAAACCGCTAATAATTGCAATATAGAATCCGAAATCATACCACCATCCAGAATTTAAAACCTCATAAACACGATGACCGCGATTAAATAAACCTAAAAATAGAGATATGGGTGCAATCCATCCATGCCAAATACCGGATAAGAAGTTTGCAGGCCTTGCCTTAGAGTAACTACCATCTCCCGGCATACATGCCACTAAAAGCATAGACATACTTAAAAGTCCTAAAATTAGTAGAGTACGTTTAGTTTTTATTTTCATTAAATAATCCCCCTTTTTTTGTTTGAAATTACAATTTAATATTTATTTTTTATATAGATGCTAATATATTTATAATACATATTTTATCATTTAATGTATTAAAACACTATAAAACTCTAAGTATAATTAATAAGGATAATTTTAAAGTAATAATTTTAATTGTCTGTGATTTATGTTATTATATGTATAATAACATTTTCTTATATGGGGGTTAAAATGAAGAAAATCATTATAACTGTATTTATAACACTAATTTTTATCATAATAGCTGGATTCTATGCGGGAGGTATAGTTTATTCCATGGCAGAAGAGGGAGCACCATCTTTCTTAGTACCTCTGGGAATGATTATTTTAACGATTATTTTCATAGCAATTATAGGCGTTTTAATTTACAACATGTATGAAAGGATAAAAGAAATTAGGAGGGGTGACGAAGATGATATTAGTAAATACTGATTATATTAGTGGTAAAGAGTTAGAGACTCTTAGTATGGCCAAAGGTTCGGTAGTATGGTCAAAAAACATTGGTAAAGACATTTTAAGCGGATTTAAAACCTTGGTTGGTGGAGAAATTAGTAGTTACACAGAAATGATGAATGAGGCTAGGGCTATAGCGACAAAACGTATGGTAGAAGAGGCAGAAGGCATGGGCGCTGATGGTATTGTTAACATAAGGTATGCAACTAGTGCTATAATGCAGGGCGCTGCAGAAGTTATAGCTTATGGAACCGCAGTAAAACTTAAATAATAATAAGTTATAAATATTACAAAAACACCGTAAATAAATTAGTTATTTACGGTGTTTTTAATGTGGTTAAAGTAAAATTATATTTTCTGACTTGCAGTCTTCTATCATTTCATCTGGCCATATTGAAGACTGGACCTCGCCAATATGAGCTTTATTTAAGAAATACATACATATTCTAGATTGGCCTATTCCACCACCCACAGTATATGGGAGTTTACCTTCAAGCAAAAGTTTATGAAATTCAAATGAGCTTCTTTGTTCACAACCAGCTAGTTTAAGCTGCTTTTTTAACGCTATTTCATCGACTCTTATTCCCATAGAGGATAGTTCAAAGGCTTTTTCTAGTATGGGATACCAGAATACAATATCTCCATTAAGTGACCAATCATCATAGTCAGGAGCTCTACCATCATGCTTTTCTCCAGATTTTAGTGTGCCACCAATTTGCATGATAAATACTGCGGTTTTTTCTTTGCAAATGGCATCTTCTCTTTCTTTTGGAGTAAGAGAAGGATACAAATTCTCAAGTTCTTGCGTAGTTATAAAGAAAATTTCCTCTGGCAGAAATTTTTCTATTTTAGGATATAATTTGTGAACATGATCTTCAGTACCCTTAAAAACCTTATACAGATTAGTTACAATTTCTTTTAATTTGTCTAAAGTTCTATCTTCTTTAAGAATAACCTTTTCCCAGTCCCATTGGTCTACATATATAGAATGGAGGTTATCTAAATCTTCATCTCGCCTTATAGCATTCATATCAGTATATAGACCTTCATTTGCATCAAATCCATATCTATATAAAGCCATACGTTTCCACTTAGCTAGTGAATGTACAATTTCAATGTTTGTATCAGATATAGCTTTCATATCAAAGGAAACAGGGCGTTCAATACCATTTAGGTTGTCATTGAGGCCAGTATCAGATTTTACGAAAAGAGGAGCCGATACTCTTGTAAGATTTAATTCCTTTGCTATTCTATTTTCAAAATAATCCTTTACCTGTTTAATAGCAATTTCCGTATCCTTTAGTCCAAGAAGTGGATCGTATTTATCTGGAATTGCAAGTTGGTTTTTATAAGTTATCATAAATAATACCTCCTAATATTTTTTTGTGATGATTAGCATGGATATGCTATATATTTTTTTATATTAAAACAAAAAACAAAAAACCTTCATCCTTGTTATAGGACGAAAGGTTAAACTTCCGTGGTACCACCTAAATTAGCTTCAAAAAGCTCACTCGTAATCAGTACGGAAACAGTGTTTCGATACTGCCCTATATATAACGGTTAGGCTCCGTCCATACCTAATTTCACAAGGATTTCAGCTGGAAACTCAGAGATGTTTTTCAATATAGGCATCGTATGGAACTTCCACTATAATCCACTCGCTTTGACTACTTCCTACATATACTCTTCTCGTCACAGTCTTTATAAAAATAACTTGTAATTATTATAACGTGCAAGTTTTAATTTGTCAACATGCAAAAAAATACTTCACACATGCAAAAAAAATGAATAACTTAATATACAATATTGACAAGAAGATTTAAGTGAATCATAATCAAGAGGTTAACAAAAAAAAGTGAAATGCTTGAGGGGTATAAGTATGAAGAAAAAACATATTAATTGGATTTTGGTTATAGGGTGGATGGTTTTAATATTTATCTTTTCTAGTCAACCAGCAAAAGTATCAAATCAAAATAATAAATTTATTATATATTTATTTAATTCACTTGGATTAGACCTAAATAGTATACTTGGAGGTTTATGTGATTTTATAATTAGGAAAGCAGCACATTTTATCATATATTTTATTTTGTATATTCTGGCATATAGAGCTATGAATATAAAAGGAAATACAGATATTAAGAGTTTTATTTTGCCTATATTAATTGTGTTTGTGTATGCATGTTCTGATGAGTTGCATCAAGCTTTTGTTCCAGGCAGAGGACCTGCATTTAGAGATGTATTGGTTGATACTTCTGGGGGACTTGCTGCTTCTATAATTATGCATATTTGTGTCGCATTAAAAAAGAAACCTGCTCCACCAAATAAAGACCTGACTAAATTAAAATAAAGTTGCACAAAAATCAATAACTTAATTCTTTCATCAAAGATTTTCTGATTTATTATTGAATAAAGGTAGCTTCACTTGGACATCAAGCAATCCATTCAGCAATTTTCTTCGAATATGGGAACTGATGCTGCAAGACACTCTGTCACAAGATTCGTAAGATTAATTCGTTCCATATTTACTTCTGGTTCTGAATTTATGAGATATGAATACTCAAAAAAGTGTTCAATCACCTGTCCCAATTCTGCGGTATGTTTTTGCGCAATTCCAAGTTTTTTTCCCTTATTGTCGGTCATTTCACCCTTTTCCATAAGTTGATGATACCCCTTTATAGCAGTAAGCGGTGTACGCAAATCATGGGACATATTCGCAATCAGCTCCTTAAAACACTTTTCTCTTTTTATACTATCAATACACAATCTTTCTTCTCTGGCTAAACATCTGTTGATATTGGTAGCCAGAGTATTTAGGTCACTGTTGATTAGCTCTAAACTAATCGGCTGCCTAGTCTTTTCCCGTAGTCTCTTAGTTATTAACCGATTGATATTGTGCAATTGCATTTGAATATAAATAATATATATAATGAACAAGATACATAAAGTTCCAAACACAATTGTAAGCATTATCACCACCAACCTTTCAGCTATTTAATTTCAGATTTTCTAAATGCAAAGTACGTAACAGCAAGCATTACAATAATAAATATCAAACTAACAACGATTGCCTTGAAGATGTCACCCGCTACTGAATCCAATGTAATAAAAGTGTAATTACCTCCAAATGGCGTACAGTCGAAAATACCATCAAAAATGATGGAACTACCTCTTAATCCCGCCAACTGAGAGCAAAAAAATGTAAATCCATAATAAATAGCAACCACAAGCACTGGTTTTTTAAGTATAAAAGCAATTGGTACACAGACACTTAATTGTGCCGCATATATGATCATCAACGTTAACATAACAACCAATAGTTTCCACATTTCTGATGTAGAAAAGACTATACCAGCTTCTGAGGTCAGTATATGCAGGAAACCCACTGATATCTTACCCATGCTAAACTTAGAACCTGTACTAAGTGCAATGCATATTATCACGGCATAAGGAAGCAGAAGAAGCACTACGGCGCAACAAAATACAATTGACTTACTTACTATGACAGTACCCCTACTGTAGCCACTTGCAATAGCGTCATGGATTATTTTATTGTCGAAATCACCACCATGGCCAATGCACTTAGAGTTGTTATTATAAAAAGTATCTTAAATGTAATTGATTTGTGTAACGTAAATAAGTTAGCTCTAATCAGATTATACATTTTTATCACTCCCAACTATAGAAATAAAGTAATCTTCAAGAGTGTCGCCCTCATTTGAAAAGTTTGTAGCCATAATCCCATTTTCAAAGAGGATTCTTGATACTCGTTCTTTTTCCTCCAGATAATCAAACAGCTTAATGGTTTCATCCGGCATAACTTTATAATTGGTTGTATTTAGTTTCGTTTCCAAAATACTCACAAGTTTTCCTGGTTGATCGCATTTTATTAAAAAGTGATGTTTACAACGTTCTTCAAGTTGTGTAAGGGTTAGGTGCTGTTTGATTTGGCCTTTGTGAATGATAATGTAATCAGTAGCAGTTTTATAGAGCTCGGGTAAGTTATGACTCGAAATTAGAATTGTCATTTCCCGCTCTTCACATATTTTTTTTAGTAAATTGCGTATTTCTACAACACCTAATGGGTCAAGCCCATTTATAGGTTCATCCAAAATAAGAAATTCAGGCTTTCCAAGCAGAGCAATAGCGATACCTAAGCGCTGCTTCATACCAAGAGAAAAGTTCTTTGCTTTCTTTTTCTTTGTATCAGAAATCCCAACAAGATCTAATAATTCATCCTCAATTTCCTTGTTAAAATCTGTTTATTCATTGTTGTTCACCTATCCTTTCTACTTTTAGTATAAAACTCAAAGGTTTAGAAAAGGTTAAGAATTTTAAGAAAAGTGTTATGAAAGTGATAATTAATCCTTGTATACACGATAGCCTAGTCCTCATACTGTTTCAATATATTTTTCATTTGGATTTGAATTTTTTAGTTTATTTCGCAAATTGCTGATATGGGTTTTGACAGTATTATCATCCTCAAAATATTCATCCTTCCAAATAGATTCGTAGAGGGTAGATTTTGTAAAGACTTTGCCTTGTCATTTAGCACTAAGTCCTTATACCGAAAGACCTTAATTTCTTGTGTTTGCTTGTGGGAACGCCGTAAATTGGATTCTATTCGTGCTACTACTTCACCTAAATCAAAAGGTCTTGTAATATAGTCATCTGCCCCTAATTTAAAGAAATCAATCTTTGTGCCAATCATGTCCTTTGCAGAAATACTGATTACAGGTGTTTCCGAAAATTGTCGCATTTCCTTTAGTATTTCATCTCCACTTTTATAAGGAAGCTATCATCTACACTTGTCGTAAACGGATCAAAAAATCCTAGGGGGTATTTTCTTATGAATCATTGTATAAGGAATCAAAGATTTAGATTTTTCCTTTTAATTATTTTATATGTTAAAATTGTTTGTAGTATTAATAAAGAAATGACTGATTTCTAATATATAAAGGGTGGTTTGAAATTTGAATATATATATAACAAGGCATGGAGAAACAGAGTGGAATAAACAAGGTAGGATGCAGGGATGGAAAAACTCTAATTTAACGAAAAAAGGTGTGGACAATGCTATTAAGCTTGGGAAGAGTTTAAAACATATAGAATTTGATTATATTTATTGTAGTCCTTTAGGAAGAGCGATTGATACAGCAAATTATATTAGAGGAGATAAGACTACAGAAATTACTATTATTGAAGATTTAAAAGAAATGGGGTTTGGAGTATATGAAGGTATGGAGAATGAAAAAATAAAAGAGTTGTATACGCAGCAGCAGTATAATTTTTGGAACAAACCTCATTTATATGAAACTATAGATGGGGAAAGATTTGAAGAATTAATTCAAAGAGTAAAACAGGTATTAAAGCACATTATAATTAATACAACTTGTGAAAATATATTAATAGTAACACATACACTTGTTATAAAGGCTCTCTATTTAATAATAAAAAATCGTTCTTTGGAGGACTTTTGGAAGCCACCATTTATGTATGACACATGTTTAACGGTATTAGAAGTACAGGGTACAAAAATTGAAATTATAATAGAGGCTGATATATCTCATTTAGATTAATAAGAAGTATATGATGATATTAATGTAAGAAAAATCTGAAAGGGTGATTTAATGGATTACTTGACGCACTTATTAATAAAGACAATGGTAGATACGCTATATATGACTGGGATGATAATTCTTGTAGGATTTATTCTCGGATTTTTAAGGGAGCGTTCAATAGCAAACTTCCAAAAGAGTTTTGGATGGAAAGCAGTTGCGATAACTGCTATTATAGGGGTTCCTATACACGAAATTTCTCATACTATCTTTTGTTTTATTTTTGGCCACAAAATTGTAAAAGTCGTACTATTACAAAAGAGAGATGAAAATGGAGTACTTGGATATGTTAATCATTCTTATAACCCTAACAACGTATATCAACAAATAGGTAATTTCTTCATCGGTATTGCCCCTATATTAGGAGGAATTGCTTCTATAATTGCTTTAATGCGGATTATAATTCCAAGGGCATATAATGAATTTATAGCTATATCTATGAACAATTTGGATATAACTAAGTTAGATGGTGCAACTATAAATGGAATATTGAATTCTTATATTAAGTTAATAACATCTATTTTCACCATTAGGAACTTTGCAAATCCATACTTTATAGTGTTTTTGTTACTGGCTATATTTATCTCATCTCATATATCATTAAGTTCTGCAGATATTAAAGGTGCTTCTAAGGGATTAATTATAATATTCCTAGTAATTGGAGTTATAAATGTGCTTGGATTCACAAGATTTGGTATGGAAAAAAATATATTGAAATATAACATTGTGCTTATAGGTTTTCTAATAGTGTCATTGATTTTTTCAAGCATAACCTACATTGTGAGTTTACTGCTAGTATTAATAAAATCACGTTAAAAGATATTTATATTTAATTTATTTCAGATAAGAAACATTATTTTCAATTTGTTTAAATATGGACCGAACTGCTTTTGACCAGTTCTGATCTTGAGAATATTTTCTGTTAATCCAAGTAAGAGCATCTATATTATTAGGTTTGTTTTTGCTTAGGTTAGACAAAGTTCTTGCAGCGATTGTACAAGCATCTTCAATGTTAGTATTATACTTTTGCCAACTATTAAATACATTAAAGGGATTGTTAGCAATTTTATAAGCATTTTTATTATTTTTGGGGACAAAAGATTGCTCTTGCCCTGTAATAGCAAACAAAACAAGGGGATTTAGATTAAAATCTTTGCTAACAGATAGTATTATTGAAAAATAGGGTTCTTCAGCTAAAAGAGAATTTCTTGATTTTAAAAAATCTTTTAAATTTGTTGTATGCACATTTTTGTACATTAAATAATCTGGTAGGTGAGTATTAACAACTTGAGTTTCATTAGTTATATTAGACTTTGAGATATCAATTTTAATATCTTCTGTATCACCATGACTTAAAGTAATCTCTTGACTATCAACTACTTCTAAGCTCGCAGAAGAAGCTAAATTATTTGAAAACGATATTGTAGAGTTATGGGTAGGTAAAATTTCTTCTAAAGTTATTATCCTTGAGTCATTATAAGGTACGGGAGTTAAAGTACTAGAAGGCCTAATGGCTAGTACACAAATGAAAATACAAATTATAGTAATTAATTTAAAATTAGAACTAATAAGAGCGCTTTTAATATTCATTTATTTACACCTACTTTTAATTTTGTGAAATACTTATTTGAAAATATTACAATTCACTATATTACAAATATTGACAAAAAACAAAAAGAGTATACATATTTTAAATTTTCAAAATCTATTGTATGCATACAATTTTCAATATCTATTAATAGTGATATAATATTTAACAATATAAACTAAATTTAAAGGGAGTGGCAAATATGAAAGTGTCTCAGATAATGACTCCAGGACCTACGCAGGTAAGAGAAAACGTTAGAATTGCAAGGTCTTTAGTTACTACTAATCCGGATTTGGATTTGGAATTTTATGAATTTTACAAAGAAACTTGTGAAAAGATAGGAGAGTTCTTAAAAACTAATAACCAAGTTCGAGTACTAAGTGGTGAGGGGATTTTAGGGCTTGAAGCTGCATGTGCATCGCTAACTGAAATTCATGATAGGGTGTTAGTAATTGATAATGGTATTTTTGGAGAAGGATTTGCAGATTTTGTTAAGCTATATGGTGGAGAAGCGGTTTTTTTTAAAGGTAATAGAAAATGTAATATAGATATAATTGAATTAGAAAAGTTTCTAGAAAAAGATCATGAATTTAAATATGCTACAATAGTGCATTGTGACACTCCTTCAGGTGTTCTAAATGATATAGATAAAATATGCCATTTGCTAAAGAAAAAGGGTATATTAACTGTAGTGGACAGTGTAGCAGCTATGGGTGGAGAAGATATTAGAGTAGATGAATGGGGAATAGATATAGCACTCGGTGCTTCACAGAAATGTGTTTCTGCACCAGCGGGGCTTACTTTCATAAGTATAAGTGAAGATGCATTTAAATTAATGCAGCAAAGAAGAACCCCTATAGCATCTTATTATTGTAATCTACTTGTATGGAAAGATTATTATGAGAATAAATGGTTTCCTTATACACCACCAATAAGTGATATTGTTGGACTTAGGCAGGCTATTGATAATATATTAGATGATAAAGGTATACTTCAAAGACATGAGGCTATTGGAAAAGCTACAAGGAAAGCTATAATGGAAGTGGGCCTTAATTTATACATTAAAGAAGGATACTCGAATACTGTAACAGTTATAGAAATTCCGAAGGAAATAAATGATAAAGAATTGTTAAAACATATGATTGACGAATTTAATGTATTTATAGCTGGTTCATTTGGATATCTACAAGGAAAAGTAATAAGAATAGGACATATGGGAGAAAATGCGAGGAAGGATAAAATGGCATATACTCTATTAGCATTACAAAGTTCATTAAAAGCACTAGGATTTGAATGTGAAAAAAATATGGTTGAAGTCTTTTTAAAGGAAGTACAAGATGATTTATAACGTTTTGATACCTGAAACACGCATACTCGTGATTTCAAGTATGGGTAATTCAATAAAGCAAGTATAAGTTTAATAAAAACAGAGTATACTAACCCTAGTGTATCAGGGTAAAAGAAACCTAACAATTAGTAGTATTATAGAGAATGTTGCATATAATTGTGGATTTTACTCGGCTACTTTAAATATAATATAGTAGGTATATGATAGAATACTCCTTGTCGTCGTAAAGCAGCGGCGCAGTAAGCTAAATGTTGATTGTTGTTCGATTTATTTTTAAATGAAAATTATTTTTAAAAACTTGTTGACAAAACAAGAAATGTCTAGTAGAGTAGTAGAAGTCGTCAGTGATTGACGAATATACAAAAACAACAAATTGGTCTTTGAAAATTAAACAGAGAAATAGGTAAAGAATAGCAAAATAATATTTTGCTAAACCAGTTAATTACTTTAGTAAAAAGAAGTAAATTTTTAGTCGTAAGACTAAATAGTATGTAATGAGCTTGCGAATCAACCTAACGGTTGATTAACCATCTTAACAGTTGGCGCAGA
>NZ_JBOITO010000006.1:0-27105 GCF_050717635.1 Clostridium sp.
TCTGCGCCAACTGTTAAGATGGTTAATCAACCGTTAGGTTGATTCGCAAGCTCATTACATACTATTTAGTCTTACGACTAAAAATTTACTTCTTTTTACTAAAGTAATTAACTGGTTTAGCAAAATACTATTTTGCTATTCTTTACCTATTTCTCTGTTTAATTTTCAAAGACCAATTTGCCTTGCCATCAAGTGACGACAAGGAATATTGTATCATATAAAAAGAATAACAAGTTTTTGTTATATGCATTCTGGATAAGTTATCTTCATATTCCTACATATAAATATAAATAACTCCATATCTCATACTCCGATACGCATGGCTACGTATTATTTTCTACTGTCGACTTTCTCTTGATTATTTATTAATTCCCCATTAATTCTTCTATTATATGAGCTTGTACTGGCTTATAATAGTAATAACCTTGTATTTCATCACACATTTGTTCTTTTAAGAAATCTAATTGTTCCTTTGTTTCCACACCTTCAGCAATTACTTTTAAACCTAAATTTTTAGCTAATGAAATTATCACCTTAATAATTGCTTCATCCTTATGTTTTATATTTATTCCTCTTACAAAAGATATATCTATTTTTATTTTATCCACTGGTAATTGTTTAATATAATTTAAAGATGAATATTCTGTACCAAAATCATCTATTGCAATCTCTACTCCAAGTGCTTTTAATTGTTTTAGAGATTCAATAATATATTCTGTTTCCTTCATAATTATATTTTCTGTGACTTCCAGTTCCAAATATTTTGGATTTAATCCTGTTTCCTTTAATATTTTAATAATATCTTCAATTATCCTTTTATTTAGAAATTGATTTACCGAAAGATTAACAGCTATTGGTACATTAAGTATTCCATCGTCATGCCTTTTTTGTTTTGGCTACAGGCTGCTTTAAGTACCCATTCACCTATTGGTAATATAAGTCCAGTCTTTTCAGATATGTGTATAAAATCTACTGGACTTACCCTCCCAAGTTCCGCACTATTCCACCTTATTAGGGCTTCCAATCCAATAATTTTACCTGATATTACACTTACTTGGGGTTGATAATATAATTCAAATTCATTTCGCTCTATTGCCTTATATAAACAATTGATTAACTTCATTTCTTTATACAACTCGTTACTATCTATAATAAATGAATTTTTAAAAGTGTTAAGAATTTCTTCAGATATTTCTCTGATATAATTCTCATCGTCCAAATTTCTAATTAAAATAAGGAACTCGTCTCCGCCAACTCTACAAACAGTATCACTTTCTTTTATAGTATTTAATAACTTTTTTGAAACCATCTTTAAAAGTTCATCACCTTTAACATGTCCCATTGTATCATTTACCCTTTTAAAGGAATCTAAATCAAGAAATAGTACCCCTAGTGCTTTTTTATTTGGAATTGCTTCAATAATACACTTCTCTAATCTATCAATAAACAACCTTTTATTTGGAAATCCAGTCAAATAATCAAAATACGCTAGTTCTTTCTACAACTTTTATTTCTAGCTCATCATGTGATTTTATTAATTCCTTTTGGACCAACTTTATTTCTGATTCAGAGCTACAAATTGAAAATTAACGGTACATTCTTTTTTTTCATAAATCTCCGTTATAAATAGGTTTGTTATAAATAATAACAATAGTATAATTGAACTATAATTTAAACATAATACTTGACTAAGGGCGTGATTAAATGATTTTAACTAATTGGTCAAATAAAATATGGAATGTAATGGGTGACAGTATAACTGATAGTACTAATTCTCTTGCTACAAAGCGATATTTCGATTATATAAAAGATTATTTAGAATTTTCTACTATTAGAAATTATGGTATAAGTGGTTCCTGTATAGGAATGTCAGAAGAAGTTTTAAACCCTAACCCAATGTCAATAAGATATACTACAATGGATTCTGCTGCGGATTTAATAACTGTGTTTGGTGGAGTAAATGACTTCGGAAGAGGTGTACAACTTGGAAGGATGAGTGATAGAACTATTAATACATTCTTTGGAGCATGTCATGTCTTATTTAATGGACTAATTGAAAAATACCCCGATAAGATTATTGCAGTATTCTCACCATTACAAACAGATGGATTTTTCTCAAATCCAAATATATATGGGTTAACAGAGGATGTATATGTTAATGCCATGGAACAGGTTTCAAATTATTATGCTTTGCCATTTTTAAATCTATTTAAATTAAGTGGAATATATTCATTAAGTTCTGCACAAAAAACACTATATCAGCCAGACGGTTTGCACCTAAATAACGCAGGACATAAGAGGATTGCTAAAAAAATAGCAATCTTTATTAATTCATTATAATAACAAATAGCCGCTATCCTAAATTTGAATAACGGCTTTTGTTATTTTTACTTAACTCCTATGCCTTTAATAAATATTACAACTCCCTTACCAAACTGTTCATAACTTTCCACTCTAAATTTTGCTTTTTTTATAGTATCTAAAGTTTCTCTATTCACATTGCACTTTCCTATACACCTCCATGTACCATTAAGAGAATTTACTAAATGCTTACAATGTTTTTCCTCAGGTAGAACATGTTCAATAAAATACATCTTACCACCTGGCTTAAGCACCCTATATACTTCGCTAAGAGCCTTATCAGGATTATCAACAGAACAATAAATTAAAGTTGAAACCACGCTATCAAAAGTTCCGTCTGGAAAGGGTAACTTTTCAACATTTCCTACCACATAATTAATATTCATCTGTGAATTAAGTGGTTTCTTAGTTATTAGCCCATTTAGATTTAGTTCCACAATGGTTAGTTTTGATATATTCTCTGAAATATAGTAATCAAAGTTCATTCCTGTTCCTGCGCCAATTTCTAATACATTCCCTTTAGCTTGAGGTATCAATTCTCTTCTTCTTTTGCTTAAAGCACTTTTCTCAAAGGGCTTCATAAACAAATCAAATATTCTTGCACTTATTTCTATCATTGTGCTTCTCTCCTATTCTTATTTATATTACTTTTTAAATGTATATTTCAAACTTCCCGTTGGACATTTTTCCACGCAAGCAAGACACTTTGAACAACTAAACTGTGTTGACGAATTTTGCTTTTCTTCATTATACGAGCTATATTTTTCATTTAAAGTTGCTATATAACAATTACTATCACAAATCCCACAGTCAATACATTTAGTTGTATCTTTTCTAATTTTAAATATGCTGAACTTATTCATAGCACCACTAACCCACGCTATTGGGCATCCCATTTTGTGATAATTATACATTTGTATGTTTTTAGTATCTTTATTGTTTCCAAGCATACTTTCCATAGCAAATCCTAAAGGACACATCCATCTACAAAATACTTTTCCAAATATTACTCCTGTAATCATGCCAACGATTAATATAATACCAATACCAACATTAAGATACATAGCCGATCCAATAATAATTGCACTTATAATTCCATGGATTACCCTTCTTTTTTTTATAATATTCTTAATCATATAAACACATCCTTCACCTAAGTTATAGTAAACTATATAAAAATGGAATAATAACGCTTTTTATTATACCCCCGTGTGGTATGTCATTTATAATTATTATAAATGAATAATACTAAATAATCAATATATAATTACACCATACTGAGTAAAAAATCTATTTTAAATAACAAAAGAACAAGAAAGCATATGTTTTCTTGTTCTTTTGTTATTTAGGTAGTTTATTTTAACCATTCAGGTTCTTCCCTTATAATTGGTCTTATACCGTACTTTTCCTCAAAATCTTTTAAAATACCTTGCCTAGTTTCCGAAGAGGATTTAATGTTAGAAATTAAATCTTTTGAAATACCATATGTAAATGGACAATTAGCTATACATAAACCACAATCCGCCCCTAAACTCCTCCATCGTCTATAACATTCCTCAGCATTTATCTTCCATCTTAATACGCCATCATCTTCTGACATAGACGTCTTAGATATTGCTTTTCCAGGACATGTCTTTGCACATCTTCCACACTCAAGGCAAAATTCCAAAACACCAAAATCTTCTTTTGCATCTTGTATAAGAGGCATATCTGTGGTCACTATTCCAAGACGAACACAAGCTCCATACTCTTTAGTTATAAGTAGTCCATGTCTACCAAACTCACCAAGGCCGGCATCTCTCGCTACCAGAGGTGCTACTACTAAATAGTTTCCATCCATATGATTTCTAGCATCATACCCTAGCTCTCTAATATAATATGAAAGTAACATCCCTACAGTTGCTGACTCCACATATCCTTTTACTGTAGCCATAGCTTCCGGAAGTTTTGGTGCTCTCATAATCATTTCAGTATCCATAGGAACCGCAAACACAATTCCATATTTATGTTTCTTAGTAATTTCCTCGCCATAGTTTTCTTCGTGTCGTCCCCTATGAGAATAATAATGGTAATCCTTCATTTCAGTTATACCAACTAATTTTGCACCATAAAACTTAGCTAATCCCTTAATTCTTTCTGTCATAATAATTGGGTCTATGGTGGCTTTGTTCTTGGATACTTCACCTTCGCTGAGTTTTCTTATATCATATAAATATTTAAAAGAAGCATCTACTATTGGTGAATTAATTTTATTAAACATAACTGACCCCTCGCCTCCCATAGGAGGTAAGCTTCTTAATGAATCATCCGCTTCCTTTAAATGAGGGTTATTACTATAATAATCCTCATAAATTTCACTTCCTTCTTTATAATTCATCCTTGCAAATATAATATCTCGTTCGTCATATTTTTTCATATCTACTCCTCTAATGCTTTTATATTATATTTCTTACCACTGTCTTTAACTCAGTTTATATGGAGCGATTCAGCAAGCTTGTGGTTATTTGATTAATAATATAATTATAACATATTTAATGCTACCTATTAAGGGATGAATTCATAATACGAAGAATGAAGGAGGAGTTAATATTAAAATTTTATAACAATACTTCAATATTCATATTTAAAGGGAAGAGGTAAAAAAATGGGCGAGCATAATTTACAAATACAAGAAGAAATTACACCCTATAAAGTAATTAAGTTAATGAAAGAATTGATTTCAATACCTAGTCCTTATTATTTTGAAGATGCTATTATGGATTTTACATACCACTGGTTTATTAAAAATGGTATGAACGCTTATATTCATAATTACTATGAATCTAAAATCACTAATTTTAGAGGAAAAAATGTTGTCTGTGAACTTAATGGTGATCATGATGGCCCTATTATTTGTATAAATGCCCACATGGATACCGTTACTCTTTGTAATGGTTGGTCTAAAGATCCCTATAAAGGATTGGTAGAAGGAGATAAAATTTATGGTCTTGGCGCTCTTGATATGAAATCAGGTAGTTGTGCTTCTATGCTTGCTATCAGAAAGTTTCATGAACTCCACAATGGTTTTAGCGGGAAGATTATTGCAACATTTGTTTCTGATGAAGAAGGCCCCTTTGGGCTTGGAACGAATGCATTAATTGAAGATGGATTACTTAAAGACGTTGATTTTGTAATAAGTACTGAGCCAAGCGCAGGGTTCAATAATCGTTCTTTTCCGGATGTGTCTCTTGGTGCAAGAGGTGGATATGGTCTTGAGGTTGAATTTTTTGGTAAAGCTGCCCATGCAGCATTCCCAAAAACAGGTATTAACGCAGCAGTGGATGCCGGAAAATTCATGTGCGAATTAGAAAAAATCGAATATGTTGAAGGAGAATTTTTAGGAAAAGGCGTGGCATGTGTCATCGCTGTAGAAAGCAATGGTGGCGCTTGTAGTGTTCCAGATCATGCTAAAGTTAAGCTGTTTTGGCACGTTGTCATAGGCGAAACTGAAAAAACAATAGAAAATAACATAGTGGATGCCATAAAAAAAGCAAATATTGAAAGTACTTTTAAAATTTCTTTTAGAGATGCACCTTCAGCCGGTAGCAGGGGCTATATGCCGTATATAGTACCGAAGCAAAATCACTTTGTCGCTGTCTTCTTAAAATCAATAGTGGAAGTTTGTAATCAGGAGGCAAGTATCTCTTACTTTCAAAGCGTTGGTGACTTTAACCACTTAGGTTCAAGGATAAATGTGCCTGCAATTATTTTTGGCGCTGAAGGAGAAAATATTCATGGGTATGACGAGTATGCTACCATAAGTTCTATTGTAAAAACAGCAGATATTATATATGACTTTTTAGTCAAGATACTTGTTACTAAAAGATATTCCAGTTTTCTTAAGAAGTCTGAGCCCATACAAATAGTAAACTTTCCAGTCTAAGAAAATAGCAAAGCATCATGCATTTGCGTGGTGCTTTGCAAAAGTCTAAGCTTCTCGCACAAGTGGTGCGAGAAATTTAATCACTTACAACATGTACATGCCAAAATTCATCAACCCATAGACCTATTACTATAACTGGAAGCCCCCATGATTTCACTTCATATGTTGATTTCACTATATCTTGAAAGTGTTTGTAGTCGCTAACAGGATTTGCAGCACAATCATAATGTCCTACTACAGCAACTACTTTTGAGTTATGAGCTGTTATTGAAATTATAGTATTTTCTTTTAACCTGTAAGTTTCAACAAAGTGGCATTGAGCTAACACCTTATCCATTCCAGGTTCTGTGACTAAATCCACATAATCCACATCAAAGTTTTCTTTCAACCAATTTATTACAGGAATTTGAGTTCTGCCATCAATACAATTTAGCGCAGTTGCATATCTCTTTTTCATTACACACCTTCATATATTTTTTTACTACTAAGATATGAAGGTATTATAGAATGTGTGCTAGTTTAGCGTAAACTCTTCTGTGCCCATCTATCACTAAAAGCTCTTTCAATAAATTCACTCTTACATAAATATTCACTTAAGGTATCTCGTAAATACTCCTTATTATATCTTACATTTCTATTATTCTTAAGTGAAGTATATCCTGTTCCTCTATGAAGATAATCTGAAGAAGCAACGCTATACCACCTCTCTTCATTAAGACATTCATCATTAATAATAATATTCATTATCCTTCTTCCATCATGCTCAATCAATGCATTAGAAACATGAAGTCTTCCTAAATACTTACCCCTAAACCCTGGTCCTTTGCCGTCCATATAGCAAAACTCACTGTCTAAGGAATTCTGCAGAGCTTCTTTAATATATTTGCCTTGTATCTCAAAATATGTTGGATTTAATGGTGAGTGGCATATTTCTATAAGCTTTTTACGAGAAACTCCTCCTTTTCTAATACCGCCATTCATCACACCACTATTTATTAATCCAATATCAGTTTTAAAAATATCTACAAGTGCATCAGCCAGTAAATTTGTTATAGGATTTTCCTCAACTACATCATGCCATAGATCAGCATCAATATTATATAGTTTTGTACTTAAGGTTACTATTGCTTTTTCTTTGTTTTCTTTTAATATATTATTAATTTTTTCATTAGAAGAACATTCATAGATTTTAATGTTTTTATCCTCTATTAATTCTACTTTTGTCTGATTAAACTCAATTCTTAGAAGTCCCAAATGCTCTCCAAAGCATCCCGAAGTATGTATTATAGTATTATTAATAATCTCAGACTTTTCCATCAGTATATGAGAGTGACCACCTATTATTATGTTAACCTCATCTATCGCTGCTACTTTTCTATCATTATCAATTCCTAAATGAGATAAAACTATACACAAATCATACTCACCTTTATTTAATTTTATTTCTTTTTTTATTGCTTCTATATGGTCTTTAATTTCAAAACCGAATAATTCATTAAATACTCCTAAATTCGGTGATGTCCCTATAATTAAAATTCTTAGATTATTTTTATGTAATAGAATACTTTTTTTCACACCTTCAATATCAGAATCACCGAGTTTAACAAGATTACAGGTCAAAAATGGAACCATTGATTTTGTTGCCATATTAACTAATGTATCATATCCATCAAAGGTTTCATTATTACCTACTGCTATGGCATCGTAACCTGCACACTCTAATAGCTCTATAGCTGCAAGCCCATTTGTTCCCTGAAGTTCTAGACTTTTAAAGTCAGCAAAATCACCTGCATCTAATATTATTGTATTTTCATCTTTTATTTCTTCTATTTTACTTACAATCTTAGAAAAATTCTCGTAATTACTATGAATATCATTAGTGTGTAGTATATTTAGTTTCATTTTAAATCCACAACTCCTTTATGCATTAATTATTTTATTATACCACACGAGTTTCTCTCGCCACCACTTGAATAAGTATAAAACTGTCTACAAAAAATTCATAATTATGGTGTATAATTAACTTTGTAGGTGATAAATATGTCTGAATCCACAATAACAGAAAAGGCCCTTGCTTTATCCTTAAAGGAGATAATGCAAACAGTTCCTTTATCAAAAGTTTCTATCCGAAATATTACCAGCAACTGTAGCCTTAATAGACAAACATTTTACTATCATTTTAAAGATAAATTTGACCTTGTGAATTGGATTTATCACACTGAAGTTACAGAATGTATCGCTAACTACAAGCATTATGATAATTGGACTGACGGAATGTACCGAAGCTTGTGCTACCTAATGGAAAATAAGTCCTTTTATATTAATGCGCTTAACACACCTGGTCAAAATGCTTTTGATGGATATTTCTTTGAATTTAGTTGTGAACTTATCATGGGAGTTGTTAACGATGTATCCCTTGGCATGAATATTCCTGATCTTTACAAAAATTTTATTGCGGATTTTTATACCCATGCTTTTGTGGGTGTAATCGTTCAATGGATTAAAACCGGCATGAAAGACTCACCACAAATTATGGCAGAAAAGATTGAAAATGTGGTGGAAGGTAGTATGGTTGGTGTTTTAGCTAAATATAAATAAAAAAGGTCCTCCAGCTTTCACTTTATGGAAAACTGGAGGACCTTCTAAGTTAAATTATTTCAATATCATATCTTTAAGTGCTAAAACTTCTTCACGTAGATTAGCATCCCGCATCATTGTACCCGCAGAATTAATTAATACACGAGCATCATGCTGTCCTTTATAAATAGGGGTAACCTTTTTATTAAGATTTAGGAATTTATAAACAGCAGTTTGTGCACTTCTTACTGAATAATCCATTGTAAATACTATGTCATCTGGCATTTCACAGAATTGTCCAAGTAATGCTAAGTTAGTTGAACCTTCTGGTATAATTTCTGGTCTATCACCCTTTGCTCTAGTTAAAAATTGTGCTGTTGTAAAAGGTAATATACATGGTATACAAATAGATGTTTTAATAATCTTTTTCATATCATCTTTGAAGTTTAGGTGATACAGTAGCTCAGTTAATATTTCCTCACCTGTACAATCCACCATTCTCTTCTTTATAAAATCACCTTTTGCATAAGGATACAATCCATATCCCCATAAAGTTTGTACATTTTCAGGTTGATTAAGAAAATGTGGTTGCTTATATAGAACTATTGACATAAACCATCCCGATTCTTTAAATGTCATCATAGCTCCAGTTCCTGGCTGATTCCCTGAATATTCTATTATTTTATTTACCATAGTTGGATCCTTAAGTGTAACTACGAAAGACTCCCACATTGATTCTTCAACACGTTCATCAAAAACTTTTGGTTTACCAAATTCTGGGCGTCCTTCAGCTATTTTCTCCCAAAGATCCCATGCTCCACCTACATGTTTATCATTAATCACTGGCACTGTAGTCATTGAACCTTGGCTACTACCAGCTGTTAAAGAACCGATAGTAACAAAAGTAAAGTCTCCATCGTAAACTTCTATTCTAGTCTCGAATCCATTTTTAACACATTTAAATGCAGTAACTGTGGTCTCCGCAACTGATGGCTTAAATTCTAAATCAGTTACTCTGCAGTTAAGTTCAAAATTAACACCCTGTGCTTCTAACCATTTAGTCATAGGTAATAACATAGAATCATATTGATTATATGGTGTACGACGTACTCCAGACATATCATTTAGATGTGGTAGTTCATGGATAAATCTATGAAGATATCTCTTAAACTCTATAGCACTATGCCAAGGTTCAAATGCAAAAGTTGTAGTCCACATAAACCAAAAATTTGTTTTGAAAAATGACTCTGGGAAACAATCTGTAATAGTTTTTGTACCTAAAGTATCTTCAGCTTTAGTCATCATATCTAATAAAGCCATTCTATCTTCGCGATTAAATCCTAAACATGCTGACTCCAATATATTAGCTTCATTGTCTATTAATCTAGCTTTTGAATAGGTACGATTTTTTTTATTAAAAGCATTAAATTCATCAAGGATTGAGATTTTAGGATCTGTTAATGAAGGAATGCTTTCCATTACTCCAAAAGTACAAGCATATGCTTCCTCATCAAACATTCTTCCACCACGGTTTGCATAACCCTTCTCTGAATCTCCATATCCATCCATGCTCCCGCCTGTTATGTTTAGTTCTTCATATATATGAATATTTTTTCCTGGAACATGTCCATCTCTAATTAAAAATACTGCAGCGGAAAGTGATGCAAGTCCAGCACCAACCATATAAGCATTTGTTTTTTCTACATCAATAGTTTGATCTACATTAAATTTCATTTTTATTCCTCCGTTTGAAAATATGCCATAAGCTATTAACCTACAGAAATTTTGTATTTACCAAGTTAGTCACTTGCTATAGGTATAATATAAATCTAAACAAAAGGAATGTGTACAATCAAATTTGCTAAACTGTCTAAAAACCATACATATATCTTATAATGTATAAATAATTGCATAAATAAAACCCCTCCTTTAATTGGAGAGGATAATACTTTGCTTAAACTTATAAAAGTATTCTAAATTAGTTTTTACAACATAAAAATAAATGTTAAATCATCTATTTTTATGGAAACTGGTTGTGGCAAAGTCAACCCTTCCGGGGTACCACCACTATAAAAAAACAGTGCATTATTTGTTGGATCAATTCCACTGAGTGCTGCTTTTGCAGCCTTAACGGCACTTGCCTGAGCAGGTCTATTAATGTTACCATTCAGTACTGGTGTAAACTGATAAACACCATTAGTCTTTTCACTTATAACATCACTTATGGAACTAGGAAAACTGCTGCTCTTAACTCTATTTAAAACTACTGCACCTACAGCAACCTGAGCTTTATAAGATTCTCCTCCTGCCTCAGCAGTTATTAATCTAGCTAGCAAATCCAAATCGCCTGTTTCATTATTAATTGCCACAGTGCTAGTTTGTGGTGTAGTAGGAATAGCTTTTTCAGCGGTTTTGAGAGCTTGTCTAGAAGCTTCCTCTCGTTTAGCTAATGCTACCTTAGCTGCAGTAGCTTTTCTTAATTCAGCTGCTTGCGCTATTATAAGTTGCGCCCCATACTTCTTCTCTTGAGCATTTAATTCTGATATCAATGTGTTTTGAGTTGCCTTTTGCTTAGTTAAAATAGCTAGTTTTTTTTTATTATCATCTCTTAAAGCTAATAGCTTTGTATTTCCTGTCTCTAGTGCTATCTTTTTTAAATTAATTGCTTCCTCTTTTATTTTCATATTATTAATAACATTTTGATCAAATTCTACTATTATTTTAATGTTTTCTACTCTGGACATAAAATCACTTATACCCTTTGAGCCTAGAACAATGTTTATATAGTTTGATGATCCATTAATATACATAACTCTCATTCTTTTATCAAAAACACTCTGTTCTGCTTTAATATCATCTTCTGCTTTTTCAATATTTATTTTTGTTTGCTTAATATATTTTTGGGTTATACTTATATTGCTTTCATTACTATTGATTTTAGACATAACTGTTTCACGCTGATTATTCATACTCTCAACTTTGTTTTCAATGTCTTTTCTTTGAGTTTGAATCTGATGGATTTTCGCCTTATCTGACGTAGAATCCGCATATACACTAGTAAAACTAACACTTATAAGTACGCTAATTGCCATTACAAACGAAATTATTTTTTTGTTCAATTCTCCATCTCCCTACATACCATCTATTTATAAATATATTATACTTAAAAGTTTTTATCATCTGAACATAATAACATACAGTAATATATTCAGCAAATATTTATACCCACCACTCAACGTTATGATCTTCAGGCTTTGAATAATTAAACTTTAGTATAAAACATTCTTGATTTAATAATCCATGTTCTAAAGAAAAATTTACTACTTCTTCTAAAATTCCAGCTAGCTTTTCTTTTTTAGAATCAGGGATATTTAATTTTACCCCATATCTATATTTGTTCTCTTCAACTTTTGATCTCCAAAGCGCATAGCCTTTAACATAAATTTTTATATCAGCAAGAACTATAATAAATTCTAAAATTGTATCCTCATCTAATGCTATATCAATATCAGTAATAATTTGAATACCCTCTTGTGAAATATTATTTATTAATATAGTAACCCACTGTGATATATTAGCTTTATTACTGATTCTGTTCATTTTCATTTTTGCAACAAAATGATTATTAAGTTTATATCTTAAACATATTCTTTTATTAAATTTTCCCGTATTTTTCCTAATACAATCTACTACATCACATGAGCAAAGTTCAGAATTATTTAAAATACCATATTTATTTAACTCATTAATTTTACCTATGAACTGTTCATGCTCTTCATCTGCCTTATTAACAAATTGAACTCCGTATCTATATATACCTCTAGCAATTTCCTCTTTTCTAACAATATAACCATAAAAAACAGTACTCACCTCTTCAATGATAAGCTTAAACTCAATAACAATAATATTACTTACTGGGAGATTTAAACTAAATAAAAACTTAAGACCACCACTGCTAATATTTTCAACACATATATTCCCTGTTCCAGTAGTGACTATTTTATTATTAACTTTAACAATAGAAATCCGTGTGCAAATTGGTGTTTTACATTGAATTCTAAAAAATTTTCTATTATCTCTCGTCTCCATAAAAACCTTCCCTTTCTTCTATTATTATCGGTGTAGTAGTTTGTTTCTGCTTTTTTATTTGTTAATGTATAATATATAAGAATTCACTAATCTACAATTCCATTATTCTACATTTATTACAATATTCCTCTTTAATGAACGACATTTATATAAATTAATTTTTCTAAAACAAAAGACAGATGCAATTTTGCATCTGTCTTTTGTTATTTATTCATTTAATTGTTTTAGTAAGGTTCCAAGTTGCTTATTATATTCTCCATATTTTGTCCAATCTAGATTTCTTTGAGCTTCAAGCGCTTTCAAATATAAATCATTTGCCTGCTTAATTAACTCCATCTTAGCCTGGCTTAATGGCTCTGTAGTAGTTCCATCACCTGTAATCACTTCATTTGGTTCCTTATAATTAAATATCTGGGCCAGGCCAGTTTCCATATTATCAACCATAATTAGCTTGCTATCGTATGATAATATTATTTTTTTCATTTCAGGAATACTGTTTTTCCCACTAGCCCTTATATATAGAGGTTCAATATAAAGAAGCGAATTTTTTATTGGTAGAATTACAGTGTCTCCATATTGTACTTCAGATCCGCCTGAATCCCATAGTGAAAGCTGTGCTGAAATTGTAGTATCTTGACTTACCCTCTGATTAAAGAGGTGTGGACTGTATACTGTTTTTTCTGCTGGAAATTTATCCAGTACAAGTTTGCCGTAGTTTCCCACATCCATTCTAGCACCTAAAATTGCTGTCATATTAAATTTTCCTTTTATGTTGAAATATTGTTGTAATATCATTTCTTCACTTTCTTCATCTGGTAATTTCCGTATAATATATGGTGGAATAGTTGTTTTAATCTCACCACCTACTGAGTTTGCATTCTTAGAAACATCCCAAATGTCCTCACCACTATAAAAGACTCCTGGATCAGTTACATGGTATTTCCCAAGTACTGCACTTTGAATATTAAATATATCAGATGGATATCTAAAATGCGCTTCTATGTCAGCTGGAATCTTTGATATATCCTTAAAAAATCCAGGGTAAATTTTTGCATAAGTTTGCACAATTGGATCAGTTGAATCTGCCATATAGTAATTTGTAGACCCATCATAAGCATCTATCACAACCTTAACCGAATTTCTAATATAGTTTATTCCATTTTGTGGCTGCGAGTATGGATACTGGGTAGATGTAGTGTAAGCATCCAGTATATAGTATACTTTGCCTTCACTTACAACAACATATGGATCTTGATCATAATTTAAAAATGGAGCTATCTTTTTCGCCCTATCAACTATATTTCTATTAATGAGAATTTTACTTGTGCTATTAATATCCCTTGATAATAGAAAATTCAATTCTCCATTATTTATTGCAAATAAAACTTTATTAATAAAACTCATTTTGATTCCGGCTGCTCCAGCATAACTTGTAAGCTCATTAACCTCACCTTGGGGATAGTCAAATTCACTTACACTAGTATTTACTAATGCGTACATATCTGTTTGCTCACCGAAGTATATTCTTGGATTAGTTAACTTAATATCTGTACTGTTTGAAATTGGCATATCTTTTATTACAAAATCAGGCTGCCCTTCTGATGTAACAGCATTTACTTTACTCATTGCAACACCATACCCATGAGTATAAATCAAATGAGTATTTTGCCAAGTGTCTGGAGATAACAATTTCGAGTCTATTTCTCTTGCTGAAATAAGTACTTGACTATATTTACCGTTTATTTTGTATCTATCTACGTCTATATCATTAAAATTATAGTAATATCTTAATATTTGAACTTGATTATAAAATTCAAGCGCCTGACCAGTTGAATTTATCCTAATATTATCTATTGTCTTCTGATTATCTGAAATATCTTTTTTTTCCAAATCGTTCTTTACAGGAAAAGCTTTTGCAGTGATATCCTCTAAATTAAAAGCTTTCCTTGTTAAATCGATATTATTTTGAATATATGGTCTTTCAAATTGCTTTTCATTCGGACTTACAATACTACTTTGAACTACTGCTCCTGATATTACTTGTACAATGCTTATCAAGACTATACCAGAAATTGATATTATTATAGGCTTAACCTTTGATTTTAAAACACTGATAAATATTACTACTGAAGCAATGATACAAGCTACAATCAATATTTTATAAAAAAGTAATGTTACATGAATATCCGTGTAACTCGCCCCATATGCAACTCCCCTAGGGCTATATGCTAAATTGAATATCTTTACTACAAATCCAAGTGATAGGAAAAGTGCTATAAGTGAAGCTATAATTGCAATCTGCCTACCTCCAAATTTAATAATTTCCTTCCCAAATTCTTTTGGGTCTACCAACCCATTTTGCACTCTCCCTGCATTGAAAATATCTTTTGATTTAAATGCAATGAAAACTATTCCTTTAATAATAACTAAAAATACTAGTAGTGTTATTATAAAACTATATAATGATTCAATTAAAGGAAGTTTGAAAATATAAAAAGATACATCCATATTATAAATAGGATCTTTCACATTGAAACTAACTGCATTTACGAATTTAAGAAACATATCCCAATATGCAGATGCAAAAGCAAAAGAAAATACAAATGAAACAAATAAATTACAAGCTATAAAAATTTTATTTTGGGTAGACTCTTTCATAGAATTTACCTCAACTACTTTTTTCAAATGTAGGATGCTTTTTCTGATACTCCTATAGTATAGCCATATACCAAGATAGGTAAGGATGAAAACAGGAATCATCATCTTAAGCATTGTTACTATCTTTTTAAAGTACACTGAAAGATATCCCACTTCCTTAAACCACTCAATATTAATAACAAATTGAACTATACTACCTAAAGAAAATAAGCATACAATGAGAATTATAATTACAGAATACAAAACAGACTTTTTTTTCGTTGTCATAAAATCACCTCTTAATATTTTTTAAAATTAACGTATTATACATATTATATCTTATATTACCCATATTTTAAAGTTAGTTTTGTTAACTAATAAAGTTGTTCCCTTTTAGACGTCAAATTAATCATTACGCAATGATTATATTCTTAAAACCTTTCACGATATATTAAATTTTACTGAAAACACCTAGTAAAAAAATATATGTATCCTTTTTTGTTTATTTTGAAAGTTCTATAAATTTTAGAGGATTTTCTCTTATTTTGAAGAATTATATACATTATCTAATTTTAAAGGGGGAATAACAATGAAATTTTGTCACTCTTGTGGTTTAAAAGTTACCACAGATGAAATATTTTGTTCTAATTGTGGAACAAAACTAATTAAAGATTCAGAAAATACAAATGAGACTGCACATCAATCAAGTAACTCTTTTAATACCGAAAGCAGTAAAATAATAGGAGATATTCTTATTAAGATGCTTTTAAGACCTGTTTTAGGTGCTAAAGAATTCATTGAAAAAGGCAGAAAAAATTCTGTTATTGCAGTAACTTTAATACTTGCAATCATACAAGGGCTTTTAGGAATATGGCAGGTAAATCACTTTTTTTCCGCTTTAGATAGCATGGCTATAAAATTCATGCAATCTTTTGCCAATTTAATAAACAAAATAGATCCTACAATTTCATTACCAAACCTTAATGAAATTCAGGATATAACAAATGAAATGAACAGATTAAAATCTTTTTTGAGTATACCTTATGGTAAGATATTCTTACAAAACAGCCTCTTATTTTTAATAGCAATATTAGTAATCTTTATAATCGTTTATTTAGCAATTAATGTTTTATCTAAAAAAACACATGAGCCATTTTTAGTATACAAAACAGCACTTATTAGTTTAGTTCCAATTTTATATTTCGAATTTTTTTCAACTATAATTTCTTATTTATCAGTTTTCCTATCATTAGGAGTAGCGGCAATAGGCATAGTTATTTCATTAGGATGTCTATCTATAATTCTTAAAGAAAAGCTATTAATAGATGAAAATAATTCTGTATTTATTCTTTCAATAACTTTTGTATTGCTAGGAATTATTATTATGTTTTGCTTGCAAAATTTTTTAGCATCTAATACAACCGATATAATAACTTCTATTAAAAATATTAGTGACTTGGTAAAATAAAAATTTTTATATAATATGGAGGATTTAATATGAAATACTGTTCCCAATGTGGTAGCGAGCTTAGAAATGGACAATCTTTTTGTAATAAATGTGGTCATAAATTAAGTCCTATAAAAGAAAATGAAAAAGACAAAGAAAAGAAAATTAATCTTAATAAAAATATTGATGAAAATTCGGATGAAAATATTAATGATGACCTTTGTAAAAGTACCAATGATAATATTAATAATACCCAAGATGTAGTTGTTGATCTACCTACACAAAATAATTTTGTGCTTTCAAAAAAAATGAAAATTGGTATTATGAGTTCCTGCGTTATAGTCGTGTTAACAATTATATTTTTTAAATTAGGTTATTCATTTACACAGCCTTCCAAAGTAGTTTCAAATTTTCAAAAGGCAATTTCTTCAGGTGATAAAAAAGAATTAATTAATCTATTATATTGTAATGACAATAGATTGGAAATAAATGAAAAGACCATAGACCCACTACTTTCTTATTTTAAGGAAAATCCATCATATTTAACTATAGTAACTAAGGATCTTAATAAAGAAGCCATTAACATATCAATAACTAAAAACTTATATGACCAGAATAGAAATGATTCTCAAGATATGCTTAGTATTGTTTCTGTAGGTAAAAAATTTATTTTTTTTCCTAACTATAAAATAGGTATAAAATCATCCTTTATTCAAATTAACGCTAGTATAAAAGATGCATCATTCTCCTTAAACGACATAAATTTAGGAAAAAGTGATACAGATAATTTCAGTAAAGAATTTGGGCCATTTATTCCTGGTAAATATAATCTCATAGCAAATTATAAAGGGAAATATATATCTTTAAATGAGTCATATGCTGTGGATTTTTTTAATAAAGAAGATATTGTACCAGGAAAAGAAATTATAAATGCACTCACAAATACTAATTATGTAATAATAGAAAGCGAATATTCAGATGCTAAAATATTTGTAGATGGTAAAGATTCTGGTGCTAAAGTTGCAGATGCTAAAAATTTCGGACCTTTAAGCAGTGGTACAAAAGTATATGCGATTGTTACAGAAAACGGCAAACAACTAAAAAGTCAGGAATATATTGTACAACCTGAAGATAATAACATTTATTTAAGCTTTGAAGAAGCTATAAATGCAATTAATTATTTAGAAAGCGACCTAAAGCAACTTATATATAACTATACTTATAATTTTGCTGATGCTGTAAATTACAATGATTTTTCAAGGGTAGCACCTTATTTATATCCATCAAGCAAACTTTATAATGAACAAGCAAAATATATTCCAGCCACCTATAATAATGGAATAAAAGAATATTTAAGCTCATCAAATATGATTTCATATAATTTAAATTCCGATAATAAAAGCGGAACTATAAACACACAAGAAATTTATAGTATCGATAATAAAGGGGTTACTTCTGTTAAAACTTTTAAATATACTTATACTGTTAAATATAATGAAGATACAGGAAGTTATCAGCTTGATAGTATATCAATTAGCTAAAAAACTTCGCTGCCAGAATCTAGTGAGGAATCTCAAATGCTAAACTCTGATCTAACTGCTGCTGGATAGGGAATGCTGGGGTTGTTTTATACAATACCCTTTTGTATTTGTAGTATTGGTAAAGTCAATACTACAAATGTAGCATTTGATATTACAACCGAATTAACTAAACTAAATGAGTTAAAATAAAAAAAAATTATTACCGAACACTAATTTGTCAAAAACCAACAATTTCAATTCCAGCCATACAAGAAGTATCTTCATAAATAGTTTTATTTTGCTTATTGTATAAAGAAATTTTTACTTCCCCTAAAACCTCCTCCTTGATTTTTTTTTGCATTTTTCCTTGATGTGGAGCAATTAATTCTCCTGGATCTTTTAGATTTGCTTCTATTATAAGTTTCTCTTTACTATTTTCTAATAATAAAAATATTTTTTCATTAGTTATACTCTCAATTTTTAATTGACTACTATTATAAGTTGCAAATCTAGATTCCATTCCATTAATCACCAAATTACTTATATATCCCAGAAAACTTTTCCCCATAAATGGTATATGAGCTATAGAACAAAAGATACTTGTACCTTTCTTTTTAAAATTGTTACATTGAATCCAAATATATTTTTTCGGAAAAGAGGTACCCCAGTCTTTTTCAACATATCCACTCCCGCATCTTAAATCTATTTCTTCATCATTAATCCTAAGTACTCCATTAACCAAATGATTCATGCTAACAATTCCATGATAACATTCCATTTTAGGAATATATGCAAAATGACCCATTATATTAGGACATAAAATAGACTTTTTTATTGGGGTGAATGAACCAAATTCTAACGTTCCTTCTATATGTATATCAGTATCTATAATATTAATTGATATCATTGATTCTGTAAAAATATTATCTCCTACCTTTAACATAAAGGGACTATTGTTATATTTAAAATCTTTGACAGAATATTTAACATATCCTGTTCTTATAGTTTTCCTATTATTCATATCTAGACTCACAAATATATACTGAACGAAACTATGAACGTCATTATTAAATAAACTAATACCTGGTATTAAACTTATAACACTTTTCTCATCCTTTGAAACTTGTTTATAGTACCATCCTTCAAAATATTCTTTACTTTTATTATTTCCTTGAAACAATAGCGGATGTATAATTTTATTTAGCCACATATCTATCTCCCCCTTCATTGATTATACCTTTAATATAGTTTTCGCGTAAGTGTACAAAAAATATACATATTTTCTACCATATAAACACAAAATAAATATATTTAATTATATTAAAGGAAAGGAGTAAATTTATGAGCGAAAAAAATAATATAGATATTAGCAATATTTTAACACCAAAATCTTATTGGCTTGATTCAACTGATGAGACAAACTACAAAGCGTTAGTAGAAGACATTAAAGTGGATATTGTAATTATCGGAGGAGGCATTACTGGAATTACAACTGCCCTCCTTTTAAAAAATGAAGGCTATAAAGTTGCACTAATCGAAGCAGATAAAATAGTTCAAGGAACTACGGGACACACCACTGCTTACGTCACTTCACAACATGGTATAATATATGATAATTTGATTAACACTATGGGATCTAAAAAGGCTAAGCAATATGCAGATGCCAATGAAGGAGCCATTGATTTCATTGAAAGCATGGTCAATAAATATAATATTGATTGTGACTTTTGTAGGTTACCTGCCTTTATATATACAACAGATAAAAGTTATATAGACACTCTAAAAACAGAAGGAGAAGCAGCTAAAGCCCTAGGTATAAAAGCAAAATATATTGATAACCTAGCTTTGCCATTTGAAGTAGAGGGTGCCCTATGCTTTGAAAATCAAGCTCAATTTCACCCTAGGAAGTACCTCCTTAAACTGGCTGAAAATATTTCTGGAAGTGGCAGTCAAATATATGAACATACAAGAGCTGTAGATATAGAACATGATGATTTATATACTGTCATAACAGACACAGGATTTAAAGTAATAGCCCCAAAAGTTGTTTTGGCTTCACATTTTCCTTTTTATGATGGTTTGGGAATATATTTTGCAAGACTTCGCCCACAAAGATCATATGTAATATCTGCAATAATTAAGGATGAGTTGCCAAAAGGAACATTTATAGACGCAGCAAAAGATAGTTGGTATTTTCGTATGCAAAGATATAGGGATGTCCAGATGATAATTATTGGAGGTCAAGATCATAAAACCGCTCATGGCAGTGACATGATTAAACATTTTGTTAATTTAAAAACTTTTGCTGAAAAGAACTTTAATGTTGAAAAATTTCTATATAGATGGTCAACTCAAGATTATATGACATTAGACGGTGTACCATATGTAGGTAATCTTACTTCCACCTCAGAAAACATTTATGTTGCAACCGGTTATGGAGAATGGGGAATGACAAATGGTACAGCTGCTGCTGGTATAATAAGAGATCTTATAGTTAAAAATGAAAGCCCCTACGCGGAAGTATATAACCCATCACGCCATAATTCAACCACTGGAATCAAAAACTTTGTTAAGGAAAATTTTGATGTTGCAACGCAGTTAATAAAAGGAAAACTTCAAGTGGGACAATATAATTTCAATTTAAAAAATGACGAGGGAAAGATTGTAGAAATTGACGCTGAAAGGTATGGTGCCTATAGAGATGAAAATAGTGAGTTACATATTGTTGATATAACCTGTACACATTTAGGGTGTGAACTAAAATGGAATAGTGCAGAAAAATCTTGGGATTGCCCTTGTCATGGCTCAAGATTTACTTTTGAAGGCGATATTATAGAGGGTCCGGCTGTTTGCAATTTAAATCACTACACTGAAGGTAATAATACAATTGACTCAAATATGATTTGATTGTTCTATATGTTCCTCAGAATATGATATATTACTAAAGGGAGTCCACTTTATAGTGAATTCCCTTTAGTAATATTTAAGGTCATAAAAACTCTTTATAACTTTTTCATTCCTGTGTAAATTAATATCGCATCTCTTAAAAAGCTGCCGTACCAGGTTAATCTTTATCATAGTAAGCTGTGAATCTTTCATCATCCACATACATAATTAGTACATCCAATTGATTTCTTTTTTCAAGGAGCTTTTCACGATGCTCTCTAAGTGCATTAGCTGCATTAAAGGAAGGTGCAGTTACTATTTCCTTTATACTATCTAAACTCAACCCAAGTTCTTTGTAAAACAGTATTTGTTGCAACTTATCCACCTTTTTTTCACTATAAATTCGATATCCTGACGAATTAATTCTTGCCGGCATAAGAATTTCTATTTCATCATAATACCTAAGTGTTCTGGTGCTTACACCCTCTAAATTGCCTAATTTTTGCACTGTATATTCCATACGTTCATCTCCTTACAAGATTATTATACACATTTCCGTAACGTTAATGTCAATAGACATTTTCAAGATAATTTGCATATTTCTTCTTCATGCACCTTGAACTTTAATTGTATAAAATGCTACAATTAAACTAAAATAAAGTAGAGGTGAAGATTATGAAGTAACAAGATTAAAGGGAGAGCAGCTTCCATATGTTGGTAGCTTTGACAGTGATGGAAACCTAACAACAGATCCTGGGTCTATTAAAGAATCAATGAGAGTTCTGCCAACAGGCTACTGGAAAGGTTCTGGACTTGCTATTTTACTTGATATGGTAGCTGCAGTTCTTTCAAATGGTATACCAACCAGTGAACTTGATAAGATAGGAAAAGAAGGGTGTGGTGGGTGCTCTCAGATTTTTATAACTATTAATCCACATACTTTTGTAACCGAAGAAGAAATCAATAATATCCTTGAGAGTACTATTAATCATCTGGGTACTGCAGAGCCTATTCAAGATGGTGGAAAAGTTTATTATCCTGGGCAACGTACAGCACAAACACGCGAAGATAACAGCAAAAATAGCATCGTTGCCGATGAAAAAGTATGGAATGAGATTTGCAACTTATAAATGAGCTATTCCTGTTATCTTTAGTCCTTCAGAAATTATAGATGTATCATCATCAAGGCCAACAAACCTATGGCAAGGTATCATCATATCTTTTGAGAGTTCCACAATTAGAAGCTTTGGAACTACAAACTTTGCCTTTGGAGAACTCAAAGATATTCGGTGCCAAGCTTGTCTATCTATATGGTCAATATGGTCGTGACTTCCAAATATAAAATCTGCATTTATAACTTCCTGCTCTCCAAGAAGTGGTGGTATATTCCTGCCTGGATGGTCAGATAAAAACGCATCCAAATAAATAACAGTTTCTCCTAATTTCACGATATACCCCATTTGTCCAAGCCACCAAAATGCAATATTCCCCTTTTGCAAAACACAGTTATTAATTTCCTCTATAAGTTCTAATCCACTTTTCATAAAATCACCATTTTTTCATAATTTATTTTAATTTCTATGATAATATTTTACCATGATTTCTATATTAAAAAACTACTGAAATATATTTATATATTTCAGTAGTACCCATTAACAGTCAAAAGTATTGTCAACCACTTTATTTGAATCGGTTGACAATACTTTTTCAGTGTTTTATACTTAATTAAAACATCATCTGCAATCCAAATAAGGAGGTTTCTATATGTTAAAAAAATTACAAATTAGGGATATGTTATATGCAGCTATATTCGCATCTCTAATTGCTGTTTTAGGGTATCTTATTATTCCTTTGCCTATTAGCCCAGTACCAATTACAGGACAAACTCTAGCTGTGATGCTAGCTGGATGTGTATTAACACCACTTCAAGCAGGTCTCAGCGTAATTACTTTCATATTAATGGGCGCTATAGGTATTCCTGTATTCGCTGGTGGAACTGCAGGCATTGGAGTGATTTTCGGACCTATGGGTGGTTATTTACTAGGATTTCTAATTGCATCTATAGTGATTAGTTTAATAAGTGGCAAGTCCAATTCTATTCCTCGTATGATATTTGCTTGTATTATAGGGGGTATTATAATTGTTTATGTTTTAGGAGTCCCTTGGCTTTCACATATTACAGGTATGGGGATTAATAAAGCATTTACTGTAGGTGTATTACCCTTTTTACCCGGTGATTTAATAAAGGCTATTGTAGCGGGATTTATTGCAAAGAAAATTAATGTTCAAAAAAGAAATTAAAAGATTCTAATGTCCTCTGTTTTATATAGCAATAATTAACAAGAATATTTTATATTATTTTGGTTATCATAATATTGTAGAGCACAAAACAACTGAGCCAAAGCTTATATATCCATTTAATGATTATATAAGTTAGCCAAAGATTTAATATATTATAATTTATATTAAATTAGAGGGCGATTTTCTACGGTTGGGAAAAGCGTTAATATAGTCGATGTTTTATAAATATTTATTATATTAAGGTTCCAACCTATCGTACAAAGTCAAGCGAAGATTATATCGAGTGTTGTAATGATTATATATAGCCGACAGGTTATATATGGTTGTGTAAATATTTCATATAGTCGAACGAACCATCATCAGTGGTAGTGATTTGTTTAATTAAGGTCGAAAGATGTTAACTATATAATAAATTATCTATGTTGGTGCTAGGTAGGTTGTTTTGTACTCTCCCAATAAAAACTAATAATTCACTCAAAGGGTAGCAATCGCTTACCCTTTTTTAATTTCTAATTTAAATTTATCCACAACACTTTCGTAAAACAACATACTTATCCACAAATTAAATGTGTACTATATCTTCCGCCTCTTTTTAAAATTATTACTCTTCTTTAAACTTCCTAAGATATTCAGATGCTGATCTATTCATTTCTAATGAAAAATCAGACATATACTTACGGCTGCATAGAGCTTTAATATCTTCGCCAATATCTTTATTTAAAAATCCTGACTTCTCATTTTTTATTCTTTGCATTTCTATATGCTCTTCCACAGTTAGTCTGCGATATTTATTTTCATAAACTATATACTTTCCTTCGAAACGCACAGGCTTTTTCCTATTCTTTTGAGCCTGAACAGGATAACCATAAACCACCATAGCAGCAGGTATAACATAATCCGGAAGATCTAATAACTCTCTAATAGTTTCACAATTCTCAATAATATCACCAATGTAACACGAACCAATTCCTAAAGATTCTGCAGCTACTACTGTGTTTTGAGCAGCTATTATTGCATCAGCACAGGCAAGAAGGATGTCACCCTCTCCTGGTGTTCTTGGATTGCAATTTTCGGAGTCAAAAGCATCATACCATCTTTGATAATCTGCAAGAAAAATAAGTACTAAAGGAGCTTTTGCAATAAATGGCTGATTATCACATTCTACTGATAGTTGTTTCTTTAATTTTTCATCAGTAATATCAAGTATACTATAAAGCATCATTGCACCGGCTGTTGGAGCTTCAAATGCTGCATTTAATATTTCCTGTTTTAATTCAATTGCAATAGGCTTGTTTTCAAATACCCTCATGGATTTTCTATCTTTTATTTGTTTTAGAATCTCGTTCATATAATACCCCCCCTAAATTATTTTATTTTTAATTAATGTATTGGTATTAATTTCAACCCAACAATTCCACTAATTATCAATGCAATACAAATTACACGCATAATATTAAAAGGTTCTTTAAACAAAACAACACCTAAAATTACAGTTCCAACAGTTCCTATACCTGTCCAAATTGCATATGCAGTTCCTATTGGAAGTTTTTTTAAAGATAATGATAAAAAATAGAAACTTGCTACCATCCCTACTATAGTTAATAAACTAGGCATTAGTTTTGTAAACCCTTTTGAATATTTTAATCCAATTGCCCATTCCACCTCAAAAATTCCTGCTACTACTAAATATAACCATTCCATATTCATTGCCTCCGAGTTTTATGTGTTTTTATAATTAATTAATGGGCTTTCTGTTTTCATTAATCCTATTGTCTATATCTTTAAGTATACTTTCTTTATATTCTCCAAACCAGCTTTTTAACTTTACTTTAGATTTCTTCTTAACATTATCATCAATAAACATAGCTACTGCTACAATCGCCAATGCTAACACGCCCAAATCATCTGAATATCCAATAGCTGGAGTAAAATCTGGAATTACATCTACCGGAAAAATTAAATAACCCAAAGCACTAGTTATTGTGGCCTTTGCCCATTTCGGAACAAACGGTTTTTGTAGAACATAGAATAATAATAGCCCAGCATAAACTACATTAATTCCAGCTTTTTGTGATATTTTTACTATTTTATTCAGTAATGAACTTGGTGTATTTTTTTTTGAAAGTTTATTCAAGTGTAGTTTTTTATTTTCTTTCATATTTTACTCCTCCTTCTATTTAACTCATTTTAAAATTAATACTCAACTCATATCATATTTTATTATTAAAATAGCTTTTGTGACTTACTCTTTAGATCTTTTAAAATATTTAAATTGAATAAACATTCTCATTATAGATTTAAATAAAATAATGGAAGGAAAACATAAAGCCGTATACCAAAAGGAAATTACCTCTGCATAGGATAAAAAACTTAACGTTAATAATAAAAACCCTACTATTAAAGAGCTAATTTTATAAGTTTTTACAAATTTCTTCTTATTTTCAATTTTAGTATCTGTAGTTAAAGCATATCTAAGCATATCAAAATTTGTTTCTGTTCTCGTTATTCCATACAGAATAACGCACAATCCTGTTATAACAATTAACAGGATATATATATTACTCATAATAATACCACTCCCTCTTAGTTATCCACACGTTTAGTATATCATTTTTAAGGGTGTATAACCATCATCCTATTCATACAGTTTATAAATATATGCACCACCAATATACTCTATCACAAATTATGATATAATTAATTTAAATATTCTGAATTCTTCTATTTTTTACTTTATCCAACATAAATTTAGGACTAGCAATGGATAAGAAGGGATATAATATTTTTATTTCTGGTGAAAGTGGTACTGGCAAGACAAGCTATATTATAAAAAAAGTTGAAGAATATGCTAAATCTAATTTAGAATTATATCCCATCATTAACGTGAGTCCTGAGGACATTCCGCTGCAAGTTAAAATCATCCTTATTGGAACAAATATGTCTTATTCTATTTTAAATACCGATGACGATTTTAACGAATTATTTAAAATCAAAGCTGAGTTTGACCATCAAATAGAAAATGAAAAAGAAAACTTACAAAAGATATTAGGTTTCCTAACTCACTATATTACTGAAAATTCTCTTCTACACATTACAAAGAATGGAATTATTAAAATTTTACGTTATGCAACTAGACTAGCTGAAAATAGAGCCTATTTAACTGCTTCAATGAACAAAGTTCTTGAAATTATAGACTTAGCATCAGTTCTAGCTCGAAAGCAAGGAATTAATTTAATAGACTCATACTTCGCAGGAGAAAAATGCCTGCAACCCCTTATGTATAAATACTTGTGTAGCTTAAAATAGCATTAATATTTGCTTTTAAGCTACTTTTTTAACATTAAATTTCTCAGCAAAATGTTTAG
>NZ_JBOITO010000007.1:0-232456 GCF_050717635.1 Clostridium sp.
TAAAAGTAACATAATAGTATTAATTTTGCGATATACTCCTTTTGTAAAAAAGGAGTGAAAGCTTTGAGCGATAGCGAGAAGATTATTTTACTGTGCAATTTTGAGAGAATATTTATATTCTCAATCTAGTGATTATGGCATGAAGGTAACACCCCTTCCCATACCGAACAGGTAGGTTAAGCTTCAATGCGCCAATGGTACTGCAAGGGTGACCTTGTGGGAGAGTAGGTTGTCGCTAGGTTTTTTTTGGCTGGATAGCTCAGTCGGTAGAGCAGAGGACTGAAAATCCTCGTGTCCCTGGTTCGATTCCTGGTCTAGCCACCAGTTACGGCGCTATAGCCAAGCGGTAAGGTCAAGGTCTGCAAAACCTTTATTCCCCGGTTCAAATCCGGGTGGCGCCTCCAAAGCATTTTGTGAATAATACAAAATGCTTTTTTTGCGTCTGAATCTTGTCTGAGATAATTAGAATACATAATAGTTTCATAAATTAAAATGTATAAGGTTATACCTATATTGATACAACCATACACGGGTAACATATTTTAAAATACATAAACAAGTTAAGAATGTATAATGTTTCTTAAAAGCTAGTAATATAGAGATATACTTAGAAATATATATATTGATACATGTAGATTGGTTTTATGGTTATATATGCTCATATTCAATGCGTATATGTACCACAGACAACTTAGTACAAGTAGATTAATATATGAAATGCTAGTATAATCACATATGTTGTACAAAACTATTTATGTCTAATATTTAAAGCTAATTTAGGAGGCCTGGGATTCTATGTATAAAGAGATGGTACAAAGGAAAAAATTTCCGGTTGTGATATTGTTGTTTATTACGTTAATTACATTTATATGCTTATCAGATTTGTTACCTAATATAAGTGTAGGTAACATGAATATAAAAATCTTTATAACAATATTTTTTAATACATTAATGGTTACTTTTTGTTATATTGAGTTTTCAAAATGTAAGGTTAAGTATAAATATTCAATAGTGGCAGATCAATTCATTATCCATAAAATTAAAGGTGAAGATGTTAAAATATTAGAAGATATAAAATTAAAGGATATAGAGTTTATTGGTAAATATAGAAAGTGCAAACAGGACATCCGTATTACGAGCAGTAAGAAATACATTTGCTCTACATTTGCTCAAAGTAAATTTTGTTGTGTATATAAAATAGGAGATCAATTTAAAAAGTTTTATTTTGAACCTAGTGATAGTCTTATGAACAAAATAACATTATTAAAAGAAAAACAAGTTTTTTAATGGAAAACACATATATAAGAGAAGCATAATTTAGATAAAATTATACTTCTCTTTTTTTACAATAAAATAAATAGTAAATCATATTTGTAATCTATTTCAATTCAAATATAATTTCTTTTAATAAATCTTGTTTTTCAATAATGTCAAGACCTGTTATGGCAAGAGCTGACGCAGCTTTTATCATATTATTTTTGCAAAAATCTGTTTGAGTTTCCTGAGCAAATAAGGTTGATGGACAACTTACTGTGGACTTCTCTGTAATTGATATAGATGGATATATACATGGAGTAATATGGCTTATAGATCCTATTCCTAATCCATATAGGGCTTCTTTAGAAGGAGATATATTAATAATACCGCATTCTTTTAAGTTATGCGTAAATAACCTGGATAAACTTCTATTAGTTAAAAGCTCATCACAAGGTAATTCAAATAAGCTAACTGCGCAAGATACATTAACAATTGGAGATATTGATTCAATAAAATCTATAATTGTTTTTTTAAATAATTTAGCTTCATTTAATTTATTAGCTCTAAGGTAAAAATTACACTCTGAATCAGAGTGCGAGTAAGGGCAAGATGAGGCATTTATAACAGAAACAGTATCAATAGAATATCCGCTATTTAGACCTTTTAACAACTGGTTTAACGTATTGAGTATAAGCAAATAAGTGTCTAAAGATGAAAATTTACTGTGGCCCTTATCCTTATTGTTAATGCTTTTATTATATTTTATTTTAATTGGGATTGTAGCCATTGAGGATCCGCTTTCTGCATTGGTAACATCACAATGTGGTGCAATAATAATATCTATATCGTCAAAACATCCTTCTTGTGTAAGTGTTAATTCTGCTCCATTTGAATATTCACCTGGGCATCCTATTAGAATTACACTGCCTCCACTTTTAGATATCACTTTTGATAAGCCCAGTGCTGCGGCAGTAGAAATACTTGCATTTACATTATTACCATAAACGTGACCTGCGTTTTCTGTAGATGTATATTTACATATATAACATACTTTGGGGTGTCCATCCCCATATTGAGCAATGAAGGATGTTGGAATATTACAATAGTTTTCTTGTATTTTAAAATCATGAGTTTTTAACATATTTATTATATAAGAACAACCGTTATATTCATTATAGCTAGTCTCTGGATTAGTATAAAGGTAGTCTGATAGATTATATATATCCTCTTTTATACTACTTATATAACTTATAATTTCTTGCTTCATAAGATTCTCCTCTCAAAGTTTTGTGCTTGCTTACATAATTAGTATAACCAAAGGTGCATAAAATTATTGATATACATAATAAAAATTAAAAGGTCGAATAATAATTTTAAAAAGCTAGTTATAAGTTAAAATGTAGATAAATATATTTCGAATTATTATGTGGACAAAATAAGAAACAGCACTTACTTGAATAAAATATATTATAAGAGGCTATACTTTAGGTAGTTTTAAATCAGCAAGGTTAAGGGGGAATTATGATAAAAGAAAAGTGTATTATATGTAGAAAGCCTCTAAATGATGGTATAATAATAAATGGAAGAGGAATTTGTAACAATTGTGAGGAAAGACTTATAGAATCAAATACTAATACGGATTTCTATGAATATTACAAGAACTGTATAAGGAAGACATTGGTACAGTTTATACCAAGAGGAGTGACTAAGGATTGTCAAGATTACCACTTGTAGAAGGAGTGTTAAAATATATAAAAGAGAAAAATGTTCCCTTTTGTATGCCAGGACATAAAGCAGGGATTGGATTTTTAGAAACTGTGCAAGGTAAAGAGCTTTATAAAAATTTAATTAAAGCAGATCTTACCGAAGTTTCCGGGTTAGATAATCTTCACTGCGCAGAAGGAATAATAAAAGAATCTGAGCAGTTATTGAGTGAATATTATGGTAGTGTAAAATCTTATTTTCTAGTCAATGGGAGTACTAGTGGAAATTTAGCTATGATTTTTTCGTCTTTTACTGAGGGTGATAAAATAATTGTGGAGAGAAATTGTCATCGTTCAATATTTAATGCTATTATTATGAGAAAACTTAAGCCTATTTATATTAAAAACAAAATTCATTCTAAATATGATGCTCCTTTACCTTTAGATAAGGAGCATTTTTTATGTATAGTTAATAAAAACAAAGATGCAAAAGGAATTATTATTACTTACCCTAATTATTATGGAATATGCCTTGATTTACCATATGTTATTAAAATAGCACGTGAATTTAACATGAAGGTACTAGTAGATGCAGCACATGGTGCGCATTTTGGAACATGTAAAGCATTGCCGGAAAATCCTATGAAATTGGGCGTAGACATGGCTGTTATGAGTGCGCATAAAACATTACCCAGTTTAACACAAACAGCGTTTTTGCATGTAGGAACAGGTATAGATATCAGTAAAGTAGATTTCTATGTAAGTGCCTTTTTAAGTACAAGTCCATCCTACATGCTTTTATGTTCTATGGATTATGCAAGATTTTATATTAATGAGTATGGAGAGAGTAAGTATGAAGAATTAATTAAATTATGCGTGTTTAATAGAAAGAAAATTAACAGCTTAGGAAAATTCTATATTTTGGGTCAGGATGATTTAAAAGATGTAGGTATTAACGAATATACTATGGATTTAACTAGATTTATATTAAATGTGCCTAAAGGTTATAGTGGCCATAAGTTACTAGAATATTTACGATTAAATAAAATTCAAGCTGAAATGAGCGATAGTAGAAATGTTGTTTTAATATTTTCGCTGTTTAACAATCAAAAGGATTTTCAAAAGCTATATATAGCCCTTAGAAATTGTGATATGGATACTTTAAAGGTAGAATATATTAATTTATTGGATTATGATGTGCCTATATCCCTTATGTACCCATACGAAATAATGGATAAAAAAAGAATTATGTTAGAACTAAGGGAGTCAGAGGATAAAATAAGTGCAGTTGCAATAGTCCCATATCCGCCAGGAATACCTATTGTAATGCCTGGAGAAAGAATAGGGTTAAATAGTATAGCAATCATTGAATATTACGTGCAAGCTAATGTAACAGTACTTGGAATTAATGATGGTATGGTAGCAACAGTAGAAAAATAGATATTTATAATATCTATACATAACGGTGGAGGTAATTGCATGGAAAGAGGTAGACTTATAGCGTTAGAGGGGCCAGATGGTTCAGGAAAAACTACTCAAATAGAATTATTAGAAAAACATCTAAAACAATTAGGATATGAGGTAGTTAGAACAAGGGAACCTGGAGGCACAGAAATAAGTGAAAAAATAAGGGAAATAATATTAGATAATGATAATTCTAATATGAGCTATATGTGTGAAGCATTACTATATGCTGCTTCCCGCGCACAACTCGTTAATGAAATTATAAAACCAGCTTTAAAAGCGGGCAAGGTTGTGATATGTGATCGTTTTGTTTATTCTTCAATGGTGTATCAAGGAATTGGAAGAAACCTGGGAATGGAACTTGTAAAATCCATTAACGAAGCAGCACTTGGTGGACTCCAGGCGGATTTAATATTTATGATTACTATTCCATATGAAGAAGGATTAAAAAGGAAGAAAGAGCAAAGAACTTTGGACAGGTTAGAGAATGGTGGAAATGAATTCCATAAAAAAGTTTTTGAAGGTTATTTAGACATTTGTAAAAAATATGATAAAATAGAAGTAATAGATGGCAATAGAGATATCTATGAAATACATAAAGATTTAATAAATGCCATTAAAAAAATAAAACTATAAAAGGGATGGGATTATATGAAACTAGTTATTGCAATAGTACAAGATGATGATGCAAGTGATTTAATAGAAGAAATAACAGATAAAAGTTTTAGGGTCACAAAACTAGCTACCACAGGTGGATTTTTAAAATCAGGAAATACAACACTACTGATAGGCGTAGAAAAGGAAAAAGTAGATGAAGTGCTAGCTATTATAGAAGATGTATGTAAGGTAAGAAAACAAATAATAACATCTCCTTCATCTGTAGCAGGATCAACAGGAGTATATATGCCATTTCCTATCGAAGTGGATGCAGGCGGCGCAAATGTATTTGTAGTTGATGTAGATAAGTACATTAAGCTGTAACTAATTAAGAGCAAGTATACTTATAAGTAGACATGTATACTTATTATTCTATACTTGCTCTTATGCATGGAGGTCTAAAATGAATTTTGAAAGTATAATAGGTCATAATAGTATAAAAAATCAAATAAGTAAATCTATAAAATCAGATAAATTATCACACGCTCATATTCTAGTTGGAGAAGATGGGATAGGTAAAAGTCTATTAGCTAGGGATATAGGGCTTAATATTTTAGGAGAAAATGAAGATAGAAAATATGTGGATTTGGTAGAATGGCGCATAGAAAAAAATAAGAGTACAATAGGAGTAAATTCTATAAGAACTTTAAACGAAGAAATTCATAAAAAACCTTATGAGGGAGATAAAAAAGTTATAATTATTTACGACGCTCATAAAATGACAGTACAAGCTCAAAATGCTTTTTTAAAAACAATTGAGGAGCCACCTAAAAATGTTACTATAATTTTGTTATGTGAAAATATTGAGGTTATATTGGATACGATAAAATCCAGATGTCAAATACATAAATTAAAGAACTTAAGTGTAGATGAGATGGAAGAATTTTTAAAAATAAATTATGCACATTTACCAGTGCAGGATGTAAGGGTTATTATAGCCTTTAGTAACGGAATACCTGGTAATGCTGAAAAGTTTATTTGCGATGAGAATTTTAAAAATATTAGGAATATTACCTTGGAAATATTGCTCAGACTTAGCAGTGTTAATACAGAGGAATTAATTAAATATGAAAAAAAATTATCAGATCAAAAGGAAAATTTTAATGAAATAATAACCGCATTTCTTTCATATATTAGGGACACTATAATATATAAAGAAATTGAAGAAGAAAACTTAATTATTAACATAGATAAGATATTGTATATAAAAGAATTAGCTAATACATTTTCATTTAATAAATTAAATGGTATTATAAATATAATAAATGATACTAGAGAGAACTTAGATAGAAATGTTAACCCAGGGTTAGCGTTTGAAGTAATGCTATTTAAAATGCAGGAGGTTTAATATGGTTAAGGTAATAGGGGTACGATTTAAAAAAGCTGGTAAAATATACTATTTTAGCCCTAATGATATAGATATTCAAAAGGGTAATATGGTTATTGTCGAAACAGTAAGAGGAATAGAATTTGGAGAATGTGTTATTGGTATAAAAGAGATAAAGGAAGACAATATAGTGGCTCCTCTTAAATCTGTTATAAGAAAGGCTACAGAGGGAGATGCAGAAAAGGATTTTGGAAATAAAAGAAAGGAAAAAGAGGCTTATGAAGTATGCGTTGAAAAGATACATAAGCATGAACTTGATATGAAGCTCATAGATGTAGAGTATACTTTCGATAATAATAAAGTTATTTTTTATTTTACGGCGGATGGAAGAGTGGATTTTCGTGAACTCGTAAAAGATTTAGCAGCTGTATTTAGAACAAGAATAGAACTTAGACAAATAGGAGTTAGGGATGAAGCTAAAATGATTGGCGGGCTTGGACCATGTGGTAGGCCTATGTGTTGTTCAACTTTTTTAGGTGAATTTGCTCCGGTATCTATAAAAATGGCAAAAGAACAAAATTTATCATTAAATCCTACGAAAATATCAGGTATTTGCGGGAGACTTATGTGCTGCTTAAACTATGAACAGGACACATATGAAAAAATAAGGAAAACACTACCTGCCGTAGGAGCTATAGTGGATACACCTCACGGAAGAGCAGAAGTTATTGGTAATAGTGTTGTAAAGGAAGCAGTTAAAATTAAGATAAAACTTAATGGTACGGACGAGGAAATAGTGGAAGTTAAAATTGAAGACTTAACTTTAATTTCTGGAAGCTACGAAGAGCCTGTTAGTGTTGAAGAGATTAAATTAGAGTTAGTTGAGAATAATGAAGATTCATATATAATAAAAGAATTATTCAAAGAGGACTAGGAGGATAAAAATGAAGGCGGTTATAAAAATTTTCAATATGAGTAATTCAAAAGATATTAGTAATGTTAATTTAGCAATATCGAATAATCAAGGAGTAATCGCTTGTGGAATAAACAGTGAAAGTAAAGAAGTAGAAATAATATATGATGATTATTTTGTTTCACTTCAAAATTTAATTGATTCTATTGAAGACGCCGGGTATACAGTTATAGAAAAAACCAGAGATTAAATCTCTGGTTTTTTCTGTTTAATTTAAATTATATGTATGAGACTATTGAATTGTGTCAATAATTTAAATGTAAATCATTTACTAATAAATATGAAAGGGGTTTTGAATATGACAATGAAAAAAGGACTAATTACAATATCTACTATAGCGGTGGTAATCTTAGGAGTATTTTTTGCTGTAAGGTTTATTGGAGCAGGAGATGATATTGCAAAGGAAAAAACGCCAGATAAAAGTGTGGCACAAACTGACAATTTAATAATTAAGGACAATACTCAGACATTAGCAAATGAAGATAATGAAAGTAATATAAGTTTGAATGAAAATCAAAAGGAAGTTGAAGATATTCAAGTGAAAAACAGTAATGAACTGGATGAAGTTTATATTAATGACAAAACTAATGTTGGAATTTATACCGTTAAAAAGAATGATACAGTATTTAGTATAGTGAGTGCACATATGCCTAGTCATGATATGAATGAGATTCTTAAATTTGTTAAAGTTAGAAATAACATGGATGAATCTTATAAAATCGCTGAAGGTGACGAAATAATAATTCCTTATGAAAAAACCATTGAAACATCAACAGTTGTAGCTTCAGATCCTAAAATTACAGAATATATTGTAAAAAAACAAGATACATTAACATCCATTGCTAAAACTAATATGCCTACTTATGATGTAAAACATGCTATAGAAGTTTTAAAAGAAACAAATGAAATTACTGATGAGAATGCTATTAAAGAGGGGTCCGTTATTAATATTCCAAAATAATAGCTATAAAAAAAGAAGTGTAATTTGAGATAATCAAACTACGCTTCTTTTTTTATAATATAGATTAAATCTTCAGTATTTTCATTTTGCTACTTTCAGCAAAAATAAAGTCACCATCTAAAGTGAGTAAATATTCAATTTTATTACACTCAGCGGTAGCCATATGAAAAGCATCATTCACTGATAGTAAGTTTTCGCACATGATTTTTTTAACTAAGGGTATACATTCTTCTGAAATATTTACATATTTGATATTTATAATCTTTTCAACTTCTGAAATTATTTCTACAGACTTATTGTAATATACTTTCAATAAATTTCGTTTTGAGGAATTTTTAGAAATATTATCGAAGTATCTTTTATATGGAATATGAATAAGTCTGTCTTCTCTCTTTTGTTTTAAGATTTTTGTATCATGGCGGCTAAAGCTATTTGTAATATATCTAATATTGTCATTTGAGTTATATGGTTTAGTATTGGTTATTCTACACTGAATATCACTAATGAATAACTTATAAAGTATTTGGTTTAAAACTTCTGCAAAGACCATACTGCTAATATAATATTCGCAGCTTCGTTCAGAAAGTAGTTTTAAGCATGATAAACATTCACTATGCTTAATATCATCATCATATATTAAGCTTAGTAAGAAAGAAGCATCTAGTAATACAGTATTTTTATTGAAAACTATATTTTTAAAAGGATATAATATAAGCTCCATTTTAAACCTCATTAAAATCAATTATTTTATAGTTAATATATATTCATAAGTGTTTACTAATAGTATTTTTATCATGCATTTATTGTTTATAAAAAAAATCATTTTAGATATTCTATTGATTTTGTATTAAAAATTAAGGTATACTTCTTTTATTGTTATGTATATAATATACGCAAAGTTCATAGGAAGGAGCGGCGCAATGAATTTTTTAAGAGATAATGAAACTTTAGATGATCTTAATATAAAGGGTATTCATGTTATTCAAAAAAAACATGCTTTTAGGTTTGGTGTAGACGCAGTGCTGCTGGCTAATTTTGCAAAAGTAAGAAAAAATGCTAAAATTGTTGATTTATGTACTGGTACGGGTATAATCCCTTTTATATTAGCAGGGAAAACATATGCAAGTGATATAATTGGTGTGGAAATTCAAGAAGAATTTGTAGATATGGCAAATCGTTCGATACAGTATAATAAATTGGAGTATAAGATTAAATTTATAAACGGAGATTTAAAGGATATAGAACTTATTAAAAAGATTCCTAAAGTGGATATTGTTACAGTTAATCCACCTTATAAACTTCGTAATTCAGGATTAATAAATTTAAATGATAAGAATGCTATAGCAAGACATGAGATTTTGTGCACACTCGAAGATGTGATTATTTCATGTAGAATTCTACTTAAGGATAATGGACGGATGTATATGGTACATAGACCAGACAGATTAGTTGATATTTTGTGCACTATGAGGAAACATAGAATTGAACCTAAACGTATAAGAATGGTGCACCCTAGTGTAAATAAGGCGCCTAATATTGTACTTGTTGAGGGACAAAGAGATGGAGGAACTTTTTTGAAGTGGGAGCCCCCGCTATATGTGCATAATAAAGATGGTAGTTATACCCAGGAGATTGTTGATATGTATAATTCAAATGGAATTTAATATTAATTAATTTAAAGCTAGAGGGATCAATGCAAATATTATAGTAAAGGATGATAATAATGGCAGGAAAATTATACTTAGTACCAACTCCAATAGGGAATTTAAAGGATATTACTCTGAGGGCATTAGAAGTATTACAAAATGTAGATCTAATAGCAGCAGAAGATACGAGACAAAGTTTAAAACTCTTAAATCATTTTAATATAAAAAAGACTCTTATAAGTTATCATATGCATAATGAACAAAGTAAAAGTGAGAATATAATTTATCAGTTAAAAGAAGGTAAAAACATAGCTATAATTAGTGATGCAGGATCACCAGGAATATCAGATCCTGGAAGTGTAATAGTTTCAAAGTGTATAGAGCAGAATATAGAATTCGTAGTACTACCCGGAGCAACTGCTATCACTACAGCACTTGTATATTCAGGACTTGATACTACAAAATTTATATTTAGAGGTTTTTTACCTAGGGAAAACAAAGAAAGAAAGCCTATTATTGATGACTTGTTAGATAGGAGTGAAACACTAATTTTTTACGAGGCGCCACATAGACTTTTAAATACTTTAGAATTCTTATATGAAAATGTTGGTAACAGAAAGATATCTATGTGCAGAGAACTTACAAAGCTATATGAAGAAATAATTAGACTTACTTTAGAAGAAGCAATAGAATACTATAAAAAGAACTCTCCAAGGGGAGAATATGTATTGGTAATTGAAGGTAAGAGTAAGGAAGCTATAGATAAAGATGAAAAAGCTAAGTGGGATATGCTGACCATACAGGAACACATACAAAAATATATGGATGAAGGAATAAATAAAAAGGATGCAATAAAAAAGGTTGCAAAGGATAGACATATGCCTAAAACAGAAATATATAAGCACTCATTAAACATTTAACATTTTTTAGCAATATAATTAATAAATTATCTTATAAATACAATTATAGTTAATTTTATGGTAATTAATGTAAAAAAACATAATAAATTTAAAAAGTTTACAAACTTTCTTATATTTTTCATTGAGATTTCCTATAAAGTAGTGGTATAATAAAAACGTTGATTTAAAGATGTTTAAATTACATATATTTTTGATAGGGGGGATTTCTAGTGCGTAAGAAAATAATATCATTGATAGTAACAATTGGACTAGCTACTACTATGAGTATGCAGGTAATGGCAGATCCATTATCAGACCAACTCAAAAGTCAAAAGAACCAACTTGAACAGCAAAATAAAGCATATAAGCAAGCACAAAATAATGTTCAGGATATAGAAAATTCTATTGAAAAACTTGATTTTGATATAGAAAAAATTTATTCGGAAGTGGATAAAACAGAGGTTAAAATAGGCAATACTGAAAAACAAATAGAAAAAACAACAAAAGATATACAAGTTGCACAGGAAAATATTAAAGAAGAAGAAGATTTATTTAATAAAAGAATGCGAACCATGTATATGAATGGCGTGGACAGTTATTTAGAAATACTGTTGGATTCTACGGGAGTAGAAGACCTTATGTCAAGAGTGGATAACATTAAAAAAATTGTAGAATATGATAATAAAGTTATTGAAAAATTAAATAATGAAAAGATTAAAATTGAAGATCAAAAAACGGCACTTGAAACTGAAAAGACTAAGCTTGTAGCATTAAAAAGCCAAAATGAGAAGAAAATAGTAAGCCTTAAAGTGAAAAAAGAAGCACAACATGAATTAATTGTAGAAGCTAATAAGCAAGAACAATTATACTCTGGCAAAATTACTGATGCACAGGCTACTGTAAATGCTACTATGAAGGAAATACAAAAGATACGAGCTAGTGTATCTAAGTATTCTCCATCTAGAGGATCAGCATCAATTAGCTCTAATGCCATAGTTGCCTATGCTAGTAATTTTTTAGGAACACCTTATGTTTGGGCTGCTAATGGTCCTAGTTCTTTTGATTGTTCTGGTTTTACAGTATATGTGTTTAGGCATTTTGGAGTTTCATTAACTCGTACTACATATACACAAATAAATCAAGGGTCTTATGTATCTAGAGGCGATTTGCAGCCAGGAGATTTAGTTTTCTTTGGGTCGGGAACACCACATCATGTGGGAATATATGTAGGGAATAACTCATATATTCACGCACCTCAAACAGGTGATGTAGTTAAAATATCTGCACTTACAAGAAGTGATTACCTTAGTGCAAGAAGAGTTAGATAATCTTAATATGGACAGGCTATATTTTATAGCCTGTTTTTTTTGGGTAAATTATAATAATGTATTTCTGCATAAAACAAAAGGAATCCTACAATTATAGAATTCCTTTTATTTATTTACTTTTTCTTAAATTTTTTCTTGTTTAAGATGATCTAGACATGGAGTACATATGTTTTTACCTCTATAGTTAACTACATCCTTAACCTCTCCACAAAAGATACAAGCTGGTTGATATTTTTTAAGTATAATCATTTCACCATCCACATAAATTTCTAAAGCATCTTTTTCTACAATATCTAAGTTTCGTCTAAGTTCTATTGGAATAACAATTCTTCCAAGTTCATCTACTCTTCTTACAACACCTGTTGATTTCATGATAAATCCTCCTTAAGGCAACAATTTTCGACACGTTAATATTGAAACATTAATAATAATGACATTAAAGTCAAAATATAAAAGTGATTAATTAAGTTAATATTACAAAATTAATATTTAATTCCATCTTTATTTAATATACTACCATATAATACAAATGTCAACATCTTTTTATAGAAATGCAAAGTTTAAATGATGATATTAACACTATAAAATCAATATATAATTGTAAAAGAGACAACTAAACCCATTGAAATCAACATAAAAGTTGTTTTTGAAATATAGAATCCCATAAAAAATAAAATAGTTATTTTATGGAATTGTATAAAAATAAATGTCGAAGGGTTATACTTTTAATTATTGAACTGTAAAAAGAAAGGAAATTTATTTGGCTTATACCACATGAAAATCAATAAAATTGTCCATAAATTTTGTTGATGGGATAATTGTAATTGTGGACAATTCAATTTGATTGTTAATAACTTTAGTAATTGAGCTAATAATTTTGTTTATAAGTAAATTACATATACTTTTTTAGTTCTAGTTTTAAGTCTATGCTAGTAAGATTAGCTAATTCATTAACTAAATCATTATTATAATTTAATTCTGTAAGCCCTAATGCAAAACATTCTTTTTTTTCTATTAATCTTTCTATATTTGATAGAGGCATAAAATTACTACTAGTTAATATATTGCCGATAATATCGTTTATTTTTTTATCAGCCTCAGCGGTATTATATCTTGCAAAGGCTTCGTTTCTATAAATTTTCGTTTCATATATATTTTGTTCAAGTTCTCTTAATTTAAATTTCAAAGATTCACCTTTTGTATTTGCATTGTTATAACTTGTGTTCAATGAATAGAAATATTTATCATTATCTAATTTTTTCTGAAGAAATTTTTTAGCTAACTCTTCATTACCTTTATCTAAAGCAAGCTTAATATTTTGACCATATTCATCAGACTCTTTTGATAATGTATCTAATCTTTTTTCGATTTCGTGTACATTACCTAGAATTTTAGCTGATGATAATCTGGCCTCATTTAAAATGCATTCCATATCCCTTATTTTTTGATCAAGCAGTTCTAACGGGTTTTCAAATTCATCTAGTGTGGTATTTATTTTAGATTTTATAAGATATAATATTCTGTTAATAATTGTCATTAAATACCTCCTTGACTAGTTAATGATAAAATGTTTATCCATGTTATTATGATAAAATTTTACCTTAAATATACTACAATATTAAAATAATAGAAGAATGTAGGAAATAACTTGTAATAGGTTTATATGTACCTTATAATAAACGTATAAAGTATTTTATTTAAAATATTTATTAATGGAAGGTGATACACTATGGATGAAACTAAATCTGTTTTAGAGAATATAAATTCGCTGGCAAAAGAAATATCAGAAAACAGCATAATTCCATATGAGGAATTACCGCAGTATGACTTATTTTTGTCTCAAGTAATTGATTACTTAAACGATAGATTTGACTCTGATAATTACACTAATAATATAGTCCAAAATTATATAAAAAGTGAAGTTATATCAAAGCCAGAGGATAGCAAAAAAAGAGGATATACAAAGTTGCATCTAGCGCAGTTGGTCTTGCTTAGTTATATGAGGCCTATACTTACATCTGAAGAAATTAAAAAAGTTTTTAGGTTGGCCTTTAATGAAATCAATGATAGAGATGATGATATTATTTCATGGGAAAAATCATATAAAATTTTTTCGGATATACAAAAAGAAAGCTTTGATGATTTTGTAAATAAAGAGTTTTATGATAAATCAAAATTACAAAAAATAATTGATGTGCTAGATTTAAAAGATATTGATAAGGAAAGAATAGAATTGTTTTTGGTAGTAATGACGTTAGTGTCACAAGCAAGTGCCATAAAAAAGTTAGTTCAAAAAATTGTACGTGATTATGAAAATTAGAAAAAGACCACTATTATAAAAATAGTGGTCTTTTTCTAATTTATATAATAAATTTTAGTTGCTTTTGTTAACAAGAACTTTCTTTAGTATTTGAAGTTAAAACCCTAAATGATTCTCCAAATAGGCTTTTTACATGCATAATTTTTGTATCTTCAAAAACAAAGGAAGATTCCTTATCTACTATAAAATTTATTCCACTTACTGATTCTGAAATATCATCTTCTTGTTGTTCATCCAGAACAACACCTAATATTGGACCTCCTCAACCAAAACCTTTTATAAGTAATCTTATTGAAGAGTTGTTTTTTTGAGAAAGTTTTTTATTTAAAGCATTTTTAGTATTGTCATCAAAAGAAATATTCATATTTTACCCTCCTAATACCCGCACGGGGTATAATGTATATTATTATTATATATGTTTAATATTATTATGTCAAATAAATCATAAAAATATAAATAAAGTTTTACAAAATTTATTCACTAATTATATATAATTATACAATTAATATAGAGATTTTTTATATATTTAGCAAGATTATAAAGAATTTCTATAAAACGATATGAAATGGGTAGAATACTTATGCAAGTAAGATTAAATTGCATTAGTTGACAATGATTGTATAAGAGGATAGTATAAAAATAAAGGTAAAAATATAAAATTTATAAAGACTTTATTGGAGGGTATAATTATGAAAATAGTATTAGCATTGGGCGGAAATGCACTTCAATCGGATCCTAAAGACAAAAGTCCGAAGGCGCAACTTAAGACTTGCAAACAAACAGCTAAATCAATAGTTGATCTTATAGAAGAAGGTCATAGGGTATCAATAGTTCATGGAAATGGACCTCAAGTAGGCCAAATTGTTGCAGCAATAGAAGATGCTCAAAAGGTTGATGATGGTAATGTACTTTTTCCATTTGATGTATGTGGAGCTTTTTCGCAGGGTTATATAGGATACCATCTTCAAAATGCAATAGGTGAAGAATTAAGAAATAGAAGTATAGATAAAACAGTAGGAACTATAGTGACGCAAGTAGTAGTTGACAAAGATGATGAAGGTTTTCAAAATCCAACGAAACCAATTGGTTCTTTTTATACAAAATTGGAAGCTGAAAAGCTGGAAAAAGAACATGGTTATATAATGAAAGAAGATGCTGGTAGAGGATATAGGAGAGTTGTTGCATCCCCAAAACCTATTGATGTTATCGAAAAGGATTTAATAAAAGAATTAGTTGATATGGGAAATATTATTATATCTTGTGGAGGAGGTGGTATTCCTGTTATTCGTGAAGGTGGAACTTATAAGGGGGTTGCGGCAGTTATAGATAAAGATTTTGCTGCTGAAAAACTTGCGGAAATACTTGATGCGGACGTGCTTTTAATATTAACAGGAGTAGATAGAGTTTGTGTAAACTATAATAAGGCCAATCAAAAGGAATTAAAGCAAATTACTCTTGATGAACTTAATAGTTATATTTCTGAGGGACAATTTGCTCCTGGAAGTATGCTTCCAAAGGTGGAAGCTTGTAAAAAATTTATAATGGGAAATAAAGATAAAACAGCAATTATAGCATCGCTTTCAAAAGCTAAACAAGCATTACAAGGTATGTCTGGAACTAAAATAGTATATTAAACAATTTAGAGAGGAGGACAGATGATTATGATAAAGAAAAAAATTAATGTTTATTCAGAAATAGGTAATTTAAAGACTGTTCTTATACATAGACCTGGAGAAGAAATTGAAAATTTAATACCGGAATATTTAGAAAGACTTTTATTTGATGATATTCCATTTCTAAAGGTAGCTAGGCAGGAACACGATAATTTTGCAAAAATATTAAATGAAAATGGTGTAGAAACATTATATCTTGAAAATTTAGCTGTAGAGGCGATAAAAGAGTCGTCAGTTAAGGAACTATTTTTAAATGAGGTAATTAGGGAATGTGGTATAAATGAGACTGGCATAATAACATCTTTGAAAAAATACTTATATTCATTGCCTGAGAAGGAAATGATAGATAAGGTGATGGCGGGAATAAGAAAAAAAGAAATAAATATTAAAGAGCATTATGATGAATACCCATTTATTATGGATCCTATGCCAAATCTATATTTTACACGTGATCCTTTTGCATGTATTGGAGATGGAATAAGTCTAAATTCTATGAGAACAAAAACTAGAAGGCGAGAAACAGTGTTTGCTAAATATATATTCAAATATCATCCAGAATATAAGGATTCAGATATTAATCTGTGGTACGATAGAGATGAGGTATATAATATTGAAGGCGGAGATGAATTAATTTTATCAAATGAAGTTATAGCAGTTGGTCATAGTGAGAGAACTGATAAAGAAGCAGTTTTGTCTATGGCTAAGAATATATTTGAAAAAAGAGAAAGTTTTAAAACGATCTTAATTTTTCATATACCTAAGACTAGAGCATTCATGCATCTAGATACTGTGTTTACAATGATTGATTATGATAAATTCACTGTCCATCCTGGAATAGAAGGTACATTAAAAGTAACGGCAGTAACTTATGATCATAAAAATAAAGAATTAATAACAAAAGAAGAAGAAGGGAGTTTAGAAAAAATACTCTCTAGTCATTTAAAAAAAGATATTACCTTAATACGGTGCGGAGGAGGAGATAAAGTTATATCGGGAAGAGAACAATGGAATGATGGTTCTAATACACTAGCTATATCTCCTGGCACCGTGATAACTTATGAGAGAAATTATGTTACCAATGAGATTTTAGATAAAAATGGCATAAAGGTACTTCAAATGCCTTCTGGTGAACTATCAAGAGGTAGAGGTGGCCCTAGGTGCATGTCTATGCCATTCTATAGGGAAGATTTAATATAAAAAATAAAGCAGAGATAAGAGAGGGGATTTATTATGTTTAACTTAAGAAATAGAAACTTTTTAACACTTATGGATTTTTCACCAAAAGAAATAAATTATTTCCTTGATTTAGCCAGAGATTTAAAGAGGGCTAAATATGCAGGCACAGAATCGCAAAAACTAAAAGGTAAAAATATTGCGCTAATATTTGAAAAAAGTTCTACAAGAACAAGATGTGCGTTTGAAGTAGGTGCACTAGACCAAGGAGCGCATGTAACTTATCTAGGGCCTACAGGTACTCAGATAGGTAAAAAGGAATCTGTAGCAGATACAGCTAGAGTTCTTGGGAGAATGTATGACGGAATAGAATATAGAGGATATGGTCAAGAAATAGTTGAAGAATTAGCAAAATATGCTGGAGTACCTGTATGGAATGGTTTAACAACAGAAGATCACCCAACACAAATTCTTGCAGACTTCTTAACTATAAAAGAACACTTTCCAAAACCACTAAATGAAATTAAATTTGTTTATGCTGGCGATGGTAGAAATAATATGGCAAATGCTCTTATGATAGGTGCTGCTAAAATGGGTATGGACTTTAGAATAGTTGCTCCAAATTCATTATTCCCTGAAGAAGCTCTAGTTAACAAATGTAGAGAGGTAGCTGCTACGACAGGAGCAAAAATCACTATTACAAGTGATGTAGCTCAGGGAGTAAAAGATGCAGATGTTATATATACTGATGTTTGGGTTTCAATGGGAGAAGCAGATGAAGTTTGGAAGGAAAGGATTGATATATTAAAACCATATCAAGTTAATAGTGAAATGATGAATTTGACTCATAATAAAGATACTAAATTTATGCACTGTCTGCCAGCATATCACGATTTGAAAACTGGAGTTGGTAGAGAAGTATTTGAAAAGTTTGGAATGAACGGTGTTGAGGTTACGGATGAAGTATTTGAAAGTGAAGCTTCAATAGTATTTGATGAGGCCGAAAATAGAATGCATACTATAAAAGCAGTTATGGTAGCGACATTAGGTAATTAATATAAATTTAAGAGAAGAAACTATTAGGGTAACCTGAAAGTTTCTTTTTTTTATGTATATTATAAACCATAATATAAAATTTAATAGTATTTTAGCATAAATACGATCCTCGTATAATATTTATTAATTCATAGTTAATAATTATTAAAGGGGTAGATGGTTATGTTAAATAAGGTACCAACACTAATTTATGATATTTCTGGGGATAAAGTAGATGTTATGAATTATACGAAAGTATTTTTTGCAAACAAAAACAAAGAAGGTTATGTGCTTCATGTAGAACAACATGATAGAGTTACATCTATAAATGAGTTTGATTTAGAGAAAAAGGGAGATAAATATTATTGTACTAGGAAGTTATTTAGTTAACTAAAACAATATATTTGTAGTATAATTAAATTGTAAAATTATTTTTTAAATTATAAAATAGGTAAATTATTAATAATTTGTACACCATTGATTATAATTAATAGTTTATAATTTTACTAGGTAACTATGATAAATGTTTTATGTTTTGAGAAAGATATGTCTATTTACATTATGAATAGCATTATAATAACAATAAATAGATGCAGGGGGTAAAATATGCTTAGCCAGAGAGAGAAAACAGTGGTTTTAGAAAATTTTTCAGCAGAAAACCAACCTATAGAAATAATTAATGAATTAAATGATGGACAATCTGGCGCAGCAGTATATACTGTGGAATTTGGAGAATCTCGAAAACTAGGAGTTTTGAAAATACAAGAAATAAATGAAACTGGACTACATAATAAAGCATTTTTACAAGCTAGAGAAAATTCGGTTGAAGGCTTTATCCCTAAAATCATTGATGAAGTCGAAATTCAATGTAAAAATAATTTAAGGAGATTCGGTGTGCTATATGAACTGGGCGGAGACACTGTACTAGGAATCAAAACCCTTAAATATTCACTGGAAAATGAATTAGCATTGGTTAAGCAAACTTCAGAGCAAGTAGCAAAATTTTTATATACTTGGAACAAACCTCATACCTCTAAAATCAAATCGCCTATTGATATTGTGAAAAGATCTTTAGGTTACAGATTTATGGATGCAAAACTTATAAAGGCTTTTGAAACATTAATGATTGATGAAGATAAAAAATGGTTGGTTATTGATGGAGTTGATAAGTTTTTCCCGAACCCTTATAAATTCTTTACAGATGAAGCGGTATGGAAAGGTAACGAGATTAAATATTTAGATTCTTGCATACATGGAGACTTTCATGGAGGCAACGTAATTGTTTCAGTTAAGAAGCCATCTATTATTGACTTTGGAACTTATCAAGTTCATAGCAATATATTCTATGATACAAGGTATTTAGAATTACATTCACTAATGGATTATTTGAAATTTGATAACAACAAACAAAGAAAATTTTGGATTAGTTTATGCGAAGAATTAACAAGAAATGTAAAGTATGTTGATATACCGGATGGAGAAGGGGCTAGTATACTTAGAGATATAATACCGGAACTCAGACACGGTATAGACTATCTGCTCTCAGATTCCAGAAATAAATTATATGAGCCGTCTTTTTATTTAGCAGGAGTCTCAGCAGGTTTGAATTTTATTCGTAAGACAAATGATGAAAATAAAAGAATGGCAGCAATGATATATACAATGTATAACCTTCGAGCAGTTTTAAAGCATGAACTTATAGGGTTATATAATCCTAGTCTTTCTTCAAGTACTAGTGTTGGATGGTTTTTAGATAAAACTTCAATGAGTGAGTATTTAGATGAGGATTTAATATATAAGATTGATGAAAAAGCATATCATATTTCAGGTATAATTAAAAATAAATCAATAGAACTTACGGTTGAACCTATTATAAATTTGAGTAGTGGAAGGGTTAAATCATTAGAAATACTAGTTAGAGATTCAAGACTAGAATTTTTTCCGGATGAAATGTTTGAAAAAGCTAGACTTACAGGGGACTTAGAAAGTCTCACAATGCTCGCTTGTGATAAATTAGTTAATTGTCTTGATAAACTTGGGCCATTTATTGAAGATGGATTATTCTTTAAAATTCAATCGGATACAACAAGACATACTATTAAAAAGGTTATAAAGAAATTGAAGGGCACAAATTTAGTTTTAGAGATTACGCAACGTATACCAAGAAGTGCATTCTGGCGTAACTTTGCAAATGAACTAAAATTCAAGTTAGCTATGGATAACTATGGGGAAGGTAATTCTAATATGGTGGAATTAATAAAGATGAAGCCACATTTTATAAGAATTTCTCAAGAAATAGTAAAAGATGTTGAAAAAGATGAAATAAAAGCATTAATGGTAGATCATTTAGTTAAAATGGGTAGGAAAACCGGCATGAAAATTATAGCTGAGGGAATACGAACACTAGAGGAAAAGGAAAAACTAGTGGAACTAGGAGTTGAATATGGTCAAGGCACATATTTTACCTCTGCAATGCTTATTGATCATGCAGATTATGAAATTTGGGAACAAGGATTTTAGAGTTTAAGGACATTTCGTTTACAAGAAATGTCCTTGTTTTTTATTTGTGTAAAATCATATAAGCTTATGTTAAAAGGCATATGGCATTTGAAGAAATTCCCTCTAGGCGTCCAGTGAAGCCAAGGCCTTCTTCTGTAGTAGCTTTAATATTAATTTTATCAGTAGGTAACTCTAGTGCAGATGCAATGTTTTTTACCATATAGGGTATATAGGGAGCCATTTTAGGTCTTTGTGCAATTATTGTAGCGTCAATATTTTCAATTAGATAGTTTTTTTTAGTTATTAAACTACCTACATGCTTAAGTAAAACAATGCTAGAGATGTTTTTATATTTAGGGTCAGTATCAGGAAAATGCTTCCCAATGTCGCCAAGAGCTGCAGCACCTAGAAGAGCATCCATAATAGCATGAATGAGAACATCAGCGTCTGAATGACCGAGTAAACCGGTTTCGTGTGGGATGGTTACCCCACCAAGTATTAAATTCTTATCTTTAACTAGTTTATGAACATCATATCCCATTCCAATTCTCAAGTTAATTACCTCTTTTCGATTTAATTTATAGAAATTTTAAGTCTTGCGGAAATACGGTAGCATGATTATATGCCTAATATAGCATTTCATAGGCAAGTAATCAAGAAATTTTATTGTGGCAAAGTCATACAAATAATTAACAAGTATACAATTATATGTTATCTGGAATATATATATATATGATATAATAGCTTAGATATACAAAAAATATATAAAATGGGTGGTGGAAACGTTATGAAAAAAAAATATATTGGAATAATTCTTATGATTATAGGCGCAGCAATAGTTATTTCTGCTTTATCTATGAGATACTCGGCTAACAAAAAACAAAAGACCATGATTAAAGATTTTAAAGAAAGCATACAAAAGGTTGATGAAAAGTTAGGAGATATTGAAAATACAAAGCCTTCCGAGAAGAAATTAGGGACTATTGGGATTATTTCTATTCCTAAAATTGATGTAAATGTAGCTCTTAGTGAAGGTATTGATATGGAAACATTAAAATATGCAGTAGGGCATTTTAATGGAACACCAATGCCAGGAGAAAAAGGTAATACTTGTATTGCAGGGCATAGAAGCTATACATATAATCAATATTTTAATAGATTAGATGAATTAGGTATAGGAGATAAAATAATAGTTACTACAAGGGTTGGTGAGTTCAAATATGAGGTTTATGAAAGTGTGGTTGTAGAGCCAGAAGAAATATCGGTTTTAGACAATACAAAGGGAGCAGAAATAACATTAGTGACCTGCACGCCTATAAGAGTAGCAACTCACAGGCTTATAGTAAAAGGAAAATTAGTGGAAAAATAAGTAAGAAGTTATCAACATGTTATCAACAAAACTGTGGATAATGTGCATAACTTAATGAATTAATTTTACAATATCGTATTTAAAATACAAGTTTTTATAACAAAACAATCAAATTAGTTGTAAATTTAATCCGTTAACATAGATTTAACAGGTTATCCACAACAAAACTGTGGATAATGTGCATAAGTATTCAATAGTATATAATTATTTCTAAAAAACATACATAATTCAATACAAATGTGGACTAGCAAATTTTAATGTGTACAATTTGTGATTCTAAGCGAAACATATTGTAAAAATAGACAATATGTATAATTATATAACATTTAAGTATTATAATGCCTATAATAAAACGGACTAGTTATAATACAGTGTATAATTATTATTATCTAAGATTAACAAATTATCCACAATTTCTGTGTGTACAATGTGGATAACGTTATAAAAATCATTATTTTGAACCATCTTCTGTTTTAATTGAATCAATAACTAACTCATTAATAAAGGTTAGTTCATTATGCGTTAAATATCTCCATTTCCCAAGAGGTAAATTATGTATAGAAACATTCATAATTCTAAGTCTTTCAAGTCGTACAACATTATAGCCTAAATAATCACACATTCTTCGTATTTGACGATTAAGGCCTTCTGTTAAAATTATTCTAAAAACATATTTGCTTTCTTTTTTTATAAAACATCTTTTAGTTATAGTCTGGAGAATAGGTATGCCATTTGCCATAGTTTTTATGAAATCAGGAGATATTGGTTTATCCACAGTAACGATATATTCTTTTTCATGGTTATTACCCGAACGTAAAATTTTATTTACAATATCTCCATCGTTAGTTAGAAAAATAAGTCCTTGAGATGGTTTATCAAGACGACCAATAGGGAAAATTCTTTTTGGAAAATTTATAAAGTCTATAATATTACCCTTAACCTTATGTTCTGTAGTACAGGTTATTCCCACAGGTTTATTAAAAGCTAAGTAAACTAATTTTTCTTTGGTTTTTAAAGGTTTGCCACTTATTTCAACGTAATCAGTTTCTGATACTTGAGTACCCATTTCTGGAATTTTTCCATTTACGGTTACTTTGCCCCCTTGTATCATTTTGTCCGCGCAGCGCCTAGAGCAAAAACCTGTTTCACTTATAAATTTATTTAATCTGGTTTTTGAATCATTATTTTCATCTGGAGGAACAACATTTTTGTGCTTCTCATTATAAATAGTTTTCATTTTGCACCGCCTTTGAAAGTATAGTAAAAATTATGTTGAATAATCCATATTATATGGTAACATAGTCGTATAAGCAAAGAAAATTAAACAACAATTGGACAAGTTCTTTAGTAGTAATAGTTGTATTTTATATCATTATATTAAATAATCATCCAAACATAAAGGAGATTTAGAAATTATTTTTAGTAAAGTTTTAGGGGGAGGATAAATTGATGTATAAGAATTTTTTAAACAAGTTGTGTTTGTTCCTAATAATAGTGGGTGGGCTGTTCATATTTGTTCCAAACACGGTTATAGCAGCCGAAAATCCTATTCAAATGGAACACAAGATAAATGTACCAATTGATAAAGTATGGAAGATTAAGTTTAACAGAGATATAAAGGTGGACGACCTTTATAAAAGCGTAAGGGTTTATAACCCCATTGGAATTCAAGCAAATATAACAACATCCTATGATAATAATATCATAACAGTAAAACCACCACAGGGAGGATATTTACCAGGGCAAACTTATTCGCTGCAAATTTATAAAACTATAACAGATTTAGATAGTATGGCATTGAAAGCAACTGTAACCATGAGTTTTACTATAGCAGTACCATACATAAACCAATTAGAGAATGTAGGTAATAAGAAATATATTTATCAACAATATAATAACACTCTAAATCAAATTGTAGATATTCAAAGTACAGTAAGCCCTGTTAATGTAGTAAAAAATTACTACTTAAATGCTAGTAAAATAGACATATATGAGTATATGAATCCTAAAAATTTTGAGAGCCATGATTATGCTTCATACCAATTTTTAAAATTAAATTATATTAGTGGGATTACAGCAGAGGAGCTAGACGGTATATTAGAGGGAAAGGGAATATTAGAGGGTCAAGGAAAAACATTTTTAGATGCTTGCAAGGAATATGATATAAACCCAGCATATATTATTGCTCATGCTCTATTAGAAACTGGGAATGGAACATCTGTATTAGCTACTGGTATGCTGGTAAGTGAAGTTAATGGAGCTCCTAAAGAAAGTAAAATCACATATAATATGTTCGGTATAGGAGCAAGAGATGCCAATGCTCTTAAATTAGGTTCCGAAAGAGCTTATACAGAGAGTTGGTTTACTCCGGAGGCGGCTATAGAGGGTGGAATTAAATTTATATCTACCCAATATATAAATAATGATACCTATAAGCAAAACACGTTATATAAAATGAGATGGAACCCAGCCATTCCTTTAACGACATCTTATCGTCATCAATATGCAACGGACATAGTTTGGGCATATAAGCAAAGTTATAGAATTAAAGAAATTCTAAGTGAATGTACAAATGCAATTTTAGCATTTGAAATACCAAAATATAAATAATTCAAAGGGTATCCTGAAAAGGATGCTCTTATTCAATTAGAGCTGTTCCATTATTATTTATTATGACCTTGAAATTATAGGTATTAGCATAGTCTTTAAATTTAGTTACGTCAATGGGAGTATTATTTTTATTGTCAACAATAAATATAGATATTTTAAAACCATCATCTGCATGAGCTTTAGTCAGATATCCATGTTTAATAGATTCATCTAGAATTAAATGCAAGGCTTCATCTAATGATTTATGTTTTAAATCTAGAGTTTCTTTTAGCTCAAAGCCACCTTTGCTTTTACCTTCGACACTTTTTATTTCGTTTAAACCAGTTACTTCCATCTTTAATTTGCAATTCATATCTACTATTACTGAAAATTCATACTTATTATCTAAGTATAGCTTTCTAGCTGAGAATGCAATTAATATAACGCAAACTATTAATAAAAAATATTTCCAAAGGGCAAGATGTTTAAGTTCTTCACCAGCATATAGTTCTCCCATTACTGGTTCAACACTATGTTTCTCGAGAGTTACGAATTCTTGATTCGCGGTTATGATATATACTTTATCTTTTTCTATATTGATTACTTTTCCAGCTTTTCGCATAAAGGCACCTCTTTCAATATGATAATTTATTATTAATCCTTGACATATAGATAAAAAATTGGTAGGTTCATTATAGTAATGCTTTAAAATAAACGGTATACTTAAAATAAATAAAATGGTTAATAGCCAATAGAGGTACATGATGATAGAAATACTGTGGAACAATTTTTATTTATTCATAGGTATTCTAATTATAGCAAACATTATATTTATTCATGCGAAAATTAAAATATTAATGATTAAAAAATCTAAAGAATTTGATGAAAAGATGGAGACTACTGTTAATATATTTAAATCTACAACGGATATCAACGACATTTTTAATGGATTAATTAAAAGTTTACATGGAATTATAGCTTATGATGCTGCTATAAGTATATCTATAAGTGACCATAAATTTAATCTTATGGCGTCTTTTGGGTGTGAAGGTAAAATAAGTTTAAATAGCTACATGCAGGATGATAAATTTATTTTCTTAATAAAAAAAGTTTTAGAAAACAAAGAGCCATATTATATTGTGGATTTAAAAAAAATAGAATATACAAAGTACAATGCTGAGTTTCAATTATTATTATATCACATGAGGAGCTTACTTATAATCCCAATAATTAATAGTGAGAATATATATGGAGTAATAATAATCTTAAATCATAAAAAGTATGCATACAATAAAATTCAAATAGCTAACGCTTTTTCGTTTACTAGTAAGGTAGGCATAGCTATAGAAAATGCTTCGCTTTTTCAAAAAATGAAAGATATGGATAAAATGAAAACAAACTTTTTATCTACTGTTTCTCATGAACTTCGAACACCTCTAACTTCAATTATTGGCTTTACTGAAATGGTGAAGCGTAAATTTGAAGGGCAAATAGTAGAAGAATTAGATCTTACAAGGGAAAAAAATCAAAGCTCCATAATTAAAATAAGGAGAAATATTAATATAATTTTATCAGAAGGGGAGAGATTATCTAACCTTATAAATGATTTACTAGATATATCAAGAATGGAAGCAGGAAAATTCAGCTTAAATATGAGAGAAATTAACATAGAAGAAATTATAACTCAGGTAATAACTTTAACTAATCCAATAATTAGAGATAAATCTCTTCAGGTTATACAAAATATAAGAGAGCCACTTCCGAAAATTATGGCAGATAAAGATAAATTGATGCAAGTAATAATTAATCTTATTTCCAATGCTATAAAATTTACTGATGAAGGTTGTATAGTATGTACAGCTAGAAGAGTTCAAGAAAATATAATAGTAAGTATTAGCGATACAGGGGTAGGTATTAAAGAGGAAGATAAAAAATATGTATTTGAAAAGTTTAGCCAAGTTGGAGATCATTTTACGAGTAAACCTTGCGGTACAGGACTTGGACTAGCAATATGCAAGTATATTATTGAAGAACATGGTGGCAAAATATGGGTAGAGAGTGAAATAGCAAAAGGATCTGATTTTTCATTTAGCATACCTATTTAAATGACAAAATAAAAAGAATTGTGAAATACATCAAACTAAGTTAAAAAGCTGAGAATTTATTCTCAGCTTTTTTTGTCATTAGAGCATAGGAGAAAGTAACCTTGAAACAGACTCCTTGAATTTTACAGTGACACTTCGATTAATATATTTTTCCGTAGTTAGTTCATCGCAAGATTTTAAATCATTAATGAAATAATCTTCTAATTTTTTAGTTATATCTTTATCATATATAAAAGCATTAATTTCAAAGTTTAAAGTAAAGCTTCTAATATCTAAATTAGCAGTACCTACAGAGCTTATAGATTCATCAATAGAAATAAATTTACTATGAAGAAAGCCCTTAGTGTAGGTATAACATTTGACACCAGAATCTAATAGTTCGCCCATATAGGAGGTAGAGGCCCAATAAACAAAGGGGTGATCTGGTTTGCTTGGTATCATTATACGCACATCGACTCCAGATAAGGAGGCTATTTTTAAAGCTTCTAATATACTGTCATCTGGAATAAAATATGGAGTTTCTATATAAATGTTTTTTTCAGCTTTGCTAATCATTTTTAAATAACCATTTTTGATAGAATTAAAATTAGAGTCAGGACCGCTTGAAACCATTTGAAGACCTGTATTTCCAACGTGAGTCCTGTGAGGAAAATATTTATCATCAAAAACAGAGTTTTCATCTGCAGCAAATCTCCAATCCATTAGGAAGTGAAGTTCCAGTGCGTCAATTGCGTCACCTTGTACGAGTAAGTGGGTATCTCTCCAAAAACCAAATTTTTTAGAGTGCCCTAAGTATTCATCCCCAATATTAAAACCACCTATAAAGCCATACTTACCATCGATAGTGACTATTTTACGATGATTTCTAAAATTAACCCTAAGGTTTATATAAGGAAGAAAGGGTGGAAAGAATATTGCGATTTTTCCGCCAGCCTTGATTAGAGGAGCGAAAAAAGAATTAGGTACTTTAATGCATCCCATACCATCATAGAGCAATTTAACTTCTACTCCTGCTTCAGCTTTTTCGCATAGTATTTTAAGGATAGCAGCGCCTAAAGTATCATTTTGAAATATATAATACTCCATATGGATATATAGACTTGCAGTTTGTAGGGTTTCTTTGAGTTTATCAAATTTTGATTTGCCATCAGTAAATATAGTTACGTTGTTATTATTGGTGTAAAAAGCATTGTCACTACATAAATTAAGTTGCATCATATCAGAATATTTACTTAAAAAAGGATTAGTTTTAGTTAGATTTTCATTATTCAGAAACTCCTTTTGTTTATCAATAATTGAAGTTAGGTTTTCCTTTTCTTCTTTTTTCAAGGAAAACATCTTTTTCCTTTTAAGATTTTGGCCAAGAAATAAATATAAAACAAAACCTATGCTAGGCAAAAATAAAAGTACCATAAGCCAAGTCCAAGTGCTTGCAGGGTTTTTACGTTCAATAAATACAACTGCAAAGGCGAAAAGAATATTAACAAAAAATAGTAAGTTAAAAAAACGTAAGAATAATTCATTTGTAAACATATAAGCCTCCAAAAATTCATTATATAATATAGTATACATACAAATGTATAAAAAAAACAATGAATACATGGAAACAACAAAATATTTAAATTTATAATTATATTATTTAAGCAAAAGTGAGTTCTATGGTATAATAATAATAAATTACTGAAATGGATTTATGGGGGATAAGTATGTTTTGGATTAAAATGTTTATTGTGTTAACAATTGGTATTATATTTTTTGCATTTGTATTGAGATTGATATTAAGAGGTTACTTTATTAACGAAACTGGAATTATGGATAGGAATATGGAATTACTTAATATATCGTTAAACGCAGACATTGACAAATGTTTAAATCTTATAAATGAATTAGAACGTGTGGTATCGGAGATTCAGAATACGGAAAGTTTATTTGCAGAGGATAATAAGAACATGTCCTACGCCCATAAACAAAGTATATTAGGTAAATGGGTTAGTTATGTGGAATGTTATAATGGGTTAAATGAAATTAGGAAAAAATATAAAATCGGTATCATATTCAAAGGTACAGAAGATTCATATGCTAGATTTAACAGTATCCTTTTAAACTATTCTTCAACCATAGCAATACGTAAAAATTCTGTACTATTAGCTAGTATTATAGAAAAAAACAAATATTTAGAATCAATGTTAAATGAAAGTAGACCAGAACATAATATCAATAAAAAACAATATTATTACATTACACAAGAAATAACAGAAATATCTCACATGATATTGTTATTTAAGAATAAGCATTACTTCGATTTTATGGTAAGTTATCATGAAATTCATGGTTATGGGAGAGATGAAAAGGAAGAAGAATTATTAGATTATGCAAGTTGTAACTATTTAAATGTTGTAAAACTTGTTAGAAACCATAGAAATATCGTTTTTAACAATATTCTTGACTTTTTCGGTAAGAATGTTTTTGATTTTTGGTTTCCAGTTCAGAAATGGATTGCTATAAGTATTACTGGGGTTGATTACTCTAGTAGAGAAGAAAAATATGTTAGTAATGAAGATATTAATACTATAAAAGAAGAATTGAGGCCAGGTGATATACTTCTAAAAAGGAATGATTATCAGCTGACAAACATTGGGCTGCCGGGATTTTGGACTCATTCTGGGATTTATATAGGTTGTTTAAAAAAGTTGGATAGTTATTTTAAGGATATGCAACTAGGAGATTATTCCTGTGTGTCAGAGTATGTAAAAGTAATTTATCCTAAAGTATATGATAGTTTATGTAGTAAAGACAATGTAGAATACATTATAGAAGTTATCGCGCCAGGAGTTGTAATAAATCCTCTAAATGCAATTGCAAAAGTTGACTATTTTTCGGCGCTAAGGCCAAAACTATCTAAAAAAGATAAATTGGGTGCTTTATTTATAGCTTTTGATTCTTTAGGCAAGGCATATGATTATAATTTTGATATTATGACGGATAATGCACTGTTTTGTAGTGAACTAATTTATAAGTCTTATTTATGTTCAAGCAATAAGAAAGGTCTGAAATTCAACTTAGAACCGAAAGCAGGTAGACTTCTACTTTCACCAAATAGTATTATTAAAAAATTTGATGAAGAATTTGACGACGAAAATTCAGAATTTGATTTCGTAGCATTTTACGATGGAAGTGAAAGAGATAAAAAAGCTATAAGCAAAGATGCAATGGATTTAAAAATAACTTGGAAGTTAACTTGGTGGAAAATTGTAAAGAGTAGAATTATTTCAACTACAGAAACAAGGTATCCAGTTGTAAAAATGAATTTAGTATTGACTAAATTAAAATTTATTTTATACGGTATGTTTTAATAACTGTGATGTATGTATATAATATTAGGTGTATAATGAAACACATAGATAAAATACTAGATTTAATTCTAGAAAAGAAAGTGGGATAAATAATTAATGAGAAATATAAAAATTGTAATAGAATATGATGGAACTAAATACAAAGGATGGCAAAGGCTTGGAGATAGCGATAATACGATTCAGCACAAAATTGAGGCTGTTTTAAGTAAAATGGCTGGAGAGAATATTGAAATTATGGCGTCTGGTAGAACTGATGCTGGGGTACATGCAACAAATCAAGTAGCAAATTTTAGAACGGAATGTACTATGCCAGATCATAAAATGCGTAGTTATTGTTATGAATATCTACCAGAAGATATTGTAGTGAAGACAGTAGAAGAAGTAGATCTTAATTTTCATTCTAGATATAATGCTAAGGCTAAGAAATATGTATATAATATTTGTAATAACAAAGCACATAATGTATTTACTAGAAAATATGATTATCATGTGATACAACCTTTAAATATAGAAAATATGAGAAAAGCATCTGAAATTTTAATAGGAGAACATGATTTTCAAAGCTTTACAACACTTAAATCTAAGAAAAAATCAACTGTTAGAGATATTTATACTATAAATATTGTAAATGAGGATGGGAACATAGAAATTAGTGTTCAAGGTAATGGATTTATGAAAAACATGGTAAGATTAATAGTTGGAACATTAGTTGAAGTAGGATTAGGTGAAAAATCTGTAGATGAGATTAGTGTTATTTTAGAAAAAAAAGAAAGAAAATATGCTGGTCATATAGCGCCGGCTAAAGGATTATTTTTAGAAGAAGTTAATTATTAAGTAATTTTTCTAAATACAGAAAAAAATAAAAACAATTAAGGGACTAATAATATTAGTCCCTTAATTGTTTTTATATATTTAAATATAGTGTATTAAAGTATACCTTCATTTTTTAACAAGCTTTCAATTTCTTCAACTTTTTTAGAGAGAGTATAAAAACTTTCTTTTAAGATGTTTTTTGGAAGAGGTGTTTCTTTTATAGTTTTCTCTAAGGATTCTATAGTGTCTAGTGCATCATCAATGCCCTTTTGTGCTAGTTTTAGATTATCTTCTTTCATTTTTCAATCTCCTTTATCTTATGTTATTTTTTTGGATACTTAAATCCTAACATTAGTAATTATTAATTTCAAGTCTGGAATGGTTTTTATTTCATAGTAAACAGTAAACTATTGCTCTTTATCTTTATGAATCTTATTTTTAACATCTTTTAGAATAGAATCTAAACCTTTAAATTTTAAGTCAGGAAAGGCTTTTATAAGTCTGGAATAATTAGGAGATTTTTTAATAACCAAAGATTCATATTTTATTTTCAATTCTTTTATAATATTTTCAATATCAGATTTTTTCTTACTCACTTTCATTTCTGCACTCTCTATTAACTTTTCTAATTTACTTTTTAATTCAGAGGTATCTTTAATATTCCCTAAATTTAGTTTAAAACTCGATAGTTTTTCATTTAACTCTAAATACACTGTATTTAACTGAGTTAATAGTGATTTTAGTCTAAATATTGTAATTACAGTAATGATAAAATCAATGGAGAAATAGAATAGAGTAATATAAAAAATTATTATGCCGTAGTTAATAGGTATTAAATTTACTATATATACAATATAGGGATGAATTACTTTTAAAATGAATATTGAAATAAATCCCCATATTAGAGAGAATGATAAGCAAATTCTTCCATGAAGATTGAAGCGTTTATCGCTGTAATCCCACCAAGTACTATTAAATGCTGTTTCTAGGAAATAACCTGTTATATATTCAATAACTGATGTTAGTAGTACTGAACCTAAAAAAAGAAAAAAATAATTTGTTTCAATAGGTTTTAGAAAAACAATAATTGATAAACAACCAAAGCCATAGATAGGACAAAAGGGACCGTGAAGGAATCCTCTATTAACAAATTCTTTTTTGTTTATTGTAGAGTATATAGTCTCAAGGCACCAGCCCATAAAGGAATATATAATAAAATAATTAAATAGTGTAAATACATAAGGATTATTGTGCATATATGAACTCCTTTTTTAGTTATACTGTATTTTAAATAACAAAATAGTAACATAAAAAATATATATTTTATAGTATATGATACCAATAAAAAATATATATAGCAATTATATAGGATTAACTACATATATATTAATTAATTACGGATAATTCAAATGCTAGGAGGAAAATATGTGATAAATATTATTTGGTTTTTAATTTTATCATTAGGGATAATAATTGGAATTATTACAGGGAAAGGAGAGATTTTATCAAAGGCTGTTGTATCATCAACAGCTAGTTCAGTTGAACTTGTTATGGGCCTTGTTGGAATGATGTGTCTTTGGTGCGGAATAATGAAAATTGCTGAAAAAAGTGGATTGACCCATAAATTAGCAATGGTACTTAGGCCGATTTTAAAACTTATTTTTAAAAATGCGGGAAAAGATAAAAAGGCAATGGCTAGTATTACAATGAATTTAACAGCAAATATGATGGGGCTATCTAATGCAGCAACGCCCTTTGGCATAAAAGCTATGGAAGAGATGCAAAAGAATAATAGCGAAAAAGACACAGCTAGTAATGATATGGCTTTATTCTTAGTTTTAAATGCTGCCTGCATTCAGTTACTACCTACAACAGTAATATCTATAAGAGCTGCTTATGGTTCAAAGAACCCTGCGATTATTATACTACCAGCTATAATTGCAACAGGTACTGCAGCAATACTTGGCATATTTTATTGTAAAATTCTACAAAGATATTTCTAAGAAATGGTTATGTGTGTTAAGCTATAAATTTATATGGGGGTAGGTGGAATCGGGTGATTCTAGGTAATTTAGTATCATATATTTTAAAGGGGATAATTCCAATTATTATTGGCCTTGTTGTGATATATGGATTTATTAAGAAGGTAAAGGTATACGAGTGTTTTGTTGAAGGAGCAAAAGATGGAATAAATATTTGTGTTAAAATTTTTCCGTATCTTCTAGCTATGATTATAGCTGTTAATGTATTTAGGGCCTCTGGGGCTTTAGACTTTTTTATTTATTTAGTAAAACCAGTTGTTGTGTTTATTGGACTCCCACCGGAAGTTGTTCCACTAGTTTTAATAAAACCACTATCAGGAAGTGGAGCACTGGGAGTATTTACTGATATCATAAAACAGTATGGAGCAGATAGTTACATAGGGCGCGTGGCATCTATAATAATGGGTTCAACAGAAACTATTTTTTATACCCTTACAGTATATTTTGGGGCGGTAAATATAAAAAAAATTAGGCACACACTAATAGCGGCCATATTGGCAGACATTACAGCAATTATAATGGCGGTTAACTTGGCCAAGTTTTTCTTCTAAGGACACTTGTGAAAGCTAAACAGTGTAACTGTAACATATATTGTAAAAAAATAAATAGTATGATAGTATAAAAATGCATATTTGTTATATATCAGTATAAGATGAAGATATCCTAAGTATAATTTTAGGATTTTAGGACGAAAATATTGTTGACAAAGTAATTTATTAGCAATATAATTATTATTAAACAAATGCGATGATGAGAAGAGTAATAAGCTTGAATGTTAAAAGAGAACTGAGATAGGTGGAAATCAGTAGCATGGCAACTTATGAACATGGCCTCTAAGCGGATTATCTGATTAAACGTTTGAAAGCTTATTTATAAAAATGGACTTTTAAATGTAATTAGTAGGATGATACGGTATCAACCGTTATATTGACAGGTGATGGTAAATCACCCATGGAGATCCTTATAGTGATATAAAGATGAATTAGAGTGGTAACGCGTTAAATACGTCTCTAAACAGAATGTTTTTTCTGTTTAGAGATTTTTTTTATTTGATGGGAAATTGTAATATTTATTAAATAATAAAATAAGAGAGGTAGGAGAAAACTATGACTAAAAAAACTTATTATATTACGACACCGATTTATTATCCATCAGCAAAACTACACATCGGCAATACCTATACAACAGTTGCTGCTGATGCAATTGCAAGATTTAAGAGGCTTACAGGATATGATGTAATGTTCTTAACAGGGACAGATGAGCATGGACAAAAGCTTCAAAGAATAGCAGAAGAAAAAGGAGTTACTCCAAAAGAATATGTAGATGAAGTTGTAGCAGGAATAAAGGAATTATGGAAAATTATGGACATAAGTTATGATAAATTTATAAGAACTACAGATGATTACCACAAAAAGTCAGTTCAAAAATTGTTTAAACAGTTATATGATCAAGGTGACATATACAAAGGTGCATATGAAGGCTGGTACTGCACTCCTTGTGAATCTTTCTGGACAGAGACTCAGGCAGTTGATGGAAAATGTCCTGATTGCTCAGGACCTGTTGAGAAAGCAAAGGAAGAGGCATATTTCTTCAAAATGTCAAAATATGCTGATAGACTTATAGAATACATTGAAAGTCATCCAGAGTTTATTCAGCCAGAATCAAGAAAAAATGAAATGATAAATAATTTCTTAAAACCAGGTCTTCAAGATTTATGTGTTTCAAGAACAACTTTTAACTGGGGAATACCAGTGGAATTCGATCCAGGCCATGTTATATATGTATGGGTAGATGCCTTATCTAACTATATAACTGCACTTGGATATAACGGTTGCGATACTTCCCTTTACGAGAAATACTGGCCAGCAGATGTTCACTTAATAGGTAAGGATATACTGAGATTTCATACAATCTATTGGCCAATTATGTTAATGGCACTAGATTTGCCAATGCCTAAACAAGTATTCGGTCATGGATGGCTTCTCTTTGATGGTGGTGTAAAAATGTCAAAATCTAAAGGGAATGTAGTAGACCCAGTAATACTAGTTAATCATTTTGGAGTGGATGCGGTAAGGTATTATTTACTTCATGAAATACCATTTGGATCCGACGGAATATTCACTAATGAAATATTCATAAAGAAAACAAATTCGGACTTAGCTAATGATTTAGGTAACTTATTATCCAGAACTGTAACAATGATAGAAAAATATTTTGATGGAGTTATTCCAGCACCAAAAGATTGTGAAGATGTTGATAATGAACTTATAGAACTAGCACTTGCAGCGCCAAGTAAAGTAGAAAAAGCCATAGATGAATTAAAAATTCCTGAAGCCTTGGATTATGTTTGGGCACTTATTAGGCGGACTAATAAGTATATAGATGAGACAACACCTTGGATTCTTGGAAAAGATGAAGCTCAAAAGGGAAGACTGAGCACAGTATTATACAATTTAGTAGAATCCTTAAGAATAACATCAGTATTAATTTCAGCATTTTTACCAACTACAAGTGAAAAAATAAATGTACAATTAAATGTAGGAATTACAACTTGGGATAGCATAGCATCTTTTGATGGAACAAGCGCAGGAACAAAAGTTAATAAAGGCGAAGTGATGTTCCCAAGAATAGATGTAGAGGCTAAAATAGAAGAACTTAATAAAATTGTAGAAGCAAGTAGAAAAGCAGCACAAAAACCTACTATGGTGCCTATTAAAGAGGAAATTACTATAGAGGATTTCGAGAAAATAGATATGAGAGTTGTTAAAGTATTGGAATGCGAACCAATGAAAAAAACTAAAAAACTTCTTAAGCTAAAAGTAGAGTTAGGTGGGGAAGTAAGGCAGGTAATCTCAGGAATAGCTCAGTATTATAAACCAGAAGATTTAGTTGGAAAGTATGTAGTACTTGTAGCTAATTTAAAACCTGTTAATTTAAGAGGAGAATTATCTCAGGGTATGATAATTGCAGCAGCAACAGAGGATGATAGTAAATTATTTGCAGTAACGGTGCCAAGTGAGCTGCCTACTGGAACAATAGTTAGATAGTTTCTTAACGAAAGTATGAAGTTCTAATAGACTTCATGCTTTTGTTTTTCCATACGAATTAACAATTAGTCTATTGAATTTTAATTACCATAGATTTATAATTAGTTGTTATAATTACTATAGAAAACTAAAATATGGAAAATAAGTGTTAATTATTTTGTACTACAGAGAAATATGAGAGGAGAAAATAATATGTATATGAAATTTATTATAGGGTCCTTGGTTGGATCTGTTATCGGGTATATAACCAATTGGTTAGCTATAAAAATGCTGTTTAAACCACATAAAGAGATTAGAATAGGTAAATTTAAAGTCCCATTTACTCCAGGTGTTATACCAAAAGAAAAATCCAGAATAGCTAAAAGTGTAGGTGAGTCTATAGGACAGCATCTTTTGACAGCGGAGACAATTACAAAATCACTATGCAGTGAAAATATGAATGAACAAGTGGATTCTTGGGTGAAGAGTAAAGTCGTAGATCTACAAAATAGGGGAGTTACAGTAGAAAATGAATTGAAAAATCTACTAGGTGAAGAATATTCTAAATTTATTATTAAAACTAACAGTAATCTTTCTAAATTACTTATCGATTATATTAATGAAGAAAATGTTAAAAGTAATATTGTTAAATATATAAATGATCAAATAACGCTAGAACTAAGAGCTAAACCAGGGGCCATTTGTGAAAGTGAATTATATAATTCAATAAAAAATAAAATGCTAAATGTAGCTATTGAGTATAAAGATTCGGAAAATTTTAAGATAGAAACTCAAAAAATCTTAGAAGAAAAGGTAAATGGGCTAAAGCTTTTAGAAAAGAATTTTGACGATGTTATACCAAAGGAAATAATAGACAATATAAAAGTACATATATATGGTAAGAAATATGAAATTGCTATGGCGATAAAAAAAATGATGAAAGAAGAAAAAAACAAACAGAAACTTAGAAAAATTGTAGGGGAGACAATTAGTACTAAATTAAGCCCAATGATAGCCATGTTTATGAATGCTGATAGTATTAATGATAAAGTTGCAATTGGTATAAATGAGTTTTTAGATGAAGAAAAGAACCATAACGATATTGCACTAATTATTAATGATATAATAGACAAACTTATGGAAAAATCAATATCCAAAGTATTCTCTGAACTTTCAAAAGAGGAAACTTTACTTTCAATAAATCCATTAATTAATTTACTTACAACGAAGATTATAGATGAAAAACTTATTATAAATGCCTTTGCTAAAATTGAAGGTAGTATTAATAATTACGTATCTATTGAAGAGATGCTTGAAAAAACAGGAGTAGATTATAAAAATGTAGTAGAAGAATTTATAAAGAGTAGAATCGTCGCTATAACAGAAAGTGATTATATAAAAATAAAAATAACAGAAATAGTATCCCAAATTATTAATAGATCACTACAGATAGAGACAAAATCAATATTTGTAGAAGATGGAAATAAATTATCTGAATCTATCTCTAAAATAGTTAGAGAACAATACAATAAATTTATAGAAAATAAAGCCGCTGATGTAATTGAAGTATTAGATGTGGCTAAAATAGTCGAAGACAAAATCAATGAATTTGATGTAGCTTTCGCAGAGGAGATTATATTGGAAATTGCCAGTAAAGAGTTAAGGGTAATAACTTGGTTAGGGGCACTTCTAGGAGCAATTATGGGACTTCTATCTCCAATATTGGGTTCGCTTTAAAACACTGGAAAATTAAAGAATAGAAAGGACGGTGAAAGCTGTATTAGACTTTTTAAAATATGAAGTTTAATACAGTATTTTTATGATATTTGATTCGCATGCACATTATGATGATGAGGCTTTTAATGAAGATAGAGATATAGTAATTCGCGGGATAAGGGATAGTGGAGTAATAGGAGTATTAAATTGCGGTGCATCCATGGAAGGTGCAATAAAGTCAGTAGCATTATCGGATAAATACGATTTTATATATGCGGCAGTAGGAATTCATCCTGAACACGCGGATACTGTTAATGAGGAAATTATTAATGAATTAAGGAACTTAGCGCAAAACGTAAAGGTTAGAGCTATAGGAGAAATAGGACTAGATTATCATTATGAAGAAAATCCAAGTAGAGAAATTCAAAAGAAGGCTTTTAGACTTCAAATGACGCTGGCAAAGGAGCTTAGGTTGCCAGTTGTTATCCACGATAGGGATGCACATAGCGATACTTTAGATATATTAAAAGAATTTCCGGAGGTTATAGGCACCGTTCACTGTTTTTCAGGAAGTGTTGAATTTGCTAAAGAATGTTTAAAGTTAGGCTATTATATAGGATTTACTGGAGTTATAACTTTTAAGAATGCAAAAAAAATAGCAGAAGTAGCAAGAGTAGTACCCATGGATAGGATATTAGTAGAAACAGATTGTCCATACATGGCACCCACTCCATATAGAGGTAAAAGGAATAAGTCTGATTACATTGAGTATATAATAGAAAAAATATCGGAAATTAAGGGAAAAACTATAGAAGAAATTGAAGGGATAACAGTTTTTAATATAAAAACATTGCTAAAAGTAAATTAATAGTGTACTATGGTTAATAGTTGCAACTATAACAAAAATTTACATTAAAGTTTTAGTTATTAAATCCGAATTATAATCATATAATTTTAATGAAAAATATTATTTGCTAATTTACCCTTGAAAGACAGGATTAGTTAATATATTTTGAAATTATAATCTATGATTATAATTATATGCATAGTAATGCATTGACAGTAAAACTAAGAGGAATGGGTTCTAAATTTGACACATTTGTTGCTTTAAGTTATAATACCCAAGTACTCTTGTCCAAGGGAGGAATTTTGAGAATGAAAAATGTGAAAAAAGATTTTAAGAACTATTTTTCAAGTGGTCCAAAGACGTTTTTTGTAGTAATGTTGGTATTAACATGCATTACAGCTACCTTATTTAACATGAAAAAAGCTATATCTATTGTTGTTGATGGTAAATCTATAGAGGTTATAACTTTAAAAAGTAATGTAACTCAAATACTAAAAACTAATAATATAGCGTTAGGGGCGAAAGATCAAATAACAGTTAGTCTAGACAGTAAAGTAAAAGATGGAGACAAAATATATATAAAAAAAGCTGTGGATGTTAAATTAACAGTTGATGGGAAAGAATTAAATCTTAAAACTGCTGAAGGTACAGTAGAAGATATGCTAAGAGCAGAAAAAATTGTATTAAATAATGAAGACAAGATTACCCCATCAAAAGATACTTTGCTAAAATCAGGGATACAAGTACAAATAACAAGAGTGAAAACTAAAATCCTTGAAGAAACTAAAACGATTGATTTTGCAACTGAATTTAAGAATAGTAATGATTTAAATAAAGGTGTAAAAAAAGTAATTCAAAAGGGACAAACGGGTAAAAAACTTATTACTTCATCTATTGTCTATGAAAATGGCAAAGAATCATCTAGAAAATTAATAAGTGAAGAACTTAAATCAAATCCAGTTAAAGAAATAATTGCATTAGGTACTACTAGTGTGTATTCATCATCTCGTGGAGGCGATATTAGTTATATTAAGAAGATAAGAGTTAGGGCAACAGCATATAATGCTGATTATAGAAGTACTGGTAAAAACCCGGGTGATAGAGACTTTGGTATAACCTCCACTGGAGCAAAGGCAGAAAGAGATCCTAGTGGATTTAGTACGGTAGCGGTAGACCCTAGAGTTATTCCTCTTGGTACAAAATTTTATGTAGAGGGATATGGATATGGCATTGCAGAGGATATAGGTGGTGCTATAAAAGGTAATAGAATAGATCTATATTACGATACCCTTAGTCAAAGCATGAATTGGGGTTCTCGAAGTGTAAATATTTATATCTTAAAATAGGAGCTTAAGCTCCTTTTTTTTTCTTTACAATGCTCTATTGATAAATAGAGTGCTTTATTTATAAATATAATGATATTATATTTATAGTATAGTAAATAAAAGAGATACTAAAGAATAATTATGTTTTTTATAGTTGTAGAATAATATGCAATAACTTAGTTTAATATAATATTGAAACTAACAATTACAAGATAATATAACATTAAAGATCAATTAGGAGGACAATATGATTAAAGAAGTAATAGTCGTTGAAGGACGAGATGATATCACAGCAATTAAAAGAGCGGTAGATGCGGAACTTATTTCAGTAGGCGGATTTGGAATCAATGAAAAGATAATTAATAAAATAAGAGAAGCTCAAAAGCGAAAAGGGGTAATAATCTTTACAGATCCAGATTTTGCAGGAGAGAAAATAAGAAGAATTATTACCAAAAGAGTAGCTAATGTAAAGCATGCATACATATCTCAAAAGGATGGTACCAAAGATGGAAACATAGGGGTTGAAAACGCATCACCTGAAACCATATTAAGGGCACTTGAAGCTGCAAAATTTGAAGTTCAAGATGTAAGAAAAGAGTTTAATATAGGCGATATGATATTTTTCAAGTTAACAGGTGATAGTAGGTCAAAAGATAGGCGTGACGCATTAGGAAACGAGCTAGGTATAGGATACGGTAACTGTGCTCAATTTATAACTAGACTTAATAACTATGGTATTACAAAAGAAGAATTTATAGAGGCACTTAAAAAAATAGAAAAGGAGATGAACGATGGAAAACTTAACGATTAGTGAGGTTGCAAGGAAATATGATTTTAGGTTTAAAAAAGGCCTTGGACAAAATTTTTTAATAGATGATTCTGTGCTAGAAGATGTTGTGGATGGTGCAGAGGTTAATGATGAGGATTTTATTATTGAAATAGGACCAGGGTTTGGAACATTAACGAGAGCACTATTAAAAAGAGCTAAAAAAGTCTGTGCCATAGAACTAGATGAAAAACTTTTTCCTATTTTAGAAGAAGAACTTAAAGATTTTAATAACTTTGAACTTATTCATAAGGATGCTCTAAAAGTAGATTTTAATGAACTTATGGGGGATGAAAAATCCGTAAAGCTTGTAGCTAATTTGCCATATTATCTTACAACCCCGATAATTGTTAACTTGCTTACAAAGGGTTATAATTTCAAATCACTAACTATAATGATACAAAAAGAAGTTGGAGTAAGAATTGATTCAGAGCCGAATTGCAAGGCTTATGGAGCATTTTCTATATTAGTTCAATACTATTGTGATACGAAGATTTTACGACTAGTACCACCATCATCATTTTTGCCACAGCCTAAGGTAGAATCTATTGTTATTAGATTGGATAGATTAGCAGAACCTAAGGTTAAGGTTAAAGATGAGGCATTATTTTTTTCTATAGTAAGACAATCTTTTAATATGAGAAGGAAAACATTATGGAATGGTGTTAAAAATATGGGCGTTGGTAAAGAAGATTTAGAAAAATGTTTTGAAAGAGCAAACATTGATCCTAAAAGAAGAGGGGAAACTCTATCACTTCAAGAGTTTGCTACACTTTCAGATGAAATAGGCCTTGTAAAATAAATTTTCAGATATTGTTCATTTTTTATTATATCTTTCATATATTATAATGAGTAAGTTTTATATGGAGGTAAGAGAAGGTGACACCAAAAAAAAATTATAGTAGGTATTTTATTATATTACAAGAAGACGAGAAAGGTTATTCTTTAGACTCTGAAAAAATTCCTTCTGGCTATGCTAAGCTCGAAATGAAAAGCAATAAATGTAAGATTTCATACTATGTGCAGAACTTAAGGAAAGAAAAACAACCTTATTACATGATTTTAATATGTGGTAAAAAAGATGTGAATAAAATTATAAAGCTGGGTAAATTGAACATAGACGATTATGGTCGGGTTGATATTTCTCATGAATATGATGTAGAAAATATAGCAGATACTGGTATATCTGCTGAGAAAATCATTGGAGCTGCAATTGTGAAGTTTTTAGATAACAATGTAGTCTCTATAATGAGTGGGTTTTCAACAACAGATAAACCAAACGAATGGAGAAACTATAAATTAGCAGATTTTAATAATGAAAAGAAAGAAACAAGAACAGAGGCGATTATTAATGAATTTGATGAATATGAACAAAGCATCGAATTAATTAAAGTGGAAAGTGATGACAAAGTAGCCCAGAATGATGAAGTTCAAAAGGTAGACATTGATCAAAGAGAAGATGTTATGAATATTAAATACGTTGAAAATGTTCAAAGCGGTGAAAAATTAGACGGATTAGAAGTAGAAAGCAAAGCTAGTCAATCTGAAGATGATTACTATATAGATAGGCATAAGAAAAAGAAACAAGATGACTATCCTAAAGGAGCTATGGGAGATTTCTTTAAGGGAGTAGCAAAAGATTTTGAAGAAGTATCTGATTTTTCTAAGGAAATCAAATGGTGCACGTGGTATAAGGTACCTGTGAATAACTTAGAGAATATGTATGATTTCAGTGATTATAATAAATATACAATAGCATATTATCCTATGATTTATTACTATCCATATATTAGAAACCATAAACATTTTATGCTAGGATATAAATGTGATTCTAGTGGAAAAATGAAATATATTGTTTATGGGATACCTGGAAGTAGAGCTAAAGTGCATCAGCCTTATGGAGGAAAAACTGGATTTGTAACTTGGATTCAAGATAAAAATAGTGATGTAATGGGACATTGGCTCATGTTTTATGATCCTAAAAAATCTACTATCGTTGTCCCTTTAAAGAAATAATATATATGAAATAAATGTGCAACTATTTAATTCAGTTGCACATTTTTAATTTTTTTAATATTCTTTTAATATACATCATATAGTATAGTAATATTAATATGTGTGGAGGGGTACGCTTACGATTATCTTTATAAATAAAAGAAAACTAGGAATTATAGTAATACTACTAGGACTTATGATTACTCTTATGGGTATATCAAAACAGTTTGATGGTAAGTTGAAAACTACAATTCTTGTAGAGAACAATATTAATTTATCTGATAGTTATAAGGTTTTAGATGGAAAGTTAAGTTATAAATTGCCAAAAGGATGGACAACAAAAGAAAAAAAGTTTCCTGGTGGTGAAATTATTTATCACAATGATTTCCAATCATCGGATGCAATAATTCATGGGTTTGTAGAAGTGTGGAAAAGTAATCAAGATTTAAGAAAATTTTTAGATAATAGTAAAAAAATATCTGAGCAGCAAAATGTAATCAGAAATTATAAAATAGATGGTATTATGATAAATGGTAAAAAAACATATTTAGTGCAATACCTAATAAATGTAACTGATAATAATTGGTACAAGGCCTATGAATATTTTATTGATGAAGAGGGTAAATTTTATAGATTTTCATTTTTCACAAGAAATGTTAACTTCAAAGAAGCTTATGGTGCTATTTTTGAAAGCATAATAGAAACTTTGAAAGTTAATTAAATTTGCTTAAAGGTTATTTGTGTATTATAATTTATTTGATTGCATTCCAAAAAAAAGAATTAAAAAAATACAATTTTTAATTCTTTATGGGAGAGTGGCAAGGAGGATAATAAATGCGCAAAAATAAGAACAAGTTAATTATGTTTTCTTTTATCCTTATAGCTGCATTTATGTTTACAGGATGTAAAAGTTTTGATAGTATCAAAGTAAAGTTAGGACTTAAAAATAATGATTTTGAGTACATTAAGCAGGGAAGGATAAAAAAAATAATAATACAAAGTACTAGAGACAAAAGTTTTAGATTTGTGGTTACGGATGAAATAGCCATAAAAGATATGTATGAAATTTTATCATCATCTAAAGGAGTTACGCAGAAGTCAACTTTAGATTCAGACTATATATTTGAAATGTATGAGGGCGCAGATAAAGTTCACAAGTTTAACTATATAGCTGGCCTTGATAAAAAAGATGGAGCTAACTTATACAGTGAAGATAAAAGCTATATTGTATCTAAAAGAATTGATAATGATATTATACAAAATTTTTGGAATATTAGAAAGCCAATAGATTTTAAAACCGTATACTATGATTCGATTTTAAAGGTGTTTGATAATTATTTTAAAGAAGAGGTTGTGAATAAAAAAATACTGCTTGATATAAGTGAAGATAATGAAGCAGCTAAATTTATACTATCAACTGATTTGGAATCCTTTAAAAGCAAGCTGCTTAGCGATTTTAATACACAGTTAGTAAACGATAGTAATACAAAGTCAGATGTGTTAATAAAGGTTAAAACAGAAGGATATAAAGCTGATATATATAAATCTACACTGACAATTACAAATTCGCTTAATGAGAAAGAAAAGATATATTATATAGTGGCTAAATATGATAGTAGTTGGAATATTGAAATTTTTGAAGATAAAAAGCCTGATAAGTTTTAGAAGTATTATAACAAAAATAAAAAACAGCATTCCAAGTTAAATGGATGCTGTTTTTTATTATAAAATCCTTTAAAAAAAGTCTTTCATTTTATCGTTGTGCATATTAGTAAAAACACCAAGGTTTATATCGACGGAATCGCCTATTTTCGAATTTTTAGGTAAATGAGAGACACTTATATCCATAGTAGTTCCATCTACGAAATTTATAAAAGCATCTGTATTATTCATATCTATTATCTTTCCAAACATTATAAAACATCCTTTCACAAAACTATAAATTATATTTATAGTTTTAGCAAAGATGGTTATTATATTCAGAAATTAATTATTAATTTTTTTTATGAATAAATTAAAAAACACCTATCACAAAGTGATAGGTGTTTTTTCTATAACTTAATTATATTATAGAATACCTAAGATTTTAATTATAATTTAGTAACGTTAGAAGCTTGTGGTCCTCTAGCTCCAGTAGTTATTTCGAATTGAACTTGTTGGCCTTCTTCTAAAGATTTATATCCGTCTCCTTCAATAGCTGAAAAATGTACGAATACATCCTCTTCTCCTTCTACGGATAAAAAACCAAACCCTTTTTCTGAATTAAACCATTTAACTATACCTGTTTTCATATAACTTTCCTCCTGAATAAAAAAATTTGTAACATCTGTAACCTAAATACTATGATACTACACTTTAATAGATTTTTAAATAGATATCCAAAAAAAATAATATTATTGATGTAATTATATTATTTTTTTTAGGGGACATCGCTATATAAATTTATGTTGCAAATATAGTTTGGCTTTTTATATTTTTTTTATACTAGGTGTTTTAATATTTTTACGGACATTGATTCTTTTATTTCACCAGTAATCACTAAGGTATTGCTATCAATTTTTGAGGCATTTTTCATATACATAAGGAATGTTTCTACTCCATCTAAGGGGAAGGATACAAGTGAAGTTTTATAGTGCATAGGTATAACTATTTTAGGATTCATTTTTTTAGTTATTACAAATGCTTCCTTTGCATCAATTGTATAATTGCCACCAACTGGGATAAACAATACATCCACATTCCCAATGGCGTCTAAATCATCATCTGAAAGAATGTGACCTAAATCCCCTAAATGACATAGGGTGTATTCATCCATTCTAAAAGTAAATATTATGTTATCACCTCGTTTTAAACCATTATTTTTGTCGTGAAAAGAAGGGATTCCTTTTATAGGTATATCATAGACATAGAACAACCCTATTTTATCTAATGTTTTATAAGGGCCTTTTATATCCCTGCAATAATTATGATCAAAATGTTGATGGCTTATAGTTACTATATCTGTACTACCTTTATATGTCTCATATCCTAAAGTAGGGTCAAATGGATCTGTTAAAAGTTTCCTGCCTTTTGAATCTTCTAAGATAAAGCATGATTGGCCTAGCCAAGTTATTTTCATTTTAAATCTCCTTTTTATCTCAAAATAAAACTACTATTCTTTAATTATGGCATATTTATTAGACAAATATACCATAATTAAAGTGAATTTATTGAATTGTAATACAAATTTTAAATATATTAAAAAAATTTTATAAAACAATGGAGATGTCAATAAATATAGAGTATAATAAACTCATGATTAATACCAAAATTTACATCAGTACTTAGAATTATCTAAATGATGATTCAATAATTATGAGAAATATAACGACTTAGGAGGGGTTATGTGAAAAATATGTATAAAGCAATTATAATTATGATTTTATCTTTTGCACTCAGTATACCTATGCAAATAGTAGCTAAAGCCAGTACATATACAGATATGGGGACTAAAAGTAATGTGATACTTAGTAAAACATGGACAGTGAATTTTAATAAAAATTTAAACGCTGATAGTGTTAACACCGAAAATATTGTGGTGATTGGAGAAAATAATAGTTACATTGATATTAATGTAAGTTTGGTTAATAACGGGAAAAGTATAATAGTAAAGTCTGTAGAAAATTACGAATCAAATAAAAACTATACTTTAATAGTGACAGAGCATGTTATGTCTGAAGATGGAACACCGCTTCCAGAGGAAGTTAGAATGAATTTTACTACTATAAAAGTGAACAAAGTTGTTTTAGATGCAGGGCATGGAGGAAGTGACACAGGAGCTATAGCGCCGTCTGGATATTATGAAAAAAAAGTAGCATTAGCTGTTACTTTAAAAGTAGGAGCTATATTAAATAAAAATCATGTTGAAACCATATACACAAGAGAAGATGACACTACAACAAGTCTTCAAAAAAGATGTGATATTTCAAATAGTGCTAGACCAAATTATTTTGTTAGTATTCACGCTAATTCATTTACAAAGCCCACAGCTAATGGTATTGAGACCTGGTATTTTACTGGGAATGCAGATGGGCAAAGGCTTGCAAAAGCTGTCCAAGCTGAATTAATTAAAGAAACTGGAAGATACGATAGGGGGCTTAAAACTTCTTCGGGTTTTGTTGTTTTAAAAAACACAGATGCTACAGCTATATTGGTAGAAACATCATTTCTTTCTAATCCAGAGGAAGAAAGATTATTAATTACGGATGATTTTCAAAACAAATTAGCTAAGGCGATTTCAACGGGTATTCTTAGGTGCTTAGGAATAACTAATATAGTATATTGATTGATCGAATTACCATAAAAAAATCACCTCCATAGTATTTATACTATGGAGGTGATTTTTTTTAAATATAGGATTTAAATATCTAATAAATTCTTTTTATAGTTTGTATAATAAAGTCTAAGGGCTCCCATTTGTTCATCCAATTCTATTTGTAACTTAGAAAGTTCAGGGTAGTCCTTAGTTTTGGAAGCTTCCTTTATTTTAGTAAATAAGCTGGTCTTAGAATAAGTGTCTTTCATAAGAGAATGTCTTAAATTATTAATTTTTTGCCAATTGTCCAAATCTAAATCCAAAGCCTTATCGGGAGTATGAATCATTTTAGAATGTCTAATTTCTGATGCATAATCATTTAGTATTCTATTATTTATTTCAGTGATCCATCTTGTTTCCGTTGCCATCTTAAAGCTGTTGAGTAAACTCTCAGTAAATACATCTGAAAACTTAAGCACTTCTAGTTTTTCAGGATATTCATCAAAGCCAAGAAGATTTTCATATATAGTTTTAGGGGCTTTTCCAAAATATTCTGCGCGCTCATCGTCGGTATAGAATTCAAAAACATCTTCCTCACTTCTATAAGCTCTATTTTTCTCTAAATAATCGCTGTCGTCTCCTGGTGCTTTAGATAATTCACTTAAAAGATCATCTTCATTTTTATTGTTCTTGATGGCGTAAGTAAGACCGTCTAGTATGCCCATATATATAGCAGCTATAGTAATATAGCAATTAGTATGTGGATTTGGAGCTCTAAGCTCAAATCTTGTGGCAAGAGGATTATCAAGGTCTCTTATTAGTGCTAAGAGTATAGATCTGTTTCTTGAAGGAACATCCACGCTGTGGCCAAGAGAGGTTACTATGCAAACAGGAGCTTCAAAACCAGGTTTTAATCTTCTTAAAGAATCATTTGTTGGAGAAACAAATGGATTTATTACTTCGTAGTTCTTAAGAATACCCATTGCAGCTGCGTAACCAATACTACTTAAAAAATGTTTTTTAGTTGAAGTAAATAAATTGACTCTCTTACCAGTTTTCAATTTTACAGTTACTCCAATATGAGTATGTTCACCACTTCCAGCTACATCATGTACTGGCTTTGCTAGGAAAATAACGTCTAAACTGTTACGTCTGAAGGTTTCTTTTACTAGGTTTCTTATAAACAGCTCATTATCCGCAGATTGAAGAGCATCAGAAAATTTCCAATCTATTTCAAGTTGTTCCATAATGTGAGTAAGCGAACCAGTTTCTCCTATTTTAGCTTTTACGCCACCAACTTCTTTATGCCCCATCTCAGGTTCAAAACCATACTTACCCATCAAAAGGAGGGATTGCTCCATGGCAGTTCGAACACTTCCTTTAAGTCTACTCCAGTATTGCTCTTTAAGTACTTGAGAGGTGGAAAGTTCTTCGATGTGAGCCCTATCATTAGGTGTCTTTACCCAGAATTCAAGCTCTGTAGCGGAAGTAAGTATGATTTCATCAATATCTTCATATTTGAAATCAAAGGAAGCCAAAGATGAAGGGTATCTTTTAAATAGATCATTTAGAGTGGTTTTGAAACATTCCACGGATTTCTTTAAGATAGATCTTGAATCCACTGGGATACCATTATGGATTAGGAAACATGGGATTTTTAAAGTTCCTATAGGTAAGTCTGTTTCAGGGTCAATATTTTCATAATTGTAGTCAACAAACCAATTGCAATCAAGATCTGCTAGCATATCTGTTTTAGCATTGTTTAAAGTTGCGATTCCAGGGAATACTACAGAAGAGCCGTCAGTTTGAATGGCTCCTTTAGAGAAAGCACCAATGTCATCTAAAAATATTTTCATTGGAATTCTTTCATCAGTATCATTTCCGGATAAATCAATACCCACTAGGGAGACGAATTTCACCTCGGTGTGGGCAAGTAAAATCTCTTTGATATCTTTTTCAAGATGTTTTTCTTTAGGAATTACATAAATTAAATTTTTCAAAATATTAGTCCTCCTTTAAATATATATTTAATATTTAGAAGCCACCGAAGCGACTGCATTAGCATTTAAAAAAACAGAATATATTTGGTCACAAACAAAACTAAATGAATATTATAAATAAACTGATTTTATTACAAATGTGAAAGCTTGTCAATTAAAAAAATCACTAAATGCAATTTTTTTTATGGAATCAATGAAGTTTTGCAAGATAATACAAATATAATATCATTATTGTAAACGGTTGCTGTAATTATATATATTTCGATGTATCATAAATATGATATTTATTTAAAAAAATTATATTCTTTATTATATCACATATACATATATGTTTTTGACTACATTATAAGAACATTAAATTCCAAAAAAAATTGACAATAAAAATTCATTATAATATAATGATAAAAAGTGCATATTAATTATTGTTAGCAAAAAAGCTTTGATTAGGAAAAGTATTTGAACAGGTAACTTACAGAGAGTGGGGTATGATGTGAACCCATAGTGAAAGTTTGAAGAAAATCACCTAGGAGCTGAGAGCTGAAAATTTAGTAAGCTTATCCGTATTTCTGCGTTAAAGGATAAAGTATTATAGTACTTTAGTTTATATTTATGGCATAGGTGGCATAACGAATTTTACTTCGTCCTATTTTAGGGTGAGGTTTTTTTATATTTAAAATATATTTAAGTAGAATTGAGCACATTTCATTACATATTATTAAATGAACATGGAAAGGAGTTTTATTATGTATAAAAAAAATGACTCTTCCAAAAGCTTTATGGACATGGAAAAAGATATACTTAAGCTTTGGAAAGAAAAAGATATTATCCAAAAGAATTTTGATTTAAATGAGGGTGAAGAGAACTTCACTTTTTATGATGGTCCACCAACAGCTAATGGAAAGCCACATATAGGACACGTTCTAACAAGGGTTATGAAGGACATAATCCCTAGGTATAAGGTGATGAAGGGTTACAAAGTTCCTAGAAAAGCAGGCTGGGATACTCATGGGCTTCCTGTAGAGCTTGAAATAGAAAAGAAACTTGGAATTTCAGGCAAACCTGGGATAGAAGCTTATGGTGTGGAAAAATTCGTAACAGAATGTAAGGACAGCGTTTTTAGCTATGTTAGTATGTGGAGAGAAATGTCTGAGAGAGTAGGGTACTGGATAGATATGGATAATCCATATGTAACGTATCATAATGATTATATTGAATCAGTTTGGTGGGCATTAAAACAAATGTGGGATAAGAATTTATTATACAAAGGTCACAAGATAATGCCTTACTGCCCAAGATGTGGAACTTCACTATCTTCTCATGAAGTAGCTCAAGGATATAAGGATGTAAAAGAAGCTTCAGCTTATGTAAAATACAAAGTAAAAGATGAAGAAAAATATATACTTGTTTGGACTACAACACCTTGGACTCTTCCAAGCAACGTAGCACTTGCTGTAAATCAAAAATATGATTATGTGGAAGTAATTCACGATGGTGAGAATTTAATACTTTCAAAAGCCTTGCTTAGTAAACTTGAGGGAGAGTATGAAGTTGTACGCGAATTTAAAGGTAAAGAGCTTTTAGGAGTGGAATATGAGCAAATGTTTAAGTTCTATACTCCACAAGAAAAGGCGTTTTATATAGTGCATGGAGACTTTGTAACATTAACAGATGGTACAGGTATTGTTCATATAGCACCAGCTTATGGTGAAGATGATAATCTACTTGGACAAAAAAATAATTTACCACTTATTAATTTAGTTGATGTAGAGGGTAAGTTTATTGATTGTGTTACTTCGTGGAAGGGTATTTTTGTTAAAGACGCTGATGCTAAGATATTAGAATACTTAAAAGAAAATAATATTTTATATAAATCAGAGAAATTCACACATTCATATCCACATTGTTGGAGATGCGATACACCACTTTTGTATTATCCAAGAGAAAGTTGGTTTGTAAGAATGTCTTCAGTAAGAGACAAACTATTAGAAAATAACAATAAAATTAATTGGATGCCAGACAACACAAGAACAGGGAGAATGGGTAAGTTCCTTGAAGGCGTTATAGATTGGAGTATAAGTAGAACTAGATATTGGGGAACTCCACTTCCAATTTGGGAATGTGAATGTGGCCATCGTGAAATGATAGGAAGTATAGCAGAACTTAATGAAAAGGGAATTGATGTGCCAGAAGGAATAGAACTTCATAAACCATTTATAGATAACGTACATTTAAAATGTACGAAATGTGGAAAATCCATGACTAGGGTTGAAGAAGTTATAGACTGTTGGTTTGACTCAGGATCAATGCCGTTTGCACAACATCACTATCCATTCGAAAACAAAGAATTATTTGAAGCAAACTTTCCAGCACAGTTTATTTCAGAGGCAGTAGATCAAACAAGAGGATGGTTCTATACATTACTTGCAATATCAACTACTGTATTTGACACAAATCCATTTGAAAACTGTATCGTCTTAGGACACGTATTGGATAAAGATGGACTGAAGATGTCTAAGCACACAGGAAATGTTTTAAGCCCATTTACAGTTTTAGATAATCAAGGGGCAGATGCTCTACGATGGTATTTCTATACTGCTAGTGCGCCATGGCTTCCTTCAAGATTTTATGAGGCTGCAGTTATTGATGCACAAAGAAAATTCATAGGAACTCTATGGAATGTATATTCATTCTACATTTTATATGCTGAGTTAGATAATTTTGACCCAACTAAATATGAGAATTTTGTATCTGACAATATTATGGATAAATGGATGATGTCAAAATTAAATTCATTAGTTAAAAATATAGATGACCATTTAGAAAACTATAGAATAACTCAAGGAGCACTTGAGCTAGAAGCCTTTGTTGATGAGCTTTCTAATTGGTATGTAAGACGTAATAGATCAAGATATTGGGTAGAATCACTTACAGATGATAAAATTGGTGCGTATATGACATTATATAGAGTTATAGTAACTTTTGCTAAAATATCTGCTCCATTTATACCATTTGTAACAGAAGAGTTATATCAAAATCTAGTAGTGGCATTTGACAAAAATGCACCAGAAAGTATTCATTTATGCTCTTTCCCTAAATGTAATGAAGACCAAGTGGACAAAGAATTAGAAGATGAAATGGATAAAGCATATAAGACTGTTAAACTAGGAAGAAGTGCCAGAAATGCTGCTAATATAAAGAACAGACAGCCTCTTTTAAAGATGCTAGTTAGCCTAGGAACTCTTCCAGAGTATTATGGAGATATAGTAAAAGAAGAACTTAACATTAAGGAAGTAGAGCTAGGAGCTGATCTTTCTAAATATGTTAAATTTGAAATAAAACCAAACCTACCAGTGCTAGGTAAGCCATATGGTAAGCTAATACCTGGTATTAGAAAAGCTATAGGGGCAATGAATCAAATGGAACTTGCTCAAACTATAAATAAAGGTAATGTAGTTACTATAAATGTAAGTGGAACAGAAATAGAACTAAATAGTGAAAGGTTACTTGTTACAATGCAAGGACTTTCAGGCTATGCATTTGCTGGAGAAGGCGAAATGGGAGTGGTTTTAGATACCAACATAACGCAAGAACTTAAAGAGGAAGGAAACGTACGTGAGATTTTAAGTAAAATTCAAAACATGAGAAAAGAAAGTGGTTTTGAAGTTGCTGATAAGATTAGAATCTACGTATCTGGAAATGAAATGCTTCAAAATGTAATTGTAAAGTTTGAAGATCAAATTAAACGTGATACGTTAGCAATAGAAGTTTTATACAACGCTACAAGAGAATACGCGCAAGTTAAGATAAATGGCGAAAATTTAGAATTAGATCTAGAAAGAATATAATTATAATCATTTCTGAAAGTATGTGGTATTTGTCACATACTTTCTTTTTTGACATGAAAAATTGTTAAAAAAAATTAACTTGAAAAAAATTGTTTTTATAAGTATAATGGTAAGATAAGAATATACTAGGAGTTGAGAGATATGGCTGCTTCAATAAAAGATGTTGCAAGAGAAGCGGGAGTTTCTATTGCAACAGTATCTAGAGTTTTAAATAACATAGATGTTGTAAATGAAGATACTAAGAAAAAGGTAAAAGACGCTATAAAAAAATTATCATATAGACCTAATATAGTTGCGAGAAGCTTAAAAACACAAAAATCTAGCACAATAGGTATTATTATACCGGATATATCCAACCAATTTTATCCTGAAATAGTTAGGGGTTGTGAGGATGTAGCTAATATCTATAATTATAATATTATGCTATGTAATGCAGATTTAGATGTAGAAAAAGAAATGGAAGCTCTAAGAATACTTAAAGAGAAAATGATAGATGGAGTTATATACATGAGTAATTCCATAGAAAATAATGTTGTAAGTTTAATTAAGGAACTAGAAATGCCAATAGTGCTTGTAGAAACTACAGATACTGATGGTATATTCCCTAGTGTCTCAATTGACAATGTAATGGCGGCAAGAGATGCAGTAAAATATTTAGCAAATAAGGGCAACAAAAATATTGCATATATAGGAACCACTACAGAAAAAATCAATGCACAATCTAGAAGATACTCAGGTTATAAAAAAGGATTACAGGAACTGGGAATAAGTTTTAATAAAGAGCTAGTTTATTGTGGTGGAGTTAAGGCTAGAGATGGATATGCAGGAATTAATGCTATATTAGATAAGGGCGTAAAGGTAGATGCAGTATTCTGTGTTAGTGATGAAATTGCTATGGGAGTAATAAATGCATTAAGAGATAAATCAATTAATGTACCTTCCGATGTAGATGTCATGGGGTTTGACGATATTTATTCAGCTTCAACATTTTATCCTAAACTTACAACAGTAGCACAACCAATGTATGACATGGGCTCTGTAAGTATGAGAATGCTTATAAAATCTATAAATAATTTAACGGTTGATGAGAAACATTTTGTATTACCTTATAGAATAGTGGAGAGAGATTCCTGTAAATAATAAAAAGTCTTGTTAAAACCGAGTGTGGTTTAATAAGACTTTTTACATTGTCCGTCCCTTTTAAATTAAGAAGTTGGAGGTAGTAAAGGTTTGAATATAAATAATAAAGTAGAAAAAATATTTTCATATTTATTAAGTATTAAAAATATGAACCAAAAGACTATAAGAAATATTAATGAATATGAAAGTGTATATTGGCAAAAGACACTTCAAAATATTTGCGGGTGTACTTTTAATAGTGATGAAAATAAGGATTACTGGTTTAGCATAGATGATAGAGCAGAAAAGTTATATAGTGAGTTTCAGAAAACATATTTACAATTAGAAAAAAACAGTGAGGATTTAGAGATAGTTTGGGCGAATGGACTTTTAACTTGGCAAAAGGAAGGGAAAGAAATAGTTCACCCTATTTTTACAACTAAGATGGAAATAAAATTTGATCCAATTAAAAAAATATTTACTCTAAATCCATATAATAATCAAACTAATGTGGAACTTGAGTTTTTAAATGAATACCTAGAGGTAAACCTGGATAATTTACTAACACTTAGGAATAAAGCAAAAGACATGGCTTTGGATGTTAGAAATATTGAAACTGCTTCAGAAATTTTTGAAGAGATAGCTACACTTTTAAAATCTCCAAGTGAGGAGCGATATATTAATGAGCTATGCTGTCAGATTGATTTAAAAATTGATACAAATATACAATTTTACACTGCACCTTGCATAATCCTTCGAAAGGTAGATACAAGACTTTGGAATATGGAATTAAATGATGTATTATCTCAAATACGAAGTGGATTTCCTATTCCTAAAACTATAGAGGCACTAGTCTCTGAGGAAGAACTAGTACAGGATATTCAAACTACTTGTGATTGGAAGGAAGTAGGCGAAGATGTGCTATTTCCACTTTCTGCAAATGAGGAACAAATAGAAATAACTAAGAAACTGGCTGAAAACTTTGGTATAGTTGTACAGGGGGCACCAGGTACTGGTAAAAGCCATTCTATAGCTAATCTAATATGTCACCTTTTGGCTCATGGGAAAAGGGTACTTGTGACAAGTCAAACAGACAGAGCATTAAGAGTTTTATCTGATAAAATACCAGAAGAAGTTAGGGCACTATGTATTAGTATACTAGGCAATGATAGAAAATCATTAGAAGAATTGGACGAGTCTGTTAGGAAAATAACAGAAAATTTATCTATGGATACTAAGGAGTTACGAAAGGAAATTAAACTATTAAAATATAAACACAGTGAGTGCTTAAAGGTGCAAGAAAATTTATATAAAGATATAAAATACATTGAAGATAGAGAAAATGAGAAGGTAGAATACGAGGGTCAAAAATATACTTTAATGCAAATGGCTAGCTTTGTTAAAGATAATGAAGAAATTAAGCCCCTTATAGTGGATAAGGTGAAATTTAATAGGGTAAATCCGTTGTGCACTGAAGAGTTTAAAAAGTTAGTTACATTGCTTGACCTGATTACAAAAGATCAAATGGATGAAATAAGGTACATAGATAGGTACGGGGAAGTTCTGCCTAATGTAGATGATTTATGTGATAGAATATCGGAATTATTTAAATTAGAACAGGAGTTACATATTTATGAGGATAATATAAAAAATTGGAATAATACAAGTTCTATAAATTACGGAAACAGAAGGCTATTAAAGTTTGTAGATGATGCCATAGAAACGCTAGAAGGATTTGAAGATAACTGGCTAAATCAGGTTATGAAAAATTATTATTCTAGTACCCAGGCGCAAGCGCCTTGGAAAAAGTTGGCTTCTAAATGTAATGAATATATAAAAAATATAGGTGAAATTAAGAATGAATTATATAATCATAAACTAGAAATGCCAGAGGATGTTGACTTAAACATATTTAAAAATGACTTTGATATTATAGCAAAAACAATTAGTGAAAAGGGTAAAATAGGGGGAGTGTTTAAGCTTCTCCATGGAAAACTTAAATATATATTTGAAGGATGCAGGGTGGATTATGAGCTTATAAATAATAGTGAACAAATAGTGGTTGTTGATTTATATATAAAATTGCAACTATTACAAAGAGAGCTTAAGAGTCTTTGGAACAATACAGTAAAAGAATATGGTGGAGCGTTTATAGATGAATCAAATTTAAACTATATAACGGAAATGTCTAAAGCTATTAGAAATATTGAAATCATCATGGAATGGGACAATAACTTTAGGAATAACATAATTAATTTTCTACCAGATAAATATTTAACTGAAAATCTATCTTGGTACCAAAAGGAAACATATATTTATCTTAAAAATGGATTTGAGAGTTTGCGCAGTATAAATAAGTATAATAAATTAAGTAGTGAAATAGAAGAAATAAAGACAAGCACAAGCAGCGTAGGATGCCTCGGAAAATTGCACAGCGCAATAAATATAAGAAATATAAGTGATATTCGAGCTGCATATGTGGAAATAGATAGTCTAACTCAGTTAGTGCCTAGGGCTTTAGAATTAACTGAATTGTGCAAAAGAATAGAAGGATGTTGCCCTATATTATTCCAGGGTATGATAAAGCGTGAACAAACACTCATGATAGATTTACAAAATTCAAATTGGGAAAAAGCATGGCAATGGAAAAAATGGAACGATTACTTGTGCGAATTGCAACAAGTGGATGTAGAAGAATTAGAGAAAAATATAGCACATAAAAAAATCAAAGAAAAATATATAATAAGAGAACTTGTTTCTAAAAAAAGTTGGCTTAACCAAATAGAACGTACGACTGAGGTTCAGAAGAGAAGCTTATTTACTTGGATGGAAGCCATAAAAAGGATAGGAAAAGGTACAGGAACTCAGGCAGTAAAGTATAGAAAAATCGCACAAAAAGAGATGGAGAATTGTAAGGACGTTATTCCTGTATGGATTATGCCGATTAATAGGGTTATGGAAAATTTAAAGCTTACAGATAATCTGTTTGATGTAGTAATTGTGGATGAAAGCAGCCAAAGTGACATATCAGCTATAACAGTATTAATGAGGGCTAAAAAAGCAATAATAGTAGGCGATGAAAAGCAAATAAGTCCCGAAGCTATTGGAAAAGACCATGTGGTTGTAGAAACTTTGATAGAAACGTATTTAGAAGGTATTCCACATGCGCAGTGGTTTGATTTAAAAACAAGCTTATATAATACAGCTTTAAGGGTGTTTCCAAGTAGGGTATTATTAAAGGAACACTTTAGATGTGTGCCAGAGATAATTGGATTTAGTAATGCATTATGTTATTCTAATGAAATAATACCACTAAGAAGAATCCATGCTACTGAGAAAGTTGGACAATTTATAGTGCCATATAAAGTTATAGAAGGCTACAAGGATGAAAATAAGGCATTAAACGTACGTGAGGCAGCGTGTATCGTAGAGAAGATACTAGAGTGCTGTAGTAATGATAGGTATAAGGGAATGACCATGGGAGTTATATCACTTTTAGGGGACACTCAATCCGAATTTATACAAGCCTCCTTAGTAGAAAAGCTTGGAATGGAGGAAATGCTACAAAGAAGACTTATATGTGGGGATGCTTATTCCTTTCAAGGGGATGAGAGAGACGTAATGTTCCTATCTATGGTCATAGCAAACAATGCTAAATTTACGGCCCTAACAAAGGGATCGGATATAAGAAGATTTAATGTAGCTACCAGTCGTGCAAGAAATCAAATGTGGCTATTTCACTCTGTAGACTTAGAAGACCTTAATAATAAGTGTGTTAGGTACTCCTTGCTTAAATATTGTATAGAGGAAAATGAACCAAGAGAAGAAATTAAATCCGATGAATATTTACTGTTGAATGAATTTGAAGAGCGTATAGCGAGCAGTATAAAAGAGTGCGGATTTACGCTTACACCAAAGGTAAAAGTAGGGAAATACACTATAGATTTTGTTGTAGAAACAGATTTATGTTTAGATGCGCAGAGTGGTCAATATAAAAAAATAGCAGTAAAATGTATTGGAATGCCATCGGATGAAGATTACAATTGGAAAAAGCAGTATGAAATGCAAATGTGTCTTGAAAGAATGGGATGGGAATTTTATAAAATACGCGCCAGTGAATTTTATAGAAACCCAAGTGAAGTTATGGAAAGATTAACACAAAAAATAAACAAGAATGTAATTCAATAGACAATATATTTGTTAAAATTCTATAATACTACATGAAAATACAAAAAAACTTGCCCTTGTGCAGTTTTTTTGGGTTGATATTTATTATATAGTTAGTATAATAATAATATAGTAATAATATAGTAATTTTAATATAGATGAGAGGGATGACTAGCACAGTGGAGAATACAATATGGTTGATATGGAGAAACGAACAAAAGGAATCTTTTAAAGTAGGTGAACTGTGTAGAATCGGAGAAAAATATTATTTTAAATATGATGCTGAGGGTGTAAGAAAAGCCCAGGAGTATGGATTTTCTCCTTTACCACAGTTCCCCAAATTAGATGTAGAGTATTTTAGAGAAGAATTATTTAATTCATTTTCACACCGTCTTCCTTGTAAGAGGGAGGCAAGCAATGTTTTAAAGGAGTATAAACTTAAAGAATACGATGTATTTGAATTACTAAAAAGAAGTGGAGGCAAAACCACAACAGATAGTTTGGAATTTGTATCGCCTTTTAACGAAGAGTGCGTTACTTTAGATTCAAAATAAATATACCTAAATAAAAGTGTGTAAAATGGAAATATATAATTTCATTTTACACACTTTTATTTAGGTATTTAATCCATAGGGAATATTGAAAATTCACTAAAGGTGTCTTTAGGTTTTCTCTCAGCTTTATCATTAGGGGCGATTTCTTTATTGGTTGGGTTAATATCATTATGTTCAAAGTGTCCTATGTTATTTGATAAGGTATCCAGTTCTCCAAAGTAATCTTCATCGGGTATTCCGTCAAAAGGGTAAGGGGTATTTTTATGTGACATAGTCTAATCATTCCTTTCATAATATATTTTTAAAAAAGTATGGTTGAAGACAAAACCTTTTTCACTATATATAATGAATAAAAACCTACTAAATTATGCAAAAAAAAAATGTAATCTACTAATATTTAAAATTGTTCTCACAACATGGACTAACGGCTCATAAAATGAAATGAGTAATAAATTGGGGTGGTATTTTTTGCTATATGTACTAATATTAGCAGGTGGAAAAGGAACAAGACTTTACCCTCTATCTCGTGCACAAAACCCTAAGCAGTTTTTGAACATTATTAATAATAAGAGCTTTTTGAGAAGCACTGTGGATAGAATAAAATGTTTAGTTAGTAATGAGAATATTTATGTGGTTACCAATGAAGACTATTTTGAAAAGATTTGTAATGAACTGCCAGAAATTCGTAAATCTAATATATTTGTAGAGCCTAGTAACAAAGAAACTGCTACATGTATAGGGCTATCTGCTGCAAAGTTATTAAAACAGGATAAGGAAGCCACCATGATAGTGCTACCTTCTGACCATTATATAGAAAATGAAAAGGAATTTAAAGAAACTATTTTACAAGCAGTTGAAATTGCAAATAAAAAAAGAGGGCTAATTACCATAGGTGTACAGCCTGCGAGGCCAGAAACTGGTTATGGTTATATAGAGATGGGAGACAGGGTAAATGGCGAAATACCTACATTCAAAGTTGAACGATTTTTAGAAAAACCTAACGTTGAAGTAGCAAAAGATTTGCTCATAAAAGGAAATTTTCTTTGGAATAGTGGCATGTTCGTGTGGAGAGCAGATGTATTCCTTAGAGAGATGGAGAAGTATTTACCTAAGATGTATAAGAGATTAATGACTATATATCAGGTTATTGGTACAGAAGAAGAAAGTGAAGTAATAAAAGAGCAGTACAATGAAATAGATGGAATTTCAGTGGATTTTGGAGTAATGCAAAAAACTAGAAAGGCTTTTGTTATAAAATGTGAATTTGTATGGGATGACATAGGAACTTTTGCAGCGCTTACAAGGTTTCTAAGTGATTTTAGAGGTAATAATGTTTTGGGTAATACATTTATGGAAGAAAGTGAAAACTGCTCGGTGTTTGGAAAGGATAGACTTATAATTGGGTTTGGGGTAAAGGACCTTATAATTGTTGATGCAGGGGATGTAATACTCGTAATGGACAAAAATAAAGATCAAGAGATTAAGCATTTGGTAAATGAGCTTAAGACAAATGAACAAACAGAAAAATATATATAGTATTTATTAAAAATTCCATCGCATATAATGTGATGGAACTTTTTTGTTTTAATAATATTTAATATGAAGGATTAAAATTAAAAAATTGCAGAACATCTTTACAAAACTCTAAATAAGCTATATAATAAACTCTAAATTGAAATTTTAATATATATATAAATCATTAATCGTACAAATGTAATTTTTAGTTGGAAATAATAATAGGTAGATAATAGGAGGTAAATAATGAAAAAGGTACAAATATTAAACTATATTGATGCTCATAATATCGGGATAAATAATTTACAGCCCGATCATGATAATCAGCCAGAGTTATTTAAAGATATATTTCCATATTCAGAGATTCCAAAGATGGTTTTTGGGAGTGAACAAATCCCAATGTTTGTACCTGAAGATATTTGGATTACTGACACTACATTTAGAGATGGACAGCAGGCTATGGATTCGTATACTGAGAAACAAATGATTAAAATATTCGATTATTTACACAAACTTGATAATAATTCCGGAATAATAAGACAAACAGAATTTTTTTTATACACTGAGAAAGATAGAAATGCTGTTAGAAAGTGTTTGGAAAGGGGATATGAATTTCCTGAAGTAACTTCTTGGATAAGAGCTAATAAGGAAGACCTTAAGCTTGTAAAAGAGATGGGTATTAAGGAAACGGGAATTCTTATGTCATGTTCTGATTATCATATATATAAAAAATTGAATAAAACAAGGCAAGAGGCTATGGATTTGTATCTTTCACTAGTTGAAGAAGCGTTAGAGAATGGAATAGTTCCAAGATGTCATCTTGAAGATATAACCAGAGCTGATTTTTTTGGGTTCGTAGTGCCACTTTCACAAAAGCTTATGGAACTTTCTAAGAAATCTGGTATAAAGATAAAAATTAGAGCTTGTGATACATTAGGACTTGGATTACCTTATTCAAGAACGCAGCTACCAAGAAGCGTACAAAATATCATACATGGATTAAGATTTTATGCTGGGGTTCCCTCGGAGTATCTTGAGTGGCACGGACATAATGATTTTTATACTGTAGTGCCAAATGCTACGACAGCTTGGCTTCATGGTTGCAGCGCTATAAATACCACCTTGTTTGGTATTGGTGAGAGAACAGGTAACTGCCCTTTGGAAGCTATGATTATAGAATATGGTCAAATAAAGGGAAATGTAAAAAACATGAATCTTAAGCTTATAACTGAAATCGGACAATACTTTGAAGGTGAATTTAAATATAGTATTCCACCTAGAACACCATATGTAGGTAGTGAATTTAATGTTACTAGGGCTGGTATACATGCGGATGGAATATTAAAAGATGAAGAAATATATAATATTTTTGATACTGAAAAAATATTAGGTAGGCCCATTGTTGTTGCTGTCAATGAACATTCAGGGCACGCAGGTATAGCGGCTTGGGTTAATACTTATTTTAGATTAAAGGGTTCAGACAAAATAGGTAAAAAAGATGAAAGAATTAATACTATAAAAGAGTTGGTGGATAAGGAGTATCAGACAGGTAGAAGTACTGTAATGAAAAACGAAGAATTGGAATTGATTACAAAGGAATGTATTCCAGAACTAAGTATTAATATACAAAATACTGCAGCCTGTTAAGATTAAACTATTTATGAAGAAATGGAGGGGGCATTATGAAATTTACTGCGGCTCAAAAGATAATTAAGACTCATTTAGTGAAAGGTGAAATGATTTCTGAAAGCGAAATTGCAATTAGAATAGATCAAACACTAACTCAAGATTCAACGGGTACAATGGCATATCTTCAATTCGAGGCTATGGGAATTAATAAAGTTTTAACTAAAAAATCCGTTGCATATATAGACCATAATATTTTACAAACAGGACCGGAAAATGCAGATGACCATCTATATATACAAAGTGTTGCGAAAAAACATGGTATATTTTTTTCTAAACCTGGTAATGGTATTTGTCACCAAGTTCATTTAGAAAGATTTGGAGTTCCGGGAGAAACATTACTTGGTTCGGATAGTCATACCCCAACTGGTGGAGGGATAGGAATGCTTGCCATAGGGGCGGGAGGCCTTGATGTAGCGGTAGCAATGGGCGGCGGAGAATATTATATATTAATGCCTAAAATTGTTAAGGTAGAATTAATAGGTAAGCTTAAACCTTGGGTATCAGCAAAAGATATTATATTAGAGTTACTAAGACGATTAACAGTTAAGGGTGGAGTTAATAAAGTATTCGAATATGCTGGTGATGGAGTTAAAACTCTAACAGTACCAGAAAGAGCAACTATTACAAACATGGGTGCGGAGCTTGGAGCTACTACTTCAATTTTCCCTAGCGATGAAGTAACTTATGAATTTTTAAAAGCACAGAATAGAGAGAATGATTATGTAGAGATTAAAGCAGATGAGGGCGCCGTATATGATGAGATAATTAAAATAGATTTATGTACAATTCAGCCTCTTGCTGCTTGTCCTCATAGTCCTGATAAGGTAGTGCCTGTATCATCATTAAAAGGTATAAAGGTAGATCAAGTGTTAATAGGAAGCTGCACTAATTCATCCTATGTTGATATGATGAAAGTATCAAAAGTACTTAAAGGAAAAACTATTCCAGATGAGGTTTCACTTGCTATTTCACCAGGTTCAAAACAGGTTTTAAGCATGCTTTCTAAAAATGGTGGACTTTCTGATATGATTGACGCTGGTGCAAGGATTTTAGAAAGTGCGTGTGGTCCATGTATAGGAATGGGTCAATCACCTTCAACAGGAGCGGTGTCATTAAGAACTTTTAATAGAAACTTTAAAGGCAGATCTGGAACAGTGTCAGCTAATGTTTATATTGTGAGTCCTGAAGTGGCAGTTGCGTCAGCACTTACAGGGTTTATAACAGACCCGAGAAAATTAGGTAGCGAAATGAAAGTTTCTATGCCGGAAAAGTTCACCATCAATGATAATTTAATAATAAGTCCAGCCTTGGATGGTAAAGATATAGAAATAAAAAGAGGCCCTAATATAAAGCCATTTCCAATAGCTGAAAAATTAAAAGAGACAGTTATGGGTAAGGTGCTAATTAAAGTAGAGGATAACATTACAACGGATCATATAATGCCATCTAATGCAAAACTTCTACCCTTTAGGTCTAATATTCCATACTTATCAGAATTTTGTTTAACTCCTTGTGATGAGAATTTTCCGGCATTGGCTAAAAAGCAGGGTGGGGGGATTATAATAGCAGGTGCTAATTATGGCCAAGGTTCTAGTCGTGAACACGCTGCACTGGCACCACTTTATTTAGGCATTAAGGCTGTTATAGCCAAGTCTTTTGCAAGAATTCATAAGGCTAATTTAATCAATAATGCTATAATACCCTTAGTATTTGAAAATGCTCATGATTATGAAGATATAGACCTCATGGATGAATTAATAATTGAAGGTGCTATAGAGCAAATTAAAAAAGGTATTGTTATTGTATTTAACAAAACAAAAGGAGTAGAGTATATAACACTACCTGAAGTAACTAAAAGAGAAAAAGATATGCTCATAAATGGTGGATTAATAAATCTTATGAAAAACAGGAAAAAGGCAGGTGAATAGAAGTATGGAACATATTATTACACTAATACCAGGGGATGGGATTGGACCAGAAGTAACCGCGGCTGCTGTTAAAGTAATAGAACAAAGTGGCGTTAAAATTGCCTTTGAAATAGTACGGATGGGTGCAGAGGTCATAGAGGAATTTAATACTCCTATACCTTCCTATGTTTTAGAAAGTATTAAAAAAAACAAGGTTGCACTTAAAGGACCTGTAACTACACCGGTTGGTACTGGGTTTAAAAGTGTTAATGTTACATTAAGGCAGGAATTAAATCTTTATGCTAACATAAGACCTATAAAAACATTTGAAGGCGTTCCATCAAGATATGAGGACGTAGATTTAATAATAGTAAGGGAGAACAGTGAAGATTTATACGCAGGAATAGAGCATATGGTTACAGAGGATATTGCTGAGAGTATAAAGATAATAAGCAAAAAAGCTAGTGATAGAATAGTAGAATATGCTTTTAAATTAGTAAAAGAGCAAAATAGAAGTGAAGTAATAGCTGTTCATAAAGCAAATATTATGAAACTTTCTGATGGATTATTTTTAAGATGTGCAAGAAATATAGCAGCAAAGCATAAAGATATAGCCTTCGGAGATGTTATAGTCGATGCTATGAGCATGAAACTTGTTATGAATCCAGAAAAATACGATGTGCTCGTAATGCCTAACCTGTATGGAGATATTCTATCAGATATGGCAGCTGGGTTAATTGGGGGACTTGGATTAGTTCCAGGTGCAAATATTGGAGAAGAAGGTGCAGTTTTTGAGCCAGCTCATGGCTCAGCTCCAGATATTGCTGGGAAAAATATAGCAAATCCAACCGCGTGTATTCTGTCAGGTGTGATGATGCTAAGACATATAGGGGAAAATGGCGCAGCAGATAAAATAGAGAGTGCGGTGCAAGCTGTTTTAAAAGAGGGTAAATATTTAACTTGTGATTTAGGTGGGAATACGGGAACAAGGGAGTTTGCTGAAGCCGTTATTAATGAAATGATGAAACTTTAAAATTTAATGATCACTAATAAATGACTCATGGGCACATTGCTTATGAGTTATTTTTATATCTAAGACTAAAATCAACATGTATTTGGTATAATGAAATAAATATAGTAGAGTGCTTTGCATGATCAAGCGAAAGGATATAATTTTAAATGAGAATTAATAAACTTCTTAGCAACCACGGTATATGTTCCAGAACAGATGCCAATAGACTTATTGAGGAAAATAGAATAATTGTAAATGGACACCTTTGCATACCTGGTCAATGGGTGGAAGAGGTTGATATTGTACTTATAGATAATGTGCCTATTCCACTTAAAGATAAAATATATATTGCACTAAATAAACCTGTAGGAATTACTTGTACTGCAGCAAAGAGCGTGGAAAGCAATATAATTGATTTTATGAATTATCCGGACTATATTTTTCCTGTTGGTAGACTTGATAAAGCATCTGAAGGGTTAATACTAATGACAAATGATGGAGAACTAGCAAATAAAATTTTAGAATCGGAGCATGAACACGAGAAAGAATATATAGTAACTGTAAATAAGCCTTTTAATGACCTTTTTATAAAAGGAATGTCTGAAGGTGTGCAAATCGTCAGTGGTAATACAAGGCCTTGTAAAGTTAGTAGAGTAGACGCGGATACTTTTCGTATTATTTTAACGCAAGGACTAAATAAGCAAATTCGTAGAATGAGTAAAGTTTTTGGATATACAGTTGTGAGACTCCAGCGGATTCGAATTATTAATATAAAAATCCAGGGAATAGGTGTTGGCACATGGCGTAACCTCACAGAGGCTGAAGTGTTAGAGCTATGGAATAGATGATGGTATAAGCTGATCCTAGATATTATTAAATTTAATTGTTATAATCCTTGACTAAAATACATGAAAAAGGAAAATACTATAGTTAAAAAGAGTAGTATACATAGGAGGATTATAATGAAAAGATTTGTTTGTAGTATATGTGGGTATATCCATGAAGGAGAGCAGCCACCAGATATATGCCCAATTTGCAAGGCTGATAAGAGTAAATTCAACGAGATAAAGGATGACTTGGTATGGGCAGATGAACATATAATTGGTGTGGCAAAGGATGTTGATAGTGAGATTGTAAAGGACCTAAGATCAAACTTTATAGCAGAATGCACAGAGGTGGGTATGTATCTTGCAATGGGTAGACAGGCATACAGAGAAGGGCTTCCAGAGATTGGGGATGTATATAAAAGAATTGCTTATGAAGAGGCAGATCATGCATCTAAGTTTGCGGAGCTTTTAGGGGAAGTTGTAAAACCTAATACTAAAGAAAATTTAAAGGCGAGAGTTGAAGCTGAGTATGGAGCTTGTGCAGGAAAGAAAAAACTTGCAGCTCTTGCAAAAGAGAAAAATCTTGATGCTATTCATGATACAGTTCACGAAATGTGCAAAGATGAGGCACGACATGGAAGGGCCTTTAAAGGACTTTTAGAAAGATATTTTGATAAATAAATAAATGCAAAAGGTTTCTTAGTAACTATACTAAGGAACCTTTTATTTTTTTTGTAAAGTAATCGGTTTATTTGATTTTAAAAGTCAAACAATCAGTTTGAGTGTAAAGAGCAACATTTTCGCCGCTGACGTCTATAGACTCAGCATTACACATACTATTACAGTTGTAGGTACAAGTACCTACATTACAGCTAATAGCGCTACACTCATGGCCCTTTTCATTAATGTTATTTGTAAGACTATCATAAATCACAGAATCTAAAAAAGAACCGCAACAAGTGTCACAGTCTTTTTTAGCACTTTTTCCACCAACATTTATTACGTTAGCAAAACATATATTTTCATCGTTATGTGAGCAATTAGAAACACTACATTTGATTTTTGACATGGTATCTCCTCCTTAATATATCTAATAAGAAGTTTAACCAAAATGGGAAGAAAATATTTATAATTATTAAAAAACATTCCATTATGTTGAATTATTTGGTAAAATAAAAGGTGTAAAATATAGGGGGCACTAATAATATATGGAGAATAAATTAAATGTAAATAAGACTATAACTACAGTAATTGCTTTGAATATAATTCAGATTATAACTATTTTTGGCGTGATATTATATAATTATTTAAGTGGAAATTTTATGAACTTTGAAGAAAGCTTTTATATTGGTGAATTAATTATATGTGGATTAATAATTATTGGTGTTATTAATACCTTTTTTGTTGTTAAAGATATTAATTCTTTAAATAAACATAACAATGAATACAGTATGTTAAAAGATACTTTAGGTCAGTTAGAAGATTTATATAAAACACTTAGGGGTCAAAGGCATGATTTTATGAATCATTTACAGGTTGTATATAGTCTAATGGAAATGAATGAAAACTCTGAAGCTACAGAATATATTGAAAATGTGTTTAAAGATATTCAAAAAATAAACAAGGTCTTAAAAACATCAAACCCTGCTGTGAATGCACTTCTTCAAGCTAAAATACTTTATGGAGAAAAAAGAGGAATTAAAACAGAAATATCAATAACCTCTGCACTTGAAGGATTATCAGTACCAGCTTGGGAGTTTTGTAGGGTACTTGGAAATATTATTGATAATGCCGTTTATGCACTTGGAGAGAAAAGTGAAAATAGGATTATTAAAATTGAACTATTTGAGAATTTAAAAACCTATGGATTTAGGATTGAAAATAATGGCCCTAGGATTAGTGAAGGACTTATTAATAGAGTATTTGACACCGGAGTTACTACAAAAGGTGAACATGGTGAAGGGATGGGGTTATCTATTGTAAAAGATATCCTTCAAAAATATGATGGGGATATTGATATATTTAGTAATAACGAGGCTACTATTTTCGAAGGATGGATTCCGAGATAAAGAATATAATGCTTTGAACATGACATTTTAGACAGGAATATGTATTTTTTAGAAGAAATCTATTTATTTTGGAATATAGTGGGTGTATTGTATTGTCATAAGGGAAACACATAATTTTAAGGGGGTGGTGGTATGGAATTAACAAGTCTTTTATGGAATATGAGCGGACTTGCTATATTGTGTTTTGCATTGGGGTTTATATTTGTGATAGTAGAAATGTTTCATCCGGGGTTTGGTGTGCCTGGAATTACAGGAATAATATTTCTTGTTGCAGGTGTAATACTCACGGCTAATAGTGTATTTGAGGTATTAATACTACTAGGCATTATAATTGCAATACTGGGAGTAATGCTAAATATTGTTTTAAGATCTGTAACAAAGGGACGTCTCTCAAAAACTCTAATTTTATATGAAACTCAAGAAAAGGAAGATGGATATATAGGAGCAGAGGATTTGCAGTACTTTGTAGGACAAGAAGGTATTTCACTAACAATTTTAAGACCAGCAGGGATTGCAGAGTTCAATGGGATAAAAATGGACGTAGTATCAGAAGGGAAATTTATATCTGAGAATACGTTTATAAAAATTATAAAAGTGGAAGGGCCAAGGATTGTCGTAAGGGTAATCGCTTAAACTATATTACAATAAATAGATGGGGGTAACATTATGGATACTACAATTGCTTTAGTTATTGTTATGGGAGTTATAGCATGTTTATTAGCTATGTTTTTAAGTTTAGTTCCAATTGGATTATGGATTTCAGCACTGGCTGCAGATGTGAAAATTAGTTTTTCTACACTAATAGGTATGAGGCTTAGAAGGGTTTCACCTAAAAAAATTGTGTTGCCACTAATAAAAGCAACAAAGGCTGGAATACAAGTAAGCGTAAACCAATTAGAAGCTCACTATTTAGCGGGAGGGAATGTGTCGGGAGTAGTAAATGCACTCATTGCATCCCATAGAGCAAATTTCGATTTGCCTTTTGAAAGGGCAGCAGCCATAGATCTTGCAGGTAGAGATGTATTGGAAGCAGTAAAAATGAGCGTAACACCAAGAGTTATTGAAACACCAAATATTTCTGGAGTTGCAAAAGATGGAATTGAGCTTTTAACAAAGGCAAGAGTAACCGTAAGAGCTAATTTAAATAGATTAATAGGTGGAGCGGGAGAGGCGACGGTACTTGCTAGGGTTGCAGAAGGTATAGTATCTACAGTAGGTACCGCAAACTCTCACAAGGAAGTTTTAGCAAATCCAGATGCCATATCTAAAACAGTTCTTGCAAAAGGATTAGATGCGGGTACTGCTTATGAAATATTATCTATCGATATTGCAGACATAGATGTTGGAAGAAATATTGGTGCACAGCTTCAGACACTTCAAGCCCAAGCTGATAAAAACATTGCCCAGGCAAAAGCTGAAGAAAGAAGGGCTATGGCAGTAGCGAGAGAGCAGGAGATGAGAGCGGCGGTAGTGGAAGCAGAAGCAGAAATTCCAAGAGCAATAGCTGCGGCATTAAGAGAAGGTAAGATGGGTGTTTTAGATTATTATGATATGAAAAATGTAATGGCGGATACAAGTATGAGAGAATCCATATCTAATGCCAGTAATAATAAAAAGAAAGATAGTATGAGTACTGATTCTAAAAATACCAAGGAGTAGATGCTATGTTTAAACTTGAAGTTAAGAAAGAGGAAGAAAAAAAAGAATTGCCGTATTTAGATCTAGATTTTAATGAAAAAAACATTGTGCAAGCAATTGTGTATTCAGAGATATTTGGAAAACCAAAGTCGATGCGAAGGAAGCGGTGATATCTGTTGGAATTTAAAGTGTTAATAGGGGATGATGAGCAAGGAATGAGGATGGTTCTTAGAAAAGCCATTGAAAAAATAGAAGGATTTAAACTTATAGGAGAGGCAGCAGATGGGGAGGCTGTTCTCTCCTTTGTTGAAGAGTCATGGCCGGATATTGTATTTTTAGATGTGGAAATGCCCAAATTAAATGGAATTGAGTGTGCAAAACGAATAATAGATGTAAACCCCAAAACAATAATAGTTTTTGCTACTGCACATGCTACCTATATGACAGATGCTTTTCAGCTTTATGCTTTTGATTATCTTGTAAAACCTTTTAAACTAGATCGGATTTATCAAACACTAAATCGGATTAAAACACTAAATATAGAGGAAAATCAGGAGGTAATGCATAAAATAATCCGATATGAAAAAGGGCTAGATAAGATACTAATTAAAAATAAAGAAGGTATAAGTTTTGTAGATACAAAGGATATAGTTATTGTTCAAAGAGAAGATAGAAATACCGTTATTTATACAGTAGATAATAGGTATATTACATCTGAATCGTTAAGTGAATTAGAAGAAAAACTAGATAAGAATCAATTTTTTCGAAGTCACAAATCTTATATTATAAATCTTTCTATGATTTCTAAAATTTATCCTTATGGTAGATGGACTTATGTGGTAAAACTAAAAAACACAGATAAAGATGCTCTTCTTACCCACGAGAGGTATGAGGTCTTAAAAGAAATATTTAGTTTACAGTAAAAATTTAGTGCTTTAAGCTGCAAAATGTGGTATAATTAAAATAATGTAGTAAAATAAACATGTGTGTTCTAGAGAAAATTGAGTTGTTAGTAAAAAAATTAGGGAAATATTGAATTATACATTATTTAAAATCCCTTATAAGGCATAAGAAAAAATAGGCTAGTATGCTGACTGGTTATTTTTTTTGAAGATGCCTAAATAGAAGAAAGAGGTGTCCTATCATAAAAAACGGAAATGAAAACAAAACAGAAATCACTAAAAAAGAAACTCCTAAAGTAGAAGTAAAATCTAATAAATATCAAACAATAGAAGAAGTTACTTATTTAAAATTAGTTAAGAAAGATGGTACTACAATTGATTGTAAAATAGATACAGAGGATTTACAAAAGATATTAGAAAAGGGTCGTTGGTTTGCAGAGTGGAATAAAGATTTTAATAATTTCTTAGCGCAAAATTTAGGTAGTTATTATATCGAAGAAAAGAAATATAGAAGAAAGCAAAGTTTGCAATCATTTATATTAGACGTTCATCCAAAATCACCTGTAAGACATATCAATGGAGATACTTTAGACAATAGAAAATGTAACCTAGAAGTATACAACCAAAATACAGTTAATGATTATGAAGAATTAGATGAAAATTCTGTTGCTGTAATATTAAGAGATAGATATGGCAAAGAGAAAGCAAGAACAATAATTGATAAAGAAGATATCAGTAGAGTAATTAACGATACTTATACATGGGTTTTGTTTAAGAAACACACAGAACCTTATGCTGTAGCGAATACTCCAAATGGGAAAATTTATTTAAATACGTTTATAATGAGTACTCCAGAAGACATGATTGCTCATCCTATAAATCTTAATACCTTAGACAATAGAAAAGTTAATCTTGAAAATAAAAAGGTTGAATTAGAATTTATTAAGCCAAGTGAAGAAATAGAAGAATAATAAGTATAATAAAAGCAGTATAGAAGATATCTTCTATACTGCTTTTATTAATTTAAAGCTTAAATTCATCAAATATTGCTAATACTTAAAGTAGTATATAACAATATGTTATGCTGCATAACACATGCTTATTACAAAAATATCTAATATTGTATTATAATTAATATAGAATTGATATAAAATTAACAAAATAAATTTACTTTTTATGATAGTGGTTAATTGAAAGGCGGTACAATCGTGAGTAAAAAAAATACAACTGAAAGAATGTTAACCATTGGTACAATATTTGTTATTTTAGCCATATGGGTTGTAATAACGACACTCGGGTGGGTTGATCCCAAATTAGTACCATCTCCACAATCGGTATGGACTGCTTTAATTGATATTTTGCAAAATGGATACAAGAACTATACATTGTTACATCATTTAGGAGCAAGTATGCAAAGACTTCTTATTGCTTTTTTTGCAGCGGTGGTTCTTGCAGTACCACTAGGACTTGCAAGTGGATATAATTCCAAGATTAGAGCGATTTTAGAACCTGTCATAGAATTTTATCGTCCACTTCCACCACTTGCTTATTACACACTTTTAGTCTTATGGCTTGGGATTGAAAATGGGTCTAAAATTGTACTTTTATTATTAGCTTGTTTTGCACCAATATATATTTCTTGCGTATCAGCCGTTATGAAAATAAAAGAAGAATATATAAATAGTGCATGCAGTGTAGGTGCAAGTAAGCTACAAATATTTATCTATGTAATATTCCCAGCATGTTTACCTGATATATTTATAGGACTTAGAACGGCATTAGGTGTTGGTTATACTACTTTGGTATCGGCTGAGATGGTGGCAGCGAGCTCTGGAATAGGCTGGATGGTATTAGATGCAAGTCGTTATTTAAGAAGTGATATTATTTTTTTAGGAATTATTATAATGGGTATAACAGGTATATTATTAGATAAAAGTATACAATTTATTGAGCACAAGGTTATTCCGTGGAAAGGTAAAGAATAAAAAGATCTAATGGGGAGTGATAATTATGAAACTTAAAAAGATATTATCAAATGCTATAATGACAACAATAGTAGCAACATTATTTGTAGGATGTGGAACTTCAAAAGATACGACTTCCTCAGGTGCACCTGAGGTGGTGAATATAGGTACTCAACAAATGCCTAATGATGAGAAAATTGCTATAGCAAAAGGTTTTTTTGAAGAAGAACTTGGAGTGAAAGTTAATATTGTTGAATTTAATGCAGGAGATATAAGAAATGCCCTTGTTTCTAAAGACATTGATTTCGCCTTGCTTGGATCATCTTCTGCAACGCTCGGAATTGCAAGCGGTATTGATGTAGAAGTGATTTGGATACATGAACTCTTAGGTGATGCAGAGAGACTAGTAGCTAAAAATGGTTCGAATATTAATTCTATTAAAGACATTGTAGGGAAGAAAATTGCTACTCCATTTGCGACTACAACACATTATAGCTTGTTAAAAGCTTTAGAGTTAAATGGTATTTCTGAAAAAGATATAACACTACTAGATATGCAAATGCCTGAAGTATATGTAGCGTGGCAAAGAGGAGACATTGATGCAGCTTATGCATGGGAACCTACACTCTCTAACCTTTTAAAGGATGGTAAAACTATAATATCAAGTAAGGATATGGCTTCAATCGGTGTTGTTACATCTAATGTAGAGGTTGTTAGACGAGAATTTGGTGAAAAGTATCCAGACATTGTAGCAAAGTATATAAAGGCTGTAAATAAAGCTGTTAAACTTTATAATGAAAATCAAGTTGAGGCAGTTAAAACAATTTCAAATGCTTTAGAAATTTCGCAAGAGGAAGCATTAAAACAGACGAAAGGTTCTATTTGGCTTACAGCAAAGCAGCAATTAGATCCTGCTTATTTTGGAACTAGTGATAAAAAGGGTAATTTAGTGAGTTCATTAAAAGATACAGCAGATTTCCTATACAAACAAAAGAGTCTTATGTCTGTACCTAAGTTATCTACTTTTGAAGATGCAGTAAATCCATCATATATAGAAAATGCTTTAAAGTAATATGTAGAAATGGGGAATTTTCATGAATGAAATACTGAAATATAAAGAAGATTATGTTGTAACATTAAAAGATATAAATTTAAGATATTCTGGTGAAAAAGGTGAAGTTGTTGCTCTAAAAGATATAAATATAGACATTGCTGAAGGAGAATTTATATGTATACTTGGTCCATCAGGTTGTGGTAAAAGTACCTTGCTCAAAATTCTGGCAGGATTTCTTAAACCCTCAGAAGGGGAAGTTAAAATGGACAATGAACCTATTACTGGACCTGATTGGCATAAAGGTGTTGTTTTTCAAAGCCCTGTCTTATATCCTTGGTTAAATGTTGAGGATAATGTTGCTTTTGGTCTTAAAATGAGAAAATTACCAAAAAACGAAATTGTGGAATTAACTAATAAATATATAGAACTTGTTGGTCTTAAGGGTGCACAGAAGCATAAAACCTATGAACTTTCTGGTGGTATGAAGCAAAGAGTTTCGCTTGCAAGGGTTTTAGTAAATAAGCCTAGAATGATTTTAATGGATGAACCATTTGGATCATTAGACGCTTTAACAAGACGAAATATGCAGACACTAATAAGAAAAATTTGGATTAAAACAAAAAATACAGTTTTTCTCATTACCCACGATGTTGATGAAGCATTAGCACTTGCTACAAGAATTATTGTAATGTCAGGTAGCCCAGGTAGAATCCTTAAAGAATATAATACAGATTTTACTTATCAAAATACAGATATAAATCAAAAAAATGTAATATATACATCTAAATATATTAAGATAAGAGAGGAAATTTTAGATATTATAAATAGCCAAAATGAAGAGTTAAAGTTCTCATAAATTTCATATATAGCAATCTCTTATGCTGTATAACAGATTGCTATTACAGAAACATATAAGATTGTATTATAATTAACACATAGTTTGGTATAAATTTAACAAAAACATAATATTGTATGGAGGGGTTAACATGAGTAAAAAGTATTTAATTGTAGGCGGCGTTGCAGGTGGGGCATCAACAGCAGCAAGGCTCAGAAGACTCAGCGAAGAAGATCAAATAATAATGTTTGAAAGAGATTCTAATGTATCTTTCTCAAACTGTTGTTTACCATATCACTTAAGTGGGACAGTAGAAGAAGCGGATAGTCTAGTGCTTATGCATCCAGATAAATTTTTAGCACAATACAATATAGAAGCTAGGATTCATAGTGAAGTTATAGATATAGATAGAGATAAAAAGGTAGTAAGAGTTAAAAATACGTTAACTGGAACAGAGTATACAGAAAACTATGACAAGCTAATTTTATCTCCAGGTGCAAAGCCTATACTTCCTCCTATCAAAGGAATTGAAAATGTAAAGGTATTTACTGTTAGAAATGTTGTGGATATAGAAAAGCTAAATAAATATGTAAAGAAAACGGGAATACAGAATATATCAGTAATAGGCGGAGGCTTCATAGGAGTTGAAGTTGCTGAAAACTTAAGAGAGGCAGGAAATAATGTAACACTAATTGAAGCAATGAATCATATCATGAAACCATTTGACTACGATATGGCTCAGATTCTTCATAAAGAAATCCGAGATAAGGGTGTAAATTTAATCGTATCAGATAAAGTAAGTGCTTTTGAAAAGGATATTGTTGTTTTAGAATCAGGTAGAAAGATAGAGACCCAAGCAGTAGTTATGGCAATTGGTGTACTTCCAGAAACTTCACTTGCAGTTAAGGCTGGCCTTGAACTTGGACAAACAGGAGCTATTAAAGTAGATCAAAACTACAGAACAAATGATAGGAATATATATGCAGTTGGGGATGCCATTGAAGTATATCATGCCTTAGCTGGAAAGCAAATCAAGTTATCACTAGCAGGTCCTGCTCAAAAAGAGGCAAGACAAGTTGCTGACCATATACATGGTAGAATTGTAAGAAATACTGGTTATATTGGATCATCAGTAGTTAAATGTTTTGATTATAATGCAGCATCAGTAGGCTTAAATGAGGAAATGATAGAGGCTTTTAAATTAGACATTAATTATGAAATAGCTAAAGTAATTCCAGGAGATAAAGTTGGTATAATGCCAAACTGTGAGCCATTACACTTTAAGCTTCTTTTCGAAATTCCAACAGGGAAAGTATTAGGTGCTCAAGCTATTGGAAGAGGAAATGTTGATAAGAGAATGGATGTAGTTGCTACAGCTATTAAATTTGGAGCAACAGTAGATGATTTAAGAGATTTAGAATTATGCTATGCACCACCGTTTGGAACTGCTAAAGATGTAGTTAACTTTGCTGGTTATGTCGCTACTAACTTATTACATGGTGAGTTTAAACAAGTATTTGAAAAGGATGTAAGAGGTTTAGTTGAAAGTGGAGCCTGCATAATAGATGTAAGAGAAGTGGATGAGTATGAATTAAGCCACATAATTGGGGCAGTTAATATACCGCTTAGTGAAATAAGAAAAAGGGTAAATGAAATACCAAAAGATGTACCAGTATACCTACATTGCAGAAGTGCACAAAGAAGTTACAATGCAATAATGGCACTTCAAAATTTAGGATACACGAATCTTTATAATGTTGCTGGTGGATTTATGGGAATATCCTTCTATGAATCATTTAATGATGAAACAATGAGGCGAGAAAAAATAGTTACTGATTACAACTTCCTATAATATATAATTTTGTGTGAATCTGGCTGTTTGCAGCTCCTTAGGAGATGATTTAATATAGCTGGATTCACATAAAAGTTTAGTGAAAATAAATAAAGAAAGGAAATGAGATATGAAGAATACAACGGGAAATACTGGGTTAAATACTAATAATAAAGTAATAAAGGTCAAAGCAAATACAAATAAACCACAATACTTTGTTGGATTTGCAATTATAATAGCTATGGTCATCTTTACTATATCATTATCAGCAAATAATCCTAAGTTAGGACTGTTTTTGATTACTGGACTTTTAATCGGTTACGTAATGCAAAGATCAAGATTTGGATTTGCAGGCGGTATAAAAAGAATATATGTAACAGGGGATTCATCTTTAACAAAAGCACTAATGTTTATGCTTGCTATATCAATAATAATAACAGCAGCAATACATTATGGAGCATTTTCGCATGGGGCTGAGGTAGCATTTAGAGCAGTAGGAGGGGCAGAGAGAATTCCAGGAACTCAATTTGTCAAACCAATTAACATTTTAACGGTGCTAGGTGGAATACTATTTGGTATTGGTATGATGCTAGGTGGAGGATGTGCCTCTGGAACACTTACAGACACAGGTGAGGGTGAAGGAAGAGCTTTAGTAACGCTGTTATTTTTCATAACAGGAGCCCTATGGGGAGAATATGCTATGGGCGATCTTAAAGATACTGTACTTTTCACTTGGAGTAAAAAAGTTTATTTGCCAGACTCTTTTGGTTATATGGGAGCTGTTATAATTTCATTATTAGCATGCTTAGCAGTTTATATTTTTGCTAAATGGTATGAAAATAAGAGAAAAAGAACAAATACTCTTATTTTACCAGAATACGCAGAGTGGGAAAAAGAATTGCCAGAAATCGCGGAATACAAGTTTTTTAGTAAAGAAACTTATCATAAATTCTTTGTAAAAAGATGGTCTTTCTATACAGGAGCAGTACTTTTAGCGGCTATGTTTGAAGTGATAATACTTACAACAGGTAGTAGTTGGGGAGTAACTACAGCTTTTGTAAATTGGGGAGCTTGGATATATCAATCCTTAGGTCTAATAGATGTTTCAAAGTGGCAATCTTTCTCGTCTCAAATGGATACTATTAATGAAGGGTTCATGAATGACCCAGATTCTATGAGAAACTTAGGAATAATAATAGGGGCTTTAGTATCTCCACTACTAGCAGGACATTTTTCGTTTAAGAAAAAATTTAAATTTAAAGATGCCGCTTTCTACGCAATTGGTGGATTATTAATGGGATATGGTGCAAGAATTGCAATGGGATGTAACATTGGCGCATTCTATTCAGCGGTAGCTAATTTTTCATTATCGGGTTGGGTGTTTATGCTAGCTTTAATTTTAGGTGGAGTAATAGGAGTTAATTTAATTAAGAAATTTAACATCGCAATTTAACTTCGATTATTTTTTCTATTGATAAAGAAGAAAATGCTGTGGAGCTTTAAAGCTCCACAGCATTTTTGATAGTGTTTTACATGAGAAATTTTACAAGGATTTTACTGCCAACTATTGCACCTAAGAATAAAAATATACCAAATACCCATCCTGAAAGGGATAGTGATGAAACCCCGCTGTAGAAAGCTCCTATATTGCAACCTAAACCTATCCTTGCACCATAGCCCATTAGAAGTCCACCTAAGGAAACTGCAACTAGTTGTTTTTTAGATTTGATTTTTTTTATCTTAAATTGTGATGCAAGAAGCGTGGCAAGTAAAGCGCCAAATATTATTGCAATATTTCTAATTGAACCAGGGTCGTTAAGAAGCCCAGCATTTAGAGTTGCCTTAGCAGCATCGCTACTAAAATAGTACCATTTATCAACACTTCCACCCACGGATATATATAACCATGCACCCCAGGTTGCAAATACACTAGATATGCCTAGTGGATTACCCGTGGTAGCTAGAGTAACTATCTGGAATAGTGATAAAAGTACTGCGCCAACTACATATGTCCAAGCACTTTTGAACCATTTTTTATAGAATTCATTATCTTTTATATTCAAAGGTATACCTCCTAAGGGCTTATTTATATTTTTCTGTGATAGAAAATAATTTAATATTCTTCATTTTGCTTTTTGGTTTCCCACTTTTCAGCAAGTATATATAATATAGCAATTACTAAAAGTTGAACCAATATTGCTCCAAACCAACCTAATATATCTGGCAGGAATACAGTTTTTCCTTTTAAAATAAAATTAAGCTTCCACCATCCAAAATCATGTGCACCCCATAGCGAACCAATAATGAAAAAGAATAGGGCTAAAAATTGCAATGTAAAACCTTCTCCAACTCTCATCAGTGTACCAGAAGAACATCCACCGGCAATTACCATACCTATACCGAATATAAAAGCCCCTACTGCGGTGGCTATACTTATAGGAACTACATAACTTTGCCCCGAAATTGCAAGTCCACGTGCAAAATCACCGTATTTAATTGCTGTAAAGCCAATTGAAGTTATAGCTAAAGCAATAAGAACAGCTCTAGTTATCATTGTTCCACCAGTTAAAAATGGGTCTCTCATGGAGGCAGTAAAACAAAATCTAGATTTTTGTAGTATAAAACCAAAGCTAATACCAGTTAACCAGAATAAACTGAGTTTACCAGATATAGTAGATAGAAAAACACCGAAAATTACTAATAGTACAAATAAACCTATACCAAAGGGGACTTGACTTTTTCTGATTTTCCTTTTGGTAGTGCTAGATGTAGAATTTGTTCTTATGGAAGAATCGCTTGCATTTTTATTAGTCATTAAATCACGCTCCTTACTTACTTATATATAAATCTAACAATATAACAAATGAAGTTACCAAACAATGTAGACTAATAAGTATTTAATGTAATTATACTATATAAAATAAGTTATAGTGCAATATATTTATGATTGAGGACATATGGTATAATTGAGTAAAATAAAATTTTGAGGATAAAATAGAACAAACAATAAATATCAATGGGGTGTTATTATGCATATAGAGAGTTTTTACTATTTTAATGAAGTAGCAACATTTAAAAGTATTTCAAAGGTTGCAAGTAGTTCTCATATATCACAATCTGCTTTAAGCCAACAAATACAAAAGTTAGAAGATAGTTTAGGGTATAAACTATTAGAAAGAAGTAATAGAGGCGTAGAACTTACAGAGGAAGGTAAAATTGTTCAGAAATATGGAGAAAATATGGTGAGAACTTATAATAAAATGGTGGAAGATTTAAATGATTTATATAAGTCAAATGGCATCATAAGAATAGACTCATGTTACACAATAGCAACCTATGCACTGCCTTGTACAATGTATAGTATTAAAGAGAAGTTCCCACACCATAACTATAAACTAACTACTAATATCTCAAATGATGTAGAAGATAATGTTTTAAATGATATATGTGATCTGGGATTTATTTATGGGAAGCCAAGGGACAGTTCGCTAGAATATTTTAAAGTTGGAGTAGATAGACTTATGTTAGTTTCTTCTCCAAAGCTTAATAATCCACTGCAAATTCAAAGTGAAGAATTAATAAAGTTTTCTATTATTATGTTAGCTGATAAATTAGAAATAGAGGAAAAATTGGATAAATATCTTAAAACTATAGGACATAGCTTTAAGGAATTAAATATAATGTTTGACCTTGATTCCATAGAGTCTGTTAAATCGTTGGTTCTTAATGGCAATTCTATGTCATTTTTACCATATATATCTATTAAAAAAGAGTTATATACGAAGCTGCTTGAGGAAACTGAGATTGAAGGATTGGATATGACTTATGAGGTATATCTGATAAACAAAAAAAATGCCTACAAGGATCATGGTGTAAAGGAATTTATAGAATATTTTAAAAAGATAGGAAAAAATAGCTTTTGCTAAAGTTTCGTTATCATAATCTCCCATATACCATTCATTACTTCATCAAATTCAAGATGAATATCTTTGCGAGTGAAGTGGCTTTTTATTGATTCAGCAACGCAGCTATGGTCAGTTATAACTTTTATTGGATTATTAGGTTTTGTTTTTTTTAACTCTTTTTTTATTTTAAGAACTGGGATTGGGCACATATCACCTAAACAATCTATTGTATTCATATTAATCAACCTCGCTTTGCTATAATGATTACTGATACTTATATAATAACCTACTTGCTATATAAATATCAATATAAAGTAGTGTGACTTGTTGCTTTATTATACAAACATTAAGCTATAAATAATTTATAAAATTGAGTGGTGAAAGCAATGAAAATACCCTTTAATAAAATATACTATACAGGAAAAGAATTATCATATATTGAAGATGCTATGAAAAGAGGATGCATAAGTGGTGACGGATATTATACGCAGCTTGTGACTTCTTTACTTCAGGAAAAGTTTATGGTAGATAGAGTTTTAATGACTACTTCAGCAACTCATGCCTTGGAAATGGCAGCAATATTAATAGATATAAGGCCAGGTGATGAAGTTATAATGCCTTCATTTACTTTCCCGTCAACGGCTAATGCTATAATGCTACATGGTGGAGTTCCTGTGTTTGCTGAAATACAAGAAAATACCTTAAATATAGATCCTTCAGATATAAAAAGTAAAATTACAAATAGAACAAAAGCCATATTACCAGTTCACTATGGGGGTGTAAGCTGTGATATGGACGAAATTATGAATATAGCAACAAAAAATAATTTGTTTGTTATTGAAGATGCAGCTCAAGCGGTAAGCTCGAAATATAAGGAAAAGTTTCTTGGAACCATAGGCCATATTGGCTGTTATAGTTTTCATGGAACTAAAAGTTATGTTAGTGGAGAAGGTGGAGCAATAGTAATAAATTCTAATAATGCTGACTTATTAAAGCGTGCAGAAATTATAAGACAAAAGGGAACTAACAGGAATGAATTTTTACGGGGAGAGGTGGATAAATATAGCTGGGTGGATATAGGATCAAGCTACGTACCCTCCGATATTTTAATGGCTATATTGTATGCGCAAATTGAAAAAGTAGATGAGATAAAAGCAAAAAGAAAAGTAATAAGTGATTATTATAACAAAAGCATTACTATGTATTTAAAAAGTGGAATAATTAAAAAAAGCACATTTATTCCAAATAATTGTGAATCTAATTATCACTTGTTTTATTTGGTATTTGAAAGTGAAAAGGTTAGGGACAGTGTGATTTATAAGCTAAGAGAAAGAGAGATTTATGCAACAACACATTTTATGCCGCTTCATTCTTCTAAAATGGGAGTAGAACTTGGGTATCAGAGAGAAGATTTAACTATAACTGAAAGGGTGTGCAAGTGTTTACTTAGATTACCTATGTACACAGAAATGAGCAACGATGAAATGAACTATGTTGTAATCGCGTTAATACAAATTCTAGAGGAGATATAAATATGCAGGAACGCATATCTGTAGTTGTACCAGTTTATAATAGTGAAAATTCATTAGAGAAGTTTTGTATAATTCTTTCAAAAGAGTTAAACAAGATCTGTAATGATTATGAAATAATTATGGTTGATGATGGAAGCCATGATAATAGTTATGAAACAATGAAAAAGTTACATAGTATAGACGCTAGAGTAAAGATAATTCAGTTACATGGCAATTTTGGTCAACAGAATGCATTAATGTGTGGATTTCATTATTCAACAGGGAAATACGTAGTTACAATGGATGATGATTTGCAACATCCACCTGAAGAAATCTATAAGTTAAAGAAAAAAATAGATGAGGGATATGATGTAGTTTATGGTATTCCCATAGTAAAACAGCATTCTATTTACAGAAAAATGGGTTCTAAAATGACTGATTATATGTTTAATAAAATATGCTCAAAACCTAAAAATATTAAAGTGAGCAGCTTTAGAATAATTAGAAACAACATAATAAAGGAAATAATAAAGGATAAAACTTCTTTTGTATATATATCAGCAATTACTTTTAAAAATACTATAAACATTTCTAATGTAGAGGTTAAACATAATGTACGAAAATATGGGAAGTCTAACTATAATTTTTATAAGCTCTTAAAATTATATATTAAATTATACCTGTATTATTCAAACCATAAGATTTTTAAGATTGTTACTTCATCAAACGAACAATTCAAAATAAAACATAAACAGATATAAAGGAGAAATTTGACATGAAATTATTAATACTTGGGGGAGGAAATTGCCAGCTAAATGCTATTTTGCGTGCAAAAAAAAAGGGACATACTGTTATAGTTTCAGATTACTATGAGGATGCCCCAGGGAAAAAATATTGCGATTATAGTGAACTTGGAAGTACGTTTAGTATAGATGACAATGTAAAAATATCTCAAAAATATAATATAGATGGGATTTTAACACTAGGTACAGATCAACCAATTTACACTGTAGCTGTAGTTTCAAAAGAGGCGAGAGTACCAAGCTTTCTTGATTTAGATACGGCAAAAGCAGTAACTAATAAAAAGGTTATGAAAAATTTATTTAAATCAAATTCGATTCCATCAGCTAAGTTTGCCTTTTTAAAGAGTGATTTTAGAGATTGTGAATTAGAACATATAACTTTTCCCGTTGTAATTAAGCCTTTAGACAGTCAGGGACAAAGAGGCGTATATAAATTAAATTCAACTGCGCAAATTAGAGAATATTTTGATGATGTGCTTAGTTATTCAAGAGAAGAAGAAGCACTAGTTGAAGAATATTATGAAAATGATGAAATCACAGTTAGTGGTTGGGTAGAAAACGATAATACTCATGTACTTACTATAACTGACAGAGTTACCTATGATAATTATCCAAGTATTGGTGTGTGTACTGCTCATGATTTTCCATCAAAGCATTTTGAAAGTTATGCAAAAGAGATTATAGAAATAACAAAAAATATAGTAAAAAGCTTTAAAATCCATAATGGACCTTTATATTTTCAAATGCTTATTGGAAAAGAGGGAATAAAAGTTAATGAGATTGCCTGTAGAATAGGCGGTGCTTATGAAGATGAATTTATACCTCATTTAACTGGGATAGATATATTAGATATGGTTATTGATTATTCACTAGGGAAAAACATTGATTATACAAGGCTTAGAGAATATGAAGTATTAAATAACAATAAAAAACTTTCAGTTCAATTATTATTTGCAAGACCAGGTATCGTTAGTTCTATAGGAAATTTAGGTAAAGTTAAAAATTTGCCTGGTGTAATTAATGCTAAAATTAATTTTAAACCGGGTGATGAGATAAAAGAAATTACCAATGCTACCCAAAGGGTTGGATATATGATAATTGAAGGGAATAACCACAAAGACTTAGTGGACAATATAGATAGAGCATTTAATAATATAGCAATATATGATGAAAATAATAGTAATATGATTATTGTGTTTTAAATTATTATAATGACAGGGAGAATGTACATATTATGAAAAAGAATTTTCTTATAAGAAATATAATTATAATAAGTTTAATTATAGGTATACTACCTTTGATGGGATGCTCATCTGAAAATGACTCTAAAAATAACATTAGCATTGCAGAACAATTTGGGCTAGCATATGCGCCTATACAAATAATGAAAGAAAATAAAATATTAGAAAAAAATTACCCAGGGGTTAAAATTGATTGGAAGCAGCTAGGTAATACTGCAGCCATTCGAGAAGCAATGCTATCAAACCAAGTAGAAGTAGGATTTATGGCTATTCCACCTTTTTTAATAGGCCTCGATAAGGGCATGGAGTGGAAGATAGCATCTGGGTTATCTCAGAGCCCAGTAGCCCTAGTTACAAACAATGAAAACATAAAATCAATAAAGGATTTTTCGAACATAGACAGGATTGCACTTCCGCAACCTGGAAGTATACAACATATGCTACTTTCCATGCAGTGTGAGAAGGAATTTGGAGATGCTAAGAAATTAGATAATTTACTTGTTACATTAGCACATCCAGATGCAATGAATGCGTTACTCTCAGCAAAAGATATTACGGCGCATTTTAGTACACCGCCTTATTTGTTTAAAGAGGTAGAACAAAAGGGTATTCATCAAATATTAGATGGAAAAGATGCTATAGGCGTAGATTTTACATTCGTGGTGGGGGTAACAACAAAAGAGTTTCATGATGTTAAACCAGAGTTATATAAGGCCTTAGTGTGTTCGATAAAAGAGTCAATTGTGTTTATGCAAAATAATCCTACTAAGTCTGCTGAGATATTAGGTCCAATTTATAAGATATCTAAAGATGAAGTTCTTAAATATATAACTAATAAAGATATGATATATACGGACGAGGTTAAAGGTGTAGATGAGTTTGCAAAATTTATGAAAAAGAATAATTACATTTCAAATGAGTTTAGTGATAAAAATAGCATGATGTGGGAAGATGTGAATTATGAAAAGTAGACTAATGAATAGTAAAATATTTTATAAATTATTTTGGAGTATTATCTTAATTATTATATGGCAAATCATATATGCATCGAGAAAATTTTCTCCGCTAATTTTCCCTTCTGTTTTCGAAGTAGTGGATTCCTTATGTAAATCTATAGTTAGTGGCGAAATTATAGATGGAACTATATATTCATTAGAGTTAATACTAAGGGGCCTTAGTGTAGGTTTGATTTTGGCTGTTATTTTGTCTTCGCTTGCAATATTATTTAAACCATGTAGTGGGCTTGTAGAAACCTTAGTAAGTATTGCTCACCCACTTCCAGGAATTGCTTTACTGCCACTAATTATATTATGGTTTGGGGCAGGTGAGATATCTATTATTTTTATTATTGTTCATTCGGTAGTATGGCCCTTAGTCTTAAATTTACTAACTGGATTTAAATCCATCCCTAAAATATATAAGCAAGTTGGAAATAACTATGGTCTTAACTCCTTTGAAATTATAAGGCACATAATGCTGCCAGCATCCTTACCATATTTTTTAACTGGGATGAGGATATCCTGGGCAAGAGCCTGGAGAGCACTTATAAGTGCAGAAATGATTTTTGGAGCAGCTGGTGGAAAGGGGGGCCTAGGCTGGTTTATTTTTAAAAATAGGGTATTTATGGATATAACCGGGATATTCGCGGGGTTAATTGTTATAGTGGTAATTGGAATGATAGTTGAAGATTTAATTTTTGATAAGTTAGAAAAAGTGACTATAAAAAAATGGGGAATGTCGATATGATTCTTGAAATAAAAAATATAACAAAGAACTTCATTCAAAATGGTAATAAATTAGAAGTTCATAGCGATATGAGTTTTAGTGTTGTTGAAGGTGAGTTTTTATGTGTAATTGGTCCCTCTGGCTGTGGTAAATCAACGCTGTTAAAAGAAATTGCAGGTTTCGAAAAAATAGATTCAGGCTCTATTACGCTAAGTGGGAATAAGATTTCAGGACCAGGAATAAACAGGATTATGGTATTTCAAGATTCTGATCAACTTTTCCCTTGGAAAACAGTGTTGCAAAATGTTGTTTTTCCACTGAAGGTAAATAAGATTGGTGATTCTAATATGGAAAGAGAAAATATTGCAAGAAAGTATATAGATATGGTTAAGCTAAATGATTTTTGTGATTATTTTCCTCATCAGCTCTCAGGTGGAATGAAACAAAGAGTAGCTCTTATTCGCGCTCTTGTTATAAAACCTAAAATATTACTTATGGATGAGCCTTTTGGAAGTGTGGATTCGGAGACTAGAGATGAACTTCAACAAATGCTTTTATCCCTGCGTAAGAGTATTAATGTAACTATCATTTTTGTAACACATGATATTCATGAAGCTATTTTACTTTCAAATCGTATTATAGTAATGGGCACGGGGCCACATAATATCAAAAGAATAATTAAAAATAATATACCTTTTCCAAGGACAGATAAACATCAAGAAATTTTGTATATGCATGAAAAGTTAAATGAATTAATGAAAATAAACTACTAATCATCGTCATAGATTATAATTAGTAGTTTACTTTATATATTTTTATAGTCCAATCTTTTTCATTTATATATCTAGCTATTCTTATTCCGTAAGTTTTGCTTGTAAACTCACTAACTAGCGTACAATTATCATTAAGAAAGTGGTTCATTTCATCATAATAATAAAGATTACCATAAAAGGCATCCCATCTAGGACTTTCACTATTAATAACATCCATTTCTTCAGGATAGATAATAAGCTTTATTTTATATTTGTAAACATAGTCCTTAAAGTTCATATTATTTTCTTTTAAAAATGCAAGATTCCTATAGTCATGTAATTTACCATTATTGAAATAAAATTCGGAATTTAAATTAGCTAAAACTATATCGTCTTTTTCAACAGCTTTTGATATATTATTTAGATAATTATTATAATCTCCATTAATATAAGGATATATATTAGTGAATGTATTCATTGAAATAAGTAAAGCTAACCCAAAAGCTACTATATATTTATAATATGATGGTAAATTTTCAAGTAAATACATAACTAAAATATAAAAAAGTGGAAACTGAAAAATAATGCTGGTTTGATTATATCTACCAATTAGTATAATACCGATATTTAAAAATATAATTGATAAAAGTATACTAATAATTTGTTGGCTTTTAATTTTATTTTTTGTAAAAAATAGCTTTAGTATAGTTATTATGAAAGAAGATATAAAAATAAAGAATTGCAACGCAATATTAGGAGTATAATAGGTGCCGCTTATTCCATAATAAAGTTTATCATAAAAATATTTAAATTCACTTATTTTATCCCAAAGTGAATATTGTACTTTCAATTGTTTCCCATAGTTAAAATAATCATTAATAAAATTAGGATTAAAGGATAAACTTAATAGTATAAATATGACACAAAAAACTAAGAGTACAAGGCAATAAGTGATAAGGTTAGTCAGTTTTAATTTTTTAGTAAAGAGCACATGGTATAAATAAATAGCTATAAAGGGAAGAGCTATTATAAAACTATTAGGGTGTATACCTATGCTTAGGCCAATAATACATCCGAGAATCAGGTCTTGTTTAATTGTATGATTATAAATATTTTTATAAGTGAAGTACAATGCATAAATGAAAATAAATAAAATAACAATTTCTTGTCTTGCAAAATGAGAAGCATATATAAACTGAATGTCTATTGCTAAGAGCGTTGTAGCTATAGTGGATTTTGTTGAAGAATTAAAAATTTTAATACATAGTTTATAAAAATAATATAAAGTTAATAAACCGAAAATAAAGGAAATTAATCTGACACTAAATATATTATAGCCTAGAAACTTTATAAAAATAATTTGAATAATATGAAAAATTATTTTTATTGCATGAGGATTTCGAGGATATAAGTCGAAAAACGTCTCTGTACATGAAAAATCTTTAGTCTCTAAAATATTTCTTGATAAGCCACTAAGCCAAGATTCGTCAGAATGAATAAAGGGAAAATGGGTTAAAAAGCTAAAGCTTATAAGGAAATAAATGAATACTAATATAATTGTTATTTTGTTTTTGTTAAAAGTATCTTTTACAAATTTCAAAAAAGTTCACCTCATAATATGAAAATATTTTATGATTTTAATTAATACACATGCACACTAGCTTATAAATTATAACATATATTTAAGTTGAATTATAAAAAATATATTTTAAATGGGAATGGCTAGGATACCTAATAATTAAATGCAATATTAAAAACTGTTATATCTAAATCTAAAAAATGTAAAGTATAATGGATATGATATGTATAATATTTAACAAACTTTGGAACATATATAGTATTTAAATTTATTTATTAGAATTTATGTATATAAAAAAGAATGGAGGAAAAAAATGAAATCTATTTTAAAACTATTTTCAGTAGCAATTATTTTATCATTAGCAATTTTAACAGTTGGATGTGGAGCTAGTAAGTCTGGAAATGAAATTATTAGTGCAAAACAGGCTCTAGACTTAGTTAAGAAAGATAATGTAGTTTTAGTTGGTGTACAAAAACCTGAAACGACATTATATGATGATGAACATGTAAAGGGTGCTGTAAAGATTGATCTTAGTGATGTTATTATTAATGAGCCAGTTGTTAATATGTTAGCACCAAAAGAGCAAATAGAAAAAGTAATGGGTAAGCAAGGAATCTCTAATAACACAACTGTAGTAATATATGATACTAACAATAATATGGATGCTGCAAGAGTGTGGTGGACGCTAAAAGTTTATGGACATGAAAATGTAAAAGTAGTTAGCGGTGGACTTGCAGCACTTGAAAAAGCTGGTGCAGAAATTACATCTGAAATGCCAGAGATTGTGACTGCAGAGTATGTGGCTAAAGATAAAAAGGAAGATATGATTGCTGGATTAGATGAGGTAAAAGCACAAGCTAAAAGCCCAGATAAGAACACCATATTACTTGATACTAGGTCAAAAGAAGAATATGTGGCAGGAACAATTCCAGGGTCAGTTCTTTTGGAGTACATTAATAATAATTATAGTGATGGAACTTATAAACCAGTTGAGGTTATAAAAATACAATATATAGAGAATAATATAAAATCTAAAAATAATGTAATAATGTATTGTAAAACATCAATCAGAGGAGCTCAAACATATTTGGCATTGTATAATGCTGGATATAGAAATCTTAAATTATATGATGGAGCTTGGGCAGAGTGGTCATCAAAGGGCGCATTACCTGTACAAAAGCCTGAAACAAATGAAAATTCCACACCTGCACCAACAGGTACACAAGATGCATCATAAAAATTAATATAATAAACAGTTAGATACTTATAGGTGTCTAACTGTTTTTTTTATTTAAGTTATATGTTTATGTAATATAAGTATAACTTTATTTAATACAGTATAACAAATTCCATAAACAAAGTTCCACATTATCTTGGTATAATGAAATTGTTAATAAAATAACATATAGGGGGAACAAATATGAAAAAAAATAAGATTTTAACAAGTTTAATAGCAATAGCTATGACAGTAGCATTAGTGGGCTGTGGAGCTAATTCCAGTAACACAAAGAATGATACCAAAGAAACTCCTAAAACAGAAGAAGCAACCAAAGCACCAGAAAAAACAGATGTTGTAGCAGAAGCAGCTAATGGCTACTTTGCAAATATGCCTGAGGATAGTTATAAAATTTCTGAAAAAACTTTTGTTGAACAAATAAAAGCAGATGAGGATATGTTTATTCTAGATATAAGACAACCAGACGTATATGCAACAGGACATATTAAAGGAGCTGTAAATTCACCATGGGGAACAGCAATAAGTGATAATTTAGATAAACTACCAAAGGATAAAACAATAATGGTTTATTGTTACTCTGGACAAACTGCGGGACAGACAGTTGCATTATTAAATATGGCAGGATTTAGTGCTAAATCAGTTAATTTAGGATGGGATTTAGGAATATCTAAAGTTGACGGAGTAAAGGATGTTACTGAAACTACAGTAAACGATTTTGCTAAAGTTGAATCTATGGAGGTAAAACCTGAAATAAAAACTGCATTAGAAGATTACTTTAAAGGGTTAGATGCTGTAAAAGACACTAATTTTAAAAACTATAAAATTAGTGAAGACAATACTAAAGCATTAGTAGATGCAAAAGATGATAGTATAGTAGTTCTTTCTGTAAGAAAGGCTGAAGATTTCGCAAAAGGACATATTGAAGGAGCAACAAATATTGCTTGGGGAAAAGGAATGCAAGAAAATTTCAGTTCATTACCAAAAGATAAGAAGATTATAGTTTACTGTTATACTGGTCAAACAGCAGGTCAAACAGTTGCTGGTCTAAAAATGTTAGGATATGATGCAGTATCATTAAATGGTGGTATGGGTACACCATCAAACGCTCCATCTGGATGGGCTAACAAAGGATTTCCAGTAGTAAAATAATAATTAAAAGAACCTCTAATATATTTTTTATATTAGAGGTTCTTTTCGATATAATTAGATTGTTTATCAGAAGTAGGAGGAATTTTAATTTGAAATTGATTTGTTTTCCACATAATGAAAGCTAGTTTAATTATAGATTTTTCTTCCTTCGTAATTTCTCTCTTAAACATTTTTTCAAATTGATTTATTAAACTAACGAAATCGGTTTTATACTTTTGATTATTGTATCTGTTTAAACTTGTGTTTTTATGAGGATTATATAGCATAGGTTTAATTTCACTTCTATAAATTTTCTTAAAAACTTCGGCCGTATAATAGGCATCATTAAGTGCATTATGAAATTGTCCTTCAAGGTGAATATCTAGTAAAGTAGTTGCGTTGCCTAGTCCAATATTAATTCCTTTTTTGCAATTAAGATGTTTACAAGCGTGGGACTGAATGTTTATGTATTCTAGGGGCATTAGTGAGGTATCTAGTTCATAAAACTCTATGTTTCGAAATAATTCTTTTATGTCTGCTATTCCCCAAACGCCTAGTACACTAGAATCAGATTTTATAAATTCAGTAAGTTCTTTATACATATCTTTGAAGGATTTACCGTTATTTAAATCACTTGTTGTTATTCCTGTAAGTTTTTGAACATAGGGATTAAGCCTAGTATATATCCATGGTTTTACTAATATATCTATGAATCCAATTTTCTTAAAATTTTCATCTAGCTTTATTGCACCTATTTGAATTATTTCAAAAGGGCATTTAGGGTTTACAATATTAGTAGTTTCACTTCCGAAATTATAGCTTTGATTAAATTCTAAATCAAATATTATATAATTCATTTTATTACCTCTAATTTCATTATTATTATTATATAGTATATCATTTATGCAAATAAAAAATACCTTCACCACTGTGTCTAAATCAATAAGAAATTGAAGATTTCACCACGCACTCTCGTGACTTCAGCCATAAGAGAGTTCACAAAAGGGTATAAAGTAGGTTATACTATATGTAGTATATATATTGGGGTATAGAAATTTTTTATATATACAATTTAATAGTATCACTTAAAGCAGAATAATTACAACATAAGAAAGGAAGTTTATATATGGGTAAAATATTAGTTTTAGCAGAAAAACCATCAGTAGGAAAAGAGCTTGCGAAAGTTTTAAATTGCTCTCAGGGTGGAAATGGATATTTAATGGGACAAAAGTATATTGTAACTTGGGCACTAGGACATCTTGTTACACTAGCTGGACCAGAGGATTATGATCAAAAATATAAAAGCTGGAAGATGGAAGATCTTCCTATGTTACCAAAGGATTTAAAATTGGTGATTATTAAAGAAACTTCAAAGCAATATAAGGTTGTAAACGAGCTTCTTAAAAGAGCTGATGTAGATGAACTGGTTATTGCAACAGATGCAGGGCGAGAAGGAGAACTAGTAGCACGTTGGATTATTCAAAAGGCAGGATTTAAAAAACCTATAAAGAGGTTATGGATCTCCTCCCAAACAGAAAAAGCAATTAAAGATGGATTTGCTAACCTAAAACCAGGAAGAGATTACGAAAATCTATTTTGGGCAGCTCAATCAAGGGCAGAGGCTGATTGGCTTATCGGCCTTAACGTAACTAGGGCATTAACTTGTAAATATAATGCTCAATTATCAGCAGGAAGGGTTCAAACACCTACATTAGCACTTATTGTTGATAGAGAAGATGAGATAAAGAGATTCGTTGGAAAGGATTATTGGACAGTAAATGGTAAGGTAAATGGGTTTACAGTGAATTGGGCAAGTAAAAATGGAGAATCACGTACCTTTGACAAGCAAAAGGCAGAAGATGTAGTTGCTAAGGTAAATAATCAAATGGGAACAGTTGTAGAAGTTAACAAAGCGGCTAAAAAAGAACTTCCACCACTTGCATATGATTTAACAGAGCTTCAAAGAGATGCAAATAGGAAATTTGGATTTTCTGCAAAGCAAACCCTTAATATAATGCAGAAATTATATGAAACTCATAAGATATTATCATATCCAAGAACAGACTCTAGGCATATTACTACAGATATAGTAGCCACATTACTTGATAGATTAAAGAGCATAGCCATAGGACCATATGAAAAAGCTGCTAGAAATATAATAAAAGGTAGAATACACACTACAAATAGACTTGTGGATAATAGTAAGGTATCAGATCATCATGCTATAATTCCTACGGAGCAGCATGTAGATTTATCAAGACTAAATAAAGAAGAAAAAAGCATTTATGACTTAGTTATAAAAAGATTCTTAGAAGTTCTAAGTCCAGCTTTTGAGTATGAGCAAACTACTGTAAAGATAAATGTTAAGGGTGAAAGCTTTTCTGCAAAAGGTAAAATAGTTAAGTCAAAAGGTTGGAAAGAAATAAGCAGTTCTGAAGGCAGTGAAGAAAAAGATCAATCACTTCCAGAAATAAAAAAAGGAGAAGAGGTTAAACTTACTCTAGTTAAATCTGTGAATGAGAAAACAAAGCCACCTGCAAGGTTTAATGAAGCAACCCTGCTAACAGCTATGGAGCATCCAGGAAAAGATATTCAGGATGAGAGTTTAAGGGAAGCTTTGGATAATACTTCAGGCCTAGGAACCTCTGCAACAAGGGCAGATGTTATAGAAAAATTATTTAACATTTTTTATATGGAAAGAAGAGGTAAAGATATTTTTCCTACCTCAAAAGGAATACAGCTAATAGGGTTAGTACCACAAGAATTAAAATCCCCTGAGCTTACTGCTAAGTGGGAAAAACAGCTTCAACTTATAAGTAAAGGTAAAGCTAATTCTATGAATTTCGTAAAGGATATGAGGGAATATGCGGTTAAGCTTGTGAAGACCGTTGCAGCATCATCCGAAATATACAAACATGACAACGCTACAAGGGTTAAATGTCCTGAGTGTAGTAAGTATCTTCTTGAGGTTAACGGTAAAAGAGGGAAGATGTTAGTATGCCCTGATAGAGATTGTGGATATCGTAAGGGAGTTTCGCAGGTATCTAATGCACGTTGTCCTACTTGTCACAAGAAAATGGAGATTAGAGGGGATGGCGACAACAAGATTTTCGCTTGTGGCTGTGGCTATAGAGAAAAACTATCAGCTTTTACTAAGCGTCGAGATAAAGAAAAGAGTTCTTTAGATAAAAAAGATGTTAGTAGGTTCCTTAATCAGCAGAATAAGAAAGATGAACCTGTCAATTCTGGTAATTCTGCTATGGCGGAGGCTTTTGCTAAGCTTAATTTAAAATAGTAAAAAATAACACAATGTATAATTATTTTATACATTGTGTTATTTTATTCTTCGAACAAATCTTGAATTGTTACATCTAAGGCAATAGGTATTATGATAAAAAATAAATTGAGTTAATTATTACTTAAAGATACAAGCATAACTTGTGGCTTTAAACATTATTTTAATAAAATGATGTTATTAAGAACAAATGGTTAAAAGGAATTGTTTTGGCAAATTACATTGAGTTTAATATAAATTCTTTACAGTGTAATCTCTATTTGGTTACCTTAAATAAATCATTATAGTCTATTTCAAAGACCTTAGCAATTGCACAAATCTCATAATCGTAAATTTCTCTTGTCTGATTTTCAATTTTTGTTAGCATAGGTCTATCTAGCTTTAAACCTTGATTATTCAAACATTGTGCCAGATATTCTTGCGTCATATTCCTATTTTTTCTGTGAAATTTAATAGTGGGTCCTAAAATATTTCTAATAATTTTTTCCATCTAATCACCCTCTAATATCAAATGTGTGGTAATAACACATTTTGATATTTTTTTAAAAGAATGATTAATAAGATGATAGCAAATTATATCTTTAGTGTAATAATGATTGTTAAATAAAAAAACTAATAAATAATGCATAATTGAGCTACGTATATAAATTATACTTGAAATAAGTAACTCAAATGAAATGAATATTTTAATCATTTAAATTAATAATTTCCAGGTTATTAATCATATATGATAATTAGCATAACAGTTTTTGATTTTTAATTATATCAATTATAACATACTATTGTTAACATAGAACAATTAACTAATTAATGTATAAATTTTATATTGGCCTATGCCATAGCAAAGGCTATTATCTCATAATCTACAATTTCTCTTAAACTATTTTCGATTTTAGAAACCATAGGTCTATCAATATCTATGCCTAATACATTAAGTCTAGCAGTGAGGTCTTCTTGTGTAATATTAGCATTAGTTCTAATTTCTCTTAGTCTATTTCCTATAACATTTCTATTATTCAGATAATCACCCTTATTTTAACAATATAGTATGAATAAATTCTAATGTATAAGGCATAATATAATGTGTAGTAACTACACAAATACTAAATTATATTATATTTAAATAAATTCCAAATAGGAGATACTCATATTACGGTAAGTTGACTAAAGAACATAACGATAGGACCATATGATAAAGCGGCTTGGAATATTATTTTAGAAAGGGTTGGGTGGTAAAATTGGAAACATATAAACCTCAGGTGAAAGACATAGCCTTATTTAAGGAAATGGCTCAGAATACAGTCAATCCACTTGAAGTGATTAGAGAAGCGATAAGTAACGCACATGATGCAGATGCTAAAATGATCTCAATTATACTTGACCGGAATAAAGTAGGAAAGTTTACAATAGAAGTTCAGGATGATGGTAAGGGACTAAATATGAATGATATACATAGATTTTTTAATATAGGAGATTCAGATAAATCTCGATTAAGTATAGGGGAGAAGGGATTAGGAACAAAAATATTCTTTAAAAGTGTGAAAATAGTATTACAGACTCAAACAAGAATGAATGAGGCTTATGAAGTTATAATGGAAAAACCTTGGCAACATCTAGATCATGGCAATTTACCAGAATACACTGTAGAAAAGGTAGAACCTGTTACGGGGAAAGGTGGTACGAGTTATGTGAGGTAATTCGGAACTGTGCACTGAAGTGATAAAAGCCTTGCAATACCAATAATATTTCTCTGATTACCTCGCATAATTATTCTCTTCTCTGGCTAAAATTATAATAGCTTATTCAAAGAATAAGACTAACTAGAGCTCAGGAGGGAATAAGATATGATTCAGTTTGAAACTGATGCTACTGATTTGATACAGAAAGTTCTCCACTTGATGGAACAGCAGCAGTACAGTAAAAAGGCAATGCGAAAACATAGGAGCATAATCAAGCAGTTGGTCGTATTTTCCGAACAGAATTATGGTGGTAAATATTCTGTAGAAATCGGGGCTACTTTTATTGACGAAGTCTCTAGAAGACAACCGCCACTCTCGCTGGAGTATTTTAGAGTATTTAAGTCGGAAATGCGAAGGCTTAATCATGTTTTGTTGGGAATGCCAGAACGCTATGCGTTTGGGGATATAGAGCAGTTTGACCATTCTTGTTTTGACAGTTTTACGAATACCTATAATAAGTATATTCAGGGCATTTTAAAAAGTGCATTGGATGTTCGCATTCGTACAAGGGCGCTTGCCCGTTTTTTTAAGTGGCTAGAGCTACACGGGATAACCTCTCTTCAAAATCTGCAACCGCAGCAAATTCACAACGTATACATTGATGCTTCGGATAAGGATTTGTTTCGAAAGACGGTCCGAGGATTCTTCAGATATGCATATTCTCACAGGCTTCTTAAAAGGGATTTCAGTGTAGCAGTTCCTTCTTTTAGAAGGCATATCCCCGTACCGTCAGTATATTCTACGGAAGAAATTGAACGGCTTCTTTCCTCCGTAGATCGTAATACCAAGTATGGTAAACGTAATTATGCAATATTGATACTAATCGCTAGGCTGGGAATTCGGAGCTCTGATATTGTCAATCTTCGCTTTGAAAATCTGGATTTTACAGCAAACGTTATTGAAATTACACAGGTAAAGACTAGTGAACCTCTCACGCTTCCGATTACAGACGAGATAAGGAATGCCATTTCGGATTATACCCATCACAGTGGAAGATCAGACCATAACAGCGACTATCTATTTCTTTCGTATGATGCACCAATAAGGCCATTAGGTGATAGAGCAATATATCTCATAGTGTCAAGAGCTTTTACGACTGCGGGAGTACAGATAGACGGCAGAAAGCATGGACCGCATGCTCTTAGAGCAAGCCTTGCTACCGCTCTATTGAATGAAGGATACAGCTATCCAGTTATAACCGAAGTTCTCGGGCATAAAGATCCGAACACCGCTCAGCATTATGTGAAAGTTGACATAACTCATCTTAGAGAATGTGCGATGCAGGTGCCTCGCCCTTCAGGAATGTTCTACAAGTATCTCTGTGGAGAAGAGGAGATTATATGAGAAAAAAACACTTTAACTTCCATAGCGTATTCTCGCCTGAGATAAGATCTTTTCTTGAATTACGCGCCGCTCAAGGTCATGTAATACGCCATGAAGCCTATACATTGGAAACACTGGACATTTTTCTCGTGGAACATGGACTATGCGAAAGAAGCCTTCCAGCGAAAACTATAGATTCATGGCTATACTCATTTCCAAACAAATTAAATGCCAATACTTTGGTAACTTATGTGTCCTATTACACTCAGTTTGCTAAATACATGCGTATATTGGATATTCCGGCATTTATTCCAGAAAGGCCAAAAGGTAACAACGATTATGTACCATACATTTTTTCGGAGGAAGAAATGAAAAGGCTGTTTGCGGTTTGTGATAATCTGCCACGCAAAAAACGTGTTACAAAAACACCGGTTATATTCCCTGTACTCTTAAGGATGCTTTATGCCTGCGGATTGCGGCTTGATGAAGCACTCACACTGCGGCTAAAGGATGTGGATTTGAAAAACGGGGTACTACACGTCCTTAATGCAAAAGGGTCAAAGGATCGTATTGTTCCAATGGATTGTTCGCTGACTGATATTTGCCGCAACTACTGCAAACTGCTTCATAGCAATTCAGAAGATACAGCATATTTTTTTGAAAGCCATAACCATAAGCGTTTTTCACAAGCTTGGGCGGGGCGCTGGTTCGGTATTGTACTGGAAAGTGCAGGAATAGCCTTGTCGGATGGAACCAAAGTCAGCAGAGGTATTTGTCCCCACTGTCTTCGACATACTTTTGCTGTAGACTCATTCAGACGAATGGAACGTAAGGGAAGGGACTTGTATGAATCTGCACCGTTTCTCTCGACATACATGGGACACTATGATCTCTATGGTACGGAGAAATATCTTCGCATGACATCTGAGATGCACGCTGAGGTTGTTGACCAGATGGCTGCCTATACCTCTTGTGTTTTCCCGGAGGTATCGGAATGAAAACAACATTATTTATACAGCAGCTGGGGAATTATTTTGAAATATATCTCCCAAAGACGGGTGGCTATAGTCGAAATACCATATCTTCGTACAAAGATGCATTTCGTATCCTGTTTAAATTCATGGATGAAATAAAAGGAATACGCCATTATCTGATTGCCTATAAACATTTTACTGTAGAACTCATGGAAGAGTTTATTCTTTGGCTCGAAGAGGAGCGTAATTATAGCGCATCATCGAGAAACCAGCGGCATGCTTCGATATCAGCTTTCTTCAAATATGCATCTAGGCGTGAAATGGATGCACTTTCTGCTTTCAATCGCATCAGCGCTGTGCCGTCTAAAAAAACACCAAGTGTTGCCTTTCCCTACTTTACAGTTAAAGAAATTGGCATTCTCCTTAAGGTTCCAGACGTATCAAACCGGCTAGGAAGAAGAGATCAGGCCTTGTTATGCTTCCTCTATGATAGTGCTGCTAGGGCTCAGGAGCTTTGTGACGTTACTGTCGCCGATGTTAGGTTTGGTCGCCCAACCCGAATAAAGCTGCATGGCAAGGGGAGAAAAACACGAGAAATCCCGTTGACAGACGAATGCTCCAAGCTGATAAAGCAATACATACAGTCTCAAAAGCTTGATAATGAAGATTCTCACGCTCATCCGCTATTTAGCAGCCAAACCCATGAAAAAATGACTACATCATGCATCCGCAATATTGTTGAAAAATATGTGAGGTTGGCAAGGATAAAATGTCCAGAAATGTTTAGGGAAGCGAATTACTCGCCGCACAGTTTTCGGCATAGTAAAAGTGTTCATATGGTTGAAGCCGGTATCCAAATCATATACATTCGAGACTTCCTCGGTCACACTACGATCAAGTCTACTGAGCGTTATGCAAAGGTTAGCCAGATGGCGATAACAAAGGCTCTTACAGAACGGAAAATTCCAAATGTGATACCTGTAAATGACTCAGACGAAACAGTAAAGAAATCATTCCCGGGATTTCTAGAATAAATGTCCTATTGCAAATTCAAAAAAAATATGTGAGGTAATTTCAGTATTTCACTTGGTAATTCAAGGCTTTCATCGCCTTTATACTCAATTTTGAATTACCTCACATAACTTGCATATCCAAATATCATTTACATCACCCCTTGTGCTTATGTTTATAGTAAACTAAATGGTTATACTTGTAAATAGGTTTACTTTGATTTGTTTACTGAGTTTATTTACCTTGTAAATGGCTTATATTTGTTATTATAAAAAAAGAAGAATAAAGTAATTTAAACGAGCGTTTGATTTACCGCTTCATGTAGGTAACAATACGGTTATGCTAGTTATAAATAATATGTATTAATATGGTAATCCTATTGCCGTTTCTGTCCCGTTACTACACAACCCCCGATTACTAGAGTTATCCATAATCATTTTTACATCTTTACATTTGTGAACATAAGGGTTTGTTTTAACATACCAATCATCATGGACAACGTATTTACAGTTTAAGGCAATAAGCGTTAATCCTTCGATAGTTGCGTAACTATTTTTCAACATAAGCAAAGCAAAATTCCCATTAACACTAGCATTTGAACCAGTATAATTGAATAATAACTTGGCATTTGGAGAACCTTTAATAGTTATATTATTACCAATTTCAAGCCCCCACCCGTCTGTTACATTTGTAGTATGGTTATCAAAAAATGATATTCCATAAATACCGACCAATTCAGAATATACATCATATTCACCCGCTTCAACTGTAATCACTGTGTTCGGAATATCTCTATTTTTGATAACGGCTTCGCTAAAAATTCTATACGCTTCAGGATTTGTAGAAGTTTTTGATACTAATACTTCATTTGTCTTTACTAAATCATTGCAATAATACTTACTGTATGACTTGTATTGTAATCTATCAACACCAACTCCTACTTGTGCTAATGATGTCGCCCAATTAAATGTTGAAAATCTAATATAAGACACGTTGCTTGGTTTGTTTATTATTTTATCATTATCTATAGAGTTCATATCTTCAAGGTCACAAACAAAATTTTTATTAATATCAAAACACCTGATTATGTGTGTAAGACTAATAGATATTTTTTCTAGTCCACCAACATAAATAAAATCAGATGCGTCAAAATCAGCAAGGGGAGTAAGAACACCTTCATTGCCAATAATTGCCCACTTGTAATTGTAGATTTATTAAATAAGTTTTCTCTTGTTATTCTTTCTTTTTCCTTAACTACATTTAAATTTAGATAATTATATTGTCCTCTAACTGCTTCGCCTGCATTTAAATATGTCTTACCATCTGCACCAATCCTAGTATCAATCAATTCAGCGTCCCCAGTAGTGCTTCCTGTGGCTAATGCCGTAAAACTATTAATTCGTTGACGTTCAACTTCTACTTCTGCAATTCTATCAGATTTTTCTTGATTGAGTTCTGTCTGTGGTGCTTTTAAAGCTATTGATGTTACATTGTCTGCTATTTTGTTATTAGCGATAACTAAATCACTTTGTTTCGCAGTTTCAGCCTATTGTATACTAACGAGGTAAATTAATTTTTCGTATTTACAATAATAATAAATTAATTGTTTTTTAATATGATGAATACTTTTATTAAAAGTGGACAAACTACTTAATATGTTCAACCAATTAAAATATATCTCTTCGCCCTAAGGGCCTATTGATACTGGGCTCTTTATTTTTTGTTTAAAAATATTGATTGATATTCAAAAATGTTGTCAATACTTTAGAGAATTGAAGGGGGTATTGGTATGCATAACATTTTAAAAGTTGATCTTACAAATTTAGATGATATAGAAATATACGAATTATTATTACAAGATAGAATTTCAAACTTTCCATCGGGATTTTGGGCTAATAGATGTGAAGAAGAAGTAAAAGACGTTGCTATTAAGTTATTGAAATATTGTTAGTAGTTCTTATTCATCTTTTGATTTCTGAAGACTTTCTAATAAAGAAAATCCTATATTTTCGTTGCAATTCATACCTAACCCATAATTAGCTAAAACTACAGCTGCGACTTTTTTGTCTTTATCACAACATAAAAATGAACTAAAGCATCCTGTTCCCCCACCATGCAAAATAACATTATTGTTTTTCTTTAAAAGAAACCATCCAAGGCCCATATCATGCTTATTTTTCCCATATCCTTGTTTTTTATGACAGAGAGACAAATATGGTTTACTTTCGTAAATATTTATTTTTGCATATTTAAGCATGTCCTCAGCTGTTGAACTTATTGCACCAGCTGAGGATATAATGTTATTTTTATTCCATTGCCAGTTTACGCAATCATTATTTTTATTGTCATATCCGTGTAAATTCTTATTTGATATTCCTAAATATGTACTACTCAATCCCAGTTCATTTTGTAAAAAGTTATTCATCGTGTCCCAGTATCCTTTGCCAGATACAATTCCTAACGCATATCCAATAAGTGACACCCCGAAATTTGAATATTTCCATGGATAATCCGCATCTTTCAATTTATGTTTCTCAATAAGCATTTTCATTTTGTTAAAATCCATATTTAAAGGATTATTCTTCTTCATATCACCGCCGCCGCTTATCAAACCTAAAATCATCTTAAAATATTCCGATTTACTCAATGGCAGGCTTCCTGAATATCCTGAAGAGTGAGTAGCAAGACGGAGTAATGTAGGATAATACTGGTCTGCTATAAGTTTTTCAATATATTTTTGTATTGAATCGTTTAGTGACATCTTGTTTTCAAATACACATTTTGACATCAAAGATGCGGTAAAGGTTTTTGTAATAGATCCAATTTCATAATAATATTTTTTATATGAATCAAGTTCCCCATTTTCATTATAAATTTTTATTACAGAATCATTGCCTGTTAAATAACCAACAGTTAATCTTAAATGCTTTTTTCCTTTACAAGTCTTTTTAATTAATCGTAGTGTTTTATCACTTATTTCAAACATAATTATTACTCTCCCTTACGATTTCTTTTATTATTAAATTTTTCAGGGTATTATTTGTTTCTTCCGTGTAATCATCGCATAATCAATAACTAATATCTTCTTCAAATCCATTATAAGTATTTTTGCTCATCCCCCAGAAAAATGGGAATAATCGAATTATTAGTCAGGTAATGCTATAACCCATAATCGACCAATTTTTCAAAGCTCAATATCATTCACTGCTGGGTACCACCCAATCAATTCTACCTCGCTAACTTTCTGTCTACTCTTCAAATGATACGTTACCGAAACACATCTAAGCCTCTATACAAATCATTATCCCGAAAATGTCTTTAAATATTCTATTCCAAACTCCAAATCACTCTATTGCATATCATTTTCAATGGTTGCCATTATAGCTACCTTTATTTTTTCTAGGACTATCTATTCAAGTATAAGTGTATCCAATTGGAGATATAACATATTTGCATAACAAAATAAACTGGATTATAATATCACATAGATAGAAAATTAAATCTATTGAAATATAGTGAAGTAAATTAGATGATATTTATAGTAGTTTATGTTTGTTTTTTCCTCTGAAAATAACATGAAATACTATAAATATAGTGCTAGTAATTAAAGTAACTATAATGATACCAAATGGAGTATAGGGCGTGTTTTCAGTCCTATATGGAATGCGGTAATATATTTAAATGATACGTAAAGTACATGTATTCAAAGTAAAAACAAGGTGGTGTAAGGTTTTAAAGGCTCTTACCACTAGATATATGTTGGAGGTTATTTAAATGTCAAACCATGAGAAAGAAGAAAAAAATGAGGATGGAAAGATTTTTAAAGTTATTACAACTAATTCATGAGGTGAAATATAATGGGTAAAAAAGCTTTATTGGTAATAGATATACAGGAAGATACTACGGGTAGAACTGCAAAGAAACCACTACCGTATAATAATTCAGCTGAATTAATCAATAATGTAAATTTAGTAATTAATGATTGCAAAGAAAAAGACTTTGTTGTCATATATATAAAGCATGAGATTGAGAATAACTTATTTAATAGAATTTTAGTAGGTAGATTAATAAAAAGTACTGATGGAAGTGAGATAGATTCAAAAGTAAATATTATTAGCAATTATATTTACTCTAAAAATAAAGGTGATGCTTTTTCTAATCTTAAATTGGTCAATTTTTTAAAACAAAGGTCTATTAATGAAGTTTTTATAGTTGGTTTAGATGCTTCTGCCTGTGTATTAAAAACATCAATAGGAGCAAAAACCAGAGGGTATAAAGTGGTAATTATCAAGGACGCAATTACCACTAGAAATAAGAATAAAATTCCGAATTTGTTAAACAAATACTTGAAATATGGAATAGTATTAGCTACAATTGAAGAATTTAAAAAAATATACTAACGTTTAATAACAAATAATAGAAAACTAGACTGAAAGTAACACAATGGTAATTGTGTTACTTTCACATTTAAGCTATTGCACATTCCTTAATTTTTTTAATTTCAATGTAACATATTGTATTGACTTGTTACATTGAATTTATTATAAATGACCTAATTATGATTTTTGTTCTCATTATACTATTATATTTATATCGAAATGCTATACCTGTGGCATAGTTAGCACAATTAACGTATGGTTGGTAATATAGGTTTCTAGATCACCAAATGTCTGAATGCTCCATAATTCCTTATCATTAATTTCAACATCAAAAGTTTCTTCTAAATCAACTACTAAATCAATAAAATCCATAGAACCTAATCCCAAATCACCAATTAGTCTTGAGTCCCCGTTAATAGTATTAATGCTCACTTCAGCATATCCAGCTACAATCTCTTTTAATTTCTCATTCATAACTTTTTCCTCCATTTATTATAATATAGATTCTCTAAAATTTTAAATTACTTACTAATTCACTTTAATATTAGTTTAATTTTCTCTACTCTCTTTTATACTACTACCTATCTCACACATAATATTTATCATGTTGTACTTATATTTTTTTACATTAATTAATATATGTAATATTTCTTTTAATTTTCCTTGTAGTAGTTTTTTCAAATTCACAATCTCTTATCTTTATTGCTTGAATTTGTTTGAATAATGGTAAACTATTATTAATTCTCTTTACTTCATCTTTAACTTTCTGATCTAAATCTTGAGTACCATCATCCTCAAGATAAACCTCCGCTTTTATAAGGTTATCTTCTCCATAAACAATTGCCTCTTTAATAATAGGTAGCTCTAATAATATTTTTTCCAATTCTTCCGGACTAATATTTTCACCGTTTTTTAATATGATCAAATTTTTCTTTCGCCCTGTAATATATATATAATTATCATTATCTAGAAATCCTAAATCCCCTGTCTTAAACCATTCTCCGTCAAAACATTCCTCTGTAGCAGCTGTATCTTTATAATACCCTTGCATTACATTTTTACCACAAACAAGAATCTCGTCATCCACAATTTTAACTTGACAAAAAGGACTAACTTTGCCAACCGATCCAGGTTTCGAATATCTATCTGTATTAGCCGCAATAAGTGGTGAACATTCGCTCATCCCATAACCTTCTAAAATTATTATTCCAACATCTCTGAAAAAATCCTGCAAATCTTGTGCTGAGTGCGCCCCTCCACAAACAATAATTTTGAAATTCCCACCCAAAACTTGTAATATATCTTTAAATATTATTCTTCTTATATCAATATTAAATTTCAATAATATTTTACTTAATACTAACCCGTACTTAAATATATTTTCTTTTTTTTGTCTCTTTATTTCTTTTAATATTTCTTTACGCATCATTTCTAACACCGCTGGAACAGCTACCATTGTTGTAGGCTTGTACAATTTCAAATTCTTTTTTAATAGCTTCAATTTCTCATTTATACATATTATGGAACCGAAATATATTGACGTCAATATTCCAGTAGTCAACTCATATGTATGATTATTGGGTAAAATTGATAAAACTAGATCTTTAGGTGATAAGTCGAGTACCATGCTACTAAACATCACGCCACTTGCTATATTTCCATGAGTAAGTACAACCCCCTTACTTTTTCCTGTAGTTCCTGATGTAAACACAATCTGAGCAATTGCATCGGCTTTTACTTCTTGTAATTTTATATTGTTTGGTTTTTTTAATAAATCTCTAAAATAAATTGAACCATCAATATTTTGATCGAAATTAACTATATACTCAATATTATTAACTGCTTCTTTTATACAAATAGCCTCTTCCAGATAATCATTGTCGTAAAACAAGCAAGTCACATTCGCAAGCAAAATTTGTTCAATTTTTGCCTGTACCGGTAATTCCTTATCTATAGGTACAACAACACTTTCTGAATTCATAATGCCTAAATACGAAACGATCCATTCATAACTTGTTTTCCCTATAATTGCAATGTGTAATCCTTGCAATGATAATTCTTTTAGCGTATTAGCTAATGAAATAGTGTCATAATAGAATTCTTGATAAGTTTTTTCGAAAATCTCTCCATCTTTGCAATATTTACAAAAAATGCCGTTTTTATATTTAGTAAAAGACCTATCCATTAAATTTTGAATAGTTTTAAATTTTTCTCGATCCTCATAAAATGTATCTGTACTTGACATACTTTTGTCTCCTTTTAATATATTATTAAAGGAATTCACCCTCTATTAACTTCTCATCTATATAAATTGGTATAGAAATATTACTATTTGCTGTTACAGCAAGAATATACTTAGAATCAACTTCAAAATATTTTACATTAAATTTTTCTGTTATATTCTCAAATTCAACGATATTAACATCGTTATCTTTACGAAAATCAACTTGAAACGTATTGAATGGCTTATACATACCATTTCCTAATGCTTTTACATAGCTTTCTTTTATCGCCCATAACTTGCAAAAAGCTTTTCCTTGCATCCCAATAGTTTGTTTATTAATATAAGTACTCTCTATGCTTGTAAAAAATTTTTTAGCTATATCTATATTTAAACTTTTAATTTGCTCTATATCTATACCAACAGGCCTTTTGTCAATAACACATGCCACCCACTCACCGGAATGTGAAATATTTACATAATAACCTTTAGGAAATACCAGTTTGGGTTTTCCAAATTCCTCAAATGAAAATTCCATGTCCAACAGAGAAACATTATCATTAGTATTTAATCTAACTACATGAGCAATTAACAAATAAGCCATAATACATCTAACTTGATCAGATTTATTGCAAAACTTAATGGCTTTTTCTCTTCTCCAAGCCGGAATTATCTTCATTATTTCTTCAACTTTATCAATAGATTTATCTAGTTTAATCTTTACTAAATATGAGTCCGCCATATCTTCTCCTCAACTATTAAAAATATTTACCAATTAACTTCCATACCGTAAACGTTTTTAACATTTTTTCAATTTAACATCTTACATTTATTTTTTTATTAGAACATATTCTTAACACTTTCATACAAATCATCTACTGTATACCCAAAAGAAGTATAGAATTCTTCAATATTTATTTTCCCTCTCCTCGGTAATTCTATAGTTGCTTAATATAAAAAGAGCGTATTTCTTTGAAAGAGATTTTAAGGTTTCTTCCAAATTTTTGTAAAGCACCACCGCTAAATTATTAAACATTCTTCATTCTTTCATAATGTTTATCAACCCAAAATCAGAAATGATTATACCAGATTTTTATGTATCATTTTTTGTAAATGTGTAGACTGTTTTACGTGTATACTTAATTAATAAGGGCTTATATAGCTTCTTTATTTTGCCTGGCAATTAAATATTAAAGGTACAGCTTATGATATCAATCTGTACTTTTAATATTTATCTTTTTATTATTACTAACAGGTTAGAACATCTTGATCAAGCACTGATTAAGGTTTAACTATAGTAGAAATCAATGCATAAATTTCTTTTTCTTTCTGAAACAAATAGAAATGATCCCCCTCAAAATATTTTACAAAACATCTTCCACTTGTATAGTCACTCCACAACTCGAGTTTATCAGTTAGTTCCTTATCTGCTTTTCCACCCATAACAATTATATCTCTATCAATTTTTGCCATTCTTTCTTTTGGGACATAGCTCTCAATAACTGTGTAATCCCCTCTCAATATAGGTAAAAATAATTGACGGAACATCTGGTTTTCAAACAATTCTTTTGATGTCCCTCCCAATCTTACAATCTTTTGAATAAATAAATCATCTGATAGGTGACATATTTTATCATCTTCTTTTACTTCAGTCGGTGGTTCATTTCCCGAAAATATCATAGTTATAGGCATATTCACGCCTTTTTCTAAAAGCTTATAATATACCTCATAAGCAATCCATGCTCCCATACTATGTCCCAAAATAATATACTCTTCTTCTACATGTATTGATTCTTCTATCTCTTTACTTATCATTTGAGCTGCTTCATCTAAATCAACGTAAAATGGTATTTTACTTTTTCCACCTCTCCCTGCCAATTCTATCAGAATGACATCATACTTTTCTTTAAATATAAGCCGATATCTCATATAACTACTTGATATTCCACCTGCATGTGGAATTATAAAAATTTTCATCTTATTTATAGGTGTCATAACTATTTCCATTTTATTATGCATCTACTTTCTTTTTTTGTATTTTCGTACTGTAAATTGCTAACATCCATATATAATAATTAGAAATAATAAATACACTCCCGGCTAAATAGACTTTCCAACTACTATCTATACCAATATAGAATTTCCAGTTACTAACATTCATCATATTTTCAAATGATAAACAAATATGCGGGAAAACAAAATATCCTCCACACAAGGTCAATATAATTACTAAAAGATAAGTAGAAACTACACTAGAAAATATTTTGTTGCGCTTATATCCTAAAAATTGCATAATCTTAATATCCTTCAAACTATCATGTATATTTAAAGATGCAATTAGCGAAAATACTAGTATTACTATTATTACAGAGAACGCTAAAATGATACCTACTATCATTAGAATCTGAGAAAAATTATTTAAATTATTATCTTGGTACTCACTAAGAGTCTCTACTCTTAATGCTTTATCTAGTATATCTTGTGATATTTTAACTCCATCTTCTTTTTCATAATATACATTATAGCTATCAGCCTGTATCCAATAATGGTATAATGTCCCTAAATTTATATAGCATCTACTATCATAATTACTATCTAATATCATCTGCACCTGAACTTCTTTTTCTTTTCCTTTAAGTAGAAGCTTAATCCTATCACCAACATTAATATTATTTCGCTTTGCCAATATTTTCGAGATAACAATTTTATCATCATCTAAATTCTCATATATAGATTTTGTAAAAATATCTCCGTCTATATTTAAGCCCATTAATTCAATAGTTTCTTTATTTGAATTTGAAACAATATTAGCCTCACTTTGATATGAGACATTTTTGTCAGTTGAATACTGCAATTTATCAAAATAATATAGTTTTTCATATTTTGCACTGCTGTTTAATTCACTTACTTCCGTATACTGTTTTGCGTATAGTCCTATACCCATAGCTAAAAATATGCTAGCTAGTAATACCCCTATTACTATAATTAATACCCTATTAATCTTCTTAAGTGCAAAAGCCGTTTTTATAGCATAAGTTAATGGTAATTTTTTAGTTATTGTTTTACTTAGTCTCAACACTACACTGTTTTTTGAAAGGCTTTCGCTCTTTAAAAGTATCAATGTCTTAGTCCCAGCTTTCTTAAGTGTAAGATATCCTACAACCATTATTATAAATCCAAGGATAAATATTGAAAATAAAAATATTTCTGAATTAAAAGAAGCCTTTTTCAAATATATAATATTATATAGTTGAGCGAATTGATTACGAATCATATAAATATTCATTTTACCCAATATGTTTCCAATCAAAAGTCCAACTATACCTAACACTACATAAATAATCGTAACTGATGCCGATATTTTCCATCTTGAAACACCTACTACTTTTAATAATCCAATGTCTTTATCAAGTGAATCAAGAAGATTTTTCAAAGTAATATAAAATATTATTAATGTTACAAATATATATGCAATCAGTGCCACATATGCCAACTTTAAATTCATTTGAATTGCATCTTCAATATTTTTTAAATAATCTATGGTATCTGAATAATAAGTAGAATTATCAATTGCGTATTTCTCAAAGCTTACTTTATCTTTTGCATCTTCAAAAGAAAGTAAATAGTGAAATTCTTCATCCACATCAAGTGACCTATATTCCTCAACTGACAAAAACACTCCAATATTATTTTTTGTCAAGTTATTTGATGAGTTTTTCATACTATATAACTGCATCGCATCAACGCTTGTATAGTTACCCACAATGGAATATTTCTTATCACGAATAGTCAACTTATTGTCATTGTAAAATGATTCAATGTTTGTCACATATGCATGTCCTACATCCAACTTTTGGTCTTTCCCTATGACACGATTGATATTCCCACTGTATGCAGTAATAAAGTATGTCTTTCCATCTTCTTTTAATACTTTATAAGTATACTTTTCGTATTTAAAATTGTACTTACTGCTTAAGTCTTCCATTTCTGATTTATAATATTTGTTTAGTGAAATATTATACTTATCAACTAATTGATAAAAATCTTTATGTAGATCTTGTTGATCTATTGAATATTCTTGTGCGAGTTCCATAATTCCAGCTTTTGAAATATTTAGTTTTGGGATGAAGGAACAATCACTCCTATTTGAATCTGCAATTAAATAATCATAATTATTCTGAACATATACTACTCCTAAATATAGATAGTTAAAAAGGAACGCTACACTAGCAATTAAAATACTAATCGAAATAATTTGAATTTTATTCCCAACAATACTTTTCCTTAAAAATTTCATTTCTTCCATATTACCACTCTACCTCTCCAACATTACAAGCCTCACCCTCTTCTTCACTTACGATGTTTCCATCTTTAACGTAAATTACTTTGTCAGATATCCTTGCTATTTTTTCATTATGCGTTACCATGATAATTGTAGTTTTTTCCTCTTTTTGTATCTTTTTTAGCACCTCTAAAACATTCTTACTTGATTCTGTATCTAATGCACCAGTTGGTTCATCACAAATTAGTATTTCTGGATTTTTTACAATTGCACGTGCTATTGCAACACGTTGTTTTTGACCTCCTGATAACTGGTCAGGAAGTTTATACTTATGTTCACCTAATCCTACTTTTTCTAAAGCCTGTTTTGCATCTTTTTTAGTCTTACCAACTAATTTTCCTGATAATTGAACGTTTTCTAACACTGTTAAATTATTCAACAAAAAATATTCTTGAAAAATATATCCGATTTTTTTAATTCTAATACTTTCCTTTTTCTTTTGCGAAATGTCCTTTAAACTATACTCATCCCAATAAACATTACCAACACTAAAACTCTCAAGTCCTGCAATAATATTTAAAAGCGTAGTTTTCCCGCTTCCACTTGGCCCTAAAATTGTTACTAATTTAGACTTTGGAATATTTAAATTAACATTTTTCAATATTTCAACATTACTATTCCCATTTTTAAAACTTTTGTATAAATTCTCTACTTTTATCAATTTATTGTAGCCTCCGATCCAATTTCATTATTTGCCCAAATTTCGCCTAATATATTGTTTGCCATATATTTAACATTTTCAGGTGCTATTAATCCTATATGATCTGACTTTATATCAAAGAAATATGTTTCTCTTGCAAAATAAGTCCACTCCTTATAATTTTTGATTTCCTCATCTACTGCATTGAAATAATATATTAATGTATTTATTTTTCTCGCTGGAATAATGTAGTTATAATGAGTTTCTTCAAAGCCTCTTACTAAACTTAGATATTTAATTACTTGTTCCCCATCCTTATCAATATGCATTTTCATAATTAAATTTTTCATATATATAGGCATTTTTTTCTTTATAAACCAGAAAATCAATTTATGTCTAACTAAAAATTTACTGAATATCCTCCATAAATCTTCAGTAGTGTTAATTATCGTTCTATTAGTTTTAAATGGAATTCCAGTTTTTCTGAAGAATACTTTTTCCTCTTCTAGTGTGAATGTATTTCTTTCTCTCTTTTGATTCGGTGGAATTGCATTTAACAAAACTAAATATGGTACTATTCCTTTTGATTTTGTGCACATTTCATATGCGATTTTCCCACCAATACAATATCCAACAATTAAATAAACTTCTGTAACTCCAATTTCATTTAAGTATCCTATATATTTATTAGCAATATCGCTAATATCATGAATCTTTGGTGCATATGTCATGGAACTAGCATCATACCGTATTCCATAAATATTATATTCTTTAGCGATATCTTTGCAGAAATTAATATATTGAATAATTTCTCCACTACCATCGTGTATAAAAACAATATTTTTTTCTCCACTTCCTCTTCTTAATAATATCAGGCTATTGTTGAAAAAAGTTCTATCCTTCATTTTTCACTACTCCTGTAATACACTCAATTGTAGCATCTTGGAAAAAGTTCATAATATCTATATTAACTCCATATTCCTCCTCTGCCCTCTGTAACACCTTCATTACCTTTAGTGAATCCCCTCCATTTTCAAAAAAATTCTTATTTTCATCTATATTATCCTTTTTCAGAATTTCACTCCACAATTTTATAACATCCTCTTTTTTCATATTACACACTCCTCCAAGTTTATTATCATCTTTTTAGCTTCAATTTCCAATAAATTCAAGTCATCTAAGCTGAAATAATTGCTAGTAATAACTATTTTAGTATCGATATCCCTTTCATAAATGTGAATTGTACACCCGAAATTTTCCGGATATAAAACAATGTTTTCTTCTATTTTCATTCCTTTTGGAATTTCATACTCCTGAAAAGCCGTAATTACAATTTGAAATAACTCCATCCCATCATTGGCTTCTACCACCTTTGCATAAGGGATAAACTTATTTGAAATAGAATAATTTAAGCTTTCTTGTGTCTGCCTATAATCTTCGATACTCTCCTTGCATGATACTATAAATGGAATTGTATTTATCATTGGTCCTACTATATTCTCAACTATCTTTGAATCTCTCAGATTCACTGGTGTCCCTACTGTATACACATCACCTTTTTTAAGTCCACCACTTTTCTTAATTCCATTCATAAATATTACGCTTAAAAGGGTCTGCATAGATATTGATATACTCTTTTTAAACTCCAATAATACTTTATTCTCTTTTTCAGAAAAAATTATTATTTTCTTAACTGTTATTGTTATAGGACGTTCCAATTTGCAGCACTTAAGACAATAAAAACTGCAGCAAGAATACCCAAGAAATCCGTAGATAGTTTTATAATTGATACTAAACTGCCTACGGCATATATTTTAAATATATCTTATTTAAAGTGTATCTTATCTGCGATAGAATATAAAGCAGAAGCGACCGTAATTCCATCAATTTTACCCAAAACATTAGAAAGTTTTTCAGTACTATAAAATTTATCATCTAAAGTTCCTAAGTGGCATCCAGCACCGAAATCAGGCATACATGCAAAATTACCCATAGAAGTTTTTCCAATCAACACCAATATACCAGATCGACTATCAATTCTTATTTCATAATGGCTACCATAATTAACTATAGAAGTTATGCTGCCCGTCCAGGTTTCTTTTCCTTTTTTAGATTGATTTACACATTGAAACACCATTTATATATATCGCCGTCCTTTATTAGAATTAAAATGGATTTTCATAATCTTCTGCCGTAGGCATTTCTTGGCTAAGCTTTGTATAAAGAAAATTTATTTCCATTCTTAGTTGTCTATTATCAAACTCCAAATCTACAATGAATCTATTAAGTTTATCTATTTTACTTTTATAATTTTTACAATTAGTATCATCATTATATTTTTTGTTTCCCATATGATAATTTCTCCTCCGCTATTTTTAAAATTTCCTCAGTAAGTATGGATGTTTTAAGCTTATATGCCTCAAACATAGCCGCATAGCATAATTGATTTATTTTCCTTGGAATTCCAGAAGTCATACTATGTATAAATGGAAAAGATTTTTCATCAATTATTGGGTTTTTACATATAGCCATATCAAGCTGATAATTAATATATTCTTTAGTTTGAGCAATGCTTAGACCTGAGCAATCTAAAAATAATGATATTCTCTGTTTTAAAGGCAAATTAACGGAAAGATTAAGTTGATTAATAATTGAAGGTAGACCAGCAAGAATCAGCGAAAAATTCCCTCCTTCATCATAAAAACTTCGTATCTCGTCAAACATTGGAATAGAAAGTGTATGCGCTTCGTCGATGATAACACAATTAAATTTTCCTTGTGAATTCTCTTCATTAAAGTAGGATATAATTTGATTTTTTATATCATCAGCATTAAATGAGGGTTTTAATCCAAGCTTAATCGCTAAAGTCTTGTAAAGAGATTTTTTATTAGGATTAGATAATTCGGCCCCAACAACTCTAAATTCAGAAGGATCAAGGTCATTCATAGCATAAAAAATTAATGAACTTTTTCCAGACCCTGATGCCCCTGTAACTGCAGCTATTTGTCTTGAATAAAAAACTGTGGAAATAAAGTCTAAATTGGTATTAAATTCATCATACTTAAAACTTTGTTTTGTCCTATCTAAGAAAGGCATTTTAGCTAGTGCAAATCTTTCTAGAATTGCTGTTTGAACTTTTGTATTCATATTTTTTCAACCTCCGGTTAAGTTTTTTCTTTGTTTAATTTGGATAAATATATACTTTTAAGCTGAGTTAGATAGTATAAGAAATTCCGCTTAAAATCTGGTGTGGTTTCTTTAATATCTGTCAGTATAGATATTAAAATCTCACGATTGAAGTCTTTAAACGTTTCCCATAGCTCGTAGAGCTTTCCTTTTTCGGCAAAAGTGACATTATCAATATCTAAAAGTTGCGAAACTAACTCTACAAACTCAGTTTTAGTTATAATATAATCTTTATCTTTTAGTGTCTTCGATATGTTTCCATTTTCAACAGGTTTAACTTTATCATCTACAGTTTGAATCACTACATTTTTAGATAAACTTATAGATAGTTGTTCTTTTAGGTAATCTTGATAATTGCTTTTTATGCTAATTAAATACTGCTTTGATATTTCGGAATCTGAGCAGGGATCTTCTTCTATAGTACCTACAGATTTATGCTTCTGTCTTTTAAGGTTGATAATATTTGCAATTCCAAAATATTTACAATTACAATAAACATGAATAGAATCTAAATGGAAAGGGCTATATCTTAAACCAATTTTCTTCCCTACAAGTTGCCCATCAATTTCATAGGTATTACCTTCAAAGGAAATACAACCATATTTATCTACCGTTCTTTCGTCATAATGAAGAAATATTTCATCAAGTTGCACTGGCGAAAAAAAATTCAATTTAGTTCCTTGATTTAAAGAACCCATCCAGCTTTCAACAGGTGTTTTGCTTAATGATGAATGAATTCTATCGTGATATTCTGTTTTAAGCCACCCCTGAAACATATCGTTTAGCTCCATAATATTTAACACTTTATTTTGCTTAATTTCAGTTACAAAAGAGCTCTGAACATTTCTCCAAAAGACTTCAATTTTTCCTTTTCCTTGTGGATGATAGGGGGTCGAATATATTAATTTTATACCAAGTTTTGCACAAATTAACTTGAAGTTATCAGAGATAAACACCTTGCCATTATCGACATAAAGAGAAGTAGGAGCCCCAAACTTAATTACTGCTTTTTTCAATGAGTCCTCAAGTCTTGTTAATGTTGCATCAAAGTAAAATTGACAGTGTAAAATTCTTCTCGAATGGTCATCTATAAAACCAATTAGGTATACTAATTTGCTGGAACCACTCCCATCAGAAATATAAAAGCCTTCCATAATATCAGACTGCCACATTATATTGATTGCTTTTTTCTCATGTTTAACATAAACCCTTGTATCTTTAGATAGATTTTTTCTCGTGTAACCATAATAATATAAAATTCTGTTTACTGTTCGAATGTTTAAAAAACCTTTATCAACCTTCTTTACTATCTCTAGCATAGCTACAATCTTTTGAGCTGAACGACAAGGGAGTTCTTCCTTTAGATTTAAAATATCTTTTAATAATTCTTCTGATATAGATGGATGCTTTCCCTTATTTGATTTTATTTTTGGTTTCAAGCCCTCAAATCCATACTTTTTATAGTTGCCATAGTAGGTAAATATAGTTCTTTCTCCAAAGGTAATAGTTCTTTTATTTACAGGGTCATTAAAAACAGTTTGTGACAGCGAATGAGCTGTTTTTCTTATCGTGCCTGCTTCTGCTTCAATAAGTGGTAGAATAACTGTGTACCTGAAAAATGCTATAGCATCATCGACGTTGATGCTTCCTTGAAACATAAATTCACCTTCCTTTTCTTTCGTTTATAGATTAATTCTACAAAAGATAAGGAAAATATAAAAATAAAAAATTCTTGCTATATCAAATTTAAAATATAAGTGGAGGTAAAATGATATATATTGAAATTAAGTTTTTATAGAATTATTATGGAAAGGAAAAACCCTCTATTTTCGAGGTAGAATAAAGAAGAAAGATAGGCGAAATAGTATTATTTTAAGAACTTGTCCTAAGAATAAAGACGTCTGAAAGGTCATAAACTATCTTAAAAATTTGAAAAATCCATTGAGGTAAGAAAGGCTACCGCCTTTTAATATAAGTGCTTCAGAGCATACAGTTCCTGTTAATAACAGTATAAATATTTCTTTGAATTTTAAATTAATTTTCAAATAGTCATTAAACTTAATGCAGTTTAATGTGGTATTGAATGTTTCGGTATACTTTGCATTAAGCAATGCTGAGAATTTTTTACATTCTACTGTTTTATTCACTCTTTGGCATGATCTTATTAAAATATCTTCGCACTCTAATAAGTCTCCAGAATCCTCTATGTAATTAAAAACATTTTCACCCTTTCCTACATTTGTACTGATAAACTCAATTAAATCTGTAGAGATTTTATTGTATTTTACAACAAACGATGGAAACACACTTATGTATATCTTTTGGCCGGAGGCCGTTTCCCATAATAATGTTTGTATTTTTATTCTTCTATAGGCTAAATTATTCCCTACTGTAAAATATATTCCTCGTTTAAACGTACCATTTTTCTTGAGTTTATCTGATTCTGGTATACTTAATTCCTTTCGGATTGAACTTTTAGAAAAACCTTTAAAATACTTTTTTTCATAATCTTCACAAAAACTATTGAAATCCATATTTAATTGTATTATGATGTTCTTAGGGTTTTTCGTAGTAGTTTAATCCTAAACAAAAAGCACAAGTTGTATTCAATACATCTTGTGCTTTTCTACATATATTTAAAGGTGCTGATATTCATGTCTAAAAAGTATGATTTACTGCAAATATAAATGTCCTCTAACACTGTTATGTCTTTCTTACTCTTCATTTCACTAAGCATAGAAGGCAACGAATTTCTTAATATTTTTACAAAGTTTTCTTTTTCAGTTTCATGAATCTGGTTATACTTATATCTCATATAATCCCTTGCTTCTGAAAAATAAACCTCTTTATCTGTATGCTCACTTATTGTAAATACTTTATGAAGCATCTGTAAAATAGTTATTCCATCTGAAATTAAATGATGCATTTCAAATAAAACATATTTAGTTTTATCATTAATGCAAATATCCGTAATTCTCACTAAAGAATCTGTTAGAATATTAAATGGTTTAATTTTCCCCTTAAGTTCATTCAAGTCATTCAGTTCCAACTGTTTATGAACAATTTTAAAATCTTCATTATAATGCATTAAAAACCGGCCTTTTTCGTATCTAGCATTAAAATGGAAATCTCTTTTCGAATATATATATGACTCAATTTTTTCAATTAAAATATCTGATGCATCCATTTTGATAAGTGATCCTACTATATATGTAGTATCCTTACTATCCCTAATCTGCTTTAAAATCATTGCCATTTGCATTTCAGTAGGTTCATATTCAACCTTGAATTCACCTTTAAATTGATATATCTTTTCTGTTAAATCTATACTATCAATATATCTCGCCAATTTTCTAACACTTTGATACTTCATTACAGTATCAAACTCAACAAAATCACAATTATTTTTTAAACAAGCACTTATTTTTATGGCCATCAATGAATTACCGCCAATAGCATATAAATCATCATCTAATGAAAAATTATTAATACCCATTACTTCTGCAAATATTTCATAAACAAAAGCCTCAGTACTACTCAACTCTTGAGATGTTTTTATGGAATTATATTTTTCATACATTTCTCTTAATTTTTTCACATCAATTTTCTGATTCTTATTCATAGGTAATTTATCTACTTTAAAAAACTTTTTTGGAATCATATAATTAGGCAATGATTTTCCTGCTTGTCCAATGATTTTTTCTACTTCTACATCTTCTTCATGAAATAATACTAGCATAGAGTTTACTATCACAACTTTAAAAGTTTTTTCAAAAAAGCTTTGCATCTTTTCTTCAACAGCTGATAATTCTATTCTATATCCATTTACTTTAACTTGTCTTCCCTTCCTATTTTTATAATAGTAATTACCATTTTCAAAATAGCAGATATCACCAGTCTTATAATAATTATTACCAGCTATATTGCAAAATACACTATCTTTACCTTTATAATTGTAATAATTGTCAAGTACCCCTACACCAGCTAAAACCAATTCACCTTTTATACCATTAGGTAATACAACCCCAAAAGGATCTACAATGTATGATTTCATATTATCAATTATTTTTCCAATAGGAACATCTCTACCATCATTTGAATATACCATACCTGTTATTTCAATTAAATGACAATAACAGGTTGCTTCTGTTGGTCCATAACAATTAAATATCCTCAGATTATCAAAACTAGTTAATCTATTAGCTAATGGTTTAGTCAAAGCCTCACCAACGCTTCCAACTTTTCTCAAGTGTTCATACACAATATCACTTATACCTGATAATGCTGAGGGTGTACCTAACACTGTGTCAACTTTATTTTTCAAAATGCAATCCAATAGATATTCTTCATCAAAGATCTTCTCTATATCAATCACTACCAATGTTCCACCCTTTAAAAAAGTTCTATATATAGGATCCACAGTTAAATCGAAAGTTAATGAAGATAATAATAATGATACATCATTTTTTTCAATAAACTCATTCGCAGGATTGCTTATCAAATTATATACACCTTTACGTTTTACCGGAATTACCTTAGGTTCTCCAGTCGTTCCTGATGTACAAAAATAAGTTAATATACCACTTTTATTTTTAATAAAAATATCTCTACTTAAATTAATCTCAAAAGATTCATTTTCTAATAACTTAGGAAATTCCTGATATTCAATAATTGCAATTTCTTCATTAGCAAAGAATAAATTTGTAAATTCTTTATTTAGAATAAGTATAGTTTCTTTGGGAACTTTCGAATTCAAAAACATATATGGTATTCCTAGATATATAGCTGTAATCATCATTACAAAACTTTCAATGGAAGGATTACCATAGATAAAAATAACTTCTGGCTCTTTATCTGCTATTCGTATTTTAATCTTATCCACATTATTAAGTACATTTATAAGAATGTGTTTGAAAGTAATAGTTCTATCTTGAGTCACTATTGCGTTACGCGAAAGATTATTTTTAAATGATTTATCTAGAATTTTTTCAAATGAACATTCCTCATCATCATTAAGATTAGAGTTTAATGATTTATAATCTATATTAACAAATTTACTGTCGCTGAACTTTCTAGTTTTCTTTTCATCTTCTGAATACTTTACATATTCAATAATATATTGTTTCATCATCTCAAGATATGCTTTTACTTCATTTGATGAATATTGTGTTTTTTTATAATCTACACGTATAGATATACTATCCTGAGCTTCAAATACTGTAAAAGCAAAATTATATGGACCTCTTCCAGTTTGTAACCATTTTACATCCATTTGGTTTAATAAATTTTCATCTAATAATTTTCCAATAGGAATATAAGAAAACATAATATTTGCATAAGTTTCTCCAACTTTAGATACCTGATAAGATGAATATCTCACCAAACTAGTAAGTTCAGAAATAATTTTTTCCTCACTTTCCTTAATCGTACACTCATAAATATTTTCAAAAAACATTGGCAATATATTAACAAACATCCCCAATGATTTATTCTTATTTTTTCTTCTGAGATTTACGGCAAAGTCTATAGCAAATTTATCATATTCATCTGAATAAAATATTGGATAACTTCTAACTAGTCCCATCAAACTTGAATTCAATACTCTTTCCTCTGTCATTCTTATTTTACTAACTTCTTCTGGGGTAAAATCTATGTTTTCAACTCCTAGTTCTTCCAGATTTTTATTTCTAATTAAACTACTGAATTTTATTTTCTTACCATCCCAAAAACCTTGATTTATTTCTATCATTTTTTCAGTAAGACGATATTCATTTGTATCATTTACTTTGGTAAGATCTTTTCCAATCAACTTAAGATATAACCTGTTTAACAAATTATATATTCCAATACCATCTATAATACTATGGTGTACAATAAAATAAATAACTATTTTTTTATCCTTCATTCCCTCTATAAGAACAATCTTATATAAATAACCTTCGGGTTCTAGCCATGAATTATTATTTAACATCTCATTCTCAAGTTCTTCTATTTTATCTGACTCTATCTTTACCTTTTCAAAATTAATACTCTTAAATACCTTTTCTTTTATTTTAAACACGCCATTCTCTGTAATACTAAATGTAAGGTTGAAAATATCAGATTCTTTTACAATTTTATTAATCTCCTCGTCAATTTTATAATGTGGAAATTCATTTTCCAAAACTATTGCTTTTGTTGCCAAAACATACTCTCTATTCATGTAATTACATCCATTAACCCCCAGAGAGTTTAATAAAAAGTTCTTATCCATCCTAACGCCCCTTACTCTATATTTCTTAAATGTATTTTTAATAAATCAATATTTAATGCTAGTCACTAAATATTTTCTTATAATCTATCTTTCCATTTTTAGTTAAATCAATATTTTTTACTTTTATAATTTCAGTTGGCATCATATATTCTGATAAATATTTTGCCATATTGCTTCTCAAACTTTCAATATTTAGAGTAGGATATTCTACAACTTTAGCAATTATATTATTATTTATAGTTCCAACCGCACATCTTGTATCAATAAGACTACTAATAACATTTTCAATTTCATCTAATTCTATTCGATACCCTCTTATCTTTTTTTGCCTGTCAATTCTTCCTAAGAAATTAATATATCCATGTTCAGTAATAATGCCTAAATCACCAGTCTTATAGCATCGTCCTATTTCTCTTAAATCTAAAAATGACTGAATAGTCTTTCTTTTATCTCTAAAATATCCTTTTGCTACTCCTTTTCCACCAATATAAATTTCACCCTTTTCACCAACTTCGCATTTTTCCTGTTTATCATTTAAAACTACTAACTCTTGATTATCTAAGGCATAACCATATGGTATTATCTCCTCATTTGTAGCGAGTTTTGAATATTCAAAATAATTTGACCAAATAGCACATTCAGTAGCACCACCTAAGCTGATTATATTTGCATTAGGAAAATACTGCTGTATTTTTTGAGCTGTAGAAACATAAGTTTTATCACCACTTAATAAAATAGTTTTTAAAGAACAAAAGGATTCCATATCACGTTTAAACTGTAGAAAAAGTACTGTCATTTCCATTACCATAGGCACTGAATTCCAAACGGTTACTTTTTTAGACATAATTATTTCTAAGATATGAGGTGTATTTCTACTATCTTCAATTATTACAAGCTTTGCTCCTAACATTAAAGTATTAAATATATCATAAACAGACAAATCAAAATCAAATGGAGCTAAATTAATAATTATATCTTCTGAGTTAATATTAAATTTATTATTCATTGAAATGAATGTGTTAATCATATTATCATATGTAATTTCCACACCTTTAGGCTTTCCAGTTGAACCCGATGTATATATAACATAAGCAGAATTTTCCATTGATATTTCGTTTTTTAAATTGTCCACATTTAAATTGCCCACATTTAAATCTATACAATTAATAATCTCTTTAATTGTTTCATAACCTAACAAACTATTTTCACATTGTTCATAAATGTATTTTTTTCTTTCTTCTGGCATTTTTTCATCAATTGGTACATAAGACTTATTTGACTTTAAAATTCCTAACATACCTACTATTGTTATTATTGTTTTTTTGAACTAATGCAAATATAATCTGAAAATTTTTCATTATTATCTTGTATAAATACTGCAACTCTATCTGACAAATCGTCTAAATTTTTATATGTAATGCTCTTACTATCTGCCTCCTCTATCGCTATCTTATCTGGATACTTCATAACACTGTTTTTGAATTCCTTCCAAAAAATATTAATTTGATTCATAAATAACCCCTCCAATATTCTAATTACTGTATTCCCAGTGGGCTAATATAACTTACTATATACGCATATATGTTACTTTAAATAACATATATGTGTATTACTACATTATAAAGAAGTTTAATACAAAGTCAATATCTTTTTTAAAAAAACTTTACATATATGTAAAGTTTTAAGGTTTGTTGTTTTATAAATATCTTTTATACGTGTGAATTAGAGAGAAAAATAAATGATTAAGGCTAATTGGGGTAGTAACCGCGAAATGCGAATTTTATACGTTAAGATATTTGTTACAAAAATAGTGATATATTTAAGAAAAACATTAAATATACCAGTGTTAATTTAATGTTTTTCTTGAAGATTTTATATTAGGGGTACCGCCAACATTGTCGGATTATCTATACTAAAAGAGCAGGAAACGAGTAATCTGAACCTATTGTACATTGTATACATATAATCTTGGTAACCGCCATTTGCCCCAATAAAATAGTGCTCTTAATTATAATTTTAATCAAGGTTAAAATGAACGTGGAAAGACCGACCTTGACCAAAATTATAATTAAGAAAGAGCAGTGATAGGGTCAAATGGCTTCGTATGCAAATACTTTGTGTACTAAATGATGAAATAATATTAATTTAGTTATGAATCTAAATTAAAGTGAGCGTAAGGTTGCAGAAGGCCGCTAAAAAATAATATCTCACCCCTCATCTTAACTTAAAGTGGGTGCTTTATGATAATAGAAAAGAGCTTTTTTATTTTCTTAGATTAGTTCTTTTGTCGGGTGATTGGATAGGTATGGAATAAAAAAATTCTTTTAGATTTAGATGTCTTATAACATTATTGCTAAAGGGTATCCAGTATCGCCTGAGCTAACTTTAAAAAGTTTTCTGAATATCCCCTGTGCTAATGTATTTATCTTGAATAATATTTGCTATTTTCAAATAGAGGAGAGGTTTTTATTTCATGAATTTAAAAGCATAGCTTGAGAACACATTGTAACATCTTTGCTTTTAATTTTGATAGTAAGTTCTGGTCTTTTAACACTTACTCTTGACATAGCAGGCACAGATTCAATAATAAAGGCATTTGCACCTATAGTAGCTTTTTGTCCAATAAGGGGTAGGGCTCGCAATTTGTGCAAAAGTACCGTTAAGAAAAGCTGACTAACATTTAAGCAAATATATGGTAAAAATAGTGGATTCCTTAAAAATTTTAATGTAATAAAATACAATAAATATTACATTACTAAATATATCGTTACCTACTGATACATCTAGGCTTCAGTTAATTTTTATAACGAAGCTTTTTTTCTTTTGCATTTTTATGTAATGTTTTATATTATATAAGTAGTAAATATTACATAGAGCAAAAGAGAAAGTGAGTGGAAAAATTTGATAGTAGAACCTATACGAGATAAATAGAAAATAAATGATTTACTTATATTTTTAAAAGGTAAAATTGATAGAGACTGGCTGTTATGTAAATTTCAATTGAATACTGGATTAAGAATTGGTGATGTAGTTAAAGTTAAAGTTTCTGACATATTCAATGAGAATATAAAATTTAAAGAATATTTCACATTAAATGAGCAGAAGACTGGTAAAGAAAAGAAAATAAAATTGAATAAAGAAATAAAATGTGCATTAAAAAATTACATTATAGAATCTAAACTTACACTTAATGAGTATATATTTATTAGTAAAAAAGGTGGGCATATAAGTACTGTACAAGCCTATAGGATATTAAAAAATGCTGCTAATTCACTAGGCATAGAGAATTTTGGAACACATTCTTTGAGGAAAAGTTGGGGGTATTGGACATACAAGGCAAGCAGTTACAATATTGGTCTCATAATGGATACATTTAACCACAGTAACCAAACTATTACTTTAAAGTATATAGGAATAAATCAAGAGCAAAAGGATGAACTATATTCTATAGTTCAATTCTAGAAAGGATTTTATTATGTACTTAAACAGAAGAGAATTATTAACAACTAACCAAAGAGCTGAATTAATGAAGATTTCAGATGATATAACAGAAAAGGAACTAGTTTATTACTATACTTTAAGTGTTGAAGATATGGATATAATAAGTACTTATAGATTTGATTATAATAAACTTGGGTTTGTATTACAATTAACTATTTTAAGACATTCAGGATGGCCATTAGTTGAATTCACAAATATACCTATGAAAATAATACATTATGTTGCTAATCAATTAGATGTAGATTCAGAGGACTTTTATAAATATTTTAATAGAAAAAATACTAAATATGAGCATTTAGAATCTATTTGTAAATTATTTAATTATAAAAAATATAATAAAAATATAGAAGCATTTTTGTTTGATGAACTCATGCTAATAACTCAAAGTGAAACCAATTCTGTTAGGCTTGTAAACTATGCACTTGATATATTAAGAAAAAACAAAGTAATAATTCCTTCAATAAGAAGTATTGAACAAATAGTTTGGCAAGTTAAAGAGGATATTCAAGATTCTATTTTTAATTTAATAGATAATTCAGTAACTATTGCAAACAAACAGCAATTAGATAATTTAATAACAGTTCAGGATGGAGATATAAAAACTAAATTATCATGGTTACGTGCAGTACCAGGCAAGTCATCGTCAAAAACTTTTAATGAAATTGCTGATAGAATTGAATACATTCGTAGTCTAGCGTTAGAAAATATTGATTTAGGTAGTATTCATAATAATAAAATTGAAGAGTTATGTAAATTGGGTTGAAAATATGAAGCGTATGATTTTAAAAGGTTTGATGCTAAAAAAAGATATTCTATTCTTTCAATATATTTAATTAAATTTTGTGAAAAGCTTATAGATCAAGCGATTCAAATACATGATATTCAAGTACAAAACATTCAATCATTTGGTAAAAAAGAGCAAGAGAATCTTATTAAAAAAAATGGAAAAAAAGCAAATTTAGGTCTTCACAATTATGTGGAGCTTGGAAATTTGATAATTAAAACCAAAGAAGAAGGGAAAACTTCAGTTGATTTTAAGAATATCGAAAATATCATGCCCTGGGAAGCATTTGTACAATCAATAGCCGAAATATCTGAAATTACTAGACCTAAAGAATATAACACTTTAGATTTAATAGCTAAAAAGTATAGTAATCTTAGAAGGTATACTCCTAGATTATTAAAGGTGCTTGAATTTAAAGCATCTAAGTCAGGAACACCTATATTAAAAGCATTAGAAACTATAAAAGAAGTTAACAACACAAGTAAAAGAAAGATGCCAAATGATGCTCCTTTAGATTTTGTAACTAGTCAATGGGAAGAATATGTTTATGACCAAGAGGGAAATATAGATAAAAAATATTATGAATTAGCAGCATTCACTGAACTTAAAAATGCCATTCGTTCTGGAGATATATCTATTATCGGAAGTAAGCAGCATATCCCATTTGAAGAGTATCTTATGAATGAATCAGAATGGCTAAAATACAAAGAAGAAAGTATTGATTTTAAAGTACCTTTAGATGTTGAAGAATACTTAACTGATAGATTGACCCTATTAAATAACAAATTAAAATACGTATCTGATAATATAAAAAAACTTAAAGGTGTATCAATAGAAAATAATAAATTTGTATTATCAAAATTAGAGAAAGCAGTTCCAGATGAGGCAAAAAAATTATCTACTAAAATTTATAATTTAATGCCTAGAGTAAATTTATCAGATATATTAATAGATACTTGCAAACATACAATGTTTGATAAAAAGTTAATACATACTTCAACTAATAAAGAACCTAAAGATACTGAAAGAAGTTGTATAATAGCGACTCTTATGGGACTTGGTACTAATATAGGTCTCAAAAAAATGGAGCAAGCAGTAAAAGGAATAACATATAAACAGATGAGTAATGTTGCTAATTGGAGAATGAGCGATGATAATTTAGATAAAGCTATGACAGAGATTATTAACTGTCAGCATAAGCAACCTTACGCTAGATATTGGGGTGATGGTACTACTTCATCATCAGATGGGGTAAGAGTTATAACAGGGGTTGAAACTTTAAATGCATCGTATAATCCACATTATGGATTTGAAAAGGGAGTAACTATGTATTCAGCTGTAAGTGATCAATACTCTAGATTTGGAGTAGGCGTTATAAATACAAACTCAAGAGATGCAATTCATGTAGTTGATATACTTCTCAATCATAATACAGAGCTTGAAATTGAAGAACACTATACTGATACCGCTGGATATACAGACCAAGTATTTGGATTAACTCATTTGCTTGGGTTTAGATTTGCACCAAGACTTAGAGATATATCAGATTGCAAATTATATTATGTTGAAAAAAAAGAAGAGTTTAAAAATATTCAATCAGTTATAAAAGGTAAGATAAATATCAATATTATAAAAGAGAACTTTGATGATATATTGAAACTTGCCCATTCAATAAAACAAGGTAAAGTCTCAGCATCATTAATAATGAGTAAATTAGGCTCCTATTCAAGACAAAATAGTTTAGCGAAAGCATTAAGTGAAATTGGAAAGATAGAAAAAACAATTTTCATATTAGACTATCTTTCGGATGAGAATTTCAGAAGGAAAATCAATACTGGATTAAATAAAGGTGAAGCAATAAATGCTTTGGCTAGAGCTTTATTTTTTGGAAAGCACGGAATGCTTTATGAGAAAGATATTCAAGGACAAGTACAAAGAGCTACTGCTCTCAGCATGATTATAAATTCAATAACTCTTTGGAATACGTTATATTTACCTAAAGCTATTGAGAAACTAAAAGAAACAGAAGAAGTTAATGAATTATATATGAAGCATATATCTCCTTTAGGATGGGAACATATAAATTTTATTGGACAGTATAATTTTGATGATAATTGTGATTATGATTTAGTAAATAATATGAGACCATTAAAATCAATCTAATAAAAAACAGTTACCTATTTCAATTAACTTGAATTTATGGTAACTGTTTTTTCTTAATGGGACTTTTGCACAAATTGCGAGCACTACCCCGTTATTAAAATATAGGTTATCTTGAATGGTTTTTTATTTTGGTAGAATTAGTAAAGTGTTGCACTTTGGTATAAATAACATCTCAAATATTCGTCCATGTATATTAAATTTAGAAAGGTCCAATTATGAGGTAGTCTTTTTTATTAAATCAATTTGTTCTTTCTTGTTATTCCATTCAATCTCTATTTTTAAACTATCTTTATTCTTATACTTCTTTATGTTTCCATTTATTTTATCATCGTTGTCAGTTTGTATAATTAATCCACCAATTTTATCATGACTTTCAGTATATTCACCTATTCCGCTACTTGTATTTCCTGATATCCATTCTGTTATAAATTTAATTTCCATGGGTTTTTTGTCATTACCTAAGTATTTTACAACGGTTTTGCAAATTCCACCTGTGTTAAACTCAACAGTGGCTTCCCATTCATTCCCTTTACCTACATAAACTAATTTATTTGTATTATTGCTATTACAAGCAACAGCTGTAAAAACTAAAATAGTGCAAATAATTATCCCAATAATTTTTTTCAATATTAATACCACCTTTCACTAATAATAAGATATTCTATACCATTTTTATCTTAAAGATAGAAATGGTATAGAATATTCTTTCATAAAGAGTGCTTTATTACTTATAAAATTATTATTTTGAAATTAGCCCACTATTTTTATGTTTTTAACATGTATATGGGTGTATCAAAAAAAATTTATGGTAAGTAATAATATTTGGCCATTGTATGAAATTTTCTAACTGTTATTGTCTGTGACACTCCACCTGAAACTGTAAAACCTGCCATTTCAAATCCAGCTTCTAAACTCGCAGAAACTTCTCCTTCTATTGTTCCAGCGCATGTCATATAAATTGCATCACCATTATTAATTATTTTAGCTACTTCGTTTCCATTTACCCAATCAAAAGAACCACTTCCACTAGCCAAAACATATTCACCTTCTACAGCTTCTATGGATTTAAAGCTATTATAACCTTCTACCGTAGCTAAACACCCCATAGTTACTTTACAACTAGCACCATCTGCACTAGCTAGAGTCTGAGTCCAATTAACTTGCTTATAAACTACCCATGGACCACTTAAAGGTTGAATAACGGATGCATTACTAAAACCATTTAAAGAATCTAGTTCTCTATTATTTACTATTTCTTCTGCTTGTATTAGTGTTATATGTTCGTATTTTGCTAATCTTTCGCAGTATTGATCTTTTGTTAGAATTTCTTCACTCTTTATTGAATCAACTTCAGACGCAATATTAGTAGTAATCTCACTTCCACTAGGTGGATTCGCTTCTATTGCTTGTACTTTATTAACATTATAAAAACTAGTTACTAATAAAGCAAGTGCAGAAAGTAGACATATGCTTTTTTTATTAAGAATTTTCATTAATATATTCCCCCTGTTTTTAATTTTTTTCTACTGTGTTCTTTGTATGTTTTATTGCCAGAACTTTTTTTAGATCTAATAAAAATTTTATGCTTTAATAAGTGATCACTTATATATTAGATAAAGTTCTTTCAAAAAAGTTTCACATTATATGAAAAAACTTTATTTTTTCATATAATCTATATTAAACATTTAGAAAAAAATCTAAAAATGTGTCTATAGTATAATGTGTTTTAAACCTTGTATAGTAACGTTATTATCTTATATTGGTACATTATATAGTACCTATTCGGTTAACAACTTGTACACCCACATTAACAACCTCATTTGATTACACCATAGCTCCAACAAATATTATTAAACTTATAAAACCTAATAATAGACTCAAAGTGAAAGTAACTCAATTGACATTGTGTTACATTCATTTTATTTATTAAAGTAGAATTTAATGGTACAATATTCATACAATTAACAAAAACATTTGAATGTGAATATATGTTACAAATAACACTAATAAATTTAAATTAAGAGAACTCAATGAAAAAACGGGCATGGATTTTGTTGCTATTGCATTGAAGCTTAAAAGGAATAGAAACAATAAAGGTTAATGCGGCTGAAGGAAAGACCTTAGAAAAATTAGAAGTAGAGTATGTAAGAAACCTTAGAATTGGTTTTAAAACGGGGTACTATCTAACATACAAGGTTCTATTTCCTCAGCTATATCAACTGTAGGAAATTTAGTACTTATGTTTATAGGAGCAACAATGGTAATAGATGGAACGACTACCTTAGGAAGTTTAACGACATTATCTAAATGGTTAAAAGTAGTGTAAAGGAAAAATCCTTGTGATATAATAAAAGTAATTTAAAAAATAAAGATTGCAGAAGGAGCGCAGAGGGATGGCAAATTTAGAAGCTAAAGAATACATAAATTTTGAAAATATAAAATACGTTGACGAAAATGGTTCAGAACTTTGGTATGCAAGAGAACTCGCGGATGTGCTTGAATATACACAATGGCGAAATTTTGCAAAAGTGATTGATAAGGCTATGCTTTCATGTAAAAATAGTGGGTATGATGTTGACCGATGTTTTGCTGAGGTAAGCAAAACATCGAAAATGCCAAATGGCGGAGTAAAACAAGTAATAGATTATGAAATAACTAGATATGCTTGCTATTTAATAGTGCAAAATGGTGATCCTAGAAAAGAAGTAATAGCATTGGGGCAAACATACTTTGCAATCCAAACTAGGAGACAAGAAGTTGCAGACTATTTTAATCAGCTTGATGAAGAAAATAAACGACTTGTTGTACGTGGTGATATAAAGCAATGGAATCAAATGTTAGCTGAAACGGCGCATAATGCAGGGGTTATAACAAATGAGGAATATGCAACTTTTCAAAATGCTGGTTATATTGGACTTTATGGCGGTTTAACTGTAGCAGGTATTCATAGTAAAAAAGGGCTAAAAGAAAATGAAAAAATTCTTAATTTTATGAGTAGTACAGAATTAATAGCAAACCTTTTTAGAATATCTCAGACAGAAGAAAAACTAAAAAAAGATGGAATTTGTACCGCTGATGCAGCAAATGAAACACATTTTATTGTTGGAAGTGAAGTACGAAGTACAATCAAACGAGTTGGAGGCACATTGCCAGAAGATATACCAACACCAACCAGGAGTATTACAGAAATTGAGCGGGAACAAATAAAAAAACTAAAGAAGTCAAAGAATAAATTGATGCTAGATGAGTAGCAAGTAGATGACTGCTAGCGCTGATAATTTATGTAAATCAATCGTATTTAGCAAGCTCGTCACTCCGCTCCTCCCAAAAACCTCCGGGTTATGTGAACATCTCGTGAACAAAAAATACGAAGCTAGGCGAAGATGAGACATCTGATGCATATTTAGAGTGAAAAAATTTAGTCGAAAAATTAAAAGATTGAGAAAAAAATAGAAACAAAAAAACTTGGCTGTAGCCAGGGGGTTAGACCACTGAAATATTTAAATATATTTCAGTGGTTTTTCGTCGTTAAAGGGTGTTTTCAAAATATTTATAGAATATTAGCAACGAAGTTTGTTCACTTCAAACTCTGTCACTGATTATGGATATTAACTAGGCGTTAACTTCCGCAGTAGGACTATACATAATGAATCAAACGCTATTTATAGTTGTTTTGATTTTTACCATAGTTAGCGCAGCACTTATATACATATTCAAAAAACCTTATAAAAAAATTAATCTTGAACAAATGGAAGCAGAAGCAAGGCTAAGTAGCCATATCATTGAAAGCTTAAAAGGAATAGAAACAATAAAGGTTAATGCGGCTGAAGGAAAGACCTTAGAAAAATTAGAAGTAGAGTATGTAAGAAACCTTAGAATTGGTTTTAAAACGGGGTACTATCTAACATACAAAGTTCTATTTCCTCAGCTATATCAACTGTAGGAAATTTGGTTCTTATGTTTATAGGAGCAACTATGGTAATAGACGGGAAAACTACCTTAGGGAGCTTAATGGCTTTTACTTCATTATCAAGTTATTTTATGGGGCCAATAGGAAGACTAGTAAGTCTTCAGCTTAGTATACAAGAGGCAAGTATATCGTTAAAGAGAATATCAGAGATATATGAAGTAGAAAGAGAATAGGATGACGATCAAAATAAAATTAACATAGAAAAAATTGATGGAGACATAGAACTTAACGATATTACCTTTAGATAGGGCAGTAGAGCACCTGTTCTAAAAAACTTAAGTATAAAAATACCAAAGGGGATAGCAAGGCAGCCTGTTGGTCCGCCAAGGACCCCTCACAGATTCCGCAAACAACTTACAATTAAATTGTAAAAATAGTCTTTAAATAATTATAAAGGGTATTTTTACTTATAATAACTAATTTACCAATTAAATTTTAAAATAAAGCTTAAAAATGAATATAACTCCCCCTCCCCATAAAATAACCTTTATTTAATTGTAAAATATTTTGTTAGCATGAAAAGTCATCACTCCTGAGGTGTAGGTGAGAATTTACTACACAAAATACCGCATCAATAATTTATTCTGTATCTAAAAAAGCTCTTTCTACAAAGGTATATTTAATTAAAAAACTCAGTATTATTAACTCATATAGTATTTCTTCTACAAACCACTTTATTGTAGTTTTGCCTTTTGAAAACTGATGCTTAAAGTTTTTTAATCTCTTAAATAAAAATGCTTGCATCAAATTATAGGCCATGAACATTATGTTTAAAATTGACTCTATAGTTACTGGATCATGTTTATAACAATGTTCCAAATTACAGTAGCTTTTAAGTTGATGAAAACATGAATTTTCTATATTCCATCTCAAATGAACAATTTTAAGTATCGTTTTTGGATTCATATTTTTATTTGTTGTGCCTATAAAAACCTCTCTAAATGAGTAATTCTCTTCACCTAGAACAGTGGATTCAATGACTTCTGTAAACTTGTATATTCTTATATCAGTATATTTTTCAGGATGATTTTCAGGTATAGTTGAATCCTTTATTTTAGTATCTTTAAACCAATAGTATACGGTTGTTTTTACATTATTCACCTTATGTGTAAAGCTATCATTGCAAGAATGGTATTGAGCAAAATGCGCTATTTCTCTATGAATGCTTCTTGTTTTATCTTCTAATCTTATAACAGCATGTTTTTTTGAATGCAATACAGCCTTGAAAAAAGGGGCAGTAAAATATAGCGAATCAAAAGCAATAGTATCTATCCACGATGGAAGCTCTTCGAGCAATGTAATAGCACCTGTGTGTTCTCCTTCGGATTTCGTTACAATGTGTTCTTTATATGTGTTTTTATTTACTTTTATTTTTTCAGACTCAACTTTCAGCATATTTTGTTTTATAATATAATTTATCTCACTGCCAATAACCATTGCTACAACTGTTTTATGAACATAATGATAGCCTGTTTTATTTTTCATAAGTACACAACTATTACATTTTCTTTTTTCGCCACTATTTATAATATCACTTCCATCAAAGGCACATACTGTATATCCATCTATAGTTCCTTTTTTAAAAGTTTTATTTTTAGCTAATATAGAATTTATAGTTTGAAAGCTTTTTTCTAAAGCTTCTAAATCCCATTTTGTTAGAGTTCGAGCAATTGTATCTATGCTTGGTAATTTTGTTCTTTTAGGAAATAACGGGTTAAAAACTCCATAATTAATCATCTTCTCTAATCTATTAAAACTCTCTACCCTAAGTACAAACCCCCAAAATAAAATCATAAAAATCACACCTGTATTTACATCTTGTTTCTTCCTTAAATCCTTTTGATTCTTGACAATATCATAAAAATGAAATACTCTTTTAATATACTTTAAAAATTTCTTGGATTTTTTGAATTCACTTTCTAATAATTTTTTCTTTTGTTGGAATTTGAATCTAAAAATAGTAACATCTCCTTTTTTTGGTGTGCAAACTATATTATAAGGGGATGTTATTTCTTTGTCCATTTTTCATAAAAGATGCAAATTTAACTTACAATTACAAAAAGAATTTGGTGAAAAAAGCTAAACCCGCTGAAAGTATTGATTTATAACACTTTCAGCGGGTTTTTATTTATCTCTGCGGAATCTGTGAGGACCCCTAGGGGTAACTCAAATTGTGTCGAAATTAGAGAACATGAATTTTAGGTTGGTAGAAAAGTTGAGAAAAACATTAAGGCTTCATATAAATTCTTATTGCATGAATATTCGCTAGGCAATTATATACAATTTCAAAGTGATTATGAAAAGTTTGAAAAATTTTTATTAAAGTATAAATCTATAATGAAATATGATTATATTAAAAGGGCGATGAATACCTTGAAAGTATTGAGAGGGGGAGGTAAATTTGAAAATTTTGATTCTAGATATGTAATATCTGATTTAGAAGAACTACTAAAGAATTGTGATAATTATAACAAAAGGACTGATTTAATTATTAACAAACTTATAGTAAAATAATGTGATTCTTTTTTTAGGGATTTGAAACGACACCAGTATAGCAAGGCGTTAGTGAAGCACTTATATATATATTCAAAAGACCATACAAAAAGATTAATTTTGAACAGATGGAGGCAGAAGCAAGGCTAAGTAGCCATATTATTGAAAGCTTAAAAGGAATAGAAACAATAAAGGTTGATGCGGCTGAAGGGAAGACCTTAGAAAAGTTACAAGTAGAGTATGTAAAAAATCTTAGAATTGTGTTTAAAACAGGAGTGCTATCTAATATACAAGGTTCTATTTCCGAAGTTATATCAACAGTATTACAAGGAAGTGAATAATTTTAACGAAAAAACATGATTTTGATGCAGCTTAGAAATCAATTTTGGAGGCATTTGAAGAAGAAATAGTAGAATTGCTTTTTCCAGAAATATTTAATAAAATAGATTGGAAACTCGGAACAGAATCATTAGATAAAGATTTGCAAGAAATACAAAAGGACATATTTGATAAAGATAGCGCTGAAAACATAATATCAGATAAAATAATAAAGGTGAAATTAAAAGATAAAGGAAGTAAGATCTTATTTATTCATGTAGAAGTACAAAGCTATAGAAGTAAGCAAGAAATTTTTGGAGAAAGAATGTTTAGATACTTTTATAGGATATGGGATAAATTCAGATATAAAAATAAAGATAGGTCAGAAATAGTAGCTGCAGCAATATATACTTATAAAGGTGATAGTGGAAAAGATAAAAGTTATGTATATAAATTACCAGAGTTAGAAGATGAAATACTAATATATAACTTTAAAACTATTGATGTAGAAAAAATAGAACTTGAAAATATTAGTGATGATAACCCACTTAAATTAGTTTTTAAAATGGCAAAAAGTTTATTAGAAACGGGTACAAGAGACGAGGATATATATGAGGCAAAAATAAAACTATCAGATGAATTATCAACTTATAATAAAGTTAAAAATAATGATTAAATAAAAGCATTAGTAGATTTTTTAGGATACTTATTTTTAACTAAAGATCCTACTTTTGAAAAGAGATATGAAGAATATAAAAATTTAAAAGGAGGTGCATTTAAAATGACACTAGACGAGATTAGAAAATTGCACTATAAGGAAGAAGGAAGAGAAGAAGGCAAAATCAAAAAAATTATAAGTATCTTTATAGGTTGTTTGATTTTTATTAATAATGGTGTAGAATATAATTAGATATCAAGAATTTTTTAAAAAAATGGTATATAATTAAATGTGTAAGCTATAAAACAATTAAATATTATCTTGTATATATTAGAAATATGCTCTAATAGTCTCTACCAGGTTGCTTAAAATTACCTGACTACAAGAATAATTTCAAGCTATGCTGAATTTAGCTTTAATTATTCTATAGTCATTTAACTTAGCGACCTGTTTTTTTATGAATATCTAAAAGTGAGCTTAGTTATTACGTTATCTAACAATCCATAAAAAAAAAGAGGAGGATAATTATGAAAGCACTTAAAGGCAATATAATTTTCACAGCTTCTAGTGAAAAGTTCGAAATCTATGAAAACAGCTATCTTGTAGAGTCTGATGGAGAAGTTATAGGAATATTCAAAGAACTTCCAATCCACTTAAAGGGGATTGAAGTTAATAATTTTGGTGATTCACTAATAATTCCTGGATTCGTAGATATGCACATGCATGCTCCACAGTTTCAGAATATGGGCCTTGGCTTAGATGAGGAACTGCTGCAATGGCTTAATAAGTATACGTTTCCAGAAGAAGCTAAATATAGCAATGAAGAATACGCAAAGAGGCTTTATACAAATCTTGCAAAGGAGTTGTGGCGAAATGGAACCACTCGCGTTGTACTTTTCTCTACAATTCACAGAAATGGGACTGAAGTTCTAATGGACGTCTTTAATAGGGCGGGTATTGGGGCTTACGTTGGAAAGGTTAATATGGATAGAAATTCGCCGGATTTTTATGTAGAGTCAACTGAGGAATCGCTATCATCTACGGAAGAATGGATATTGGCTACGAAGGACAAATACAATCTTGTAAAGCCTATAATAACTCCAAGGTTCGTTCCATCATGTTCAGTAAAACTAATGAAGGGTCTTGCCAAGCTTTCTGAAAAGTATAATCTTAGAGTGCAAAGTCATCTTTCTGAGAATGACGGCGAGGTCCAATGGGTGAAAGAACTTCATCCAGAATTTGAATCATACGCAGACGTATATGAGGGAATGAATCTTTTGACTGAAAATACGATTATGGCTCATGCAGTACACAATACACCAGAAGAGATAGCACTACTAGCAAAAAGGAATGTTTTCATTGCACACTGCCCAAATGCTAATTACAATTTGTCATCAGGCATAATGTCAGCAAGGAAATTCATTGATGCTGGAATTAGGGTTGGACTTGGAACAGATATAGGTGCAGGTCATGAGATAGGTATATATAAGGTAATGAACCGTGCAGTTCAAGCGTCGAAGATAAATTGGCTTAATAGTGGAAAGGTTGAAAGGTGCCTTACAATGTCAGAAGCTTTCTATATGGGAACAAAAGGGGGCGGAGAATTCTTTGGCAAGGTGGGATCTTTCGAGGAGGGATATTCACTAGATGCTATTGTAATAGATGATGAAAATCTTGGTGACAGGGATTTCAGAAGCGTTGAGGAGCGACTCCAGAGATTCATATACTGCGGAGATGACAGAAATATAACAAAACGGTATGTTGCTGGAAAACTGCTTTCTGAGCCAATGTGATATTATGTACTTGTTGAAGGCATAAAGGAGATGAGAAAATGGATATAAAGAAGGTTACAGTAATTTACTTTTCACCTAATGGTGGTACTAAAAAAATAGTAAATAAGGTCGCAGAAGGTATTGGAAGATATGCTGTGGAGGAAATTGATTTAACCTCATTAGAATCAAGAAATAAAAAAAGGAAATTTAGAAGGGATGAATTAGTTGTAATAGGTTTTCCAGTATATGTTGATAGATTACCAGTGATTTGTAATGAAATATTTAAAAATATTGAAGGAAATAGTACCCCTACTATTGCAATAGTAAGCTATGGTAATAGAGATTATGGGGATGCATTATTAGAATTAACAGAAGGTTTAAAAAAATCAAATATGAAGGTTATTTCTGGAGCTGCAATCATTGGAGAGCATTGTCAAAATAATAATATTGCTACTAATAGGCCTGATAGTGAAGATAATGTAAAGATATTAGAATATGCAAATAAAATAAAAGATAAAATAAGAGATATTGTACAAATAGAAGAAACGGAAGATGTTTTTGTAAAAGGAAGCTATCCTTATAAGCCTTTAGTATCTCATATAGCGCCAATAGGAGATTCAAGATGTATACAATGTGGTTTATGTGAGGAAAAATGTCCTGTTAATGCAATAGATACAAAAGATTTTAGACTAACTGATGACAGCAAATGTATTTTCTGCGGAGCTTGTATAAATATATGTCCTACAAATGCAAGAGATATAACAGAAGAGTCCATTAAAAGTTTTATGAAAAAGTTAGAAATAATAGCTAAAGAAAGAAAAGAAATAGAGACTTTCATTTAGAAATAAAGAAAGGAATTGCATAAATGGGGACTAAAAAAAGGAATATAACAATTGCCATAATGGTTGCAATGTTTCTAGGAGCTGTTGAAGGTACCATAATAACCACTGCTATACCAACAATAGCAGGGCTTTCTATGGCGCCAATGTCCATTTCTTGGCTTTTATCTTCTTTTTTCATTGCAAAGGCGATAACTAAGTATGGTGCAAGAATAGTAATTGTAATATCAACAGCTATAGTATTAATAAGTAGTTTGCTTTTGCCTACTTTAGGCATTCACTCACCATTGATTCTAGTAATGATTTATATTTTTGTAATGGGATTTGGGTTTGGAGGTGCTTTTACTACCTTAATTATAGTGGTGCAAGAGTCTGTGGAATGTAACAATAGAGGTGCAGCTACAGCCACAAACTCACTGCTTCGTACTTTAGGTCAGACTGTTACAGTTAGCGTTTTTGGAACAATATTTAATTTAAACATAGTGAAATATTTTAATGATTTAGGAATTGTGGGAATTAAGCCTAATGACTTATATTCTGCACATAATTTAAATGCTACAATATCACTAGAGCAGATAAAACTTTCTTTAAGTTCTGGTTTGAAGGTTGTATTTATTTCTATGGTAATAATCAGTGTTCTTTGTTTTATATTATCTTTCATACTCCCTAAAGACATAAATACAAATGTTTTATTCAGTAAGAATAAACATATACAGGCTTAAAAAAATTGCTATGAAAAGAGGCTGCGAATGCAGGTTAATAAGATAATTGATTTTTTAGAAACAGATACCATAAGTGTTACTTTTTCATGCTACTTCTAAAATTAGTGTAGGAGATGTTTGCACATATAAGGGATTGGCTGAGATATTAGGGAAATCAGGAGCAGCACAAGCTGTTGGTAGTGCAGTTGCAAAGAACCCAGTTTCTTATTTTATACCAACTCATAGAGTGTTGCCACAAAAGGGTATAGGAATATGCAGAAGTGGTGCTGGATTTTTAAGAGAGAAGCTCTTGATACTTGAAGGACATGATATTGAGAAGCTTAGGGGTAATTATGTATGTAAAAGAAAAAAGTGTTGTATGGATTAAGGTATTATCTACTCATGTGAAGGAGTAATATATACTGTTTTATTTTTTGTAGGAAAGGAAGTTCAAGATTTTAATAATAATAATTTAAAAGAAATGGAGCTGATTACTCTAATTTTAAAACACTTTCCTAAAGCTACACCAATTTGTTCCCAAACTACGGCACAACAATTAATTGGGTTCGGTTTAGTAAATTCGGTTATTATAAAGAAACCTGGAGAAAAGTTAAATTCTGATGGATGTGAGTTAGAATTCTTTAGTTATCCTTCAGAAATGCATCTTTGAGACGGACTACTAGCTATAGAAAACAAACGTGGAATATTTTTCAGCAGTGACCTTATGATGGATTTTGGAAAAGAAATGGGTACTATTAAGACATCTAATTGGAAAACTGAAGTAAATAATATTCAACCAGAACAGGTGCCTGACCCTAAAAGACGTGCACAGCTACAACAGGCTTTATTAAAATTAAATCCCAAATTTGTAGCTACTGGTCATGGACCATGCATTAAACTATAATTATTAGTGTGTTTATGGGTATAATATGCAATGGTGACTCTAAACTACTCTGGAGTGATGTAGATATGGTTAAAGATTATAATATACCACTTGACATGTGGGCGGCACAAGACCTCAAGAAACTTACTAGGAAATTTTATGCAAGAGAAACGCTGCAGGTTGCTAGGGAACTTTTAGGCAAAATACTTGTACATGAAGTTAATGGAATAAAGTTAAGTGGTAAGATAGTAGAAACGGAAGCATACATTGGATCAATAGATAAGGCATGTCATGCTTACGGTGGTAAAATAACTCCTAGACTTACCGCGCTATATGGTAGACCCGGAATTGCATACGTATATTTTATTTATGGGATGTATCATTGTTTTAATGTAATAACAAAAGAAGAAGGCTTTCCAGAAGGGGTCTTAATTAGAGCTATTGAACCAATTAATGGGTTAGAGATAATGTCGAATTTCAGATTTAAGAAAGCTTATAATGAGCTTACGAAAACTCAAATTAAAAACTTAACCTCAGGACCTTCTAAGCTGTGTATAGCCATGAATATAAATAAAGAAAACAACAAGCAAGATTTATGCACAGGCAAACTATATATTGAAGATTCTGTAGAAAAAGAAATAGTTGAAATTATAGAAACTAAGAGAATTGGTATTGATTATGCAGAAGAAGCAAAGGATTTTTTATGGAGATTTTACATAAAGAATAATATTTTTGTATCTGTAAAATAGAGACAATGAATACAACTATGATGGGTATAAGATGTTTGGATTTAGGCAAGAAGAGTCTTTGTATGTCTTATCTATATTATTGACTTTATAATTAGACCATACCTGAAACAATGTTATTGTTTCAGGTATGGTCTAATTAAACACTTAGCAATTATAAATTATACTTCTTTTGAATACATTGGAGATGGGTTTTCAGCAAGTATTATAAAACATGACATATTTTTATCCCCAGTATTTGTTAAGCTAAAGACTTCAGTTCCTTTACAATGTATAACATCACCCTGAATAATTTTATTAATATTTCCGTCTACAACCATTTCACCTTGACCTACAAGTACATGGATAATAAGTATTCTATATTATTAAAGGAAGCAATTAAAAAGAAAACTACATTTTCAAATATAGATTTATTAAATGCAGGTGTAAATGATTTATTAGAGAAATTAAAAAAGTAATTGAATGGAGGATATTAAATGAGTTTTAAAATAAGCGATACCGTAACATGGGTTGGAAAAATTGATTGGGAGCTTCGATCATTCCATGGCCAGGAATACTCTACTCATAAAGGTTCTTCATATAATTCATATTTGATTAAAGATGAAAAGATAGTATTAATGGATACCGTGTGGAGTCCATTCTCTAAAGAATTTATAGCTAATCTAAAAAATGAGGTTGATTTAAGCAAAATTGATTATATAATAATGAATCACTCTGAAAGCGACCATAGTGGTGCACTTACAGATTTAATGAAGGAAATACCTAACACACCGATTTATTGTACAAAAAGTGGTGCTAAAATAATAAAGGGACATTATCATAAGGATTGGAATTTTGTAGAGGTGAAAACTGGAGATACCCTTGATTTAGGTAAGCATAAATTGACATTTATAGAGGCAAAAATGCTTCATTGGCCAGATACTATGTTTACATATATGTCTGGTGAAAACATTCTATTTAGTAATGATGGTTTTGGTCAGCATTATGCCTCAGAGTTTATGTATAATGATAAAGTTGATCAGGCTGAATTATATCAAGAGGCAATAAAATATTATGCAAATATTTTAACCCCATTTAGTAAATTCGTCGTACGCAAAATAGAAGAGATATTAAGCTTTAATTTACCTGTTGATATGATTTGTCCTAGCCATGGGATAATATGGAGATGCAATCCATTGCAAATAGTAAATAAGTATATGGAATGGGCAAAAAATTATCAGGAAAATCAAATCACAATAATTTATGATACAATGTGGAATGATACAAGAAGGATGGCTGAAGCCATATCAGAAGGCATAAAAAGTTCGAATAGTGATATTACAATAAAGATTTTTAATTCATCGAAAAGTGATAAAAATGATATTATTACAGAAGTATTTAAATCGAAAATGGTGCTTGTTGGTTCATCAACAATAAACAAAGGAATATTATCTTCAACAGCTGCAATACTTGAAATGATTAAGGGACTTGATTTTAAAGGAAAGAAAGCAGCAGCCTTTGGTAGTTATGGGTGGAGTGGCGAGTCAACAAAGATAATTACTGAAGATTTAAATAAAGCTGGTTTTGAGGTAATGAATGAAGGAATAAGAGAATTGTGGAATCCAGATGAAGATGGATTAAACAGATGCAGAGATTTTGGAATGAATATTATAGAAAAAATCTAATTATATTTTAAGGAGGTTTATTATGGGAAAGTATGTTTGTACAGTATGTGGTTATATTTATGACCCAGCAGAAGGAGATAGTGATAGTGGGGTGGATCCTGGAACAAAATTTGAGGATATTGATGAAGACTGGGTCTGCCCGTTATGTGGAGTGCCAAAATCAGATTTTGAAAAAGTAGAATAATAAAATTTAATATAGTGGAGGGATATTTTTATGAAATGTTTTGTTGATAAGGATACATGTATAGGATGTGGATTGTGTGCTGAATTATGTCCGGAAATTTTCGATCTGAATGATGATGGATTGGCAGAGGCATCGGAAAATGAAATTGAAGATAAGCTAATGGAAAGCGCTAAGGATGCTGAAGAGCAGTGTCCTGTAAGTGCCATAACAATTGAGTAATAGCATTATTGATAGCACCAGCTGAAGCTGGTGCTATTTTTTAATGCTTTGCCCTATGAATTATCTTGTTATATAAATAAACATCCTTAGCATCAAAATAATCCTCAGTAAATTTATCCAAAGAAAACCAACTTACATCTGTGTTTTCATCTTCCTTAACTATGAGTGTTTCTTCTTCATCTGCTATGAGAACATACGCTATAGAAAGGTGTAAGTGAGCACTTACATATTTGTTTCTTCTTATATGCCCATATACAGGGAAAACATCAATAGATACAATATTTTTTGTAAGCGCTACTGCTGCATTTATACCGGTTTCTTCTTTTGCCTCTTTAATTGCAACGTGTAAAAAGTCTGTATCTCCATCTACATGCCCACCAGTCCAAGCCCAAGTATCTCGTATATTGTGGTGAATCATTAGTGCTTTATCAAGTGTTTTGTTCATTACAAACCCTGAGCTTGTAATATGTGCAAATTCGTTTTCTCTTAGCAAAATGGTATGAGGAAATTTTTTCACATACTCAAGAAATATTTTCTTATCTTGAATTTCTTGTTGGTTTGCAGGAATAAATTCAATAATCTGTTTTATATAATCCATGGATATATCCTCCCTAAGTAAATATGTGTAAGAATATTTATTTTAAATCATCTCAATTAGTTACTATAGTAACTTACTTAAATTATGATTTAGAGTATACTATAGAAAATGGTAAAATGAAAGGAATTTTATAGGAATCTCAAAGAGCACATAGTGAGAAAATTAATAGCATTTATTAAACGATATGATAAAGAAAATATTAATTTAGTGAAAACATAATTAGAGGCAAAAATTTTTTAGATTTTAGGTTAAAAGGTAGTCGTTACCCCTAATGGCTCACTTGAATTTATTTTAATGACCCTAAGTTAAAGTAGAATGATTGGTACATTAACTGAAAGTACATATTATTGCTACAAAATATTACAAAATATCCATTAATAAAAGATGCAATAAGCTCGTTTACATGATAATATGTGAAGACAAAGAGAAAAGCTTACTTTGTGTATTAAAATTAGGAAGGTGAGGTACATAATATGAAGAAGAATTTACGAGCATTAATATTTACTTTAGGTATTTTAGTTACAACAGGAATAAGTTCATCGGTTTACGCCCAAGGTAATACAGCTAATTGCAAAGCTGTGTACGCTCAAGATCTTAATACAATTAATTGTACAGTAAAATCAGGAGACAGTATACAAAAGATATGTGAAAAGTATGGTATTGAAGTTCCAAAAGGATTAACAGCTGCAGAATGTTTAGCTTCCAAATTTGAGGTAACTAATACTTGCAAGACAACATCTGCAAAGGTAACGCCTACGAAGGCAACACCTGCGAAGACAGCACCTGCAAAGACAACACCTGCGAAGACAACACCTGCGAAGGCAGCACCTGCGAAAGCAACGCCTGCGAAGGCAGCACCTGCGAAAGCAACGCCTGCGAAGGCAGCACCTGCGAAAGCAACGCCTGCGAAGGCAGCACCTGCAAAAGCAACACCAGCAAAAGCAACACCTGCGAAGGCAGCACCTGAAAAGGCAACAACAGCAACAAAATTAACTGGGAATAACAAATTAGAACAAGAAGTAGCTACACTAGTTAATCAAGAAAGAGCAAAACTAGGACTAGCTCCATTAAAGCTTAATTTGGAGCTCTCAAATGTAGCTAGATTTAAGTCAGAGGATATGAGAGATAAAAACTACTTTTCGCATACGTCACCAACTTATGGATCACCTTTTGACATGATGAAAAGCTTTGGAATAAAATATACGGCAGCTGGTGAGAACATTGCAATGGGTCAGCCAACTGCATCAGAAGTAATGAAAGCATGGATGAATTCTCCGGGACACAAAGCTAATATTTTAAGTGAAAATTTTACTGAAATAGGGGTTGGAGTAGCAAAAGATGAAAACGGAGCTATTTATTGGACTCAACAATTTATAGGGAAATAAATAATTAATAATTGAATGGATCTACATTTCTAAATATTACATTTAACAATATTTAGAAATGTAGATTTTTTGTTGCGTAAAATATTTTAAACTGACAAGCACACAAATTTTTTATAGGCATTTACATTAACTTCATATTATTTTACAAAATGTATGTTAAATGCATTCTATGATATAATAGGTTACATACAGTAACAAATATAGAATATGAAACCAATTATGTGTATTCTAATCTTAACAATTTAAGAACATAATAAAAAAGAAAGAAGGTTTATAAAAATGGCGGTTAGTTTAAAAAAAGGTCAAAAAGTAGATTTAACAAAGACAAATCCGGGATTAATAAAGGTGCTAGTAGGACTAGGCTGGAGTACAAACAAGTATGACGGCGGGGCAGATTTTGATTTGGATGCAGCGGCATTTTTAACTGGAGAAGATAAAAAAGTAACGTGTGATGCAGATTTTATATTCTACAACAATGCAGAGCACACATCTAAATCAGTTAAACATATGGGGGACAACAAGACTGGAGCAGGAGATGGAGATGACGAACAAATACTCATTGATTTATCTTTAGTACCAGAAGCTATTAAGAAAATTTCATTTACTGTGACAATTAATGAAGCAGAAGAAAGAAGACAAAACTTTGGACAAGTTTCGGATGCTTACATTAGAGTAATGAGCGGAGACGGAGCTACCGAGTTAATTAAATTTGATTTGGGAGAAGACTTTAGTATTGAAACAGCACTAGTAGTTGGAGAACTATATAAAAACGGAGCTGAGTGGAAATTCACTGCATTAGGTAGTGGATTTGAAGGTGGGTTAGGAGCTTTATGTGCTAACTTTGGAGTTAGTGTCTAATGTTTAATGTTATTAAAGAGAATAAAATGTTAAGCTTGTAATAATAAACTTTAACGCGCTTTATAGGGAGGTATATTAATATGGGAGTTAATTTAATAAAAGGCCAAAAGGTAGATTTAACAAAAGGTAACGCAGCATTAAAGGCTTTAATAGTAGGATTGGGTTGGGACAGTAGCAATGGTGGCGACACTATTGATTGTGATGCGTCAGCTTTAATGTTAGGGGAAAACGGAAAATTATCAAATATAAAGAGTATAATATACTTTGGTAACAAGAAAAGCAAGTGTAATAGTGTAGTTCACCAAGGCGACAATCTTACTGGTGAAGGGGATGGTGATGACGAACAAATAGTTATAGACTTAATAAAAGTACCAGAGGATATATCTAAGATAGTTTTCGTTGTTAATATTTACAATTGTGCTTCTAAAAAACAGCATTTTGGAATGATTAAGAATGCTTACATTAGAATAATGGATAAATCAGCTAACAGTGAATTAGTTAAATTTAATCTATCTAATGATTACAACAACATGACATCTTTAATAATGGGCGAAGTTTACAGAAACAAAGGAGAATGGAAGTTTACAGCGGTAGGAGAAGGTTCCACTGCCATTAGCATAACAGAATTATCAGCAAAATATAAATAACAATGAATCTAGAGTGAACACCAGTTGTTGGTAATTATAAGGTAAAATAAAAAAAATACAAGCATATTCATTTGTAGCATATTATTAAAATTAAACCATAAAGAAAAAAATAAAAACCTTACTTATTCGAAACAATAAATATACAAAGAAAAAAATACTTTGTATATTTATATTAAGAAAGTGAGGAAAATAACATGAAAAAAATTCTGAAAGTATTAGTATTAGCTGTAGGTATCCTAGTAATAACAGGAATAAGTTCCATGGTTTACGCCCAAAATTATATTACCTTTAATTATACAACTAAGCCGGGAGATAGTTTATGGAAGATATGTGTTAAGTATGAGGTTGGAATCTCAGAGGTTTTATCTGTAAACCCTCAGATATCTAATCCTAACATTATATATTCTGGTCAAATAGTAAAAGTACCAAACTTGGCTGAAGTAAAAGCATTAGAAAAACAGGTAGTAACATTAGTTAATAAAGAAAGAGCAAAGCAAGGGTTATCTCCCTTAAAGCATAATTGGCAGCTTTCAAGGGTATCTAGATATAAGTCAGAGGATATGAGAGATAAAAACTATTTTTCTCACACATCACCAACTTACTGATGAGTTCTTGGATGAATTCCCAAGGACACAAAGCTAATATTTTAAGTAAAAACTTTACTGAAATAGGAGTAGGAGTAGCAAAAAACAAAAATGGAACTATTTATTGGACTCAACAATTTATAGGAAGATAAATAATTAAATATGAATCTATGTTTCTAAATTTTGAAATTTTGATATTTAGAAACATAGTTTTTTTTAGTAAACGACTTTTATGTGAATTATAATATTCAACTAAAGTTGCCATTAAGTTCATAACTATTATAAGTATTTCATGTTACACTTAAAATATGATATAAGAAAGGATGGTGATGAAATAGTGAGGAGAATTGAGAGACAAATGAATGAGATGGAGGCTCTTGAACTTCTAAAGAATTGTGAATATGGGATACTTTCTACTTGTGGAGAGGGTAATACGCCTTATGGAATACCATTAAGTTATGTGGTTATAGATAAAAACATATATTTTCATTGTGCAAGTGTTGGTACTAAACTAGACAATATTAGAATGAATGATAATGTAAGTTTCACTGTAGTTGGAAAAACAGAGGTTTTACAAGATAAATTTAGTATGAAGTATGAAAGTGTCGTAGCTTTTGGACACGCTATAAAATTAGAAAATCATGAAAAAGATGAACCACTTATGGAGTTTATAAGAAAATATAGTCCGGATTTTATTGAACAAGGGCGATTATATATAGATAGAGATAAAGAAAAAGCTACACTAATTAAAATAGAGATATATAGTTTTACTGGAAAGCATATAGTTTAAAGAATATATATACTTAATTAAAAATTAGTTGAGGTAATTATTAAGAGAGGTGAATTCAACATTTGACATAGTGTAATAAAATAGAGAGAGTGATTAAATGAAATTCTTAGAGAACATAGAAGATAGAACTATAAACATTAAAAAAATGGGAATAATGAAAGCTCTTCTTGTAATGATTATAGCAATTCTGTTGGAGTGGTTAGGGCAAGTACCTGGAGAGTTCACAAACTTATTTTCTGGTAAATTTGAAAAAGCATTGCCATATGTTGTTTTTACTTTTGGGGTAATGGTTAAATATTATGTTATTATTGTTTTACTGAAACTTTTTAGTAATAAAGTAAATCATCAAAAATCTAAACAAAATTTAAATGTAATGAGTTTTGTTTATGTATCCCTCTTAGTTATAGGATTTCGTGTGGTATTTGATAACAGTTTGATTTTTTGGGTCAGTAAGATATCTATACCAAATCTTATAAATAAGCCATTTGAAGAACAAGCTATTTCACCAATTTTATTAATACTTAGTCTTGTGGTTATAGCACCTATATATGAAGAGATTGTTTTCAGAGGGATATTATTAAGAGGGATGGCAAACAAAATAAATCCCAATATAGCACTGGTGGTATCTGCATTATTTTTTGCTGTAGTACATTTGAATATTGCACAAGGAATAAATGCATTCTTACTTGGACTAATTACTGGCTTCATATATCTAAAAACGGAGTCAATTTATTTGAGCATATTTGCACATTTTGTGAATAACCTTCTTGCTATTACAGTATCTTCAATGTTTACAGCAATGGAAGGGAAGTATGTAATGTCAATTCATAGGATGTTTTTCATTCTTGGAATTATACTTTTAGTTGTTTTGTATAAGGGATATAAGCAAAATGACGTTACAGATACACCGGTGATTTATAAGGAATTTATAGAAATATAGGTTAATTAGTAAACCCCACCTTATGACAATTAATATTGTTATAGGGTGGGGCTATTTATTTTAAAAAAATATTAGTGGTAATTAAATGTAAGGAAACCTTGAATTACTAAATACATTTTTATATTAAATTGTTAAAATTTAAGATAAATTTAAGGTTGCATTAATCTATTCTTAATAATATTAGTGTACAATAAATGTATAAATAAGGTTAAATTAGATGGGAGTGACTATAATGCCTACGATAAATATGCTTTCTTCAGCAGACAAAGTTAAAGGTCAAGGAGTAGGATCTGCTTACCTGGAGCAGGTAAATTTAGTTCAAAACGGATTAGATAAAGAATATAAAGTTATAATAAATAAAAGAGTACGAGCCGATATAATGCATTATCATACTATTGATTTAAAACATTACTTAAGTATACCTTTTGCCAAAAAAAAAGGTGTAGCAGTGGGCTATGTGCACTTTTTACCGGAAACAATTGAAGGAAGTATCAAATTACCTAAGCTTATAGAAAAAATTTTTTATAAATATATTATTAGTTTTTATAACAGTATGGATTATCTAGTTACGGTAAATCCTAATTTTATAACTAAGCTTGAAGCTTATAATATTGATAGAAAAAAGATAACATATATTCCGAATTTTGTTTCAGAAGAAAAATTTTATAATCTTTCAATTGAGGATAAGTATATAGCTAAGAAAAAATTGAAAATTGCAAAGGAAGCCTTTGTTGTACTTGGTGTAGGTCAAATACAAACTCGAAAAGGTGTAATGGATTTTATTGATATTGCAAAAAAAATGCCTGAGGTTCAATTTGTTTGGGCAGGTGGATTTTCTTTTGGGAATATAACAGACGGATATAAGGAATTAAAGCATGAAATAGAAAAGGCACCAAAAAATATTTTATTTACAGGAATAGTTGAAAGAGATTTGATGAATGATATATATAATGTATCAAATGTTCTCTTTATGCCATCTTACAATGAACTTTTTCCTATGTCGATTCTTGAGGCCATGAATACTTACACGCCAATATTGCTAAGAGATTTAGAGCTATATGAGGATATATTATTTGATTATTACTTAAAGGAACATGATAATGAAGGGTTTACTCGGGCTATAGAAAAATTAAAAAATGATTCTGTTTATTATAAACAGGCTGAAGAAAAAGCTATAAGAGGGCACAATTTTTATTCAAGAGAGAATGTACTTACTATGTGGAAAAAATTTTATAAAAAGGTGAGTGCCGTAAAAGGTAGGTAATAGCTAATGAATAAAAAATATAAATTTAATTTAATATTGGGGATTTCTTCTGGAGTTATATTTATTTTACTGATTATTTTCACAAATGGTTGGATGGATTTAATTCATCAAATGAAGAATTTGAAAATTCTATGGCTAATGGTAGCAGCATTTTCCATGCTTTTTTACTGGGGTTTTGAGGCTAAAACCTTGCAAAGTGTTATATTTCTAATAAAAAAAGATTATAAATTTAAAGAGGCATTTAAAGTAACTATGACAGGACAATATTTTAACTCAATCACTCCATTTGCATCCGGGGGTCAACCAATGCAGTTATATACACTAACAAAACAGGAATTAGGATTTGGAAGCGCTGGGTCAGCCCTTATGATTAAGTTTATCATATACCAAACAATATTAACTATATATTCTTTAATTCTTATATTATGGAAAGCTACATTTTTTAAAAGTAAAATGAGTAACTTATTTTATTTAATAGCAATAGGATTTACGATTAATGCTAGCGTAATTGTATGTTTAATTATATTTTCAAAACATCGTAAATTAACTCATAAAATAATAATGAAATTATCAAAAATATTAACTAAACTTAAATTGGTAAAGGATATAGCGAAGATGGAAACACGTATCAATGACAATTTAGAAAAGTTTCATGATAATATGGAGATAGTTAAACATAGCAAAGTATTGATGTTAAAAGCTGTTATTTATACAATATGTCAACTGACAATATATTTTACTATCCCTTATTTTATTTATCGTAGTTTTGGAATGAGCGGTGCTAGCGTAGGTAGTATGATAGCAGGAACAGCTTTTGTAATCATGCTAACAGCATTTATACCATTGCCTGGAGCTATTGGTGGAGCAGAGGGAGCCTTCTTCATGTTTTTCACTTTGTTTTTTTTACATAATAATATAATGGCAGCTATATTATTATGGAGGATAATTACATTTTATTCCTGTATAATATTTGGGTTTTATGCTGTTATGAAGGATTGAATAAGAAAATTATAGTATTTAAAGGGGAATGATTATGAATATTGGAATTTTTACTGATGCTTATTATCCACAAGTAAGTGGAGTAGTTACTTCTACTATGATATTAAAAAATGAGTTAAGTAAACTTGGACATAGTGTAACAATTATCACAGTTACACATCCAGATGGAGAGGAGCAAGAAGGTGTTATTAGATTGCCTAGTATACCATTTTTCCTTTTGCCATCTCAAAGAGTTGGGATGATATATTCACGTAAAATAATGAATAAAATAAAAAAATTAGACTTAGACATAATACATACACAAACGGAATTTAGTATAGGTCTATTTGGAAGAATAGTTGCTAAAAAATTGGATATCCCTGTAGTTCACACGTACCATACTATGTATGAGGATTATATTCATTACGTATCCCGCGGTATAATGCTTAAGCCAGCTTCTGAATTTGCTAAAAAAGTAAGTAAATTATATTGTAGAGATTGTAGTGCTATAATAGTACCCACATTAAAGGTTAAAGATGCGTTGCAGAATTATGGTTTAGAAAGACATATAGATGTTATACCTACTGGGGTTAATATTGAACCCTTCCAGAAAGAAAATTATGATGAAGAGCTTATCAAAGAGGAAAAGAAATCTTTTGGAATAAATGAAGATGGGCCAGTTGTATTATTTATTGGACGATTAGCAAAAGAAAAAAGCGTAGATATAATTATAAAGAGCATGAAAGATCTAATTTGCAAAATACCCAACTGTAAACTTCTAATTGTAGGTGATGGACCAGAACGTGAAAATTTAGAAACTTTAACTAAAGAGCTTGGCATTGATAAATCTGTAGTGTTTATTGGTGAAAGGCCTTACTCGGAAATTGGAAAGTATTATCAGATGGGAGACGTATTTGTAGGTGCATCTCTGACTGAAACACAAGGATTAACCTTTGCAGAGGCTATGGCTGCACAAATACCAGTAGTGGCTAAGTACGATAAAAATTTAGATGGGGCAATTAGGGACAAATATAACGGAAGATTTTTTTATAAAGATGAAAATTTAACTGAAATATTATTTCAAACTTTAATGGATAAAGAGGGATCAAGCATAATGGTTAAGAATGCTTATAGTGGAATAGGACCCTTGTCATCTACCTGCTTTGGCGAAAATGTTGAGAAGGTCTATATGGAAGTTGAGAAACAAACTTATATGTTACAAAATCAAAAGGTAACCTAATTAAATAAAGGTTGGCAATATATCCTTTTTTATAATATAATAGACTAAATAGATGAAACCAAAGAGGTTTTTTGAGTGAATATTTAAAAGACCAATTTAGTATGAGGGGATGTAGCTCAGTTGGGAGAGTACTTGGATGGCATTTCAGCGTTCAATTTGAAAAAGTGGCATGTTAGAATGGAATTAAAGCCTTGATTTATAAGGGTTTGGAGCTGATTTAGCTTTAATAATAGAGTAGCCAAAATTTGGTGTCTAACCTTGCATTTTGGTGCCTTTTACTGCCTATTCGGGTATGTTGGCTATGGTTTGGCTATATAGATTTTATGAGAATATGAGACTTTTATTTATTTAAATATAGTTAAATATGAGGCTGTAAAAATTAAGATGAAAAGTGGAATAGTCTACATGTTATGTGTTAAAACACTTAAAAAACTTGGAAACTATATTAAAATAAATTGCTTAATGAAGATAATACCTAAAATATATAGGAAAATTAAAAACCGTTGATACTCTAAATATGAGTGGGACGGTTTTTATTTTTGCGTCAAGATGATACAAGAAGGTGATCATATAATAAAATAGGACGACGCTACGCCTTGGTTATGGTAACATTTGGTGATTAATTAAAGGAATTGTAAAATAAAAGGAGAATTAATAAAATAGTAGTTAAGTTTTAAACTAGAGATGTGAACCTAATTTATTGGAGGTGGGAGTAAAATCAATTTTCATATTTTATACCACAATTTAGTTGATACAATCAGCAAATATACTATAGTTAGTGTTAAAGGAAAGGAGCTATGTTATGAGTGATTTTACATATTCTTTACCATTTACAAATAAAAAATTAATGGATGGGATAATTTACACTTTAAAAGAAAAAGACAAGTATGATATCGCAAATTTATTAAAGAGTGCAAGTGTAGAAATTTCAGCAGATGGTTATTCCTTTTATGTTGGAGGTTGGGGTAGGAGTAATGCTATGGCAGCATTTGTGACATTTCATGTTAATCCAGCGCATAAGAAATTTTTGGATACTGAAGAAACTAAAAATATATTAAATAGTATTTGTACTGAGTTAATCCCGTCAAATGTTGGCTATGATATAAAGAGTGCTACTATTACACTGGATTTAACTAAAGACTTTGATTTGGAAGATGATTTATTATTAGATTTAGAAAAAAACATTAATTCTATATCTTATAAAGTTGTTAATGAACTTTTACCAGAAGATATAAGAGTAAAGGGTTATCATATGGCTGAAGTATATACATACTTATATGCTGTTGAAAATTCACTAAGATTATTTATAGAGAAAGTATGTAAGGCAACACATGGGGAGGTTTACTTTCAGAAGATTGTAGTACCGAAAGCATTGCAGAATACACTTCAAACAAGGAAGTTGAATGCAGAAAGTAGAAAATGGTTAAGTGTTAGAGGCAATGAATTATTTTATTTGGATTTCAAAGATTTGGGAAATTTAATAGATAACAATTGGGACCTGTTTAAGGATTATTTTCCTAATAGAGAATTTGTTATACCAAAATTAAGTGAAATGGCAGACTGTAGAAACCTTATTGCTCATAATAGCTACATTGAAGATACTGAGAGGAATTTAATAAAAACATATTATAATGTAATATTGAAACAAATTTCAATTGCATATAAGTAGTTTTAAAATAAGAAGCTAGCATTATATTAGGACATTAATTATGTGAATTAGGTTTAATTTGTTATTGCCTATACTGATGAACGGTCAAGTTGGCTTTAAAGAATAAATAGTTCTTTATATAATTATATCCTAATATTTAGAAATTATTAATTTTTAACATTAATAATCTAAAATTGTACGAGACAAGTTAATGAAACATGTATATTTAAAATAAATTCATTTATATCCCTTTATATATGCTACTTCCCATCATCAACTGCTAAGTACACTATATAATTATAAAATGATAGAAAAGCTGGGTTAAATAAAATATATGTACTCCCTAATGAATGCATAAGCAGATTGTTGTAAGAGAAAAAACATCAAAAATATGAGATCCATAGTAGGTAATTGCAGAAAACGAAAGGATGCAAGAAATTAAGAAAGACCTACTGGAATATATTGAGAATAGCAAGGGTTAACAGAAGATGCTCGTGGAAACAGTATCTTTTTTTTAGTTGACAACCTGATTTTAACAAAACAGTACAAAACATAGAATTTATATTGACACGCGGAGATTTATAGTATAAAATAATATCAAGACAGTTGATTTGAACAAAACAGTAACAAGGAGGGTGATTCATAGTGAATTTCATTAAAGAATTTACCGCAACATTAGCTAGGCCGAAACCGGGAGCAAGGTTTATCGAAGGGAATAAACTAATACATGATTTAAAGGAGGCGGTTCAGAAAACAAACGAAGAATGGGCTGGGGACAGAATGCTTGAAATACTGGGATTTGACGGCATATCAGTAAAAATGAGGTATAGCTCTCTCGACAAAATCAATGGTAGTAGGACAATATCAAAGTACCTTCAAAGTGTATCAAGGAAGTTGGCCCACGAAATGGGATGGAACGAAGAAGTGACGAGGGTTAAGGGGCGGATTTTTACATTAACGATGGAAGAAGAGGCTGACAATAGTATTGAAACAAACAAGGTAGAGCTGCAAAATGTTATTAAAGCTGTAGATATAGGAGAATTTGAGAAGCCAGGTGTTTATGAGCTTCTGGAGCAAATATTGAAGCATGTTAAGAGCATGGATGAGAAATTGGAGGGGAAAATATGAAATTAAGACGACCATTTAGATATTTCCAGAAATTCACAGTGACACTTAACAAACCCAAAAGTAGTAATGCGTTTACAGAAACAGATGAATTTATACAGGATTTAGAGCAGGAATTAGCAGCGGCAAACAGGCGATGGAGAGGTGACAGGGAAATGGAAATAATGACAGTCCATGGGGACAAGTTAGAGCTTGAATATAGTACAGTTGATCTTGATGTATCAGATTTAAGCTTATCAAGATATGTCGGTGGAATATCAAAGAAACTATACGGAAATAGAAGATGGGACAGAAGAGTTTGTCAGAAGGCAAATGCAGTTTTCCATGTGAATAGGGTATAAGTAAATGAAAATAATACAAAAGGCTTGAGAAATAATTCTTCAGTCTTTTGTATTATTTATTAATCAAGCTGGTTGATAAAAGTAAAACGTGGAGAATAAATCTAATAACTAAAAGAGAACAAGATGGACTTGCAGTATATAATATGCTAAAATTTAGGTAAACATTGCATCGTTCGACAATAAAGGGGGGGCCGGTTATGAACAAAGATTATAAAAAGATACTATGGGAAACAGATAAAGCTGCTGGTACTATTAAAGTAAGCAATAAAAGTATTAAATATGAAATTGAACAATCATTTTCATTCAAATTAACAAGATATAAAAATAAAAAATATGAAGAAAGTTTACGCATTGAATGTTTTTATAATGATGGTAAAAATGGTGTAGTTGATACATTCATTTATAGACTCGATAAAGATTTGAAAGACTTTATGAAGTATGGAGTTGCATTCAGCGAGCTTGTATACAAAGATTTTCAAAAGGAAATTGAGAAGGCTTATATGTATTTAGAAGCAACTGATCCAGTTGAAGATGAAAATGCACCCAAAATGGTTGATGATAAAATTATGGAGGGTACGGAAGGCATACTATCAATGATTGGTTCAGTTATTACAGAGTTTCATACAAAAGATGAATATTATCATATACCTGTTGAAGAATTTAATATGCTAATTAATGAAAGTGACTTCAAAATTTATGATTTAGTTAAGATTAAAGAATGGCTTAGTAAAAAAAAGTTCCTCAAATGTGTTAAAGGCAGGACTACTAATATAGTAAGGCTTAAACCAACTGAAAAACCAATTAGAGTAATTAGCATTAACGTATCTGAAATTGAGAAATACATACCAAATAAGTCTGAAGATATAGAAAAAGAAAGAGTGCAGGTAGTAAAATGAGTAGTAAGACGCTTTCTATAATTCCTTATTACGGAGGAAAAGCGAGGATGTCTTCTCTAATAGCATCTTTATTGGATTATGATGACAGTGATATTTATGTAGAACCCTTCGGTGGCGGGTGTAGGACATTGTTAAACAAGCCTAGACACAAGGAAGAGGTATACAATGATTATGGAGATGGCATTGTTGCTTTAATGCGTGTTATGTCAGACTCTGAACTTTCTAGAGAGTTAATATATAGGTTGTATGAAACAGAGTACAGTCAAGAAGAATTTAACAGTGCAAAGAAAATATATGATATATGCAATACTGATTTTGATGAATATAGTAGGGATAGTTTAGCTGAGGAATTAAAAGGGTTACTTGTAGAATATAAGATTATGCAAGCAACAGATAAGTTAAAGGCTTTTCATTCAATTTTAGACGAATCCGAAAAAGCTGGAAATGAAAAAATAATTAACGAATTATTAGTAAAGATTAAAGATGAGAAAAAAGAAAAAATAGCGTTGTTAGTAGAAAAGGTAAAATATTTATTTGATTCCTATGCAGTAATAAAAGATTTAAAGCAGGAACAAGGTTTAATAGAGCGTACAAGAGATAGGCTGGATGTAAACATATCAGATATGGATTTAGCAGAAGCAACCTATATAGTAATTGAACAAAGTATGGATGCCATGGGTAAAGTCTGGAGTTCGGCGAAATTCAAGTCCACAGCTCAATATAGAAAGAAGCTACTTAAGTTATTTGATGCTGCGGAAAGAATGGAAAATGTAATTATTTATCAGATAGATGCTATGGATTTTTTCAAACATTATTTTGATTCTGATATGCAGAAGAAAGAATTGTCTGAATCTAATAATTGTGATGATATTAAATACAGGGACTCTCTTATGAATAAGTGGATCACTAATCCTAGAGTTATGATCTATGCAGACCCTTCATATATTTCTCCAGACATAGAGTGTGGACTGTTGGAGGACATTGAATGGGAGGACGAAGAAAATTTGTCTAGAGCTATTAAATTAAGAAGGGAAGCTCTATTAAATGAAATAGACGTAATTAACAAGAAAATAAATAAACTTGAAGTAGAAAATAAGAAAAAAGAAATTAAAAAATTAAAAAAAGAGATTGTAATAGCTAAAAAGAAACTGAGAAATAAGGGTTTCGATAACGCTAACTTAGGTAAGGTTTATCCTATGTCTTTTGAATATGAAAACCATGAGAGCTTTCTAAGATGCATATGTGATGCCAAGTGTAAAATATTAGTATCTAACTATGATTTGTTATTGTATAAAAAATATCTTTCAGAGGATAGAGGCTGGCGACGTTTAGAATTTGCAACTACAACTGGTGTCGGAAGCAAGGAAAATAACGAGAGGATAGAAGTTCTTTGGTATAACTATTGACATCGGATTTAAAATAATATATAGTGATAAAAATACCATAAAATGGTTGTAACCGCGTAACCAATGTATCCGGTGTAACCATATACTGTTTTTTATAAAACTGATAAAATATTATATCTATATTGAAAATATGTAATAAGCTTCTAATTAAATTAGGTTTGTTTTTTGCGTTTAAATATTTGATAGCGTTCATCATTCTAAAACTACAATTATTATTCATGATTTATTACTAAGTTATGAAAATACATATGTAACTATAAATTTTTATAAAATAATGCCATTAAATAAACATATAGATTAGTAATTAAAATAGTAACTGGAAAAACTATAGACAGATAACTACATAATAATATATACCTAGTAGGTTAAAGGTAAAACATTCCCAACCATTGATTTTTAAATGGGTAGACTGAAGATGATAGGCACTTTTATCATGTATACATAAAGAAGTCAGTGGGTTAGGTTATCGGATTGAAACGGGCAGAACTGTAGATTTTGGATGATTAAGTGATGGCATTTCGCTGTGTTACAATTACACCTATTTATTTTTAATAAGTGAATAGTAGCAAATGAGAGCGTGTAAAGTTGGGGGTTAACAAACTGATACAAAATAGGGTTTAATAGGTTTATGTGGCTTTCAAGGTAAACTTCTATTTTAAATAGCATACATATATTGAGTATGATCAATATCATTATGTGACACAGTGATAACATGGCTTAAAAATTTGATGCAAAAGCAGTTTTTAGATATAACATAAAGGGGTTTATAAGTAAACAAGTACAATGAGTTACAAACAAAGTAAGAAAGGGTAACATACCCAGTAGGAATGGCATAAACAAAGTAAGAAAATTTTAAGGTAATTAACAGGTGATTTGGGACACTTGTAAGGAAATAAAGAGTGAAAAATATACAAGGCTTTAATAAGGAATACAAATGGAGAATAGTTGTCTAGCATAAAATGTTTAAATAGGTTTTACATTTGAAGCAAAACAGCATTAAATAGTGATTAATTGAGTGCAATTAGAAAAAAGATGTACAAGTAGTAAATACGATAAGATCATTTAACAACCAATGAGTTGATAAATGATCTTTTTTAATGCATGAATGTATCAAAATAGAAACTTATGTTTGAATCAAAACGACTATTAAAAATACATATCTTAAAATATTGAATATAAATTTAAAGATAAAAAATAAGGGGGAGGGCATTCATGGATAAAGTATACTTTGTAGAGTTTAAAGGTTTAATAAGTAAAGCAATATAATGATATGCGATCAACATAAGTTGATAATGTAATGATTAAGGAGAAAAATGAATAACTTATATTAAATATAAAAGCGCAGAAAATAGAAATTAAAAAAGTGAGAAAATATATACATTGGTTGATAGGGTAAGCAGTGGAAATGTATTGAAAATTAGTTGAAAAAATATGCTTACCTATATACGTATAGATATAAACAGGTAAGGAGGTAAAAGAAAAACGAAAGTTAATATGGTAAATATTACCATATTAATAACAAATTATCAAAAGTTTAGCGGGGAAGACCAGGCATCAAATATAAGAGAGTGATAGTAACTAAATTAATAATAAAAATTAAAGGAGAAATTATCATACCAATATTAAAAATAATAAAACTAATAAAATTTAAAGGGGCTGTTTGATATGATTATGGAAGAATTTCTAGACTCACAAATAAACTGTAATAAAAGCTTTATCACAATGAATGAGGATATGCTTCAGGAAGCAATTAAACTAGGCAATATTTATGAGGTAGGCAGAAATCCTAAAAACAAAAATACTTATTATGAAGTTGCTCCTGATTTAATGTTAGATACTATATTAATAAATGTAATAGAGAATAAATTTATAGTAACTGATAGGCATTTAAAATACAGCAATTACTGGAACAATTCTATTGATGCAGTTGAAATACTAAAAGGTTATTCATTATGTGTTAAGAAATGTGGTGGAAACCGAGAACGGGTATTTTGGAATGTACCTGATAAGCTTAATAAAGGTAATTTAGAGACGACACAACTGACAGTTGAGAGGATACTAATTAGCTATGCTATTTTTGGAGGGCTAGTTAAACTAGATGATCAACTAGTAATACATCATAATAGTCTAACATGGGACAATAGAATACAACATTTGTGGTATATCAGCAAGCATGCTCACAATGAAATTGGTAATAAAAGTAGATTAAAGGGTAAATATATCGACTCTGAGAAGGCATTGAAAGATTTCTTTAAGGAATTAAATGGGAGGTAAAAGCAGGTGTATAAAAATATAAAAGGATGAGTTTTATCAACTATTTGTTGGGGGTTAATGAAAAATAACATACTTCTATTGTTTCAATTATAGACAGATGAATGAAACATGAATGCAGTATATGTTTTAAGTTATACAAGCGTAGTAACTGTGCAAACAGGGTATACATTGGAATTTAACCATATACAGTATTAATAAAGTAAGTACCAATTAGATACATATGACGATACGACGGAGACTTAAAGTGATAGTTTTACATTAGGGCAAATATTGTGTTTCTGCATTTCAATAAAATTAAATCTAATTATGATTAATTGCGTAAGGTTCTAAAAACTGCATTCAACTGTTATAAAAAACAAGTAGTGCAGGGCTAAATTCAACAGATACAGCAATAGTGATAAAAGTGAGTTTTTGAAAATTAGAAAATTTAGTTGTTAGTTTATTCAGTATTTTAAAAGATAGGCAGATAATAAATTAAAAATACGAGGGGGATTAACAATGGAAATAATATTAAATATTCTAGATAAGAATCAAACATCAACAAAGGTAGGGGGTGGTAAGAAGGACCTGATATCAACATTAAACAGCAATGTTAATAGGAGTAGTTCAAAAATAGAAAAATTAGATGCAAGTATACAAAAATTAGACATTAAGGTTGAAAATAATAAATACCAGGTTTTAATACGAAAAAAAATAGTTGAGCAGCAAAAATACAGTGTAGAATGCATAAAGGTTGCTAAAATTAAAAATAAAATGGAGACAAGCATTTCATTGGAGCAGTGTATTGATCGTTTTGAAAGTGTTACCGGGTTAATGGGCAATAGAAAAGAGGATGGTTCTATAAATTATGAGATCTGGGACTATTTCAAGGAAATATACAATGAAATTCCTCAAGCACATAAATTAAAAATATTAACACTAAAAATATATACCAATTACCCATTTAGAGAAGCTGAATTCTTTGAATACCTGAATGAGATAATTGATGGTGAGACAGAAGAACAATTCAAGTTACGAGTGAAAGAAAATAAAAGAGCATTAAAAAAATATTTAGATAAAGATGGTTTTATTACTCTATATAGGGGAATTACTGAGGACAGTTTATCAGATGAGTTTGCTTTAAGTTATACAATTAACAAAACTGTTGTTGAAAGGTTCAGTAAGCGATTCAATAAATCAGGGCAGGAAGTAGTAGTGGAGGAATTTCACATAAATCAAGTAATAGCATATACAAATGATAGGGAAGAGCAAGAGGTGATAATAATTCCGGGTTGGCTAGATGAATACTAAGAATGTGAGGATTTTTAGACTGAAAATAATATAAATACTATGATCATAACAGACCTATAGTTATAAAAATACTGGGGTCTGTTATTTTTGTACTTATTAAAATTTTTTTGATCCTTTTTGTAGAAGTTATTTGCAGAGGGGGGGTGAAAGCAAGTCGATACAATCTATAGTCATTAGGATAAAATGAAAGTGGGATGTGACTTGGATGCAGTGGAAGCTAAAATTAAATTTACAAAATCCAACTAAATGAACATATATAAAAGAAAGGTTTATAAGTCAGCTTTGAGTTAAAACTATCTTACTTCTATAAGTTTCAAGATATACAACTATATGACACTATGCAGACATTGTGGGTATTAAGCTAGACAGTATATAATTCAATGTAGGCATTACAGGCTTTTAATATATCATTAGATTTATTAGTGTAAACAGTATTACTAAGGTTAATAACAATGTAGGGTTCAATTATGAGCAACAATTAGAAAAAAGGTATTCTCAAGAGTGCCTTTTAAAGCATTTTTCATTCAACAAATAAGGGGGTTTTTCCAGTTGGCTTAAATTGGAACAGTAAAGGGAATGATAAACAATTAAACAAAAATATAAAGGTAATTACAATAAATATGAAACTGAGGTACAAATTGATTTAGCTGACGGTGTGCATACTATATGCTATTCTAACGGCGAGAAATACGAAGGACAGTATAAAAATGAAATATAGAAAACTAAGCACTGATAAAATCAATGACTTTATATTTAATAAAATCAGCAAATTATAGTTATTAAATGTTGTATAGGTAAATTAATAACTGTGAAATAAATCAGATTATTCACTTGAATTTGTGTATCAAATAAATTTAAGTGAAAAATTTTTTTGAAAAGCTATATTTATTAAATTTAATATGCGGTATAATTCCTCAAAAAAGAGTTGATGAGTTGTAAAATATGCAGTTTATACAGGGTGTTTTGGCAGGAATATATTTAGTAATAATGGTCATATGTACAAGAGTGTTAGTAGAATTACTTGGGCTAGTGAGAATTTTGATTTCATTAATTAAGGATGAGTTAAAGAAAGATGAGTAGTAAAAGACTGTTTTAGTCATCAAGACAAATAATATTTTAAATTTAAGGTTTTTAAAGGCTTATTGTAAATAATTATAGTCTTAAATCAAATAAGAAAATACATATAGTAAAATACATCCACCGTCATAGATAAAAATAATATCCTTATTCATAGACTTATATTTGAATAAGGAATAGTTGACTCATAAACTGAGAGTAAGTGAATTAATCAAAACTAAACAATGGAATGACTAAGGGTATTGAAATGGCAAGAGTGCTGGAGGGTTAACGGAATTGTCTGCACTATGAATTGGGAACTGTGGAGCTGTTGCTTAACGATGAGTATAAATTACTGCGTTCATGGATGTAACAGGTGACTTAGAGGAAACCGTGTTAAGGAAAAGGGATACTTGGAATGAATCATGTGAGTAGATATTTGAGGTGGATTGGCTTCTAGTAATAAGTATGGGCTTTTAGGGTGTTTTGAGTAAATCAGGTTTAGGAGAGTTTATGAGAATTTAGGCATAAGCAGTAAGGTAGTACGACGCAATTATAGTTTATTTACCAACAAAGGCCTTCAATATTTAATATTGGAGGTTTTTAATTTTTACATAGGGAAAATAAGTATACAAAACAGTAAATTCAGTATTACTTTAACAATAAGTCTAATAGCTAGTAGTATTCTAATTTTACAATAGGACTAAAAGGCGAAACGATTGTGAGGGGTAATTATAACTGGAGGATTAATTTTTCTAATCTGTTTTCATGTGCTACATTAGAAAAATTATTTGTCTTGAAATAACCCAATAGTGGTTGTATAATACACCCCAAGTATTTTGTAAAAGGGGTAGCGTAATTAAGGATATGTTACCAATACATAAATAAGTTTAGGGGAATCAATGGTTTGACAATTGGATGTCAATATAAATAGAAAATAGACCTGGAGTAATAGAATTTATACTTTATGTTTGTTTTTTTTTATATTTTAATATCAGAGAGACAGCAGCTATTTGAATCAAAAGCTATCATTTAGTCATTAATGTAAATATAAAATAAAGTTATTAAATAAGGAGATGAGATCAATGGACACCTTTAAAATAAAAGCAGTCTTTAATAAATATAAAAAAATACTTGGTGGTGATTGTGACAATAGTTTTAGCCAAGATAATGAAGAGATGTTAGCAAAGGTAACAGGCAGTGCTAGCTTGGTAAACAATATTGGATTCCTGCTAAATGTAATTGAACACATTGACAATGAAAAATTTGCCGGACAAGTATATGAAAACTTGTATGATGAACTTAAAGCCGATAATGAAGGACTTGCTGAAAAACTCAAATTAACGGAGAGTTTAATAGATACCTACAATAAATGTTATGTTCAGCAGGCAAAGTTAAAGACCGGTGTAAAAATAGCTTATAAGGAAAAGGCTAGTAAAGAAGAAGTTTATAAGCTTAAAATGGCTGGATTATCCTATGAACAGATTAAAAAAAGGCTAGGGGTAAGTGAATCAACGATAAGGCGTAGACTTAAAGATATAGATTCTGACAATTAAAATCAAAGAATTTAACGTGGGTGAGAAGGGTATTACTTTTATCAAGAAGGTAAGGTTAATTTAAAATATTAGGGCTAGCGAATACCTTACACCTTAATGATTTAGAAGAAAGCCCAAAAATGATTATAGTTTTCATAAGAAATAGGTGGTGAAAGAAACAAGGTCTAAACCAGATTATTCTATTGACTTATAATGTAATTATAATTACAATTGTAATATGTAAGTATATGAAATATATGGATTATAATTGTATACGATTTATATGTATTTAGGAGGTGCTTAAATATGCGATTTATGAATAAGAATAAGGCGAAAATGATTATAACTGGAATGATAGTTATAATAGTTATAATAGTAAGTCAAATCTATATGCGTGCTATAATAGACTCTGATGAAATGGTTAAGATGATAGACAGCGGTCAGAGCATAGTATTAGAGGGTTCAAAACCGTCATATGCTATAAAAGTTATTGGAGAGCAACAAAAAGACTTAGATTGGGTTCAATTAGACCAGTTAAAAAATTACAACACGGGATTCAGACAAGGTATAGACGAAATATTTAATATAAACACAGTAACAGAGGGTGGAATAAACGGTAAGTCTGGATGTTTATTCGTAGATGAAGTAGGAGACAGAAACGGAAACACGACATTAGAGGATGCATTCAGAAATAAAGTGTTTATGAAGTATTGGGATGATGCAGATAAAAAATCAAAAATTATAAAATCAGCAGATACAGCCTACACAGATATAGACGGGAACGTAAATTATGCATTAACAGGAGTTTTAAATGCTTATTTTAATCTACTACCAAGTAGTGAGAATCCATCAGCATTTAATCCTACACAGTCATTAAGCAGAGAAGACTTTTACACACTAGCCTATAAAGCTTACAATGGAGTAAGCATACTTAAAGATGATAGTGAGTTTGACACAGCAGTTGGTGGAAAAACAGATTATACTAAGTTTGCAGCACAGGTAGATGAATTTGGATTCTTGAGTGTAGAGAATAAGAGTTTAGATGGTAACTCATACAAAGGAAGTATATCTAGAGCAGAAGCTATATACATGGTAGTAAATCAAAGCTTTCCTGAACAATTAGCCAAAGTAACAGGAAAAGAAGATGCATATGATGATACAAGTAACTCCGGAGATTTAGCATTGAAAGCAGGATTTAAAGTTAAAGAAAAGGATAATAAAGGAGTAATTCTAAAAGATAGATGGCAGTCATATACACTAGGATATATGCTTCAAAATCCTAATAAAGGAATGCAAAGTGATATATTCAATACAATGGTAGTAGCAAAAGACTTAGGTTTAGTAGATGGAAAAGATTCAAGATGGGATGAGACAATCAGTAAATCAGAGGCTATTATGTTGATGGCAAAAGTACAACTAGCAAAAAACAAATTATTTGGATATTTAAGTGAGGCTGAGTATGGTAAACTAAACCCAGATAAGTTTAAAACTTCAACTGATGAACGTGTGGTACTAGGAGTAGACGAAGATGGTCTTGAATATGGAGAAGGATTCGCTGAGGTAGACCCAGCTAAAGTGCCATTTGACATAAACAGACAATTATCATCTGGAATGACATTAACTGAAGTTAAGCACTATATTGATGTACAAATAGGATGGTGTAAGAAAGAAAACATGTCAGTGGCAGACACTAAAACATTATTAGAGGGTATGGCAATAGAGCTTGGAACTACACTGGAAGAAGTAAATAAGGTTCCAAGTGCAGTAGTAGTGAAAAAGAAAAATACAGCATTACCTACAGTTAAGCCAAGTACACCTAAAAAGTCAAGTACGCCTACAAAGTCAAGTACACCTACTAAAAAGAGCAATAACAGTGGTAGTAAAGTAACAGCAACAGATAAAAATGGCAATGGAATTGAGGATTTTCTTGAGGGTTCAAGTGTAAGTGGAGAAGGAACTACAACTTCAGACCCTAACTTTCATATATACGTGCCTGGAGAAGAGCCACAACCTTAAAAAACAACTAGAATATATTTCTATGAAACATTAAATAAGATAGTCACCATTCACATATAAGGATGGTGGCTATATTAATATAGGCATTCCGGCATAATAAAAGGTGTAATAGACAGGTTTAATAGAGAATAAGTAGAGGGGGGGTAAAACAAGAATGGGAAAGTACAGGTTTAAAAAAACATTATCAATTGCATTAATAGCAGCACTGATAACAACACTTCTACCGTACACTGCGTTTGCAGATGGTCCTGGAGACAATGATAATGGGGGTGGAGGAAGTGGTGGAAGTAATGGTAGCGTTGGGGGTAGTTCTTATACACAGTTACAATCTGGATACAGGATGAGTATAGTAAACGAGCAATTTAAGCAAGTTTCAAACACTGTAGACATATTATTTAAGCAACAGCTGACGCTGAAAATTGTGTTTATATAGATACTCTTGTTCGTTGTGTAGTGTGTAATGAGTGGGGTGCTTCGGATGATTCTTGCTTTGATGATAATCTCAATCTTTATAAAATGTGGACAATACTAATGTTAATAATAATATTAACATTACAAATAAACCAATTAATACAAGCACGAAAACTTACAGCAATAATATATTCCTAAAAGTTTAGCAGAAGATTTATATTATGATTTCAATATGCTCTACACAGAACAGATTTTAAACGACGAGGTAAATACTTATGAATGAAAATGAAAAAATAACATGGCTAAAAATATTTTATCTTACTGGAGAACTTAAATTTGAAGGTTTTACGAAGTATAGTGCAAATGTAAAAGAATTGGTTCCAAGTGGACAAGGTGTTAAGTACTTTATTAACGGTCAAAAACATATGGAGGGCTGCTTCAATGACTGGTTTATTGAGACAGGTACAGAATATTATTGGAATGGAAATATAAAATTTATTGGTGAATACAATAAAGGTCCCAGGAACTACTATGGCCCACGATATTTTATTTTAGGTAGGCTGTTCGATGAATCTGGTAAACTATGGTATGAAGGTACTTTTAAGTTCCGAAGAAGCGGAGTAGGATATCCTTGTTTTGAAAAAGATAAATCATTCAAAGAGGGAACAGAATTCAATTCAGATGGCTCAGTAAAAAAGATATACTAATGAAGATAAAGTAATTGAAACGGACAATGTAAAAATAGAAGTTGAGATATAAACAATGGAAAAGCAGCTAAATAATGAGGTATCACAGGAGCTTTCAAAAGAAGCTCAGGCAAATACATTTTATTAGAGTTTATATAGAGTTAATATTAAAAAAATCTTTATATTAACAGTTTTACCACTTTCCTAATTTATTTCATAAGCATATAAAACAACATATTATTTATATAAGTATGTAACTCGGAATGAATATAACAATATGGATATACATTGGCAACACATATTATATTTATAATATTAGAAAAGGTTTATCAGTGAATGGTAAACCTTTTTAATTTATTACTCTATTTTCAGGTGTTACATTAACAAATTATTTGTCTTGAAATAACCAAACGGTGATTGTATAATACACCCCAAGTATTTTATGAAAGGAGTTAAAAATGGTGGAATATAAAAAACCTATGGCGCCTTTAATTGGGGCGGATGGCAATATATTCAGTTTAATGGCCATAGCAAGGAGAACATTACAAGCCTGTGGTCAGAAAGAGCAGGCAGGTCATATGATATCAAGGGTGACTGAGAGCAGTAGCTATGAGGAAGCATTGAATATCATTGGTGAATACGTGATATTCGGATAGTCAAAGGAGGGAGGAATTGACAATGAGTGAGCTTATTGAGACTCCTGTAACATTGAATGTATCAAATGAAAGCTTAGATTTGATAGTAAAAATGGCTATAGAAGAGGGTGGGAGTTCATACTGGATTTGTGATGTGAAATCTAAATATAAAAATAATAAGTCAATAGCAAGTGGAGCTGTGCTATTGATCTATGGCACTGAGAATAATGTTTATGAGCTAAATAAAAATAAGCTACTAAATGGATTGCATCTGGTTCTGCCATACTTAAAAAATGCAATCATTGGAGACACTTTGGATGCAAATTTCATAGATGCGGACACAGCAGACTTTATTGTCCAAATGGGAATTTTCAATGAATTAAGGTATGATTAAGGCAGTGGTAAGGTGACTAAATGATGGCAATATAACTATTAAAACAAGCAGAGCACAAGTATTATGAAACACTAAAACCAGAGATAAAAGGGCGATGTGGCTTTGATGAATGCTGGAGCAAAGATATAAGCTGTCAGTGACCGATAATGGGTGTTTATAATGTCACAGGAGAATTTGATTTATTCAATTATAAGACCAAAGATGCAGCAGAAGAAACAATATCAGACCTATAAGATAATATATATTACTTGGAGTTGTTCAAATGTAGTCATAGTTTAAAGAAATGCATAGGAGGATTTGAATTACAGCATAGAATTTAAAGTCATCATTAGAGAATTTAGACACACAGTAGTAGAGAATCTAGAGACAAAGTAAAGAATAGATACACAGTAGTAGAGAATTTAGAGACAGCAGTAGAGAAATAATAAACACTAAGCATTAGAAAATTGGCTTTAATGTGCAAAATTGAACTTATATTTGCAACAAAATGACATAGAAATAGTCTTAAGTCTAAACAATATAAATAAAAAGCAGACAATGTAAATTAAGGAATAATACTTGTGTACATCATATAGGCTTTAGGGATTAATTAAGGTTTAAATATAAACAATATAAATTTATAACATACAAAGTGAATAAAAAAATAACAAGATAAATTGGATGGGGTCATTTAATAAACTTATGTTTTTAAATGGTCCTTTTGTTATGCAGTGAATTTGTAAATTGAAACTTATATTTGCAACAGAACTACATTAAAATCTACATATGTTGAATATAAGAATATAAATTCTAAAACCTTAAATACAACTAAAAACTTATGAAAGTAGGAGTATATCATTTATGGATAAAGAATGGTTAAAAAGGATACTAAAAACGAATAGAAAAGAACAGTTCTTTTATGAAGAAGGTATTAGTGAAATATGTGAGCACACTCAACTAAACAAAGAACAACTCATGCACACGGCACTATTTTTAGTAATAGCATTTTGGGATAAAATAGAAAAACAAAAGGTTGAGATGAAAAAGCTTAATAAAGATAAGGGTTTATTAGTGGCTGAATATGAAATACTTAATGATAGTAAAGAAGAGCTTAAAGTAACCATAAGAGAGCAGAGAATGGAAATAAAGGATTTAGAAGCAAATAAAGAACTGCCTGGGAAAATAGAATATCTTGAAGGGGAAAAAGACTCCTACATGGATTATCTTATGTTGGTTAAAGAAAATGCAATAGATAGTCTAAGTACTAAAGTTAGACGTTTAGGAATTAAAAATGATATGTTGAAAGAAAGTAGAGATGAATTAATGACCGAGCTAAGAAAACAGGGAATTGAAAAGGAGAAATTGAGGCAACAATTAAAAAACATGGAAGCAGATAATACTTTTCTTAATAATAATAAAAATGTAACAGATAATGAATTAAGACTTAATAGAATGAGTGCAGGAAAGGCGGCGGCGTACAAAGATACAGCTCCTATTGAAGTTATTTTAGCATATAAGAAGCAGGGATATACAAATGAGGAAATTGGCGGAATGCTAAAAGTTAGTAGACATACAATAGGAAGACGATTAAAAGAAAATAAAAGTATTTAAAACACATTAAAGCAGTATACTAGAAGATAAGGATTTAGGAATAGCAGGGCAGTATTTAAGTAGATAAAGGAATTGTTTATAGGTATAAAGAATGAATTTATGTTATAGGTAGGCAAGTGACAAAGTAAAATAGTAATTAGAAAAATTACATATTAAACAGTAAACAATATGTTTATATGGTGATTATATAGAGCAAAATTGTTAAGTACATACTCTTCAAGAAAGGAGCTACATTAATTGTAGCTCCTTTTGTTTTTATATAGACGAAAAATGTGACATGCAGTATAGTTGAGGATATTAACATAGGCAAAAAATCAAATAAACAGATTGATCAGCGGATGAGGTAGGCTAAATATGTGTAGATAATGATTGTTATAACATTTTGGTTATAGCATATATTTTTATATATAATTATACAATATACATTAAAGCTTGACTGTAAATAATAAATTGGTTAATTACTTGACTTTTTTATATGTATTTGGTACAATAATTATATTAATTAATAACAGGAGGAAAATCACTTATGAATGACCTTGAGATTGGAAAACAGATCGAAGCAGAACTAGGTATAGATGAGAAAAATATTAATGAAATTTTCAAATGTATTGTAAAGGGTTCTATAGAAGAGGTGCGATCTAAGCGTAATCTATTTCCATCACCTACATATAATGCTAGATATAATGACATATGGGATTCTATTAATGCAAAATGTGCTACATTATTTAATGATGGGTATACTGTTACAATGCACAAAAGAGGGATTTATGAATTTATCACTATCTTCAATATATTATCATCCTGTGTATATATATTGATGAAGGATAATAATTTTAATAAGATTATTTCAGGCGGATCTGTGGGTGGTACTCACTATATGAAGTGTCTAACACTAATCAATAACGACTTGGGAGCATATCCTCAGGTATATGGACAACTAAGTTTGGATATACCACAATGTAATGAAACAAAATATAAAAAAGAATCTGTTAAAAATGCTATAATACATAAGATAAATAGCACTATTAATCGTTTCGTTGTAATAACTTTTGAACCTGATGCTAACATAGGTGTTAAGTCTATTTATGTAAATGTTGTTGCGAGTGACACTTCTACTAAATATCGTAAGGATTGGACTTCTTCAATTAAATCAATTGAAGTACCTGAATATGATGATTCTACATATGATAAGAGAAATATAGACACCGAGGTTGATAATGTTTCCACTTTTGATGCTCCTGCGAAGGTTAAAATTAAGAAGCGGATACAAGATGCGGAGTCTAGAAAATAAAATTAACTGAGGTGCAAGATTATGTCAATAGAAAATTTCAATGGAGAACGTTTAAAGGCAGCTCGAACCATAAGATGCCTTTCTAGCACCGAACTTGCTAAATTAATAGACGTTTCAAAGCAAGCTATGTGGCAGTTTGAGAGCAAAGGTAAAGTGCAGCCTAAACCTGAAAATCTTTTTATGCTAGCTCAAAAACTTAACTTTCCAACTAGTTTTTTTTTAGAGGACGACTGGAAAGATATTTATTCCGGAAGCTGTTTTTATCGTGCGGGATCTTCTATTACTAAAAAGCAAAAGGAAGCTCAGAAAGAGTTAAATATTATACGAGGAAAAATATACTCTTTTCTAGATGAGCACATTGAATTTCCTTCACTGAATTTGTTTCAGCTCTCAAAGGAAGACAATTTAAATGATGAGAGCATTGAAAAATTTGCGGAAGACGCGCGTAATTATTATGGCATGGAGGATTTACCAATAGGCAACATGATTAACTTTATGGAGAATAATGGTATATTGCTCTCCCAGTTTCTACTACCTGATGTTAAATTTGATGCAGTTAGCCAGTTAGTTGGTGTAGGTGACTTAGCAAAAATAGCGATAACACCTTATAATGGTTCGATACCTTCCTTCGCTAGGCTTCAATTTACTTTAGCTCATGAATTGGGACACTGGCTTTTAGGTCATATGAATTCTGATGAAGACTCTCTTTCAACGGAGGATTATAAAGATAATGAACATGATGCTAATTTGTTTGCATCATCCTTTTTATTACCAAGAGATGCTTTTTTAAAAGATTTGCCATCAAATCCAAGCTTATATGTTTTTGTTGAGCTAAAGAAAAAATGGAGAGTATCGATACAAGCAATGATTTATAGAACACATTCTTTAGGTGAAATTAATTATAATCAGTATCAGTATTTAATGAAACAAGTTTCGAAAAATGGTTGGAGAACACATGAACCACTTGACGATGAGTTTATTATTCCAAAACCTACACTTCTCAGAAAGGCTATTGAGATGCTGATTGATCAGAGTGTATTAAATAAAAAGGACTTGTTGGATAATTTAAAACTATATTGTGGGTCTTTAAACATTGATATGTATGAAGAACTGGCAGGTTTGACAAAAGGCTATTTAAACATAACAACAAATTCTGAACCTACAATACTATTAAAAAAATGACCATAGTTCTTATGTCTGTACTAAGTTATCATACGTAATTTAAAAGTAGATATTAGTTGTATTTTTAATCCTTCGCTTAGATTTAGAGCGAAGGATTTTACAATTAGATAAAAGTTTATCTTAGTGTAATAACTTTGTAATCATGAATATTAGTATTTTTTATAGAAAAGTAGAATTTAGATCTTATTATATTTGCAAACCTTGTATACATACTCTTGGAGAAAAGAGCTACATTAATTGTAGCTCCTTTTGTTTTTATATAGACACAAAAATGGATAAGCAGTATGGCAGAAGATATTAAAGTCGGTATAAAACCAGGTAAACAGTTTGAGGGACATTAGCAAATCATCAATATTATAAATTTAAAAGTTGTTGTAATTAATAAGCGGAAGTGGTTAAGATTGCAGTCAACTGTTGTAAAAGCAACTGATACAATAGTCGAAACTAAAGGGTGCAATAGATGAATTTAAGGGTTACAGAGAATAGTAATATTAAAATTTTCCGTTTTATAAATCTTGAAACAGAGGTTAAGCAGAAGTTTATAGCTTCAACACTTCCAATGTTCAATTTGCTAAATGATATGGAATATACTATAAATTGGTTTATTTATATTCTAAATTATTAAATGCTTACAGATATTTATAAATTCAACACTTTAATAGAAATATATGTTCATATAGAAAATTATAGGAATCAAGTATTAATAGGAACAATTAATGGATGTTCTGACATATACTTAAATTAAAAAAAATTAAGTGACAGATCTATTACATTAATATGACAATCATGGGTTGTGATGATGAATTTTATATAGATTTATTTTAATTTCAGAGTTTTTTATATTGTATTTTGGTAAAATATCTGGCATCATCCTTTCATAAAATAAAGTTTGAGTTTAAGCAGATGGACAAAAGGATGGGGGGAAATATGAAGGGTAAAAAATTAGAGAAAAGTAAAAATAATAATATACTAAAACATTTCACTATAGCTACTGTTGGTGCAGTAGAGGATGCGTTAAAAAGCATAACGGTAGAGGATTTGATAAACAGTATATATTTAAAAAGTGACGATACAGATGTTCAATACTTAATAAGAGAGTATGAAAAGCAATTAATATTGTCTAAGATTGACCCTTGTAGATTTGCAAAAGGACTACATCGATTTTTTATGACAATGGCAGATTATATTAAAACTAATAAGTTATATAAGAAGTTTTTTAGACTTGACTACTTGCAATATACTGCTTTGTGTAAACATAATACTAATCCCGGTATTTTAGTAGGATACAAAGATATAATAGTTCAGCAATATGCATATTTAGTAGGAACTACAAAGAAAGTCATCTGTGGCTTAGATAAAAAAGATAGGCTAATTACAGTATACGAGGTAGGGAAATGGCTAACAGAGATAAATATAGATATGTACACAGTAGGTAGAGAGGGAAATAGTTTAAAGGTATCAAGTCCTGACAGTATAGTGCTCAAGATTTTTAAAAAATATGGTTATAAAGTAAAGGATATACAAGAGTGTTTAGATATAATTGCAGATGACCAAGTAACAACAAATATGCTTGATTTTATGGCCTACTTCATAACAGAAAAAACAATAAAAATATTACCAAGACCTTATAGGAAACCTACAGACTTAGTAAATGCTAATCATATATTTGAAAGATCGGATCATACTCAGGTATTAATAAAAGAAAAACTAACTCAGAGACAAATTATGCTACCACCTGAAGGTATTACAGCTAAGTTTAAAAATTGTGGCGAGGTTATAGAAATTTATCTTATGGAGGTTATTGAAGACGACACTGTAATTCTGTTATGGAAGATGAAATTTTCTAACAATACATACACTTCTGGGTTCTATGATACAAAGAATGAGACTTTCTATGACATGTATAAAGAAAGCTCAGCATGGGAAACAACTCACATTCCAATGGAAAATGTGATATTGCAGAATTATATAAACATAACATGCACATTAACAATGGAAGAGCGACAAGAACTAGTTTGGTTCAACGAAGTTAAGGATATAGTCAAATTAAATGAAAGTCATGGCTTAAATCCTATGGTTTACTATGAAATAAAAGAGCATAATGCAAGGGTTAGAGGGGAGGTAATAACTAGACATTTTGACAGGTCAAAGTACATAGCAGAGCTAATGAACATACAGCCTTTCTTACGTAGACTACCCATAGGGGCAAATGTTGGAGAAGAGGCGGTAGAAGTAGCTAAGAAGCTAGGCATAGATTTACCTAAAGGTTATACGTTGGTGAGAGGTTTCTCAAAAAAAGTTTATAAAAATTAATAATCTTATTTTATAGCATATAAAAGAATAGAATAGAAAGTGTCTTTAACAATAAGAAAAAACAAGGGTATAACTGATATAAGTAATGATTTAGATTTAATAGAGAATGAGCAACTAAGAAATAATTTAAGCAACATATTAAATAAAGATAAAGGGGTAACTTGTGAAGAAGTTATGCAATTAATAAGTAAAAAAATATTTGGAAGGGGCATTGTAAAATGGGTGGTAGAAATAAAGAGCAAGATAATACAAAACTTATTAACAGCATAAGAGATGAAGAATATAAAAAAGAGATATTAAAAAATGGCTACTGTGTTGGTTTACTTGTAGATTGTGTAGTAGAGGAAAGAATAATAGTAGATTTATTTGGAGTAAGAACAATTAGTATGGCATTTAGACTAAATGAATCTTTAATTTTAGATAGACATACAAGAAGAAATAGGTTAATACACCATTTGAGAGTTATTGTATACATAGACATATCAATAAATGAAGTAGAAATTATAACAATATCTGCCGTAAGTAAAAAACATAAAGATCTACCAATAGGCGTTAGTTTTCAGTCCTCAGGTGTGGATATAACTGCAGGAAAGATATTTTGGCATAGGTTAAATACTAGTGGTTGGGAAGAAAACAAATGGGCAGATGATATTTGGATCAGGATTGATTTAGAAAATAATATTGGTGAAATATATTGTGGGATACATGAAAATTTAAAAAGTATTCTTTATTTAGTATCATAACCTAGGAATAAGCCATCAATAAGTAAAAATAAATAATGTATATGATTGAATTTATACAATACTAATACAAACAAATTGTCTTATGAATAATGAGGGCTAACAGGGCCAAAAGAGGGAGGTAAACAAAAGGGAAAATGGTATGTACAGGAGTTAAAATTTGAGTTTTAAAATTTAAGTGTTTAAGGTTAAAGTTTATATAGCAGTAAAAAACGTACAGTGTAAATTTAGAATAAATAAGGAGGCCCTTTAAAGTGAATAGAGATGAGTATACAGTATATTCCTTCGAGCAAGAGAGTCGTAGAAGTTTTGAACTATCAGAAGATGGGTTTAACGAGAAAGCTAAAGTGGGCTTTGAGGTAGAGTGGAACGAGTGTGCAGAACGCTGTGATGTGTTGGAGCAGCTTATTGACGAAATTCCAATGGATCTAATAGTTGATAACGTTATAACAGGTAAGACTAAACAAGAGTTTATAGGGATACTTGAAGATGAGCCAGCTACATACTTTGACTGTAAAAATTTTAACAACATCTATTATTTCATTAATATGACAATCAAAAACTGTGGGGACGAATCATTTTATAAGGACATTAGGATTTTAAGGATATCACAAAGATTATGGAATGAGCAGTTTGTAAGTTCCAAGTATAAAGTGGAAAAAGAGCAAAGGATAGCAAATGGACAATCTATATATAATAAGGTAACAGTTATAGATGGTGAAATTCAGACCTTAGTGTGGTTATAACGTTATAGGACTAAAAGCTACCTTAAATTAGGTGGCTTTTAGTCTTATAATTAATGATTAAGAAGCGAGGCAAAGTGTTGAAATTGTTGAGTTTATAGGTGAAAAATAAATTTTAGTTTTCTATTGAATTTAATTTGTTTATGTATTACAATTGCCCCAGCTTTTACGAAAATATAATTTTAAAATTGAAGAAAAGGTGGGGTAAAGAATGGATAAAAAAGACAGGTACATAACACGTGGCATACGTGAAATGAATAAAAAGAATCCTTTGATGTATTTGAAGCTCTGGGATTTATATGATGAAATGGACATTAGCGAAAAAGACTATCTACAGGTTTTTGAATTGAGAACAAAGATTAATATGAAAGGTATAGTGCAAGAGATAGAACATACGCAGGAAGAACCACAATATAGTAAAACTTACAAATACTTTACAGATGGACCTGTGGAGGCTAAAGTTTATATCATTGTAGAAGATGACTATAGTACAATGCTTATTGCTAATGAGTATTAAAGTTTATAAGGTCCATAGTATAAAGGAATGGAGGCTTTAAATATGAAGTATCCACATTTGATAAAGGTCACGCTAGCTGATAAATACCCGAATATTGATACAACAAAATACATATGGCGACAGCTAATTGAACATCATGGTTACGCAGTGGGCTGGAATGACCTAATAATTGAATTAGTTAAAGAAATTGAAGAAATATATGAAAAGAATAATAACGTAGATATTTATGATTTTTGTATAGACGGAACTAAAGAGAAGTACGGTGGATTAAGAGTTGATGCAAGATCAAGTTTAATGGAAGTTCATGAGCTAATAAGTGTGTACGAAAATAAATCAGAAAGCATCTGTGAGGAATGCGGAGGGCCTGGGAGTTTCAGGGATGGAAATTGGGTCGAAACCCTCTGTGATGCATGTTACGATGCAAACAAGGAAGTTGAAAAGAAATGAATAGCATTAAAACTAAGAATAGCACCAAAGTTAGAAAAAGAAAAAACAGAGCTAAAATAACCTTTAGAATTTATACAATAGACCAAACACTACCTATGGATGAAATTCAAGATTCTATAGAATTAAATACAGATGAGATTATACCTGAAATTTATATGTTACTACTAGAGAATAAAGAAATGAATAATCTTGATAAGATATTTGACAATTACAATAAAGAGTTGTCCACAACAGATGTTGTGGAGATTCAAGATAAAGAAGGGTTAAGTACCTTTCATTTCTTAAGTTTGTTTGGGTTTATAGAGATTGAAGAATTTGATAAAAGTATAATAATAAGATAAGGCTTTAAGTTAAAAGGTCTAGTAGTTTATAAGCTGTTATACTTTTTAATTTGCAATTTTACATAGATTTATAGAATTAGACTTTAAGAGCTAATTATAAAAAAGTAAAATCTGAAAACAAGGCATATTTTTGTTTAATAGAAAGAAGATTAAAAGAGGCGGTGAGACCATGGCGGTAATAGGATTTAATGTAGGATCAACACTAAGTTTAAAGGATATATGTTTAGCAGTAGACTATTTGCAAGACAAAGATGCTTTTGAGCCGGACTTAGAATATATTAAAGTAAGGATAACATCTAAGAAAAAAGTAAAAGCAGAGAATACAAAAGAACTCTAAATATAATAAATTAAGGCAGCTAATAAAATGATAAAGACCATTAAATGATAGCAAAAAGACAGGACTGTATACTAAGGAGAATATTTATAGCAAATTACTGAAGGGAATATCAGTTGTAGGGTTATTTGTAAAAAGTGATGGACATGTAGCATCAATTCATGGTTCTTTCAATGTATCGAAGACGGATGTACTAAATGGCAAATGGTTTCAAATTAAGGAAACTGGTCGGTATAATTTAATTGCTATAAGTGGTTTTTTAGAAAGTACAGAAGTAAAGAAGATATTGCGGCTTAATAGATATAAATAATAATATGTGAAATGTGGGTGAATTAATGGATATAGATTTAACTACATACGCTAAGGAAATGTTTGGTAACGAGTTGGTAGAGTCAGCCTACATTTCCGATGTATATAATAAACATACTGATGATGATTACAAAGAAATAATTAATTTCAGTGACAAAGAGATTAATATAACTGACAGTGTCATTTTGGTAGTGAAGTTTATAAACGGAAAGACGGTCAATATTTGGGCATCAGAGTGGGGAGGCATGCGTTCAGGTGAAGACAGTATATATATAAATGATTAGAGAGGAAGTGGATTATAATAGCTAATTTTTTTAAAGAAGAGAACTGCCAACGTTGTAATAAATATTTAATTATGCGCATGATGTCAAGATTCAACACTGATGTAATATGTATTGAATGCAATGATGAAGAAAAAAAGCACCCTTTATATAAAGAAGCATGTGACAAAGAAGTTGAAGAAGTAAGACTTGGTAATTACAATTATGGTGGTTTATTTGAAGGTCAGACCTATCCGTTCAATAAATAGACAAGTTGCAATGAATTAAAGCATAATAAGAGCATTTTGAATTGATTTTGAAGGTGTTTTTTTATTGAACAAATATTGAGTGCAAATAGTTGAATAATCGAAGTACTTGCGTTACAATTCTCCTCAAAGTTGTAAAACAATAGAAGTTTAAATAAAGAAGGAGAATGGTTTATATGAAAACAGTGGCATGCATGTTAAAACTTGGACAAACAAGGACGGCTGGATATACACTATATGATGAGAATACACATGAGTTTGAGGAAACAACGCCTAAAGTAGTTAAAGATCTAATTATTCGAGGACAAGTAAATGGACTGAAACTGAACGATGGAGAAATTCAACTTGATGAGGAGGGATTCAACATATGTAACCTGATGGTGAAATCATCCGTAGGCAGATATAGACCATTAAATCCTACTACTAGCATGATAAGTCGTACTTATGCAGTAACAAGAGTGATTAAAACAGACAAGGAAAAACTATATATACTCATATCAAATAAGTGTGCCAGATTCAAATTTAAGACTCAACAATTAAAGGGACTCATTGATATAGGTGGATATGTAGCAGGGGTACGATTGGTTGAAGGTAAAATTGAGGTATGTAAAGGTGTGAGCATTTTAGACCAAAGAACAAAAAAAGATATTGAGGTTAAGGAGCTTTTGTATGCTGAAAGTACAGTAATTGATTCTGTTTCACCTAAAGTTGACGAGGTGAATTTGCAGAAGGAACAATTTTTAACTGACTTAGGCAATGAATCAGAAAAAGTAGACAGTATAGAAACTACATTTGATACTCTTGAAACTACTAAAGTAACTGCTGAAATTGTGACTAAACCTGATGGCAAACATTTAAATTATGGTAATACACCAGCAAATAAGGAAGGTAAACTACTAGAAGAACCTGTAGTAGAAAAGAAATTAGTTACTCACCGAAAAACTAAGAGAAAATAAAACTATAACTATGTTATTAAGGACTGTCGCAAGTTATTTGTGACAGTCTTTTTTTTATGGACATTGAAACTAATATTTACGAAACATGTTGAAAAATATGGGAAAATACAATAATAAAGTGTATAATATAATTGCATTGGTTTAAACTAGTGCAATTATTTTTATTTGGAGGAAAACTAATGATTACAGGTGAATTAAGGAGTAAAGTAGATAAAATATGGGAAACATTTTGGACTGGTGGAATTAGTAATCCATTAGAGGTTATAGAGCAGTTTACATATTTTTTATTTATAAAAGGCTTAGATGATAATGAAACAACAAGTGAAAGCGAAGCATCATTTTTAAGTTTAGAGTTTAACGGTATGTTTCCAAGTGATAAACAACACTTAAGATGGAGCAAATTTAAAGACTTTGAAGCTACTGAAATGTATAGGGTAATGCTAGAAGAAGTATTTCCATTTATAAAGACACTTCATGGAGACGATGCTTCTGCTTATTCAAAGTATATGGGCGATGCAATATTTAAAATACCTACTCCATTAATGCTTTCTAAAATAGTAGATGGAATAAGCAATATAGATATGGAAGGAAAGGATACAAAGGGAGATCTTTATGAATACCTACTTTCAAAGGTTTCTACAGCAGGTACTAACGGGCAGTTTAGAACACCTAGACATATAATTAATATGATGGTTAAACTTATGAAACCAACACCAGAAGACATCATAGTAGACCCAGCAGCTGGTACAGCAGGATTTTTAGTATCCGCACAACAATATTTACGAGATAATCATTCTGATTTATTTTTAGTGCAGGGCTTAAAGGAACACTTTAATAACAGCATGTTCTATGGTTTTGATATGGATAGAACCATGCTTAGAATTGGTGCTATGAATATGATGTTACATGGAGTTGATAATCCAAACATTGAATATAAGGATTCTCTTTCAGAAGTAAATACGGATAAAGAGAAGTTTACATTAGTATTAGCAAATCCTCCATTTAAGGGAAGCTTAGATTATGAAGCAGTATCAGCAGATATATTAAAGCTAACCAAAACAAAGAAGACAGAACTTTTATTTTTAGCTTTATTTTTAAGAACATTAAAAAAGGGTGGTCGTGGTGCTTCCATTGTTCCAGACGGTGTACTTTTCGGATCAACAGGAGGACATAAATCTATAAGACAAGAAATAATTGATAACCATAAGCTTGAGGCTATTATATCAATGCCAAGTGGAGTATTTAAACCATATGCAGGGGTATCAACAGCTATAATGATATTCACTAAAACAGGTGCTGGTGGAACTGACAAAGTATGGTTCTATGACATGAAAGCAGATGGCTATAGCTTAGATGACAAGAGAAGTCCAAGCGGGAATAATGATATACCTGATATTATTGAAAGATTTAGCAATTTAGATAAAGAAGTAGACAGAAAAAGAACAGATAAATCATTCTTTGTACCGGTAGAAGAAATAAGAGAGAATGGGTATGACCTATCCATTAATAAATATAAGGAAACAGTATATGATGAAATAGTTTATGAGGCTCCTAGTACTATTTTAGAGAAAATCAAAGGACTTGAACAAGAGATATCAGCAGGGTTAGAAGAATTAGAAAGAATGATAGGTGAATAAAATGGGCATAGAATACGTTAAAGTTAAAGATGTTTTTAAAATATCAAAAGGCAAAAAAGTAGAACAAGTTAAATATGAAAAAGATAGTACAATTAGATGTATACAAATAGATGATTTAAGAAATAATAATTATCTTAAATATTGTGATAAAAATAGGAATTATGTATTAGCAAAACAAGAAGATGTTATCATAGCTTGGGATGGTGCTAATGCTGGTACTATTGGTTTTGGTATCGAGGGAGCTATAGGAAGTACATTAGCAGTTCTAAAGTGCAAAAGGAAGGGTACTACATCAGGATTTGCGGGGCTATTCTTGAGAAGTAAATCCAGATATTTAAGAGAAAAATGCACTGGAGCAACTATACCACATATATCAAAGACAGCATTGGAAGAAATAGAAATACCATGGCTTGACTTAGAAATACAAAATAAGATAGTAGAATCAGTTGAGATAGTTCAAACCTTAATAGATAAAAGAAGAGCTCAATTAGAAGGTTTAGATGAATTAATAAAAAGTGTATTTTATGATATGTTTGGTGAACCTGTAACCAATTCTATGAATTGGCAAAAGAAAGAGTTAAGTGAGCTCGGAGAATTAAGTAGAGGAAAATCTAAACATAGACCAAGGAATGCTCCAGAGCTGCTAAACGGGTCCTATCCACTAATTCAGACTGGTGACATATCAAAAGCAGGGTTATATCTAAAAGAATATCATCAAACTTATTCTGAATTTGGTTTGAAACAAAGCAAGATGTGGTGTGCTGGAACTTTATGCATTACAATAGCGGCAAATATAGCAAAGACATCAATATTAACATTTGATGCTTGTTTTCCAGATAGTGTAGTAGCATTTATACCTAAAGCAGAGACGAATAATATGTTTATTCAGTTATGGATGTCTTTTCTACAAAGAATATTAGAGGACTCAGCGCCTGAGTCAGCGCAGAAGAATATTAACTTAAAGATACTTAGTGAATTAAAAGTTATAGTTCCACCAATAGAACTTCAAAACAAATTTTCAAGAATAGTAGAAAATATAGAAATACAAAAGGAGCTACTAAAGCAAAGCCTAACACAACTAGAAAACAACTTAAATGTCATAATGCAGAAGTCATTTAAAGGGGAATTATTTAACTGAAAAGTAATTGTTTTATAGCTTTATGGAAACTTAATTAGCAAATATTAAAAGATATCTTTGGGGGGATAAAAATGTGGGGGAATTTTAATTTTTTAAGTGACAAAGAGATTTTTGCAAGCTTCACAGCATCATGTATTGAGGCTGAGAAGAGTATATTAGTAAGTCCAGCTACTTGTGCAATACTCACAAGAAGAGCTTTAGAGCTATCTGTTAAGTGGCTATATAGCTTTGACCAAGATCTGAAATTACCTTATCAAGATAAGTTGTCAAGCTTAATTCATGATAATAGCTTTATTGTTCTTGTAGATTCTAAGATGTTGAGAATGTTAAAATACATAATTAGTCTTGGAAATGTGGCTGTGCATACCAATTCTAATATTAAGCGTGAAGAGGCAATTCTGGGTCTTCATAATCTTCACCAATTTATTTCTTGGATTGATTATTGCTATGCAGATGAATATACTGCTGGTGAGTTTAATGAAGATATTTTATTACAAGGGGACGACAAGAGAACTAGACCAGAGGAGCTTAAAGACCTTTATGAGAAACTAAGTTCAAAGGATAAAAAACTTGAGGAAACAATAAAACAAAATGAGGACCTAAGGGAAGAGTTAACACAAAAGAGAAAGATTAATACTAGTTATGAGAATTATGACTTTAACATAGATGAAATCAGTGAATTTGAAACAAGAAAGCGATATATAGATGTTGAGCTTAAGCTAGCGGGCTGGGATTTCGGAAGAGATATTGGAGAAGAAATTGAAGTCACTGGTATGCCAACTGATTCAGGACTAGGATATGTTGACTATGTATTGTATGGTGGAAATGGTAAACCTATAGCTATTGTAGAAGCTAAGAGAAGTAGCAAGGAGCCAAAGGTAGGACAACAGCAGGCGAAACTTTATGCTGATTGTTTAGAAAAACAGTTCAGTCAAAGACCTATAATATTTTATACCAATGGATTTGAAACCTTTTTATGGGATGATTTTAATGGATATTCAGAAAGAAGGGTTTATGGGTTCTTTAAAAAAGAAGAACTACAATTATTAATTGATAGAAGAACTAGTAAGAAATCATTTAATAATCTTGAAATGAAAGATAGTATAGCAAATAGATACTATCAAAAGGAAGCAATAATTGCAGTATGTGAATCTTTGGATAAAAGGCAAAGGAAAATGCTACTTGTTATGGCAACAGGCAGTGGTAAAACACGAACAGCAATATCTATAGTGGATGTTTTAACAAGGCATAATTGGGCTAAAAATATCTTATTTTTAGCAGATAGAAAAGCATTAGTAAAACAGGCAAAAAAGAATTTTTCTAAGCTTTTGCCTGATTTAGCCTTGTGTAATTTACTAGACAACAAAGATAATCCAGAAGAGGCAAGAATGATATTTTCGACTTATCCTACTATGATGAATGCTATAGACGATACAAAGTCTAAAGATGGAAAAAGGATACTTACTCCTGGACACTTTGATTTAATAATTATAGACGAGTCACATCGAAGTATTTATAAAAAATTCAAAGCTATATTTGATTATTTTGATGCCTGCCTATTAGGTTTAACTGCAACACCAAAAGATGAGATAGATAAAAATACCTATGGCATATTTGATTTAGAAAGTGGTGTTCCAACCTACGCCTATGAATTAGATAAAGCAGTTGAAGATGGCTTTTTAGTAAGCTATGAGACTTTAGAATATGAGTCTAAGCTAATGAAGGATGGTATAAGATATGATAGTTTATCTGATGAGGATAAAGAAGAATATGAAGATACTTTTGACGATGATGAGAATATAGGTGAAGAGATTTCAAGTACAGCTATTAATGAATGGCTGTATAATGAAAATACAATAGACTTAGTATTAAATAGGCTAATGGATAAAGGCTTAAAAATTGAAGGTGGAGACAAACTAGGTAAGACAATAATATTCGCTAAAAGTAATAGACATGCAAAAGTTATTGTAGATCGATTTAACAAGATTTTTCCTGAAGTAGGCAGTCATTTCTGTAAGGAGATTGATTACTCTATTAATTACGTGGATATTTTAATAGAAGATTTTTCAGATGCAATAAAAATGCCTCAAATAGCAGTATCAGTAGACATGCTAGACACGGGGATAGATATACCAGAAATATTGAACTTAGTACTATTTAAAAAGATACGATCCAAATCTAAGTTTTGGCAGATGATAGGTAGAGGTACGAGACTGTGTCCCGACTTATTAGGACTAGGATTGGATAAAGAAAAATTCTTAGTCTTTGATTTCTGTAACAACTTTGATTTCTTTAGAGCAAACCCTAAAGGTTTTGATGGAGGCGTAGTTGAGAGTTTAACTGAAAAAACGTTTAATTTAAAGATAGATATAATTAAAGAACTTCAAGAAATTAAATATCAAGAAGAAGAATATATAGATTTTAGAGAAAATTTAATAGAGCAAGCAAATTCAAGTATAAACGCATTGAATGAAGATAACTTTAGAGTGAGGATGGAATTGAAATATGTTCATAAATATAAATCATCTAATGAATGGACAGTACTTGGAATTCTAAGCGTAAATGATATTAAAGAACACATTTCTTCTCTAGTTATTCCTTTAAATGATGATGAATTTGCAAAGAGATTTGATGCAGCACTGTATACAATACAACTTGCAAAGCTTCAAAATGGAAATGCAACAAAGCCTATTAAAGCTGTAATTCAAACTGCTGAAGCACTTTCAAAACTTGGAACAATACCAGAGGTATACGCTCAACGGTATGTCATAGAAAAGGTTATGACAGCTGAGTTTTGGGAGTCAGCAGATATTTTTGAACTAGATTCTGTTAGAGAAGCACTAAGAGAATTATTGAAGTACCTTGAAAAAGAAATACAAATAATATATACGACTCACTTTGATGATTTGCTTGTTAGAGAAGATAGTGGGGGTGCTTTTTATAACTCCAATGACCTTAAAAATTATAGGAAGAAAGTTGAGTTTTATCTTAAACAGCATAAGGATGAAATAGCTATATTTAAGCTTAGAAACAACAAAAGGCTTACCAAGCAAGACTTGAATGTATTAGAAGATTTAATGTGGAAAGAGCTAGGTACACATGCTGAATATGAGAAAGAATTTGGTGAAATGCCAGTTAATAAATTAGTTAGAAAAATAGTAGGACTAGATAGACAAGCAACAAACGAAGCTTTCTCAGAGTTTTTAAACAATAAATCTTTAAATACAAAGCAGATTCACTTTGTTAATCTTATAGTAGATTATATAGTTACTAATGGATTTATAGATGACAATAGAGTTCTTCAAGAAGATCCTTTTAGAACTGTAGGAAGCATTATTGAGTTATTTAAAGAAAATATGGATGATGCAAGAAAGCTTATGGGAATTGTATCTAGTATTAAGATTAGTGCAGAGGAAGTAGGGTAAGCGTGTTGATCTCTCAGCAGAAGGATTAAAGAGGCTTAGGGATGTGCTATATGGCATGAAGTTGTAAGAGCTAAAATAGATAAATAAAGTAGTTTATTAAAAAAATATGTCATTGAGTATAGCTCTATTATACAGTGATATTTTATGAAGTACAATAATAATAGGGGGATAAATAATGATTTTTAGTGATGTATCAAACAATTATAATGAATTACATGAAAAATTACAAGGTCTAGACACTTTTAAAACACAGTTAAAAGGTGTAGAAGCATATTATATGGAGTACAGCTCATATTTAATAGGTTTACATGTTCACTCGCAGGTTAATGGATCAAATGTTAACAGTGTTACTAAGGAGGCTCTTACTCGATTAGAAAATATTCAGTCACAATCAAGAAAAATCAGCTTAAAGGATGTTTGGAAAACAAATTATATATTGGAATCTTTTGAAAATATTGATTCAGAGATGTACGAGCCTATTCGAAAATTAGCAACTACTTTAGAAAGTTGCTGTGATTTATTATTTGACTTTATAAATACACCACTGGATAAATGCGTTCCACAAAAACTTACGATCTTTATTTCTGTTATTAGTACAACTATAAGAGAGATAGATAATTTTCTCTTAATATCTTCATGTTTGAAAAATATAAATTCTGAGGTGCAAAATAATAATCTGTATCCTGAAAGTAGGACTATAACAATAAGATTTTATAGAGAAGATATGACAGTTAAAGAAATCGGAAAGTACATGGTTGCTGTAAATACTATATATGAAAGAGTCTGTACTATTGTAGGTATATCTGCAACAGATTATGCGCTTAGGCCTATAAAAATAGAATCAGGTTCATGGTACGAGAAGCTATTTGGACATCCAACGTCAATTAAGATGATGCAAGATTTGTTAAATAGAGCTATAGGGTATGTCTATAGAAATTATACTAATGAAGGTAAGTTATCAGCATCTGGTAGTAAAATAGAGGCCCTGAAGCAAGAACTAAATATTATTGGTCTTTGCGAAGAACATAAAATTAATGGAGACATTGCTAAGAAAATTATTGAAGAAAATTTGAATTTAATTTGCATGGATATATTTACATTGACTACTAAAAATACAAAAATCGCTGTTAATGAGAGAATATTTGAGTTAGGGCAAGAGGTTGCTACATCTCTTCTAGAAGGAGACAATACTAAATTATTAGAAGAGGAAGAACTGGATGATTTACTTCCTCAAGATTTATAAGAGACTTAAAAGGAAATTAAGAGGCATATGAATTTAAGTAAATGTTATAAAACATATACGAACATATGTTTTAGGAGAGATAATATGAAAATTGTAGCAAAGCCCATAGGGGTAGTTTATTCGACTGATACAAAGGTTAATATAAATATGTTAAGGATTAAGGATTAAGGATTAAGAATTTAGTTAAATTTAACTAAATTATATACAAGTTATATTTAAAAGGAAGATAAAACAAGTAAGTATATTTAATTATAACAATGGGAACTGTAAGCGCTGGTGGGATGATAAAATTGAGTGCTATAGGATATACTCAAATGATTAGTATTAGGAGCTACAAAAGTTAAAATGTATAAGATATAAGTTTCCAGCATTTAAAGATTAACTGGATATGATGTAATTAAGTTATTTGTTTAATAAGAAAAGAATATAGACATTTAAAAAATATATGAATACTTCCATTTTAAAAAAATACTAAAAGGAATTGAGACAGAAAGAAACTTAAAATAGATAATGAGAACAATAAGTATTATAAAGAAGCTATAAAATTGATAAATAGTACCTCTAATTAAATTAGAGGTGCTATTTTATTTTGGAATTTTATTGTATTTATAGGGAGTGTATAATTTAAGTTTAGTTGAGGATAGTAGATTTTAAGTGTCAAAACTCACCAAATGAGCCAGGTTGAGTTTATTTAAGTTTTTGGTGTATTAGTATGGGTTAAGTTTAATAATGTCCAAAATTGATTATAGAGAGTTTTGATTTTCAAGGGTTTGTAGGCTTTTTACCACTTGTTAATTAGTGAGTAGGCATATACTAAAATGATAATATTTAAATTTAAAAGGAACCTGAGTATAAAGTTTAAACAGAAATTTATTCTGTAAGAGAAAGGAAGTTTTAAAGACATAAAAGTAAGTTAGATACTTAATAAACGCATATAAATAGCATTGGTAGGGGTAATTAAGGTTTTTTAGATAATACATTGTAGGAGGCTATGTGTCTTCAAGTATAGCATCAGATTAGGCTGATGAAGTTCTAAGCACAGTAAATAAACTAAATATTTTGAATTATTAGGAATGTGCTTATATTATTGAGTAAGCACATTCCTTTATTTTATGAGAATTTATATTTTATAAATATTAATATAATTTTTTAGACTTTAGAATGGCTAGCTTGAAAATATAGGCATTAAAACTAAAATCATTATTTTTAAAATAATGATCTCAATTAAAATACTTAAATTAAGCTAGCTGTTAGTTTTTACACTTTCAGTTAAGAAGCTAATTTCGATTATTTGAATGGGAAATTTAAGCTCAATATTAACTAGTGTTATAAAATAAACATTTTAAAATATATTGTATTTGAAGAAAGCAAATGTGTTTAATATTCAGTATTTTGGCTAGTGATAAAAAAGTAATTCTGTTATATAAAAGTCCTGCATGATATACATATTAGTCCAAGGAGTGAAGGTAATGGTCATTTAATAATTGTTTATAAGGTTGAATGTCTAATAATTTTGGGGCTGAAGTCACTAAAAATAATAATTTGATTTGAAATTAATGCTTAAGTAAATTTTATATTTAAGCTTTTAGGTTATTTGATGGAGTGCCTTTTTAAAAAGTTTAAATTCTTAAAAAAGAGCATAAAACTTAGTTAAATATAAGTAAATTAAAAATTACTTAAAGTAAAGTTTCTTGAAGTTAGGTTTTTAGGTAGGGGTATTTCGAAAATTGAGTAGAGAATGAGGGGATTTGAGAGAAATAAAATGTTTAGGAAAACAGGTGAAAAATAATTCAGGTAAAAAGTATTGAAAGTTAGATGAAAAAAGTAAAAAAGGCATTTAATAAATTAAACGAAAGGTGGAGTTAAATTATGAAATACTTATTAAGAATGACCAGAGAAGTTTATAGTTGTTTTGTAGGACCTTCTGGAGAGGTACTGGAGAGGTCAGTTGGTAACATAGCCAAGAGAGGATTAGATAAAAAAAGAGAGGACTATCTAAAAAGATATATAGATTTAGTTTTGAATAGTAAAATAGTTTCTGAGACTAGTAAGATCTACATTAGAAGCAGTCTTCCATCAGTTGCTTCTGTAATAACTAATTATAATGATATGGTGGGTGACTCAGAAACAATTAATATAAAAACTGCACAATCACAAATTGACTACGATACTCGTAAACTGGCTAGGTACTTTGAAGATACGATGATAAATAAAATTTTGACTAGTTCTTCTTGTGATTTAAATGTTTATGAGAAACAATTTAACTTAGCCTATGCTGATTATTCAAAGAAAAATAAGATGCTAACTGATAATTTAGTTTTAAAGATACCTAGAGTTGATGTCAAGGACACTTGTTCTGAGGAGCAGTTTAGTGAAATTATGAGTATAATAGCACCCTACTTCAAAAAAAGCATACACTATGTAGAAAGCAACCTTCCAGAGTCAGTAGGGTACTTACTTTACCTAATGACTTCGCCAATTTCAAATTTAACATTTGAGGATAAAGAGAGGTATGAATTAATTAAAAATATGATTGACTAATTTGAGTCAGTTTGAAAACTAGTTAATAATTGCAGTTACTTGTTAAGAGTGATTGTAATTTTTTTGTTTTGAACTAAGTAGTTAGTATTGTTAGTCTATTTTACGGCTAGTTGTGATTTATAGTTATATAGAGTTTATAAAGGTGTAGCTTTAGAGTAATGATTAAAAGGTTATAAATTGTGCTTATAAAGATTTGAAAAATAATAAATAAATGTTTATAAATTATACTTGACCATTAGAAACAATTCTGGTATTCTCATCCAAATAAATTAAGTGTTGGAGGTTTTTAAATGAGAGAATACGCATATGGAAGGGTTAGCAGTAAGGAACAGAATCTTGATAGGCAGCTGGTAGAGCTAGAAAAATATGTTGATGCAAGATATATTTTTACAGATAAATTAAGCGGTAAGGATATGGACAGACCTCAGTATCAATTACTTAGGAAGGTAGCACAAAGTGGAGATACAATCTATATTAAGTCACTGGATAGGCTTGGTAGAAATAAGATACAGATAAAACAAGAGTTAGAATATTTTAAGACAGAAGGCGTAAGAGTTAAAATATTAGACATACCAACGACTATGATGGAGCTACAAGAGGGTCAAGACTGGTTAATTGATATGATTAATAATCTACTGCTGGAGGTTCTAAGTACAATGGCAGAGCAAGAGAGAACAAATATTAGGTCGAGACAAGCTGAAGGTATTGCAATTTTAAAAGCAAAGAACGGTGGTAAGGGAGTTGGTAGACCTGCTGCAAGTTATCCAAGCAATTGGAGTGAAGTATACAAGAAATGGAAAAGTGAGGATATTACTGCTGTTAAGTGTATGGAGAAATTAGGAATTAAAAGGAATACTTTTTATAAGCTAGCTAAAAAATATGAGAAAGGTATTTAGATACCTTCGGAATGTATATATAATGGAAAATGGTGAATTATCAGCTTCAATTAAAGATAAGTAATTACCCGGATAGAATAACAGATTAAGAGATTTTAAATGATAGCATTGAACAATAATAAAGAGAGACCACATTAAGTGGGATTACACAAAATAAATATGTTGAAATTAATGAGAGTACTTCAATTATAATTGAGGTACTCTTTTTAGTGTGCCAGGCATGGCAATTAACTAGGTGGTGAAAGTCCACTGTGGGGGTCTGTAGTTACCAACCACTAGCTGAAGACAAGGTATCCACCGTGAGGTGTGAGCTGAAGGAAGTCCTAGGCAAAGTTCCGACCCAAGGAATACGAACATTTTCAGGCAACTATTTGGGGATGAGTCTGCTAAACAAGATAAAGTCCGATAACTACATAGACGAATAGGTGTAAAGAATGTGGGTGCATGGAATGAAAGTGAATTGTCTTACCCTGGGATATCTCATGGACATGCAGAGATGAATTTCAAAACATGGTCGAAAACGGTTTATCATGAGAAGTCAGCAGAGGTCATAGTACCAGATATTGTTAACGATATTTGGGAAGGACTGAACATTAGGAGGTGAAAGTAAATGAAAGTTACTAATGAAGAAATTAAATACAGCCAACTTCAAATTAATTTTGAAGGCTCTAGGCAAGAGGATAATGCGGAACATGAAAGCAATGCAGGAGCGTATGCTTCTTTAAAGATAACTGAAAACAACATCACCAATGGATTCGTGGTAAATGACAGATTGTTAGAGAAAATTATGGATAAGGAAAATGTAAGAGTTGCCTTAAAACGAGTTATTTCAAATAAAGGAAGCCATGGAATAGATGGGATGAAAGTCGATGAACTTCGTGCTTATCTCAACGAAAATTGGATTACTTTGAAACAATCAGTCATGGACGGGAAATTCCGTCCCAATCCCGCTCGGAGAGTGGAAATACTTAAAGAAGACGGGATTAAGAAAAGAAAGTTAGGAATACCAACTACAGTTGATAGAGTTATCCAACAAGCAATTGCGCAGATTTTAAGCCCTAAGTATGAAGTCCAATTTTCAGATAGCAGTTACGGATTTAGACCAAATCGAAGTGCGCAGCAAGCCATACGGAAATGCCAACAGTATATCCAAGAAGGTTATAACTACGCAGTAGATATGGATTTAGAAAAGTATTTCGATACAATCGACCATAGCAAACTTATTGAAATCCTATCTAGGACAATTAAGGATGGAAGAGTAATCTCACTTATCCATAAATATCTTAGGGCTGGAGTAGTAATAGGAGGCACCTTTGAAGAAACAATTGAGGGTGTTATGCAAGGTGGACCACTCAGCCCGCTTCTTGGGAATGTTATGTTAAATGAATTAGACAAAGTATTAGAGGCTAGAGGACACCGATTTGCAAGGTATGCAGATGACATTATGATTTATTGTAAAAGTAAAAGAAGTGCAATGCGTATTATGGATAACACTGTATCATTTGTGGAAAAGAAACTATTTCTAAAAGTAAATAGAGAAAAGACGAAGGTAGACCTAGTATGGAAGTTAAAGTTCCTTGGATTTTCATTTTACAAAACCAAGGGTGAAGTTAGGGTGAGAATACATCCAAAGTCTATTATCAAGATGAGAGCCAAAATTAAGGTTCTTACAGGGAGAAGTTATGGATTAAGTAATGAAGAAAGACCAACAAAGTTAAGACGTTACATTATGGGATGGATTAACTATTTTAAGATTGCAGACATAAAATCATTACTTAAAACAGTGGACAAATGGATGCGACGACGAATTCGAATGGTTTATTGGAAGCAATGGAAGAGAGTTAGAACTAGATTTAGTAAATTAATTTCGCTTGGCATTGGGAAAAGTAAAGCATGGGAATACGCAAACACAAGAAAAGGCTACTGGAGAATCTCCAAAAGCCCAATCATGAGTCGCACATTAACAAACAATGATTTAAAGGAACATAACTACATATTCTTTTCAGAGTATTATAGCCACGTTAAACCGTAAACTAGTGAAACGCCTTATACCGAACGGTACGTAGGGTGTTGTGAGAGGGGCGAAACATTTTAATTGTTAGCCTCTACTCGATTATGTAAATTCATGTATGGTGATTAGACTTTATGGATTTGGTATATGGAGTTTATAGGTAATAATAAATAAAAATTGAACATAATGAGGGTTGACGGGTTCAAATAAAAATATTTAAAATGCGGGAAAAACTATTGATTTCATAGGCTTTAGAAGGCGTGTTAATTTAGCTAAATCACTTATTATCAGAATAAATGGTTATAGTAAAGTATAATACATCGTTGTTATAAATAGTTTATAAACTTTATGGAAAAGGTAAATTTCAAAATACTCTATTCAAATGTTTTTTATTAATTAACTGTAACACAATAGGAGTAGTTTACATATAGTATATAGAACATAGTTATTAACACATGCTAATTAATAGTTCAAATATTAATATTTAAGTGGGGTGGAGGTTTATGGCAGTATTAAATGTTAGCATTACAGAAGAGTCTGGGGCAAAGCTAGAGGAAATATCTAAAAAAGTGTTTGAAAATAGAAAAGGAGCTACAATTGAAGCATTACTTGAAGCAGGATGTTTTTCATATAACGGTGAATTGATAGAGTATTCTGAGATAGTTGGGATGCCCATATTAAATTTGAACAGATTAAAGTATCGAGGGGGTACAGGGAGTATTAGAACAACATTCAGAAAAAATTTTGGAACGCTACCCTTTAGATATAAAAAGAGCTTGTTTACTTTACTGTATATATTGTGTCATGCTAAGGATCCCCAAAAACGACTTATGTTTAATGAAGTATTTCTAGGAGTAAACGAAAATATATCATTAAATTATACAAACGCTGAATTAGAAAGAATAGATCCTAAACACTGCGCCAATATGGGAGTCTATATAAATATCAAAGGTAGAATCGGTAGTGTTCCTATTAGAGAATATGTTGGTCAGAATAGGCGTGATGCGTTGACTGATCCAAAATCATTAATATGGATTTCTAAATTTGAACGTTTAGTTACAGATAGATTTTATGAGCATGGGAAGCAAACAATTTATACAGAAATACTGAAAGCACTAAATATTGAAGATAGAACAGCAGTACAATTAGATTATAAAGATATAGAAGATCTTATAGTATATTTTAAAAAAGAACTTATTACTAAACATCTTAAAATTTGAATTAGATTAATGAAGTTGAAATTGTTGACATGAATAATATAGGAGAGACAAGAACAAATGAAATTATAAAGCAAAATATAATGTTGTTTAAATGTTATGACATAATGATTAAAACATATTTTTTGAATTCAAATAATATACATTAAAAGTATTAAATTAATGGGAGGTAAATGGATGCAAATATATTTTTCTACGTTTTTAGAATCAAATAATATAAAAGGTATTATCAATAAGAAGCTTAGTAAATTAGATAAATTTTTTGAGGCATCATATGGTAATTATGGTAATAGGTGTCATTTAAAGGATAAAGATTTAGAAGCACACTCTGCTACAGAAAGTGGAAAATTAATTATTAAAAAATATGCTTATGCACATTTTATTGTAAATAATAATGATTTGTTTATTTCAAATAGAGTATCACAATCTGGTGGCAAGATTTGTACAACAGAAACATTTGATACCTTTTATGATAGTATACCTGGTGCTTCACAAAATATTAAGGATAGAAGTGGTAAAAAGGTTACAGAAGATAATGTTGATTTAATTATAGCTGGAATTATGATTGATTATGCTGAAATGTTAAGAAAAGTTTATGTTACAAAATAATTAATGCTAAGCAAACTGTGAATTAAATGTTGGAGTAAATTAAGGCAATTAAATGACTAGTTGGAATAGAGACGGACATTACCTGTTGAAGGTGAATGTACGTCTTTTTTGTTTCTAAGTGATTAATTCTGCTTTATGGGGGCTAGTAAAAATATCAAATAATACAATTATTTAAAAAATGGGATTATAAGATTAATAATAGGCATTGTTAATTTATACGGTATGCATTGCAATCAACTGAAGAGTTCAAAAAAGTAGTGATAGTGTTTTAAAAAAAGTTAAACAACGTATGAGAAAAGAGCTGTAAGCATGGGCAGTTTTAGGGCCTATGCTATGTAAAACATCATTGTTTGTATAACGTAGTGAAAATAAAATACGAAGGAGTTTTCGCTATGGTAAAAAAACACAATTATGGTATGTTTTATAATGCCGATCAAACTATTAAAAACGAGGAAGAGGCTAAAGAAAAAAATGTTGATATTGAAAAGTTGATACAGATTCAAACTGAGATATTAATGAATAAATACAATACATCTTGTATTGATGTAAAACAGTTACAGAAAGAATTAAATGTTGGACAATCCAACATTTATGAAATGTTGAAGAAGGAGGAATTACCAGTTAGAACCATTGGAAGGCGTAAAGTGATTCCTGTTATTGCATTGGCGACTTACTTAATAACAGGGGCCGCTATCAAAAAATAAATTAGCTCTTGACTATTGGCTTTATCAGCGTTCCAATCATATAAAAATATATAAAAAAAGGGGATATACCAACATGGCAAAAAATAAGAAAAAAGAAAAACGTGGGTTATATGGTGAGGGTAGTGTATACAAAATGAAGGATGGACGTTACGGTGCTGCTGCAAGTTTGCCTAAAGGTGAAGATGGAAAAAGAAATAGAAAGACCTTCACTGGTAAAAGTGAAGAAGATGTATTAATAAAAATGCGTGCGTTCTTAGAAGAGGAAAATTTTGTAGACAATGTAGAAACTGAGATTGACAGTAAACCACAGATTAACAGTGAAACTTTGGTTAAGGATTTTGTAAAAGAATTTAAGTTGTCAGGTCTTTGGGGAAAATCACAAATTTCAACACGAACCTACGAAAACTATGAGTATAGCTTAAATCACTTTGAGAAATACTTTGAGGGGAAATCAATAGGTTTAATTGATACTCAGAGTATAAATGGCTTTTTTAGATACATGGAAAAAATTGATAAAGGCGAAGGCGATTATAAATATTCTCAGGTAACTCTTGAGCGAATTGAGAATATTGTGGGGCGCATGTTTGAACGGGGTTGTGAATATGAATACATTACAATCAATCCTTTTAAGAAGAGAGATTATAGCAAACCAAAATCTAAAAAATTTCAAAATAAAGTGATTGGACTCACTAAGGAGGAAGTTCAACTAGCTTATAAGGTTTTAGAAAATAACCAGCTTATCTTTCCTATATTTCAGTTAATGATGAATACAGGTATGAGGACACAGGAGGTACTTGGATTGAAGTGGGAATATGTTAATTTAGATAAAGGCATAATTCAGGTAAGGAGAGCTATCACGCTTGAGTTAACGTATGATGACAATGGAAACAAGTTAGATAGTAAAACTGTATTAAGCACTACAAAAAAAGGTACCGGCGACAGAGATATCAGAATTTCCGAAGCAATTGTTAATGTTCTTAAGAAATGGAAAAAAGAAGCACCTCAAATTAGTAAGACCGGTGTTGAAGATGAGGATTATGTATTTGGTAATACAAGAAATGGAAATTGGACCTACAGTGGGTTGAGAATTACCATTAACAGATATATTAAACGTAATAGTAATGAATTAAAAGGACTTTGTCTACATCGAGTGCGACATACTGTAGCAACAATGTTAGCCGAGAATGGAGCTACGGGAATTGAAATTATGAAATGTATGGGACATAAAAAACATGAAACATCCATGAAATATATAAATGAAGTGTCTACAAAAATTGCTGAAACCAATAAAGAACTAATAGAAAAATGTTTAGGTGAAATGCTAACTTTAAAGTAAAAAAGGATATTGGCTACAAAATTGGCTACAAAGTTAAAAATTCAGCACAAAATATACAATAAAACTGTATATTTAGAGAGTATAATAATGATATATATAGTGAAAGTATTAATTTAAAACTGATAATGAAAAATGCCTTTAGGCACTATATTTCAAGGCTTTGTATATAATTTGCTATGTAAAAAATGTATTGAATATTTACTTTTTTTAGTATATAATAAATTGTATAAGGGGATGTAGCTCAGCTGGGAGAGTACTTGGATGGCATTCAAGGGGTCGTGGGTTCGAGTCCCATTATCTCCACCAAAAGGACTGCTGTATAGCGAGTCCTTTTTAATTTATAGGATTATTTTCAATCTAAAAATATTGGGGGTATAAGATATGACCACACAGGTAATTATTGTACTTATTCTTTCATTTGTTATTTCAGTTATAGCAACGCTGGCATATGCTGTAAGAATTGTGGGAGTAAGAACAAGGAGAATAGCAGTTTCGTTTGCTGTATTTAATATTTTTGCATTGGTATCTAGAACCGCATATACAATACAAGCACCATTATTAAGTAAAACCATTGAAAATGGAATAAAACAGGGAACAGCAGCAAATATGCTAGGTACTTTTAGATGGATTTTAATAGCGCAAACTATAGCAACAATTACAGGGGCTCTTTTAATTCCAACATTTATAAAGGTTTTTAGTAAGGCGGTGGAGTCTTTTAGTACCCATCGTTCTATGCCTAGGCTTTTATTACATGGATTTTCTAAATCAGGGATAGAACAATTTAAGAAAAGTATTACTAAACCACAAAAGGAAAATTTTAAACAACTAAAGAGTCTTAGAAAGATACCTAAGAAAATAATCCTTTTAAATCTGATAGCTTTTTCAATTTCGACGGTAGGTGTATTAGCAGCGTTGTATGCTGGTTGTTTAAACCCAGAATTAAGAACTACTTGCATTACATTATCTTCTGTTATAAATGGAATGGCAACATTAATACTATTTATATTTGTAGATCCGTATGTTTCTATGTTAACTGATGATGTTATAAGGGGAGAGTGTTTAGAACTAGAATTTGATAGATGTATAATTTTTATAGTAGGTGCATTAATAACTGGCACTATGTTAGCACAATTATTGTTAGTTCCAGCAGCAAAAATAATAGGATTTATTGCAACAAGTATATAGAGATGTGACAGGCACATGTAAAATAATAATTAAATTGACATATATAAAAAGATGTGTAATAATATGCATATTAAATAAATTGGGGGTTTTATTGTGGAAAATATTCAAAAACAAAAGGTAGGGGCAGGTATACTAACAATATCAATTATCCATTTCGTTATGAATGGTATTGGACTATTGGGGCTTTTAGCAGCAATCGCCATGAAAGATGCAATTAATGAAGCGGCAAAAACTCAAATAACAACTTCTGTATTAGTTATTAGTCTTGTATTCATAGCAATCATAACTTTAGCTGTTATTTTAATTTTAATGAAAAAATCAATAGGTATATACATTTATTTTATTGTTCAAGGGATCAACATAGTATATGCAATTGTAGTTAATGGTTTTAGCCCTATGCAAATTATATCAATTGTATTGCCCGTATTAATGGGAATATTTGTTTGGAAGAAAAAAGAAGTTTTTGGCCTTGGAGCTAAAGCTGAAAATATAAGTTTATAATTATGATAAAAGTGATTCCTGTTCTTTTTACAGGAGTCATTTTTGTACATCCAACTTATAATAATATTTTCATTTTAAAGTTATAATTAAAAAAAATTTAATTCGTAATTCTATTTAGATTTACTGCTTTTAATGTTTAAGGAGGGTATTTTTTCATGAAAAAAATTTTTACAAATAGAAATTCTCAGGTGCGATCTGGTTTTAAAATAGCTACAACCTTCGGTTCGGCTTTTATTGCAAATTTTATAATTTCTATGATCATTGTGATTTTACTTGCTATTATTATGATTTCAACAAAAAAAGTAGCTGCACCTGATTTACAAAAGTACCTTACTGACTTAACAGCTACAAATACTGGTTTTATTATTTTTATGGGGATAATTCAATGTATATGTATGATACTAGCTGTTTGGTTGTTTTGGAAATTATTCGATAAAAAACCTATAAGGGAAATTGGACTTATTAACATAAAGAGGGGCTATAAAGATTTATTTAAAGGATTGTTATTTGGTTCAGTTTCGATGACTTTAGTTTTTATAATTTTACTTACTAGTAAGAATATATCGCTTAAGACTCCACTTAGTAGCCCCAATTTTAATATATCATTATTAGCCTGGTTAGTTATGTTTATTTTAGTGGGGATAAATGAAGAATTGTTTTCAAGAGGTTACTGTATGACTGTACTTAAACAAACAGGCAATAAGTGGGTTGTTGTTATTGTTTCATCAATTATTTTTTCATTAATGCATTCTTTAAATCCTAGTATGAGTATTATTAGTTATTTAAATCTTTTTTTAGTTGCTATACTATTTGCCTATATGTTCCTTAAATCAAATAATCTATGGTTACCTATAGGCTATCACATTACGTGGAATTACTTTCAAGGAAATATATTTGGTTTTGAAGTTAGTGGACTAGCCACAGATAGCTTATATAAATTAAATACACCTGTAAAAAATATTATAACCGGTGGGGCATTTGGTCCGGAAGGTGGGCTTGTTGTTACCTTTATTATAATGTTAGGGTTTATTTATATGTGGAAGATTTACAAACCACAGTTAATAGAGGTTGATAATCAAGCAGAAAGCATAAATAAAAATTTAGAGCAAGAAGTAAGGTCGTAGTATTTGCTCTTAATAATTTAAGAACTTCAAAGGTACAAAAAAAACTCGCTGTATAGCGAGTTTTTTTGTTGTCAAAGAAATTCTCGGTTGTATACTTCCTCATACACTTTTAGTGTATTACTAGCAGTATTTTGCCAAGAAAATTCACTGGCTCTTTTAAGTCCTTTAATACTAAGTTCTTCTCTTAAACTTTCGTTACTTAGGAGATTCCCTATGGCAAAAGATATCTCTGATATGTTATAAGGATTTATTAAAATTCCGGCATCACCTACTACTTCCGGAATTGAGGTTAGGTTAGAAGCTATTACAGGGGCGCCACAGCTCATTGCCTCTAGAGGAGGCAGCCCAAAGCCTTCGTAAAAAGAGGGGTATACAAAAGCATCACAACCGTTATAGAAAATAGGCAAATGTTCTTCTGGAACAAACCCAGTAAAAATAACCTTAGACTCTATTTTAAGTTCACTTGTAAGTTTTATGAGTGTTTGACTAGAATCTTTATAGCCACCTACAATAACTAAATTATATTCTTTGTTTAAATCTTTATATATAGTGGAAAAAGCAGTTATAACAGAAGCCACATTTTTTCTCTCACTAAAGCCACCGAGGTAAAGTATAAATGGTTTTTCTAAATTATATATATCTTTTAGAAAAGTCCTACAGAAAAGTTTATCTAAGGGGGTGTACTTTTTATCAGCAGCTAGTGGAGTTACAAAAATTTTATTCTCATCTATGGGGAAAAATTTCAAAATATCCAGTTTTGAAAATTCAGAGACAGTTATTATTCCATCGGAACCTTCTATAATTAAAGGCATTTCTTTTAAAAATTTCAGTAAATATCCCTTGCCTACTGTTTCGGGCATAATGTATGGAATTAAATCATGTATAGTGACTATTTTTTTGCAAGAAATTTCCGACGAAAAGCCTATACCGTTTTGTGGCATATGATATATGTCTATGTTTTCCATGCCTATATTTTCAGGGAAATAGTGGTCTTCAAAAAAACGTTGGTGTCTTTTGGAGGTCATTACTATTTTGCAGTTTTCTTTTTTTAGGCTCTCGTAATTACTACCTGACCAAAAAATATGGTAGTTGTTTATAGTATCTATGTTAATTAAATTTTTAAGCACATTTTCGGTATAGGTGGCTATACCGGTGCCACTATAAAAATTGATACCTCTAGCATCAAGCGCAATCCTCATGGGTACACTCCTTAATATTATTATAAAACAATAAAAAAAGATAATATATATTAATATACTATTTCGACTTAAAAAGTGTGCTATTTGTATAAATATAAATGAGAACAAATTATTCACTAAGTTCATATAATGAAATAGAAGAATATTTCGGAGGCATGCATTTGGATACACAAGAATTAAAGGAATTAATACAAGATAAATATTCTCTTTTTATTAATGATATTGAGAAAATAAAAAATGTCTACAGAATAGAGACTGATAACGGGATGTTTTGCCTTAAAATCATTAATTATGACTTTAAGCATTTTTTATTTATTGTTGGTGCAATAAAACATTTACAGAACAGTGGTTTTGAAAATATACCGCGAATTATTGAAACTATTGATAACAAAGAGTATATAGCTGTCCATAATAAATATGCTTATTTAACACCTTGGCTCAGCGCAAGAGAGTGTAATTATGATAATCCTGTAGAAATAAAATTATGCGCTTTAAAGCTTGCACAGCTTCATATAAAGAGCTTAAATTTCAAGGTTACTCCTGATATGAAACCAAGAATTGCATGGCTTAAATGGATAGAAACTTTTAAAACCAGAAGGAGTGAAATACTAGATTTCAAAAGAAGAATAGGCGAAAAAGAATTCAAAACGGAATTTGATATAAATTATCAAGCAATGATGGAGGAGGAGTTATTAAGAAGTGATAGATCCATATGTAATTTATGTAAAAGCGAATATGTAAGCAAGATGAAAGAAGAAATTAAACATAGGGGATTATGTCATCATGATTATGCTCACCATAATGTATTAATAGAAAAAAATGGAGAAGTAAGTATTATTGATTTTGATTATTGCATCTTAGACACTCATTTACATGATTTAAGTAGTCTTTTAATAAGAAGAATGAAAAATGGTAAATGGAACCTTGAAAATGCACTTTTTATAATGGACACATACAATGAAACAAATGCAATTTATAAAAGTGACATAAATATAATGGCTGGGTTTATGGAATTTCCTCAGGAATATTGGCAAATAGGAATTCAATACTATTGGGAAAAAAAGAATTGGGGGGAAGAGTTCTTCTTAAAGAAGCTTCAAAAAATAGAAGAGGATAGAGTGGATAGGCAAATTTTTATTGATGAATTTAGAAAAATAAAATATGGGAGGTAGTATTGTGGGAAAAAATAGAGAGGATATATATATGGATGAGAGTGAAATTGACATAATGGAGCCTCAAGATGCTACTGTAGAAGAATATGATATGGAACTTGAGAGGATGGAAGAAGAAGTTAAAAAACTAAAAAAAATAAAAAAGAGACAAAAGAAAATTAAAGAGCTAGAGTTTGAACAAAGAGAGATATTAAGGAAAATGGAAAAAACCAATAAAAAAAGCAGATAGCCTTGGCTAATGTATAGCAGTTTAATAATAGATTTGATTAGAGGTGATGCCAGTGGCAATAAGCATCTATAATGAATTTTCTGATTATATGATATCTAAAGGCATTAGAAATGTAGATGTGTTGAACTTTGAACCGGAAGATATAGATATTGATATACCTGAAGAATTAGTGATAAATCAGTTTCGTGCTATTTATGCTTTTCATGAAAAATCTTTGGGGTTTAATGGGTATTTAAGAAATAAATTAAATAACAATACAGGGAAGATTATAGAGGAATATAAATTATATATCAAAAGGCTGGATAAGGACATAAATAAAATTAAAAGGGACGGACCTAAGAATTCTTTTGAACAATTAATTATTAAACACGGAAGTGAAGTTATAAATAGAGGGGAAGAGTGCATAAGAGTAGCATATCATTCGGATTATATAGAAATCATAAAAAGAAGTATGAGACGAGTAGAAGTATGCCTTGGCAATACAGATTTTAAAAATCTTCAAAACAATGAATTTACTTATGTGGTTAGTTTTGAAGATTGTAGTTATAATATGGTGGAAATGGATTGTTTTCTTTTACTTAGTAGATTAAAGAGAAAGGGCGTGAATCTTGATTTTAAGAAGCTTTCTAATGAATTCTGTCATATTGAAGGACTTGGGGATGCCAGTTCAAAATTTATAATAGCTTTAATTTCTTATCCATATGAATTTATGAGGTGTTGTAATAGATATAGAGAAGGTAAAAAAAAGTGGCATTGTGATAGATTTTCTGAGAAACTTATAAAAGCTTTAATTCAAGATGGAGATTCTTTAATTTAAATTATTATATTATAAAAAAATTAGAGGTTTAGTTATGAGGTGAAAATATGTTAGACGTAAGATATAAAGATAAGGCTTATTTAAGTAAATATGATTTAGATGTAAATTTATTTAGTAAATTTGATTTATTGGTAAGTGATGTTATTCCGGTAAGAAAAGTATTTATACTTAATACTGATAAAGGTGATAAGGTTTTAAAAAAAGTTAGTTATAGTACGGGGGAACTTGAGTTTATTAATTATGGTATTGAGTATATAAGAAACAATAATTTTAATAGGATAATAGAGTTTGAAAAGACAAAAAACAAACTTATATATGTACCTTGGAAAGATGAAATATATTGTATTATGAATTTATTAGAAGGCAGAGAGTGTGAGTATAGTAGCCCAGTGGATTTAATGCTAGCATCGTCAGCGCTAGCAGAGTTTCATAGGGCATCAAATGGAATTATAAATGAAGAGGAATTTCAGAAGTTACTTAAAAAGAATCAAAAGCGGTACTTATGCGGTAAAGTAATAGAAAATTATAATAAAAAATTAAGGGAACTTAAATTTTTTAAAAGGTTAGTAACTTTATATGAAAACAAAAATGAATTTGATAGAATTTTTTTGGAAAATGTAAAATATTATGAAAAAAATATTTTAAAAAGTATAGAAATTTTAGAAAACTCTGACTATTTTAATTTATGCCATGAAAAAGAAAAGGTAGTATTTTGTCACCACGATTTAGCACATCATAATATACTTATCCATAATGAGGAGGTATATTTTTTAGACTTTGATTATTCGATTGTAGATTTAAAGGTACACGATATTTGTAATTTTATAAATAAGGCTATTAAGAATTTTGGCTATGATATAGAAAAATGTCATAGTATTTTAAGTGAATATACCAAAGTAAAAAAGTTAGATCAAAGGGAACTAAAAGTTCTGTACGGTATGCTTAGTTTTCCTGAGGATTTTTATAGTGTATCTAAAGATTATTATACAAGGAAAAAACTGTGGAGTGAAGAAATATTCATAAACAGATTAAAGAAGAAAGTGGAATATAGGGAGGATAGAGAGGAGTTCTTAGAAGGCTTTAAAAACTACTATAATTGCTAGTTAAAATCCCCACAAGGTGTAGCTAACACCCTGTGGGGATTTTAATTATTTATTTAACAATATATTTTTATAAGCAGCTAGAGTGTCTTTAGCTGTACCTTCCCAAGTTAGCTCAGATGCTCTTTTTAATCCTTTAGTTATAAGCGACTGCCTTAAGGAATTATCATGGAGTGCATTATACATTTTTTCACTAAGGTCATTAACATCATAGGGATTTACAAGTAAAGTTGAATCCTTAACTATTTCGGGAATAGATGTTACATTAGAAGCAATCACGGGTACTCCACAAGCCATTGCTTCTATTGGTGGAAGTCCAAAACCTTCATAAAAAGAAGGATATACAAAAAGCTCACAGGCATTATATAGAAAGGGAATATGGTCCATAGATATAAAGCCGGGGAAAATCACATTACTTTCAATATGCAGCTCTTCTGCTCTTTTTTTATATATATCATAGGATTTACCTTTACTACCTGCAATTACGAGCTTCATATCCTTTTTTAGTTTTGGTAGGAGTAAGCTAAAGGAATTAAGTAGTCCAAGTATATTTTTCCTAGGACTAAAGCCACCAACATATAGGATATAGTCTCCTGTAATGGAGTAGTTTTTTTGGATAATAGATTTGCTAAGGACTTTATCATAAGGCTTATAGATATCCTCACTAGCTAAATAAGTAACATAGATTTTCTCCCTTGGAAAGTTAAAAGCTTTAATAATATCTTCTTTGGAATATTCTGATACTGTAATTATTCCGTCGCATAAGGGGATAATATCTGGTAATTTTTCGTTGAAAATCTTAAGATATTGTTCGCCAACGGTTTCTGGCATTTTATAGGGGATAACATCATGTAATGTAATAACAAAGGGGCAGTTTTTATCTTTAGGGAGGCCTATTCCATTTTGAGGAACATGGTATATGTCCATAGACTTGTCTATTAACTTGTTACAGACAGTTACTTCATTCCAGAAATTATTCTGATTATACTTCGCAATATTTTCAATGCGAAAATTTTTTTGAAAAGGTATGGTGAGTTTATGGTCTTCTGGTACGAAAAGTAAATAATCATTATAATTGTCTATTTTATTTAAAGAGTGAATTAGTTGGTAACAATAAGTTCCTATACCAGTTCCCCTATACCATTTTGCAGCCCTAGCATCAATTCCGATTTTCATTTTAAGACTCCTTAAGCACTGATTAATATATTAATATACTTCATTATATTAAAAGAGTGAATAAATGTTATTAAAACCTATAAGAATTTATTCTAAAATAAAATATTTGTAATATAAATTATAGAGGGGGGTGAGTAACATGATGAGAGAATTTGAAATTGAGAGACAATATGGTATCAAAATAGAAAGTATACGTCCTAATAAGGGAGTGTATTTTTTGAAGACTGATGATGGAATTAAATGTCTAAAGAAAATCAATTATGGAACACAAAAACTTTTGTTTGTATACGGCGCCAAAGAACATCTTGCAAAGAATGGATTTGACAAGGTGGATAGATATTTTTTAAATACTGAAGGAAACCCTTACGCGTTAGTTAATGAAGATATTTATACGCTATCGACTTGGATAGATGGTAGAGAATGTGATTTTCATATTGAAGAAGAATTAATTTCAGCAGCAAAAAATTTAGCTTATATGCATATTGCATCTAAGGGGTATGAACCACCAGAAAATAGTAAGTTAAAAACAGATCTTGGAAGATGGCCTCATTTAATGGAAAAAAGAATAAAGTCCTTTGATAAAATGAAGGGAATGATTAGAAAAAAGAAAAATTTTAAAACAGATTTCGATATGAATTATATTAAGAGTGTGGATGACCAAAAGGAGCTAGGCAAAAGAGCTATGGCTATACTTGATGATTCTAGATACTTTGATATATGTAGGCAAACAGAAGAAGAAAAAGGATTTTGCCACCATGATTACACTTATCATAATATTATTATTGATAAAAATAATGATGTTAATATAATTGATTTCGATTATTGTAAAAGAGAAGTAAAAGCATATGATTTATCTAATTTTTTAATAAAAGTGCTTAAAAAGCAGGATTGGGACATAAAATACGTCCAAATGATATTAGAGGCATATAGCAGTGTAAATCCTCTATTAGAAGAAGAATATAGACTCATATATGCATTCTTAATGTTCCCACAAAGGTATTGGAGACTTTGCAATAGATACTATTACAATGAAGTTACATGGATTCAAAATTCCTTTAACAAGAAGATGGAGGAGTTAATTTCTGAAAAAGAGAAGTATATGGTATTTATTGAAGAATATAAGAAGGTATTTAACCAGAGGTAATATAAAGTATGCTATATAAAAAATTATGTAGATATAATGTTTACATAATTTTTTTTGGCTTTCACCTATTAGATATATTTTCATACTATATAATATGAGTTTAAGTATGGAGATGATATTGTGAAAGTAGGGGATATTGTAGTAAGGAAATCTTATGGAGGAGACATTACCTTTAAAATAATAGATATTATAACTAGTGATGATAAGGATTTGTATTTACTTAAGGGGATAAACTTAAGAATAGAAGCAGACTCTCTAAGTGAAGATTTACAATTAGTATCAGAGAATAAAATTAGTGAAATAGATAAGGTTTTTAATAAAAAAGTAAATGCATCTATTAAAAGAGTATTAATGAATAGGATTAAGGGAACTAAAGGGTACAGAGGGACAGCTATAGATATTACTGGAAGAATTAAAGATTCACAATTAAGGGAAGAAAGATACAAAGAATACAAAAATAAAGATATGATTTTCGGAAGACCAGGTAAAATACTACATGTTGACGGCGATGCAGAATATCTAGAGGTTTGTTTGAAAACCTATAAACAATTATCTTTAGAGGCTGTAGGTAGAGTAATAGAAGAAAAAGACCAACCGGATCAAATAGTAAATTTAGTAAAAGAAATTAAGCCGGATATAGTGGTAATAACAGGGCATGATGGTATGTTAAAAGGAATAACTGATTATGTGAATTTAGATAATTATAGAAATTCAAAATACTTTGTAGAGTCGGTTATAGCTCTTAGAGCTTATAATAGTAATTATGATGATTTAGTTATATTTGCTGGAGCATGCCAATCTTGCTATGAAACACTTTTAGATGCTGGTGCTAATTTTGCGTCTTCTCCCAGTCGGGTATTAATACATTGCTTGGATCCAGTTTTAGTTGCTGAGAAAATAGCATATACAAATGTAGAAAATGTTGTAGCTATAGAAGATGTTATACAAAACACTATAACAGGAATTAAAGGTGTAGGTGGACTTCAAACTAGAGGTAAATATAGAGAGGGGTTTCCAAAGTCCCAGTATATATAACCTATAAAGCTTTTTAATAAACATAAAATTATTATGTTGCTAAATATTATAAGCTTCCACATCTTGTATGGGAGCTTTGTTTATAAAAATGAATATGTATTTGATTAAAGGAGATACTATAGGTGTGTATTTAAATGGTTAGAAAACGGAGAAAAATCAATTGTGAGTGTAAAAATATATAAAAATTCGTTTTGTTAACATAAATTTAACATTGACAAAATTGTTGTAGTAGTGATAAAATAATAAGTTGCTTGACAATAATATATATATAGTGTATAATGTATAATGTGGAGAGAAGGTGCTTGCTGTGGAAAAAATAAATGTATTGACTTCGATAAAAGATGAAATAGAAAGTCATGTTGGTGAAAGAGTAACATTAAAAGCTAATGGTGGAAGAAGAAAAATTCTTGTAGATAATGGAGTTATTGAAAAGACATATACAAGTATTTTTGTTATTAGACTAGACAATGACACCCACAGGACAGTGACATATAGTTATTCTGATGTTTTGACAAAAACAGTTCAAATAGTTTTTGCAGGATAAAACGATACTTTATTTCAGTATCGTTTTTGTTTTTATAAATTAATCTTAAGCATGTAAACTAATATACTGACTGTTGTTGGTTGTTTAGACTTAGCTTATATAAGATTAACAGGGCATATATTAAATAGAATGCATTTAGTTTTTATAACAATGCAATCAATTTAATATATGCCTTTTTTTAGCTAATAAAAAGAGGATGTGAGATTTTGTAAATGAAAAATATATAAAGCGACTTATATAAATCACTTTATAAGGAATTATAAAGAATATTGTAATACGAATAAAAGTGTATAATATCATATTTTCTTTACTATTTCTATATATATTAACAGTAGGTATTTTAGGTAGATAACAACCCATAACGTTACCTACCAATAGAAATACAAGGAGGTATAATATGGATATAAGTTTAATAAGAGAAGATATAGAATATGAACAACTGTTAGGAGAAAACACTGCTGATACGGTAGTGAAAGAAGAATATGTAATACCCGATACCCACCCAGATGTTAAGCAAATCCTTATGCTAGATGTTAAAGCTTCTATAAACTCTAAAGAGATAATTCAAGATAAGGTATATTTAGAGGGGCAGATTAAATATAATGTACTTTATATTACTAAAGATCAAGAACGCACTGATGTGGAAAATGTTGAATATAGTTCCAAATTCTCAAATACAATAGATATAATGGGTGCTAAACCAGAAATGCTTTGTGATGCTGAGTGTTTTGTAGAACATATGGAATGTAAAATAGTAAATGAGAGGAAAATATGTCTAGAAGGTATTTTGAGATTAAAATCTGAAGTATATAAAAATTTTAATTTTCAAATAGTTAAAGATGTTGAAGTTGTTAAAGATGTTCAATATTTGAAAAATCCTACTAGCATAGATAAGGTCATAAGAAATTTTAACGGAGAACTTATTGGCAAGGCTAATATAAAAATTCCAATGGATAAACCTGAAGTTGCTAAGGTTATAAAATGTGATGTTAATATCCATAAGAAAGAAGTAAAACTGTACGAAGAAAAAATTCTAATTAATGCTTATGCTAGTGTAAGCATTATTTATAAGGGAAGAGACAGTAGAGAATTAACGTATATTGAACATGATGTTATGCTCAATAAAGAATTAGAGTTTAAAGATGTAAACCCATATATGGAAAATTATACGGATTTCAATGTAGATGCTATGGAATTTGATATTAAAGAAGATGATTTAGGGGAAAAAAGAATTATAGATGTAGAGTTTATGATAAAGACAAGTACTAGAGCTATGCACAAAGAAGAAGTGGATATAATTGAAGATGTATATTCACCAACTACTAATTTAGAAATGGATAAAAAAGATTTTGGTCTTAATGTAATGCAAGGACAATTATTAACTGAGACATTAGTTAAGGGAGATATAGAAATAGATAATGATATGGCAAAGCCTAGTAAGATAATTATGTGTAATGCCAGCGTTTGTGTAACAGATAAAAAAGTCATTGAGGATAAGGTTATAATTGAAGGTGTAATGAATGTAACAGTATTATACAGAAGTGATGATGAGGAAAACTATTTATCGGCCGTATCAGATGAGATTCCTTTTACCTGTGGTGCTGAGATATTAGGTGCTAGGATAAATATGAGTAGCATGTGTAAGGTATCGCTTGAAAATATAAATGCAGATATTGATGCAGGAAATATATCGGTTAGAGCTGTAGTGAAGGTATATGTAAGAGTAAATTATATGTTGCAGAAGAAGTTTTTAGTTGATGTTTTCCCAATGGATGGTGAAATACCTATGAAAAAAGCTAGTATTACTATTTATGTAATTCAATCTGGGGATACATTGTGGAAAATTGCTAAAAAATACAATACTACAATGCAAGAAATTGCAAGAGTGAACGGAATAGACGATCCTAATGTTATAAAAATTTCGCAAAAGCTTATAATACCAGGTAGAGTAATTATTTAATTTAAACCCCCATGATGTTTTTACACATGGGGGTTTGTTATTGTCTTATTTAAATTATATGTAGCAATATTATATTTGTTGTAATATACTAACTTTATTAGTAATATTTCATCCGTTTTAGTGGATGGTGCCACTTTAGGGATATTTATTAGAGTTGGAGGGAAATAATGTTAGTAAAAGCTTATGGGAAAATAAATATATCTTTAGATATAGTAGGTAAAAGAGAAGACGGATATCATTTATTAAAAATGATTATGCAAAGTGTAGATCTATACGATTCTATTTCCTTTGAAAAGTGTAGTAAGGGTATTAATATAAGCTGTAATAAACCCTACATACCTGTAGATGAGAAAAATTTAATGTATAAAGCTGCAAAACTCTTTATGGATACTTATAATGTTATCGGAGGTATAAATATACATCTAAAAAAAAATATTCCTGTAGCAGCAGGGATGGCAGGTGGAAGCACAGATGCAGCAGCGGTTTTTAAAACACTTAGAAAGGTGTTTAAAGTAGAAGTAGATGACAATGAAATTATGGAGTTAGCCTTAAAAATAGGTGCAGACGTTCCTTACTGTATAGTTGGGGGGACTGCACTATGCGAAGGTATAGGAGAAGTTATTACTCCACTGGTGCCTTTTAAAAATTATATTTTAGTATTGGTTAAACCTAATTTTGGTGTATCCACAAGGGAAGTTTACAAAAGCTTAGATACTAGTAAAATTTATAAACATCCAGACACAGAAGGCTTAATAAAGGCTATGGAAGAAGAAAAATTACAAGATGTATGTAATGGTATGAAAAATTTACTTGAAAACGTTACACTAAGAAAATATCCGGTTCTTAAAAGAATAAAAGAGGATATGATTAAAATGGGTGCAATGGGAGCAATGATGAGTGGAAGTGGACCAACAATATTTGCCTTTTTTGACGATATGTTAAAAGCCCAAAGATGTTATGATAAATTTAAAATTCAATATAAAGAAGTATATATTACAAGAACAATTTAGATACAATTCTATATGAAATATAAAAACGTGTAAAAGCCTGTTGGTTTTGCATGTTTTTTTTTATTTTCATGACACTAGTGAATATTTTTTAGCCCTGTCGTAGAAACTAGTTATATATTTTATAAATCATAATGAAATAGGGAGCAAAGTGATGAAAATCTTAGATTTATTTGACGCATATTTTTTAGTGATGATGTTAATTCAAGGAACTGTTGTGGTTACTGTGGATGTCAGGAGTTTTAAGAAATCTCATATGGACAGTACTAGAAAAAAAGCAAGTTTTTTAGGATGGTTTGCAATTATAGTTTCTATAATTCTATTTATACTTAGGTGGATATTTTAAATCGCTTGAAATGTAAGGTATACAGTTCACTTATAACATTTAAGGAAGTGGAGCATAATGAAAGAAAAAATTGAAGACAAAATTGAGCTACAAGTAGAAAAAAATATAAAGTATTTAAAAGAACTTCTAGAGGATAACTCAGATGTTGTTTTTAGAACGTTTAAAGTTGGAGGGTGGACAGCGGCCTTAGTTTACATAGACGGAATGGCAGATAAGCTGTTATTGGATAATTATGTATTGGAACCATTGATGCTATGTTCAAAGGGCATAGAAGATGTAGAACAAATAAAAGACCAACTACTAGCAGTTAGCGATATGCGGGAAGTGAAAAAATTAAGTGAAGGAGTTAATGCTGCTCTTTCTGGCGAGACGTTAATGTTTATAGATGAGTTAGATTGCGCCTATGTTATTGCTACGCGTCTTTGGCCAGCTAGAGGAGTAGGAGATCCATCTGGTGAAACAGTAATCAGAGGAGCAAGAGATGGGTTTACAGAGACTGTAAGATTCAATACTGTTTTAGTTAGAAGACGAATTAGAGATACTAGGCTAAGAATTAAATCTAAAGCCATAGGAGCTAGATCTAAAACTGATGTTGCTATTATGTATATTGAGGATATTGTAAATAAAGAGGTGCTTAAGGAGCTTCAAGATAGAATAGAAAAAATAGATATTGATGCGGTTTTTGATTCTGCCTACATTGAACAGTTAATAGAAGATAATAAATATTCTCCTTTTCCTCAAATACAAAGTACTGAGAGGCCTGATGTAGTAGCAGCAGCTTTATACGAGGGTAGAGTAGCATTGCTTGTAGATAATTCTCCTTTCGCAATTATTGTTCCGTGTACTTTGCCTAATTTATTTCAATCACCGGATGATTATTATCAAAGATGGATGCATGCTTCTATAGTTAGATTTATTAGGATGATTTCTATACTTATTTCCCTTACTGCTCCGGCGCTTTATGTAGCGGTTACATCTTTTAATACGGCTATAATACCCACTAAATTAGCATATTCCATAGCTGCTTCAAGGGAAGGGGTCCCATTTCCTGCGTTTATAGAGGCTATAATTATGGAGCTGTTTTTAGCCCTCCTTATGGAAGCTGTGGTTAGACTACCAAGACCCATTGGAGCTACTATTGGCATTGTAGGAGGACTTGTTATAGGGCAATCTGCAGTAAGTGCAGGAATAGTTAGCCCTATTATGATAATTATTGTGGCAATTACAGCTATTACTACATTTGTAACCCCGAATTATGAAGTTACTTCGGCGTTTAGACTTTCAAGATTTTTACTTATTATTACGTCTGCAATTGCAGGTCTTTATGGAATAATAATGGGTCTCATTGTGCTTCTTATTCATCTAGTTAGACTGAAAAGTTTTGGAATTCCTTATTTAGCGCCGGCGGTTAATGTTAATGTAAAAGATCTAAAAGATATGTATATTAGAGTGCCTATATCTAAGCTAAAAGAAAGGCCCAAATACATGAAAACGGGAGATAAGATAAGACAAAAATAATTTAAATCATCATCTTTGTAAGTGGAGGCGAAAAATCATATTATGCGGCATAAAGAAATAATCGGAGACTTTGGTTTATTTAGTACCATAGTGGTAGCTATAGTAGGAATAGGAATATTTTCAAGTCCTAGAGACGTTATAGATAAAGTAGGAAGTGATGCATGGATAGTTACTTTAATGGGCGGTGCAGTAATTTTCTTATTACTGTATCTTATATACATGGTTATGAAGAAAAATAATTTTGAACAGTTTACAAATATATTGCAGAACAATTTTGGTAAGATGCTGGGAGGAGCATTTGCTATTATCTTTGCACTTTATAGTATATTTATTGTTTCTCTAGGAATGAGGGAATTTGCTGAAGTAATTAAACTATATTTGTTAAGGAAGACCCCTACGGAATTTGTTTTGATAGTTACTATTTTAACCGCAACCTACTTAGTTAGAGGTGAGATAGTTGATTTAGTTAAATTTAATGAAGTTGTATTTTGGATTATGTTCATTCCTATGATTATAGTTTTTATGCTTATTGCAGTGAATGCTGATTTTACAAATTTGTTACCGGTGATTAATAATAAGCCTTCTGAATATTTTAAGGCTTCTAAATATATTTTACTCTGCTTTGGGGGGCTTGAAATAGCGTATCTTATTCTTCCTTATGTGAAGAATAAGAAAAATGCGTCCCGGGTGTTAAGGAGGAGTATTGTATTTGTAACAATATTTTATGCAGTTGTAATGATGCTTGTTTTAGCGGTGTTTTCAAAAGAACAGAGCAGGATATTATTATGGCCAACTATTTCTATGATAAGGTCTTTAAATATACCAGGTACATTTATAGAACGCTGGGAAGGCGTAGTAATGGCATTTTGGGTATTTTTTTATTTTACTACCTTTGTTAACACTTATTTCTTTTCTGGCGAAATTATAAAAACTGTATTTAAATTAAAAGACATTAAATTATCTTCACTTTTAATTATTCCTATTGTTTATATGGTAGCGTTATATCCGGAAAATATAGCAGAACTTTACACTTTAGAGTTTGAAACAACACCTGTATTATTAACGGCTATATTTGTTTTTGTAATCTTACCGATACTTATCTTACTGGTTGGGAAAGGTAAAGAGAGGAGGAAATCTGCCAATGAAATTTAAGAAGGTTTTACCGGTTATACTCAGTTGCGTGTTACTTAGTGGGTGCTGGGATAAAATAGAAATAGATAGGCTTAATTTCATATCCACTATAGCGGTTGACACAGGAGAAGACATTGATAAAGAGGAAGAATTAAAAAAAATCAATCCAGAAGAGCCTTTTGCAGAGGGGAAAATTAAAAAAATTAATGTGACCTATGGATTTCCAGATATGAGTATGCTAGGGGCAGAAAAAGCTGGAAGTGCAGAGGAAAAATATATTAATACTGAGGCGTCCTCTATGGGAGATGCTGTTTCAGAAGCTATGGCTAAAAGTAGTAGAGATATATATATGGGGCATGCTAAGTTACTTATATTAAGTAGTAATTTATTAGAATATAAAGAAATCGTTAAGGAAATAGTGGATTATTTGCAAAGAGATCCTAACATAAATAGGATGCTTGATATAGTTGTCTCGGAAGGCACAGCTGAGGATTGTATAAAATTCAAACCAAATATAGAAAAAAGTGCTCAAAATTACATTTCTGGACTTATGGCTAATAGTAAGAGGAATTCTAGGATTCTGAGTATGAATTTGAATGAATTTCTTATTCTTTTAAGTGAAAATGGGAATGTGTTATTACCTAGAATAACTTTAGATAAAGAAAAAAATGAATTGATTTTAACTGGGGCTGCTATAATTAAAGATTATGAATTAAAAGGATATTTTAATGCCTTAGAAGTACTGGACATTCAAATGTTAAGTGGTAAATTTAATTTTGGAAAAAAAGTTATTTATATGGACGGACATCCTGTTGATTACTTAATAGACGGATGTAAACGAAAAATCACGGTAGATGAAAAGGGAGATAAGTTAGCCATTAATATAGATTTAAATATTGAGGGCCAAATAGGGGGATATTATGTAGGCAAAAAAACACTCCAAAAAAGTGAGTTAGAGAGTTTTCAAAATATATTTAACAAGTCTATTTCCTTAGAATGTGAAGAGATTATGGAAATATCTAAAACAGAATTTGAGATAGATCCATTTGGAGTACGTGAATATATTGAGAAATTTAAACCCTCCCTATGGAATAAAATAGAAGGTAATTGGAATGGAAAATATAAAAATGCTTCAGTAAATGTAAATGTTAATACTAAAATACGAAGAGTTGGAGCAGTTCAGTGAATATAGTTACAAAAAAATGGTAATAATTCTAATATAAATCATTGTATTCGGGGGTGGATCACTATGAAAAAATTTATATTAACAAGCGTTGCCATAATTATTATCATTTCTATAGCTTTAAATACAAACAATATAAGTGGAAAGGCAAGCCAAAGTGATGTTGCAGGTAAACTTATAAGGTTTCATGTAATAGCTAATAGTGATGATAAGGTAGATCAGGAGTTAAAGTTAAAAGTAAGAGATGCTGTTTTAGAATATGTATCACCAAAACTTATAAATAGTAGGAGCATAGAAGAGTCAAGAGTGATTATAAATAGTGAAGATAAAAATATAAAAAAAATTGCAGCAATGGTTATAAATAAAAATGGATTTAAATATTCTGTAGATACAACTCTTTCAGAGGAATATTTTCCAGTTAAATCCTATGGAAATATAACGCTTCCTCAGGGGCAATATGAAGCTTACAGGATACTTATTGGTAGTGGAAGAGGACAAAATTGGTGGTGTGTTATGTTTCCACCATTATGTTTTGTAGATATTACAAAAGGAGAGGTAGCTTTAGAGGAAACAGAAAGTGATATGAAAAGCGTATTGTCAGAGGATGAGTATGAATTAATAGATAATACTAAAGACAACAAAAAAATAGTTGTGAAATTTAAATTTATGGAAATTTTAAATGGATTATTCTCTTAAATAAATTATCAAGGAAATGCTAGGAGGAAAACTAATGAAAATGATAAAGAGAAGGATGTTGTATACAAGTGCTGTGACTATTATAGTTGTATTTTCAACTACTTTTGCTATACTAATGTATTTGGAAAGATTAGATTATAGAAATTATCTTCAAGGTCAATATAGTAAAAATATGTATGAACTTGTTGATTCTGTGCAAAATATAAGAGTGAATCTGGGTAAAGCTGCTATTGTAGGGTCTAGAGAACAAAGTATAGTAGTGTTTGAAGAGATTTTTAGATTTTCGGCAACTGCAAATGATAAGTTACATTCCTTACCACTTGATCAATCAGTGGTTGGAGACACTAGTGAATTTTTAGCTCAAGTAGGAGATTTCTGTTATACTTTAGCAAAAGTAGCTTCACAAGGGAAGGATCTTAATAATAAAGAATATGATTTTATTGATGAATTAGAAAGGCAATCTTATACTCTTCAGGAACAATTAAATGGGGTGCTTTCAGAAATAAATGAGGGAAAAGTAAAATGGGGAGAGATTAGGAAAAAAAGTAGTGGGGTATTTGCAAAAGCAGGGGATGACCTTATGACTAAAAAATTCAAGGGAATACAAAAGCAAATAGTTCAATATCCAGCATTAATTTATGATGGGCCTTTTTCCGACAATATATTAGAAATAGAGCCTAAAATAATAAAACAAAAGGAAGTAAGTGAAAATGAAGCTATTAAAATAATAGAAAATATATATGGAAAAGATAAAATTGTAAACATTGAGAATAAACCAGTAGAAGGGAAAACTAGAATACCATCATATACCTTTAATATAACATTTAAAGGAAGAGAGAAAAATGATGGCGTGGCAGTGATAGAAATAAGTAAAAATGGAGGAAGAATAGTATATTTATTAGATAATAGGTCTATAGGAAAAAAAGCTATAGATATAAAAGATGCAATAAAAGGTGGCAGCGCCTTTATCGGAAAAATAGGCTATAAAAATATGGAACCTACATATACGTTGAATTATGAAAACACGGCGGTGGTAAGCTATGTGTATAACCAAGGAGAAGTAGCAATTTATCCAGATCAAGTAAAACTTAAGATTGCACTAGATGATGGCAGCATTATAGGAATTGAATCAGAAAAATTTTTAGTGTCTCATGTCGAGAAAAGAGAGATTACAGAGCCGAAAATAACCATTGCAAAAGCACAGGAAAAGGTTGGTAAGAGACTTAAAATAAGTAAAATTAGTTTAGCTATTATACCCACTGAGAATAATATAGAGGTTTTGTGTTATGAATTTTTAGGCTCATATAAGGAAAAAGAATTTATAGTATATATTGACACAAGTACTGGGTATGAACAAAGAATAATAGAAATAATAGATACTCCTAATGGTAAGTTAACTATTTAGGATACGTCCTTTAGTATAAATAAGAGAGGATATATTGCATAAGTTGCACATATATCCTCTCTTGTATTGAGTTGATTTATAATCTTGATTTTTTAAATAGATGCAAAGTAATATATATAAATGTTATAATAAGATATAATGATGAATTTATTTGATGAACTAATGATTTTATTATTCATAAAATAATTATTATAGTTATAAGGAGAGATAGTCAATGAAAAAGAAAATAGCAATTTTATTTGGTGGACAGTCTACTGAACATGAGGTTTCAAGATCATCAGCAACATCAGTATTAAAAAATATTGATAGGACAAAATATGATATATATCCTATAGGGATAACAAAGGAAGGATTATGGTTTAAGTACACTGGGAATACAGATAACATAGAGAGCGGAGAATGGGAAAAAGATGAATCTAATAAAACACCAGAAGGCCAAAACATTATTTTTAATAAAGAGGTAGATGTAGTATTTCCAGTAATGCATGGGCTATTTGGAGAAGATGGAACAATTCAAGGTATGTGTAAAATATTTAATATTCCTTGTGTGGGACCTGGAGTAATGTCTTCTGCTATTTGTATGGATAAAATTTATACGAAGTACTTATTGGAAAATTTTAATATAGTGCAAGCTGATTACGTAGTAATTAATGCTTATGAGTATGCAAAAAATAAAGATATATCTATAGAAAAAATAGAGAAGAGATTAGGCTATGATGTATTTATTAAGCCATCTAATGGTGGGTCTTCTGTGGGGATAACAAAAGCTCATAACAAAGAGGAATTAACACTTGGACTTTTCGAAGCACTAAAACATGATAGAAAAGTTTTAGTTGAAAAGGCTATAAATGCTAGGGAAATTGAAGTGTCTGTACTAGGTAATGATTATCCAGAAGCATCTATTCCGGGTGAAGTAGTCCCAGCAAAAGAATTTTATGATTATGAAGCTAAATATAAAAGTGAAGCATCTGTGCTTTTAATACCTGCGGCACTCTGCGAAGCTAAACTTGAGACCATAAGAGAGCAGGCTATAAAAATTTATAAAATATTAGATTGTGCTGGCATGGCAAGAGTGGATTTCTTAGTTGATAAACAAACTGAAGATGTTTATTTAAATGAGGTTAACACTATACCAGGCTTTACTAAAATAAGTATGTATCCTAAAATGTGGGATGCTACAGGTAAAAAATTTGGAACGCTTATTGACGAACTTATTAAACTTGCTATAGAAAGAAATAATAAATAATAAATACAGGGTCGGGAGGAGAAAATTTATGACAACAGCTTTAGCTATGATTTCTGGAGGGCTAGATAGTATACTCGCAGCAAAACTTGTAAAAGATCAAGGGATAGAAGTTATCGGAATATGTTTTAAATCTAATTTTTTTAATGAGGAACATGCATTAAAAATGGTTAAACAAATAGATATACCCTTAGAAGTTATAGATTTTTCAGACGAGCATTTTGAAATGGTAAAAAAACCGAAACATGGACATGGTAAAAATATGAATCCTTGTATTGATTGCCATGCTATGATGATGAGACATTGTGGAGTGCTACTGGAAAAATATCATGCGGATTTTATCATAACAGGAGAAGTTTTAAATCAAAGACCTATGTCTCAAAATAGGTCAGCCTTAGACATAGTGAAAAATGAATCTGGTATAGGGAGTAAAATATTGAGGCCTTTAAGTGCTAAAAATCTTAATCCAACTGAAATGGAGATAAATGGCTTAATAAATAGAGAAGGACTTATGGATATAAAAGGGAGAACCAGAGGTGTCCAAATGGGATTAGCGCAGAAGTGGGGGATTGTAGACTACCCATCACCAGCTGGTGGGTGTAAACTTACTGACCCTAATTACGCTTTAAGACTTAGGGACCTTGTAGAGCATAAACAAGATATATCTGTAATGGATTTAGAATTACTAAAAATAGGAAGACATTTTAGACTGTCTAAAGACGCAAAGATTATATCTACAAGAACACAAGAAGAAGGAGAAATTTTAAATCAATTAATAACGCAGGAAGATTTGAAATTTTTAGCAGCGGATTATATTGGATCTACGATAGTTATAATCGGTAAAGAAACTAAGGCCGATATTGAATTTGCAGCAAAAGTTACAGGACGGTATTCTAAGGGTAAAGACGAGAAAATCATATCTGTTAAATATGGTAGATGTGATAATCCACTAAGTGAGTCTATAGAAGCAGTTCCTGCTACAGAAGAAGAAATAAGCCAATATATTTTAATTTAGTGAGGGGTAAATTTATGGATAAAAATGCTATAATTTCAGTTGTTAGCAAACAAGCTGACAGCAAAGATGAAGAGGATACAATTGAAGTGGTGACACCTGGTAAGTTTTATAAACAAGATAATTCTTATTATGCAATATATGAAGAGACGGAGATTTCAGGAATGGAGGGAACTACTACTACATTAAAAATTGATGAAGAAAACTTCACACTGATAAGAACCGGAACAACTACAACTGAAATGAAATTTAAGAAAAATGGAAGGGATTTAACGCTATATAATACACCGCATGGAGCTTTAGATCTTACAGTGGATACTAAGGAATTGAAAATGAAGGTGGATAATAACGGCGGAGATGTGTTTATAGATTATGATATGATGATAGGAAATCAACAAGTTTTAAGTACCAAACTTATAATTAATATTAAAGCTCAATAGAATTAAAGTATATCTAAAATAAAGGCTATGTTCTATATAGAACATAGCCTTTGCTATTATAAAAAATCTTTAATAAAATCTTCAAAAAAAGAAAAACAAAAAAAGCACTGGTGAATGACAAAAAAGTATGATAAGATATTTATATGGTTTTTGCAAACACATATACCAGTTTACTATACGATTGTTTTTATAGGGTAATTTCTATTATAGAACCATAAAGAACATCTGTCAAGCTTTTTTTAAAGTTTTATATAGGTATCCATTTGTCAAAATCAAATTAGAATTAAAATATACAAGTTGTAATGAACAATAACAACATTGGAGGATTAATTATGAGTACTAAGTACATATTTGTAACAGGAGGGGTAGTTTCATCCCTAGGAAAAGGAATAACAGCTGCTTCGCTTGGAAGGCTCTTAAAGAATAGAGGGTTAAAAGTTTCTATTCAAAAATTTGACCCATATATTAATGTGGACCCAGGAACTATGAGTCCCTATCAGCATGGAGAAGTTTTTGTAACAGATGACGGTGCAGAAACAGATTTGGATTTAGGACATTATGAGAGATTTATCGATGAAAATTTAAGTAAGAGTAGCAACGTAACTACAGGCAAAATATATTGGGCAGTTATATCAAAAGAGAGAAGAGGAGACTATTTAGGTGGTACAGTGCAAGTAATACCGCATATAACTAATGAGATAAAAGAAAGAGTCTATAGAGTAGCTAAAGAAAAAGATGTAGATGTGGTTATAACTGAAATTGGTGGAACTGTTGGAGATATTGAATCGCTACCATTTTTAGAGGCTATAAGACAGGCTAAATATGAAGTAGGGATAGAGAATTCTTGCTTTATACATGTTACATTAGTACCATATTTAGCTAAGGCAGGAGAACTTAAAACTAAACCAACTCAACATTCTGTAAAAGAGTTAAGAAGTATAGGTATTCAACCTGACATCATAGTATGCCGCTCTGAAAAGGAAATATCTGATGATATGAAGGCTAAAATTGGTCTGTTCTGTAACTTAGAAACGGACTGTGTAATTCAAAACTTGGATGCTGAGAATTTATATGAAGTCCCTCTTATGCTTCATAAAGAGGGGTTGGATACTCTTGTTTGTAAAAAATTAAAACTGAGTTGTGATGAAACAGATAACAGTGAGTGGATTTCTATGGTACATAGATTAAAGAATTTATCTGGTGATGTAAAAATAGCATTAGTGGGAAAATATGTAGAACTGCATGATGCCTATATTTCTGTGGTTGAGGCATTGAGCCATGGGGGTCTTTACAATGATTCTAATGTAGAAATTAAATGGGTAAATGCTTGCGATGTAACATCTGAAAATGCAAATGAAATATTGGGTGATGTGGATGGGATACTGGTCCCAGGAGGATTTGGTGACAGGGGAATAGAAGGTAAAATCGAGGCTACAAGATATGCTAGAGAAAATAAGGTCCCATTTTTCGGAATATGTCTTGGTATGCAGTGCGTCGTTATAGAGTATGCTAGAAACGTTGCAGGACTGAGTGGAGCTAATAGTTCAGAGCTTGAGGTTGAAACTAAGTATCCTGTAATAGATTTAATGCCAGAGCAAAAGGATCTAGATGAAAAAGGTGGAACTATGAGACTGGGGCTATATGCATGTAAATTAGCTAAAGACTCTAATGCACATAAAGCATACAGTGATGAAGTGATATATGAGAGACATAGACATAGATATGAATTTAACAATGAGTATAGAAAAATAATAACTGATGCAGGACTTATCCTTTCAGGAACAAGCCCAGACGAAAGATTAGTTGAAATAGTTGAAATTAAAGATCATCCTTGGTTTGTTGGAGTTCAGTTTCATCCTGAGCTTAAATCTAGACCTAACAAACCACATCCACTATTTAAGGATTTTATTAAGGCATCATTGGAACATAATAAATAAGAATTAAAATTTCCGTAAATTTCAAGTCTAATTTAGAAGGAATTTCATAAAATATATAGAATTAAGTATAAAACACTTTAATGAAATTAAAACACTTTAATGAAATTAAAACACTTTAATAAAAAAATACCTTGGGTTTTTATAACTTACAATAATATGGAGGTGGGGTAATTGATATTCGATACTAATATTGCTATGGCTTTAAAGGATTCTAATGGTCAATATAAGGTTTGTGAACTTACAATATTTGAATTAGAGAGTATTAATACTAGATTTCCCTCTTTAAACCTTAAGGTTAATAAAGGTAATGAAATAGTAATTAAAATCAAGTGCTCACTATGTGGTGAAGATCATTCTTATCATTATAATATTAAAGAGCTTCTTAAAAGGAATATGGTCATAGGGGGATGCGAGCAACTAGCCTTACCTATATTCTTTATTGGGAAGAACAAAACGGTTATTGAAAAAGTAAATGAACATAGGAAGACTATAGAGAAAATTTATGCTATGATATAAAATGAATGTAATAGGTTATAAAATGCACATAAACTTTTAGTGGTTTATGTGCATTTTTAATATAGTGGATTAAAATTATAAAATAGGATATAATTAAAATAGTATATCATTTCTAAAAAATTCATTGGATAGCAAACACGTTTTTAAATTTCCATGATATTTATTAAATAGATATTATATAAAATACCCTTCGGAGGTGCAGATTTTTGATAAATAAAAATGTTGATACCATGACAGTAGTCGAGCTGCGAGAATATTGTAAAGAGCTTGGCGTTAAAAATATTTCTAAGCTTAAAAAAAGCGAGTTAATTCAGGAAATAAAGAAAATAACGCCAATATCATTGCAAAGGGATGGAGTTATTTTAAGAGAAAAAATAAGTCCCAAAATCACTTCTACAGTTCAAACTAATTCTATAGAGAATTCAGAAAAACAAATTCTAAGCAAGCCAATTCAAAAAAAAGAAATTCAAAAAGAAAAAATCCCCAGTGCAGACGTAGATACTGGTTTTAAGAATCAAAATGAAAATAAAAAAGAGAAATTACAAGAAATGATAAATGAATCAGGGGCAGCAAGAGGAGTTCTAGAAATAATTGAAAATAATAGTTATGGGTTTTTAAGAGGAAATAACTATTTATCAGGTCAGGATGATATTTATGTTTCACCATCTCAAATTAGACGATTTAATTTGCAAACTGGAGATGAAGTAGAAGGTAAAGTTAGAACACCTAAGGAAGGTGAAAAATTCAAAGCACTATTGTATGTACAAGCAGTAAATGGTGAAAATCCAGAAAGAGCTGTTGGTAGAAGACCTTTTGAAAGGCTAACTCCTATTTATCCAACGCAAAGATTGACGCTAGAAACTAGTCCCAGTGACTTGTCAGCAAGAATCATGGACATTATTTCACCTATAGGTAAAGGTCAGAGAGGCATAATTGTAGCACAACCTAAGGCAGGAAAAACAACACTTCTTAAAAAAATTGCTAATAGTATCTCTATAAATCACCCTGAAGTAAAATTAATTGTTGTTTTAATAGATGAGAGGCCAGAAGAAGTTACTGATATGCAAAGATCAATTAAAGGTGAAGTTATTTATTCAACTTTTGATGAAGAACCAGATCATCATACAAAAGTAGCTTATATGGTACTTGAAAGAGCTAAAAGAATGGTGGAACAAGGGCAAGATGTAGTTATTCTGTTAGATAGTTTAACTAGACTTTCGAGAGCTTACAATTTAACTGTAACACCTTCAGGTAGAACACTGTCCGGTGGTCTGGATCCTAGTGCACTTTTAATGCCAAAGAAATTTTTTGGAGCAGCTAGAAATATCGAAGAAGGTGGAAGTTTAACAATACTTGCTACTGCACTCGTAGAAACAGGAAGCAGGATGGATGATATGATTTTCGAAGAATTTAAGGGTACGGGTAACATGGAAGTTCACTTAGATAGAAAGCTTCAAGAAAGAAGAATATTCCCAGCGGTTGATATTTATAAATCAGGAACAAGAAGAGAAGATTTATTGCTTACTAAAATTGAAATGGAAACTATATATAATTTAAGAAAGATAATGTATAGAGAGGGTAATGCTCTAGGCGTAACAGAAAAGCTTCTGAATTTATTGGGTACAACTAAAAGTAATAAAGAATTTTTTGAAATGATAAATAAGAATTTTGAATTATTAGCTAGATAAAATAATTTAAAGTACATATTGTTAATTATTTATTGGTTATTTTAAAAATTACTTATATAAATGAAAAAATGGAAAAGATAATTAAATCTTTTCCATTAATATATTATTCTACGTCGTCACTTTTAAGGTTGAATTTTTTCATGAATTTATCAACTCTTCCACCAGCATCGATATTCTTTTGCTTCCCAGTGTAGAATGGATGACATTTAGAACATACGTCTACTTTAAGTTCTTGTTTAGTAGATCCTGTAATAAAAGTGTTTCCACATGCACATTTAACAACTGTATCATTATGGTATTCTGGGTGTATTCCTTCTTGCATATTTTTCACCTCTTTCAAAAAAAATATATATCCGTATTGTCAACTATTCAATTTTATCATAGAATGAATAATTAAGTCAACAGTAATAAAATTAATTTTTACTTTAATATATTGTATATATTTGATAAAATGTACTTGCTGGAGTATTTTTGTTCCAGTAATAAAATATATGTAAAAGTTTTATGGAATTATATGTGCACTTAAGGTCTTATTTTTAAGTTTTAAAAGAAGGATTAACAAATTGGAGGTAAAGTTATGTACGGACCAAAAAATCATGGCTGGGTGGAAGTTATTGTAGGGCCTATGTATAGTGGAAAATCTGAGGAATTAATACGTAGGATAAGAAGAACTAAAATTGCAAAACAAAAGGTACAAGTTTTTAAACCGCAAATTGACAATAGATTTAGTAAGGAAGATGTGGTTTCTCATTGTGGAGTTAAGGAAGAAGCAGTTCCCGTTAAAGATAGTGCAGAGATATTAAATCTTATAGACGCGGATACACAAGTTGTTGCCATTGATGAGGTCCAATTTTTTGATTTAGGAATAATTGATATAATTACTACTTTAGCTGATAATAATAAACGAGTTATTTGTGCAGGACTTGATATGGATTTTAGGGGAATACCTTTTGGACCGATACCTGCCCTCCTTGCTACAGCTGAATTTGTTAATAAAATCCAAGCTATTTGTGTAGTATGTGGTAATCCAGCTACTAGAACTCAGCGTTTAATTAATGGAAAACCAGCTAAGTATGAGGATCCAATTGTGTTAATTGGGGCTACAGAATCCTATGAAGCTAGATGTAGAAAGTGTCACATTGTTCCTAGGGAAGGGGTGTAATTATGGCTAGAAATGTAAGCGTTGGAGGTCAGGCAGTAATTGAAGGAGTTATGATGAGAGGGAGTAAGGGAATTGCCACTGCGGTAAGAACTGCGGGGGGAGAAATTGTAGTGGAAAAAAAGGATTATACATCTTATACTAAAAAGAATAAGGTTTTGGGACTTCCAATAATAAGAGGATTCATTTCGTTAATTGAATCTTTGATTATAGGTGTACAAACTTTGAATTACTCAGCTTCTTTTTTTGAAGAGGAGGAAGAACCTTCAAAACTAGATAAATGGTTAAAAAAAATATTTAAAGAGAAAAGTAATGATGTGATTATGGGAATATCTCTAGCTTTTTCACTTGTTATATCAATAGGATTATTTTTTGTTTTGCCAACTCTTGTAGCTAGCATTTTTAGCAAAATGGGTGCAGGTGTAATGACTTTGAATATTGTAGAAGGAATTATTAGAGTTTCAATATTCCTTGCATATGTGTATCTAATAGGAAAGATGGAAGATATTAAAAGAGTGTTTGAGTATCATGGTTCAGAACATAAGACCATATTTTGTTATGAAAGTGATATGGAATTAACACCAGAGAATGCAGCTAAATTTGGTAGGTTACATCCAAGATGTGGTACAAATTTTTTGTTTTTAGTAATGATAGTTAGTATAATAGTGTTTTCTTTAACAGGTTGGAATTCAATTTGGGAGAGAATAGCATATAGGATTATACTTCTTCCTGTAATTTCAGGAGTAAGTTATGAAATTATTAAATGGATGGGAAAAAGCACAGGCACATTAGCTAAAGTTCTCTCTTACCCAGGGCTTAAATTACAAAATCTAACTACTAGGGAACCGGATTTATCACAACTTGAGGTGGCAATAAGTGCCCTTAAAGCAGCTGAAGGTATTGAAGTATAATGAACATAGGAGAAATACTCATTGAATCCTATGCAGTCTTAAAAAAAGTTGAGATTGAAAGCTATATATTGGATTCACAGCTTATACTTTCTAAGGTTTTAAATGTGGATAAATTGTTCATAATGCTTAATAGAAATGTTGACCTCAACCCGGAGCAGGAAGCAGAATTTTCACGGTTAATTCAGCTAAGAAAAGACAAGATGCCTGTAAAATATATTCTAGGAGAGTGTGAATTTATGGGCATGAATTTCATAGTAAGACCTGGAGTTCTAATACCGAGACCTGATACAGAAATTTTAGTTGAAGGTGTTATTGAACGTATAAATAAGAGCGCTTATACGAAGGTTTGCGATGTCTGTAGTGGAAGTGGTGCTATTGGGATTGCTATAGCTGAATTTGTTAAAGATACCAAGGTAAAGTTGTATGATATATCCAGCGATGCGGTATCTATTTCAAAATCTAATATAGAAAGATTTGAATTGTCTAAAAGAGTACATGCGGAAATTAGTGATTTATTGCAAACTGCTATAGATGAAAATGAAAAGTTCCAAGTGATAGTTTCTAATCCTCCGTATATAAGAGATGAAATTATACCAAGTCTTATGGAAGATGTAAAGAATTATGAACCATATATAGCTCTTAGTGGTGGTGAAGATGGGTTGGATTTTTATAGGAAAATTACAGAGCAAAGTTTACAGGTTTTAGAAAAGGGTGGGCTACTGGCTTTTGAAATAGGATATGATCAAAGAGAACAGGTTGCAGAAATACTTTTAAAGTCAGGATTTGTGGAAATACAATGTATTAAAGATTTATCTGGAAATGATAGAGTTGTTAGTGCCAATTTAGCTGGATAAGTCATTTATATTCAATTTGTATGTTGCAGCTAAATGTGATACAATGAACAATGTGAAAATATATATACGGAGTGATAAAATGTTAGATAGACTAGAGTTTACAGAAAATAAATATGACGAACTTAATATGAAAATTAGTGACCCTTTAGTTATTGCTAATCAAAAGGAATGGCAAAAACTAATTAAAGAGCAGGCTGAAGTAGAAATACTTGTTATGAAATATAGAATATATAAAAAAGCTAAAGAAGATATAGATACAAATAAAGAAATGCTTAGAGAAGAATCTGATAAAGAAATGAAAGATATGATTCAAGCTGAAATTAAAGACTTAAATGAAATTAAAGAAAATGTAGAAGAAGAAATTCGAATTTTGCTTTTACCTACGGACCCAAATGATGCAAGAAATGTATTTGTGGAAATCAGAGGAGGTGCAGGTGGAGATGAAGCAGCGTTATTTGCAGCAAATCTATTTAGGATGTACACAAGATATGCAGAACGTAATAATTGGAAAGTTGAAGTAATGAGTGCTAATGAAACTGACATCGGTGGATTTAAAGAAATAGTATTTATGATAAGAGGCGAATCTACCTATAGTAAATTTAAATATGAAAGCGGAGTTCATAGAGTTCAAAGAGTTCCAGACACAGAGTCAAGTGGAAGAATTCATACCTCTACGGCTACGGTAGCTGTTTTACCAGAGGTTGATGACGTAGATATTGAAGTTAATGCTATTGATTTAAAAATAGATGTGTTTAGAGCATCGGGAAATGGAGGTCAGTGTGTTAATACAACAGATTCAGCAGTGAGAATGACACATTTACCTACAGGAATTGTAGTTTCTTGCCAGGATGAGAAATCTCAGTTGAAGAATAAGGCTAAGGCACTAATCATACTAAAATCCAGATTGTATAATAAAGCTGAGGCCGAAAGATCTGCAGGAATAGCTGAAGATAGAAAGAGTCAAGTAGGTACAGGAGATAGAAGTGAGAGAATAAGAACCTATAATTATCCCCAAGGAAGAGTAACAGATCATAGAATAGGGCTAACCCTATATAGATTAGATGATTTTCTTGATGGAGATATAGATGAAATGCTAAATACATTAATAACTGCTGACCAAGCAGCAAAGATGAAAGCTATGGGTAATAATGATTAATAGTTATTAAATAAATATGTATTAATATAATTGAAGGGTGAAATTATGAATATAAATAAAGCCATTAGAAAGCAAAAGAAAACTTATAAACGTTTTATGCTATCAATGTGCTTTATTTTTGTTTTATTACCAATTATATTAATAGTATCAAAGATTATAAATATGTTTTTTGTAATATATTTAGTTTGCATCGAGCTTATGATTACTTTTGTTATGCTTTTAAGATTTAATGAGGAATTTATGGAATTTAAACTTGAGGGCTACAAGATAAGTATATGGTGTGGGATTGCAAAAGTTAAATTTATTATTATATGTAATAAAGTTGCTTTAATTCACACTATAAATCAAGGTAAGAATTTAGAAATTATTATAATAACAAAATCTAGATTTAGAAATAAAAAGGTTATCCCTATAGATTTAAAATTTTTACGAAAATATCCTTATGTGGCTCAAATGTATAATAAAATCAAAATTTCAGATCTAGAGCAAGAATATTACTACATTACTATTAGTAATGGCGGATTTAGGAAATATAATTTATTAGATGATCTATATAAATCATGTGTTGGAGCATTTTTTTCAGATGATACTATAGAGAAAATTAAAGAATATAGAGAATACAGCATAAACCCCCGCGGGTATAAATAAGATTAATATATATAGATAAGTATAGTGCATAAAAGCTTCTATACTTATTTTCTTATAGAAGTGGGGGTAGAAAAGTGAAAAGTACAATTGTTTTAATAATCTTATTTACTGGGGTAATAGCACTCATAGGAACAATGCTTGGTGCGTTTTTGGGTGTAGTTATGAAAAAACCTTCTCGAAAATTTTTAGGAAATATTATAGGATTTGCATCAGGACTTATGCTTTCTATAGTAGTTTTTGAACTTATTCCAGAAGCAATGGACAAAACAGGATTTTTAAGAACTTTATTTTTTTTAGTTCTAGGAATTGTTATTGTTGTGATAATAGATAGAATTAGTAGCTTAAGCCAAAATGTAAATTCTGAATATACAAAGTTTGCATTTATGGTTGCTATAGGAATAATGCTTCATAATTTCCCGGAAGGGCTCATAATGGGATTTGGATTTGTTAATGGAGAAAGTTTAGGCCTTAAAATGAGTGTGATAATTGCAATACATGATATACCTGAAGGATTAGCAGTTGCAGCTCCTCTGATGCTGACCGGGACAAAGAGTAGAACAATATTATTTTATGCTTTTTTAACGGCACTTCCTACTGCAATTGGTGCTTGGATGGGAATTTATATTGGTAGTATATCTATGGAGATATTAGGTAACTCTTTAGCTTTTGCGTCTGGAGTTATGTTATATGTGATTTACGGAGAGATGATTCCGCGATCTAAAAAACTTTGGTCAGGAACTACAAGCACATTGGGCATTCTTTTAGGTATAATATTAGGACTCGTAATGACTAACGCGATTTAATTGTGAGGTGTGAGGATGAATACAAAGATTGTAATTTTAGATGAAAATAATATTGAACAAGATATAATTAATGAGGCAGGACGTGTTATTAATAAAGGTGGGTTAGTTGCGTTTCCCACTGAGACTGTTTATGGTCTTGGAGCTAATGCTTTAGATAAAATAGCTGTTGAGAAGATTTTTAAGGCCAAAGGAAGGCCTCAAGATAATCCCCTTATAGTTCATGTGGCTGATTTTAATATAGGACCATTAGTTAAAGAAATACCGCATTTAGCTAAGCAAATAATGAATAGGTACTGGCCAGGGCCAATAACGCTTATTTTTAATAAGTCTGATTTAATTCCTGAAACTACAAGTGCGGGGCTCCATACTGTAGGTATACGTATGCCATCGAGTATTATTGCAAGAAAACTTATTGAAGCTGCGGGTACACCTATTGCGGCTCCGTCTGCTAATATATCTGGGAAACCTAGTCCTACTGATGTGGAAAGTTGTATTGAAGATCTAAGTGGAAAGATAGATTATATTTTAGGTGGAAATAAAAGTGAGGTGGGGCTAGAGTCAACAATAGTTGATTGTACCTGTACACCATTATGCATATTAAGACCAGGAGCAATAACTATTGAGATGCTAAAAGAAATAGACCATAAAATATATATAGATAAAAATATAATGTCTAAACCAAAGAGCGATTTTATTCCTAAGGCACCTGGTATGAAGTATAGACACTATGCACCGAAGGCTCCAGTGAAAATTATATGTGGAAATTTAGAAAAAACTGTTGCAAAAATCAATGAAATAGCGCAGAATAGTATGGGCAACATAAAAATAGGCATAATGGCAACAGATGAAACTAAAGATAAATACCCTTATGGAACGGTTATTTCTTTAGGTAGTAGAAATCAGCTTGGTAATGTGGGCAGAAACCTTTTTGAAGTTTTAAGAGGCTTTGATGCTACAGAGGTAGATTTAATATTATCAGAAGCCTTTGAAGAAAAAGGCATAGGTGTTGCTATAATGAATAGGCTTAAGAAATCTGCAGGTTTTGATATAATTTATGTGTAGGTAGATGACAATTTATACTTTATAGAATATACAAGGAGGATGATTATGAATATATTGTATGTTAAAGATTTTTCGCATTATTTGAAAGAGTTTGAACAACTAAATAACAATTTATTCGCATTATCCATAAAACGAGGAAGATAATGGTATTTAAATAACTTATTTAAATACCAATGTCTTCTTTTTTTGTAATATGTAGATTCTATAAAAAAATGTTTCGGAGGTGTTTTATAATGAAAATAGCATTAGGTAGTGACCATGGTGGATTAAACTTAAAAAAAGAGATAATTATGCATCTAGAGAGTAAAAACATCCAGATAAAAGATTTTGGAACTTATACTGGAGAATCTTGTGATTATCCAGATTATGCACTAAAAGTTGCGCAGGAAGTAGTGGCAGATAATTACGAACTAGGCATACTTATATGTGGCACAGGAATAGGAATAGGTATTGCTGCTAATAAAGTACCTGGAATAAGGGCTGCGCTATGTAGTGATACTTTTAGCGCTCATGCTGCTAGAGAACATAATAACGCTAACATACTTACAATGGGAGAAAGAGTTATTGGCAAGGGGTTAGCACTGGATATAGTAGATGCCTTTATTAATGCTAAGTTTCAAGGAGACAGACATCAAAAGAGAATTGACAAAATCACAGAAATTGAGAATAAATATATTAAATAAATAATAAAAAATTTAGGAGGAAATACATATGAGTAAAGTAACACAAATTACACATCCACTTATACAACATAAATTATCATTCATAAGAGACGAAAATACAGGTTCAAAGGATTTTAGAGAGTTAGTTTCTGAAGTTGCAATGCTAATGGCTTATGAAGTTACACGTGATCTACAAACCCAAGAAATAGAAATAAAAACACCTATTTGCACTACTAAATGTAATGTTTTAGCAGGAAAGAAAATGGCTATAGTACCAATATTAAGAGCAGGACTAGGAATGGTTGACGGTATGTTAAAACTTATACCAGCAGCTAAGGTTGGACACATAGGAATGTATAGAAATGAGGAAACACTTCAACCAGTTGAATATTTTTGTAAATTACCTCAGGACATTAATGAAAGAGATGTAATTATTACAGACCCTATGATTGCTACAGGAGGATCTGCAATAGATGCCATTTCAGCGCTTAAGAAAAGAGGTGCCATAAACATAAAAATCATGTGTCTTATAGCTGCGCCAGAGGGACTTAAGGCTATTACAGATGCACATTCAGACGTGGATATATATGTAGCTTCAATTGATGAAAGATTAAATGAAAAAGGATATATTGTACCAGGTCTTGGAGATGCTGGCGACAGATTATTCGGAACTAAATAGTTAATTATTATAATTTATTTATGAAAACTTAAAAAGCAACTTACAGAAATTTTCTGTAAGTTGCTTTTTCTTACTCTATATTATTTTACTTGAAATATCTATTAAGTAATCCCTTAAATGCTGCACCGTGACGAGCTTCGTCTTTACACATTTCATGTACTGTATCGTGTATTGCATCGTAGTTAAGTTTTTTAGCTAAAGTAGCTAAATCTTTTTTACCTTGGCAAGCTCCATGTTCAGCTGCAACTCTCATTTCAAGATTTTTCTTGGTATCTGCTGCTACTACATCTCCAAGTAATTCAGCAAATTTTGAAGCGTGATCTGCTTCTTCAAAAGCTATTCTCTTGTAAGCTTCTGCTACTTCAGGGAAACCTTCTCTATCAGCTTGACGGCTCATTGCTAGATACATACCAACTTCAGTACATTCTCCAGCAAAATTAGCTCTTAGTCCTTCTAGAACCTCGGCATCAACTTCTTTAGCAACTCCAATTATATGTTCATCTGCCCATGTCATATCATCATCAGTTTTTTCAATAAATTTATCGGCTTTTGCACCACAAACTGGGCACACATCAGGTGCGAAGTCTCCTTCGTGAATATATCCACATACTGTACAAACAAATTTTTTCATATTTATTTCCCCCTCGTAGGTCTCTGGGCTAGATAATAATTATTAATTGTTATCTCCCTTGTAGTATTTACTTCGTATTTATTATATTAAGTAATATAATTTACTTGTTTTGTAGGAAACTTATATTCCCTATAATAGAAAGTATACATCAACGGATAATAATTATCAAGTAAAATTTAATATTTATTAAAAGAAAGTTCCAACATATTAAAAATTGAGTTATTCTAATATGTCTTCAATACCTTCTAAATCTTTTATCTGGAATAAGTTTTTAGTGAAATCTATTAATCCGTCATTCTTCATATTTACAAGCTCTCTTGAAAGAGATGGCCTTTGTACACCTAGATGCTCAGCAAGATCATTTCTAGATACAGTAAGTACAAGTGCTAAATTTTTTTGAATTTCATATTGAGAGAGTAAGTAATTAGATATCTTTTGTCTTAAGGTTTCAAAAGAGAGTTCTTTAATTTTTCTATTAAGTAAAAGAATTTTACTTGATAGGAGTTGCATGAAATTATTTAATACTTTAGGGTAAGCACTACACATAGTTAAAATATCTTTTTTTGAAATATAAAGTATAATCGAACCTTTAGATTTTACTATAGTAGCTGGATATATATTTGTCTCTGAAAAAGTAACCGCTTCACCAAAGGTCTTTCCCTTATTTAATTTGGCAAGTGTTACAATTTTCCCACTAGCGTAATGTTTTTGTACTTCTAGTTCACCACGAATTACAATTCCTAAAGAGTTGCAAATATCACCCTCTAGTGCAATTATACAGCCACGGCATTCATCACAGTTTTTACAATTATCGTAGAGGGAGTAGTTTATATTAGCTAATAAATTACTTAACTCCTCATTAGTCAAGTTTTTAAATAAAATGCAATACTTTAAATTATCTACTAGGTTATTCATAAAATCACCCTTAAATTTTTAATTTGGTAACGTAAGTTACATACTATCATAAGCAATTTTAATACACTTAGTGCATACAGTCAATGAAAAATATAATTTAGATTAATATATATAAAAAAATTAGGAGGGGTTAATGTGAAAAGAGATATTATAAGCATAGATGAGAGCAAATGTAATGGTTGTGGAATATGTATAAGTGGTTGTCATGAAGGCGCAATAGAGTTAATAAACGGTAAGGCTAAATTAATAAGTGATGAGTATTGTGACGGCTTAGGGGATTGCCTCCCACAGTGTCCAACAGATGCTATTAAAATAATTGAAAGAGATGCAGCGGATTATGACGTAGTTGCTGTTGAAGCAAAGAAGGAACAAAGTGATAAGAAAGAAAATTTACCTTGTGGATGTCCTGGTACCATGGAAAAGTCTATAAAAAGAAATGTAAATTTGAAGGTGAAAGCAGTGCCTCATAAAATTAATAACGAGTCAGAGACATCAGTAGCTTCAGAATTGAATCAGTGGCCTATACAATTAAAACTAGCGAGTTCAAAGGCAGGATTTTTAAATGGCGCAGACCTACTGATTGCTGCGGATTGTACTGCCTATGCTTACGGGAATTTTCATCAGGAGTTTATTAAAGGAAAGGTAACCCTTATAGGGTGTCCAAAGCTTGATGATAGCGATTATTACAAACAGAAAATTGTAGATATATTAAGAAACAATGATATTAAGAGCATTACAGTAGTTAGAATGGAAGTGCCATGCTGTGCAGGTATTGTAAGCTCGGTAAAGGGAGCTATGTTAGAAGCTGGCATAATAGTACAATATAAAGAAGTTACTATTAGTATAAATGGAGCTGTATTATAATCTTGCTTTTAATGAAATATTAATATTTAAACTATAAATCACATTGGGTTTATATAAAGGAAACACCTAATACATTTTAGTATAAGGTGTTTCCTTATTTTTAAATATGGCCACGTTAGTACGTTCAATTTTCTCACAAATACTTATTAGTGTCTGAAATTTAAAATTCTATCTTTAAGACTTGATTATATATCAAAATAAAGATATAATATTGATATATTAAGTGGGAGGTGTATTTTATGCCATCAATAATACCAAGCTCGGATTTAAGAAATAAATATGTTGAAATATCACAATTCTGCCATGAGTATAATGAGCCAGTTTATATTACTAAAAACGGTAAAGGTGATTTAGCAGTTATGAGCATTGAAACTTATGAAAAACTTGTGGGTAAGTTTGAATTGTATAAATTAATTGACGAAGGTGTAGAAGCGATGCAGAAGAAAAAAGTAAGACCTTTCAAAGAAGCGTTAGCTGATATACAGAAAAATTTATAAAATGAGTACCTATAATATACAAATTACTGAACCTGCTGAAAAAGACTTATATGAAATTGGTACATATATATCTAAAGAACTTTTAGAACCTGAAACCGCACAAAAGGTGGTTTCGAAAATAGCTAAAGAAATTATTACCTTAGAAGATATGCCATTAAGAAATGCTTTAGTATTTGATGATAGACTGGCATATAAAAGAATAAGAAAATTTTTAGTAGATAATTATATTGTGTTTTATATTATGGCTGAGGAGAGCAATACAGTTACGATTATTAGAATATTATATAATAAAAGAGATTGGATGAAATTATTATAGATAAAATCACTAACAGGAAGTCTAAAATTAAGTGATTCGTATTTGAAATAATAGAGTTTTGTGTAAGGATAGATTACTTAAATTAATTGAATTTAACTCAAGCATGGAGAGGGCAACTAAGCCTTCTCTTTATATTTTGTATTAAAGTAATAGAATGTATATTGGTAAATATAAGCTGGAGTGAAAACATAGATTCATCGGGCCTGTATGCTTTTATTATCTACTCAGGTCCAATTTTTGATCTTTGCATAATTTGGTTGTCTGACATAACAAAATGGACCCTAAGTGCTGAAGTAATTTGAACGCCTTTATAGTTAGTACCACCAGCTTGAGCAAAATCTATTTTTAAAGATGGAATACTTTGTAGTGTTTATAGTGTATGAGTAAATTTTGTCTACGTAACAAAAAAATGAGAAATATAAGCGTACACAATAACATTTGTTTTTGACTACAGCTATTGTTCAATAATTTATTCAGGTGAAACTTTTTAAAAGACTGTGAATATAGAAAATTAGCAACTCTATTAATTTAGAGTTGCTTTTTTATTATATAGGAAACAGCTTGCGGAAACCACTGTGGATAACATTCTAGCTAAAAAATAGATAGAAAAAATAAGAAAAATATGAGATGATATAACCATGAAAAATAATAAGATTACTATAAAAC
>NZ_JBOITO010000008.1:0-23937 GCF_050717635.1 Clostridium sp.
TTGATATTTTTTGTATTTGTCATTACTTACATTATATCATTTTTAGGAGGATTTTTCTACTTATTAATGCTTTTAAACGTTGATATATCAAAGGTTTATCTATATTTTACATGTGCGAAGTTTGAGTCATTAATATTAAACCACTTATATATTAGTCTCTCACCTTCTATCCCGTTGAAGGAATCCTTCTCATTTAATATCCATGATTCCTTTTCAAGATTCACAAGATATATTGTTGAAATCTCATGATAATGATTATCTTCAAATCTAAAGAAATTCTCTACCATCCATATATTCCCTCCCATAAGAAATTATTTTATACACCTCTGTATTTATTATATTTTAGTTATCTTTTCATTGTTAATAATTATTTCCTCTCCATCATTCATTTGAGGGTCAAATTCATGGATTAATTCAATTGTTGCGCCTAATACAATGTTGCTCCAGAAATTACTTTATCTAATGAAATTATTTCTCTAAGTACTAAATCAGTGTGTGTTTTTTGTATTTGATCTAAAAGGTAAAATGGATTCCCTCCAATAAAATATATAACATCATATTTCAACAATAGTTTTGGAGAAGAAAATTCAATATCAAAAAAATCAGCACTGAAACCTATATCTTCGAAAGCAATCCTTGTACTTACTACCTCCAAATCCTTTTCTCTATATTTAGGATCCGCTGTTACAACTATTGCAACCCATTTAAATCCTTTATTAAATATCTCAGTATACTTTTCAATAATTGATTGGCTACTTATTTCATTAGATGTTAAAATTATAGTCATAAATATACAACTCCAAAAATATAAATTAGTCCACTATACCTATTACCAGCGGTATATATATATCATAATTGATAATTTTTTTTGCATTTGCTGTTGCTATGGTGGCTGTAAATGATACTGATAAATGATTAATTTACTTAAATATTTTTTGTAAGATAAATAAGATTATAAAAGATATTACTAATACTATTCCTACAGTTTGTCTCCCCTTTTTTTCTCTGTACCAATCATATGGTTTTTCATGCAATTTTACTCCATTTATTATTTTAACTTTGTATTTATCTGTTTTTTTAATTTTAGACATATTAACCTCCCAGCATATTTATAAACATAATTCGACTGCTTACATTGCTGCACATTATGGTAGTTTCTTTTCCATCTTTTTCATTTTCTCAATACCAAAAACAAATATAGCAAACATAATAGATAGAAGCCAGTAATTAGGGATAATATTCCAATACCCTTGATTATATAAGCTTGTCCATAAACTTATTAACTTATGTATTATGAGATTGCCATACTTATAACCTCTAATTGCCATTGTCCATTTTTATAGGTAGCTTTATATTTTGGAAAAACTGCTCCTGAATTACCAAACCATGAGGTTGCTTCAATCACAGCTTCATCATTATTGAATTCTTCTACTTTAATTGAAAGCAGTGTACCATTTAAAGTTCTCGTTTTTCTACCATTCTTGTCAAATTCAAAAAGCGATTTATCATCTTTAACCCCTTCATATAAATAGACATTTTCAGATAAACTTTTAAGACCTTCTAATACGTCTTGTTTCGACTTTTCGTCTTTAAGTCCTTCAAGAGTTTCTTCTTTTACTGCAATAAAGCCATTGCCACCATTTTCTATTTGATAAACTGCTTTCATAACTGCAATATACAAATCGACCCTTCTACCTGCTTCCTTTATGTACTGTATATTATCGTCTTGTGGTGTTTCTAACTCTTTATTTGATTTAAAAAATGCACCTAGACCATAATTTTTTTTCAAATTTGGTGTGTACCCATAAGCAATATTAAAATCCTTTGAAATTGTAACGGAAGTTGTGTTTTCTACAACACCATTTATATTGTCGGGATCAGGATTAAGAGCACAATAAAATTTTTGAACATCTACGTCACATATAGCTGCAGCTTTGTTCTTTGTGCTGCTTATATCAACAACTTCACCCTCAATCTTAATTGTTCCAATAAAATTGTCCCTCTCTACCGAGGTTTCACTGTATTGTTTTCCACTAATTTTCACTGGAACTTCCTTCACTAATTTGCCTTCTGGTGAAAATATAAACCCGGTAAAGCTTCTGTTAATTTGTTTGTAAGCTGTTTCAGAAGTGATTTATAAAATTGTTTTATCTGCCCTTTGATTTAATACATGGATTGCTGCAAAAGTTACTCCAATAATGGATAGGGTTAAAATTCCCACAATAAGCTTTTTCATTAAATTTCGCCCCTCCTATATAGTAATATTATAGTTTTTTAGTATAATACCTAATGTAAACGACGACTATTAACTTTCTTTGATAATTTTAATAGATTGTTGAGCACTTATAACAGAAAGAGGAATAATAACAAATATTAAAATAAATAAAAAAATAGGTTGTGCATTTATAGGTATCAGCCACTCTCCAAGTAGTATAAAAATTTTAAAGTAAAAAATAAAGAAAACAATTGATATAACTCCGAATACAATATTTTTCAAAACAACTCCCCCTCAAAATGAATTTTTTTTAATTTATTTATATTATTTATTAAAATGTTACTTTAACGCAAAATTCTACTACAGTTATCCGCACTTATACTCCATACTAAAATATAATTGTGGCACATTATAAAGACACTTCCAATTATATCCTTTAAAAAATTATTCTTGGAAAATCCACTCTTCTTCAAATTTCCCAGTATCATCTACAAGAGAATAATAATTGATTTCGTTCTTTCTAATCTTTGTTATAAACTAATTATCCGTTTTATAGTTCATAATATTTGTAATAATATTATTTAAGGAAACCAAGGATCCTATAATCTTAAACTTTTCCATATCATTATTTATATTATTAATATATATAGGTACCCTTTCATATTCGCAATCAACATGAATGTTATTTATATCTAATGCAACTTGCTCCATATCTGTATAGTTCTTGTCATAATATCTTTTAGCAATAGATTTATTATTAACAATGTATTGCAAAACTATAGTTCTTGTAGTCTTAGAAATAGATATATATTTGTTATTATCTAAGCTTAAAAGAAAACACTGGGATTTTATTTGAATTTTTTTCACTCCACATTTCAGAAAAAATTCAGTAAATATTTTTCTATCTACCTCAATTTCTACAGAATCATCAGGAACAATAATTGTTGCATTTCTTATGCTTAATTTTTTAATCAGACTTGTCATGTCTTTGATATAGTTTTTATCTTCATCAAAGAAATGATAATAGAAGGGTACATTTGGTACAAATGATTCAAAATCAATTATATTTTCTGAATTATCACCTTCTTTTTTTATAACTAAGCTTTTATGACCGACTATTATATAAGATCTAGCAGTTCTAAACATATCTTTTAATCACCTTTCTTACGTTTTTTATTTTATTAATATTTCTCTTTAACTATATTAATTTGCTTATTAATCTTTTTACATATAATGCAAATAATCCTTGCACAGCAATATAAAAACATTTTAATTATGTTAGATAATTAGTTAATATACTCCGATTTGAAAATATTATAATATAAGGTAACTACTTCTTTGTTATCTAATAGTTTTAACCTCTCAGTTTTTCGAAACCTATATTTAAATTTACATTTTTCAATTACTCTTTTAGAATTAGAATTAAAATCAAAATGTCCACACCAAATTAAATCTAAATTTAGTGCATTAAATCCATACTCCATCAAACAATTTACAGCCTCAGGAATAAATCCATTACCCCAATGTTTAGGATTAAGAACATATCCTATTTCCTTATATTTTAAGTGAGAAAGACTGTCATCATGATTTCTATTATGAAGTCCTATACTACCAATAACTTTGTTTTCTGATTTTAAAACTATAGCATATGTTTCATTATTTTCAATGAACATTCTTATTATTCCTTTACTTTCTTCCTCATTCTTATGTGGTGACCAACCGGCATTTGGTCCTACCAACTCACTTTTAGCATACTCATATAAATCAGTGCTATCGCTTTCTTTCCACTCTCTTAATATTAATCTACTAGTAATTAATACTTCCATAAAATTTCCTCCCTAATCTTGGATTTAACATTTAAGCACATAAAAAACTTCATCTTCTGCCTCTAGTCCATTAATTCTCTGCTTAAATCCCAAACTAGAATATAACCTATCTGCTACTATACTTTGCGGATGGAAACTCACCCATATTTCATTAAAATTATTTTCATTTTTTATCTTCTTTAATACTCCATCCAAAGCACATTTTCCGTAACCTTTTCCTTGATATTTTGCATCAATCATAAAACGAAATAAGCACATAGTATTATCTTCTATATCCACACCATACATTGCAAAACCTATCATTTCATTGCCAATATATATGCCTAATGCAATCCAATTGGGATTAAACTTCCATTCAGCAATTGAAACTACATTTGGGTACGGTAAATATCGTTCTTGCTCTTCTTTGATTTTTAAATTAACACATTCTTCCCAATTATTTTCATCTATTTCCTTCAAAAATATATTCATTATGATCTACCTCACTTTTTTATTTGTTTTTGTTACCTATTTTTTTTTCATAAAGTGTTTCTATTATCTCCACATTAAAAATCTTTTCCAAAAAACTTATGAGTAGTTACTTTTTTGTTCAAAATTCAGTATAGCGGATAATTTACAAGTAAAATCTATTATATATTTCTGTTTGCATTTCTCTGTGCATTGCCCAAACATCACAATCTTGATTAGCCAATACCGAAATAGTAATATCTGCTTTTGGATAATATGAAAACATAGCTGCTACTCCATCATTTGACCCTTCTTTAAATATACAAAAGAGCTCATTATCAATTTCTAAAAATTCGAAAGCATATCCAGTTCTAACTCTTGCATTAGGAACTACCCTCCATGGTGACTGCTTTGTAAACTGACAATGGGGCAGCAATAACATTTCAGCATATCCTTTTGATAAAATTTTATTATTTCTTATTGCTCTCATAAATATGTCCAAATCAACTACTGTTGTATAAGCTCCCCCATCTGGAGTTCCAATTGGTGGATAGCAATATATGTTTTTCTTAAATCCAATACATTTTCCATCATTATCATAAGCGCTAGCATAACCTTCAGCTGTATTCTCATTGATTTCGTCCATAGCACAAAATTTTGTGTTATTCATTTGACATGATTCAAAAACATTTTGTGTAACATATGTCCGATAATCTATTCCTGTTACTTTTTCTAAAGCTAATCCAAGCAGTACAAAAGCACAATTATTATATCTAACATTAGTTCCAGCTATAAAACATGGCTCCTTATAAGCAAAGTTTTTTAAAAAATCTTTACATTCTCTAATTGCATAATTAGGACTATTTACAAATAATGCTGAATAATCTTCTCCTGCCTCTTCATCAGCATCATCAGCTATACCTGATGTATGATTTAGCAAATGCTTAATTTTAACATCATTTGCTATCTTGGTTCCCTGCAAATTAATAATAGCAACAATATTATCATTCAAATTTAATAACCCTTTTTCTACAAGTTGCAATATAGCAACTGCGGTAAATATTTTTGTAACGGATGCCGTGTCAAATTTGGTGTCTATTAAATTAGGAATTTTGAACGCTCGATTTGCATAGCCATAAGCACAAGAGAATAATATTTCATTTTCTGACTTAACTATACAAGTTCCACTAAAACCATTTTTTTGTGAATATTTTTTACATATATTTTTAAATACTGATTTCATTTACTCTAACCTTCCTCTCTATATTATAAATTATTCTTGGTATATCACTCATTCTTAGACGGATTAATCATTTTTCTTTATTTAGTCTTTCTTGTATTCCTTTGAAGATTCTATCAAAACCACTTCTTCTATTAATAACCCACTTACTACTTTAGATTTTCTTAGGTCAAAATATACACTTACATGTACATCTTGTCTTAACTCAAAAGAGTCTCCAACCAAGGCGAACGGCAACCTTTTGTTATGTGAGTTTTAAGTCTTACACTCTCTATGGTACATGCGGCTTCCACTAGTCTATTCATTGTTTACTTTACTACATATGAATGTTTAAAATTAACTCACTTAGATATTTTTTCAAGTGGTGGCATGAAGGCAAAACCCAATGCTAACACAATAAAATTGATACTTCTATCTTCACAATATATGAATATTTCGTGCTATTTCTTATATCCTTTGAGGTACTCAATTAATTTCGTAGTTTTGTCCACGAAGCCAATTTTCGAGCCTATATACTTGGATATTATGAACAGTATTGAACCAAAAACAAGCCCCAAAATAACAAGTATAAAAATAACTAACATCTCCTTTCGGTTTAAATTGGTTAATGGAATTTTACAACTGTGTCTTAAAAGATCATCCCAATAAATTTCTTTCTCCAGAACTTGAAACTTTACTTGTAAATCTAAGCTGTTGCTTATTAAACAATTTAATTAACCACATAACACCAGTTACTAAGAGAATAACCCCTAGTAAATCAAATGCAATAGGTTGATGTTCTATAATATTGTTACTATTACTGAATCCAGGTATATTTAATCCTACTAATGTTATAATAAATTCCAAAGAATTATTCAAAGCATGTCCTAAAATACAAGGTACAATAGAACGTGTTTTTAAATACAACCAACCCAATAAAATCCCTGCTGAAAAAGCACCTAAAAACTGCCATGGGTTCATATGAATTATTGCAAATAATAGTGCTGAAACTATGATTGATTTTTTTACTGAGTATTTCATCAAAAGACCTCTTAGTATAATACCTCTAAATAAAATTTCTTCAATAATAGGAGCAACTATTGAAGTTCCTATAAAGTCGTTTGAGATACCCTCAAATGCGCTCTTCCAAAAATCAGTAAGTGGTAGAAACATTGTTAGAATATTAGATACCTCGCTTAACATTATATTTAAACCCAATATACTAAGGCATATTGGTAGGATATACCTAATAGAAAGTTTCTCTAAAGAGAATAGACTTTTGAAATTAATTCTATGTTTTCTATTAATCCATAAAATCAGTAAAAAAAAGCTACTAATAGTTTCAATTGAGTAAATTAATGGATTATCATTAGAAAATCCTATTAATTTAGACATTATAAATAATAATAATAATGGAATTATAGGAGACAACAGCACATATACTGCCAGTAATTTAATGGCGCCATTAATACTTGGGTAATATTCTTCTTTTTCCATAAAATCAAATCCTCCTTAAATAATAGCATTGCAGATTATTAAAATAGCAATATGAAATATCTTTTATATTGGTATAGCTAAAAATCACTAGCTGCGTAAAGAAATTTAAATTAGACCTGAAATGTCACATAACGTTACTTGTTTCTGGCTTTCCTAAAGCTTAGCACGATGGGATTGGCACTAATTCAAGGTTTCATAATGCACCTTTATTTTCTAGTCTATTTGTACAAGGTTTTTCTCCACCATTAGCCTCTAGATATCCCTTTGTTAAATCTTCCACTGTACTTTCAAGTTCCTTAAAAAACTAAGTTAATCCTTCTATTCTATTTATTACTGAATACCCTGCTCACCTGTTTGTTTTGTCCACTTATCTTTCTTTATAAAAGCTTAATATATCAACTGGTTTAAATTGGGCATGTGTTTGTGCCTCGTGAATTTTTTCCTCTTGTATAAAACCAAGCTTTTTTAACATGTTTGATGATTTTATGTTCCAATAATATACACAAGCTGTCAATAGCTCAATATTTATAATATTAAAACAATAATCTATAATTGATTTAACTGCCTCAGTCGCATAGCCTTTTCTTCTATATGCAGAATTGACATCATACCCAATTTCATAACACATTACGGCTCTTTCTGTTTTTTTAGTCAAATGCATTATGCCTATCACTTTATGGTATTCTTTTAATTCTATTGCATAATGCATCTCATCCAATAACAAGTATTTGAAATCAGCTTCATATTTCGCATTCATATCCTGATATGGAATAAATCCATCATCATAAGCTATTTCCTTATCACTCATTATTTCAAACAAATATAATTTATCTTTATTTTCAATACGACGTATCAGTAAACGTTTCGTATCAATTTTTATTTTTCCAAATACCGTTTTAATTTCTTCCTCCATACCAACAACCTCCAATTTATTTTAATCAGCTAAATCTTTGTTTAGCTGATTCTTATTTAGCAAATAATTATTGCCTATGTTACCTATCGGTAAATGATTCTTAACATTCGATTTTTAAATTTTCCATTCACTTTTTAGCACTCCATAAATATAGGTATCCTGCCAAAGGGGCTTCTTGTTTTCATCCATTTTAAAATAGATATTCTTTCTCAAATGACCTTCCCTTCTTAATCCGAGACATTCTAACAATTTCCATGAATGTTCATTCTCTGGATTACATTCAGCAATAATTCTCCTGGCTCCAATTTCATCAAAAGCATACTGAATCAAACCCATTATAGATTCTGTTGCAAAACCCTTACCCTGATAATTTTTATTGAATACATATCCTAAACTCCCATGAAACTGAAATCACAAGCATTAGGAATTAGAAAACTGTTCTGCAAAAATAATATCTCATAATAACTACACTAAATAAGTACTTCTTTAACTTGTAAATAATGCTCATGGACCATATCCTTCGCTTCAGGACAAAGTTTATTCATACTTCTCTCAATTTTTTTCAGAACCCATTCTTTGCCTTCGTCAATTCCCATACCATAGGTAACATATGCTAAATGCAATAACGAAGGTACTTGGAAAACATGAGTCATAGCATCAGCACTTGCTATGCATTCTGCTTCTTGTGTTAATCTCTTCATTGGAACACTACCTCTATGAGTTATGATGCAATCCATCACTTTTTGGATCTTGTCTTTAGAATATTCGAATTCAATAAGAATTCGTTTGGCTTCAACAGCTCCATAAATATGGTGTTCTTTTGCCATCGTACGATCTTTAATGCCCGCATAATCGTGTAGCAACGCTGCAATCTCCACTATTTCTGAATCTGCACCTAATTTTTCTGCTAATTGTTTTGCATATTTAACAACATAGACTATATGATGAGACCAAATACCATATCCAAAAGCGTTAGCATCATCCTTACATGCCTCTTCAACTATTCTTTCTATTTTTTTAATCATCTGTTCACGCAACATATTATTCTCCTTAAATATATATTTATATTACAACTTTTAAACTATCGATGAAATATACCTTTGCACTTACGGATGCTTTCAATTGCTCACTTTTATTGGGAATGTTTTTAATTAAGCTCCTAGGGCTTAAACCCATTTCTTTTGCCATCCTTAATATTTCAGCATTAAGCTTACACTTCTTTTTTGCATCTTCCCACTCAGCAGTTTTTTTGTTAGCAGCCATTTATTATTTCCTCCAGTCATTTCAATTGCATGATTCTCATTGAATTATCATATTCATAATCATAATTCCAGTATAATTTCCCATTACTTCTCCCGTTACTATTTGAAGTTTACAAATATTATGAAGCAGTTTGTTTTATTAAATCAATTTGTTCTTTTAAACTACCTTTATTCTTATACTTCTTTATGTTTCCATTCATTTTATCATCGTTGTCAGTTTGTATAATAAATCCACCAATTTCATCATGAGTTTCAGTATATTCACCTACTCCGTCAGCTATATTTCCTGATATCCATTCTGTTTTAAATTTAATTTCTATAGTTTTTTTGTCATTACCTAAGTATTTTATAACTTGTTTACAAATTCCACCCGTGTTAAACTCAATACTGGCTTCCCATTCATTCCCTTTACCTACATAAACTAATTTTTTTGTATTGTTGCTATTGCAAGCAACAGTTGTGAAAACCAAAATAGTGCAAATAATTATCCCAATAATCTTTTTCAATATTAATGCCCCCTTTCACAAATAATTACTAACTACATCTGGAATAAAACCTACTACAGTCCTCCTCCTTAAATTTAGTTAATATTATACGAATATTATTCATTATTAACCAATTTCTTCTTTTATCATTTTTTCCAGTCTATTTGTACAAGGTTTTTCTCCACCGTTAGCCTCTAAATATCCCTTTGTTAAATCTTCCACTGTACTTTCAAGTTCCTTAAAAAACATATTCATAGCAAATTCTCTTTTGCTATCTTTTTCCTCTACACCAAATACTATATTTACATATCCTTCAATCATTTGATCCATACCCCATAACTTTAAATGAAGTAATTCATGTATTATAATTTCTTCAAGATTACTTACTATAGCATTATTATTAATCAAAACTACAGCCATTTTATTGCTTTCATCAATTTTTATATCACCAGATTTTCTCCATTCAACATCTACTATTCTTGAAATTATGTCCCAATCACGAAGTCTCAAAATATCTTGCCATTTTTTTAAAGATGTATCTACCATTATTGTATCAATAGCCATGTTTTATCCCTTCTTTCTTATATTTTTTTAATTCGTACTTAATTACAATTTTTCAATGAAACTAACCCCCAAAAGATTCTAACAAATATTACTAATTTACAGTAATTGAGGCAACTCGCATATTTTTGTACCTGTTAAGTATTCTCCAAGTACTTTGAAATTTAAAAAGCCCTGGCGAACCAGAGCTAAAAAATTTATAAAAATATCAATTCCAATAAAGATTTAAATATATTAAAATACAAGCTCCTCCTTAAAATTCCATATTATATAAAGTTATTCTACATATAGTAAAAAAGTCCTTCATAATTATCCAAAAGCTTTAACATAGTGTTAAAAATATTGTTTATGTTTTTTAATTTTACGATATAAATGTAACAATAAATATTATGCTTATAATCTAATCTTGTGTATTCTTAGATTTTCTTTTAATTAGAAATAATGTCAAAACTATAACCGAAATATATCATACTACTGCAACTATTGATGCTTCTACTCCAAACGCTCCTCCCGTTAAAATAAATAATTTTGATAATAACTTATATGAGAAAAGAGCATGTTGATTATATGAAATATTAATATCTAATATCTCACCAATTATAATCACATTCCAAATTCCATGCACAATAGCAATGGACCAAATTGAACCACTTTCATATACAATTAATGAAAACATAATGCCAACACTCGTTCCAGCAACAAAAAGTAATAATATATCAATTATATCCATACCAATGGCATGCACAAGACCAAAAATAGCACACACCACTATATTTAATAAATGAACAATATCCATATTATTTTTTACTAATTTACCTGAAGTACATAATAATATTGCAGAAACTACAACAAGCAATAAAATTGCGCATATGAGCCAACGAAAACTGATTTTAGGCTTGTCAATATGACATTCTTTCAAACAAATATGTAATAACTTATTACAACATAATTCCTAAAAATATAGCTTGTATTGCTTTTCTTGTAGTAAAAATTTCATTATCCATATCTATTCTCCTTACTTATTTATAAGTAAAATGTAAATAATCCGGCTTAAAACAACTAGTGTCAAATGTTACCCAATGGTTTCTGTTATCCTATAACCAATATGACCACCATAATATAAATTCTTATTATATCCAATGCGAATATCAATATTACCAATACTATCATTTAAATTATGTAGAGTAATCATTTTTTTATTATATGAAGTTTTAGCTGCTACACTTTGAGTAAGACTTACTACAGTTAACCTTAAATATGGTTTATGCTATATAACAAATCTACATATTCATCCATTCATTCCAGCCTATTTCTCTTCCCAGATATGCAACATTATTAAATTGCCACTGCTCTTTTACCCATTTTTTTACAGTTACTCACTAATTGTAGATTTATGATAGATGAATCATATATGATCTTTACAAGTTAACATAGCTAACTATTTCATCAATATTCTCTCTTCGTGTAAAATCTACTGGATTCTTAAATGCAGCAAGCATACCTATTTCATCAGGGGTTAACTCTTTTTTTTGCTTCCTTTTTGTTTTAATTTCCAATTCAATAGTGTCATGAGTGCTTTATCAATGTTTTTAGTAATGAAATTCACACCATTAATACCCACTGCATGTAGACTACCCCCATAAACAACAGTATCATATTTCGTTAACATATTGATGTCAACTTTTGAAACTTCAAAAATATCTGCTGATAATTCTTCTGTAATCCATTCTGCATAATTCCTTACAAATCCTGTCTTTGATTTATAAACTATAAAGGTTTAGTATTATTAGAATTTAAAGACTGTCATTTTTTTGTTATCAACAACTATTGTTGCATAAAATGCTCATATTCTTACCATATTAAATAGTTTAAAATTACAAAGCATATCCCTTAAATAACAATAGAACCAATTACTGATATTGCACTGCCCTTTAAAAACACGATAAAATGGAATTTATAATGTGCAATTGACAAAATTTATATTTATGATTAAAACAATAAACAATTAATCATTAAATCACTATTAAAATAGTGTTGACCACCGATGGACTGATAATTTTTGTGATTGTCAATTCTAATATGAAATTCTTTGAAATTCAGAATAGCGTTCACATCATGTTTCTTCGCTTACAATAAAGAACAACCTACAAATAGTATCCACCAAGCAGCATCAACACTTAATATTCCAGGACTTTCAACTAAGCCCTCCATGTTTTTCTAATTCATCAGTTAAGCAGTGACGGAGTTGAATAGTACCTATAATTCTATTATCAGATTTTCTTACAGAAAAGAATGTGCTGGCATGAACATTATTGCGAAGTTTATCTTTCTCAATTGAAAGAACAATTTCAAGCCATTCATCAAAATCATTATAACGGGCTAGGCCACAACTTCCATTGATATTAGTTTCCTCAAACCCTAAATACTCTTGTTTGAATTCCAGAATTTTTTCTTCTAAAACCTTTGATGGGTTTACTAAAATTAATTCACTCAATTTAATACCTTCCTCTCTATATTAATAATCTGTAGTTCGCCTTAAACTTTAATTGTTAATCAATCATAGTTTTGTGATAGATGAACACTATATAATATTACGAAGCGTTATTTTTTTATATAATTATATATATACTTGATTTTATCAGCACACTATTTACCAATAACTATTAAATCACCAAGTGTTTTAAATCCGTTTTTTTCATAGAATTTCTGCGATGGATAATCTTTCTCCGTGTTTAATATCATTCCATTCATTCCTTGCTCTTTAATATCTTCTTCTATAGCCTTTATAAACCAGCTTCCAATACCTCTACCTTGCATTTCGTAACTAACGCAAAATTCATCGATATAATATTCAAAACCTGCTATCCATGGTTTTTTCATACCTATACTCAAGGCTACCAGCTTATCATCTAACAAAGCTGCATAACCTACAAAGTAGTTATTGTTAAAATGATTATTAAAAAACTTCACTACTTGTTCTTTTGACTCGTAAATATCATTCCAAGGTTCTTTAGTGAATGTTTCAATATACAAATCCACACAATCACCAATCATATGTTTTTTTATTTTCAAAAAAGCTACTTGTTCCATGCTTATCCTCCCCCACAACTTGTTGTTCCCCTTTACATCACAATATTTGATCAATCTGAATTATTTTTTATATTTGAGTATCTAAGAATCACTCTCCAATTTTTCTTTACAGTCATCATATATATTAACTTTTTTTAATACTATAACAGTTCCATCCACCGTTACATTTATAACCTTCCGCAATAAAAACAATCCAAATAAAAGTAATGGAATAAATTCTATCATGTTGATTAAATATGGCATCACATAAACCTTACCACATGCTACCTGCGTTTTGCAATATTATAAAAGCCGTGCAATAATGCGCACCCCAGAAGGTTATTCTTTGTTCGAAGAAGCAATGCTGAAAAATATATTCCTACAATAATAGCATAAATAACCTGTGTCCCTACTGCAATAAAGCTACTGCCACTGAATAAATTGATGAAATGAAATACTCCAAAAATAATACTGGTAAAGACAACAGAAAAATATATTTCATTTTTTGTTTTGCCCCAATGTCTAAACATTAATGACAATATCAAGCCTCTGAACACCATTTCTTCATACAATCCTATAAACAAATTACTTATTATCATCATTACAACTGCTGAAATCATATTGGACGATATAGTAGTGTATTCAAAATTCAAAATAATATAAATGAAGAACAACCAGCTCACTGCAAAATATCCTTTGTTAAAATTCCACTTAAACCATTTAACAGTACATATCATTTTCATAAATGCAAACAGGCAACAATACCTATGCCCCTAACAACCGTCCCTACTATGTATTTTGTCATCTGATTTTCCGAACTAATTTTATAACCTAACTGGGATGAAAAGAACCCAATTATTTTGGGACGCCCAATCAAAATCACAATAAAAGTAATAAAAACTATAAGTATTACCAGTAATATTGTCTGCAACTTAGTAATTTTTTTAATCATAACGCACCTCATTTAACATGAATTCATTCAACAGAAATCATATTGCACTATTTTTAAAATTCGCTCTCGAACAAGCGCCAACCCGATGTCGAATTCTAATTACCCCAATTACTTCACCACTATCATCTACAAGCCAATAGCAACTACATGGTGCCCATCCATCTTGAAGATTAATACCCTTACTAGAATTAGTAAGGGTATTAACAAACTCTCCACCCAAGGCGAACATCAATATAATCTACTCATAATTATAATAAGGAGGTGTCAGATAACGTTTCTGCTATACTTTAATTTATCTCAACTCTATTTTACGCCTATTAAAAATATAAAATATTTCATCTCAAAAATATATTTTCACTGTAATGTTTTTGATATAACTATACACTCAGGCTTCTTAAGCCCAACACAATTAAATACTTTTTCTATATCTACAATTTTTAAATCATCAATATTATGGTAGTATTTAGTTGGTTGTTTACATTCATCCATCAAGTTGACCACAACTCTATTTCAAAACCTGCCTTCATGTTTTCTTTAAAATAAATAATCAATTCACTTGCCCTTTTATCTGAATATCTCCAGTCTAATGTATATATATTGGTTTTATCTGTATACCAGCCAGGTTTTGTTGATATCTTTAATTGTAATACTTTACACTATTTTTACAAATTATTTATATACCGTGTTCTGATCATGTATTAAAAGCCATTTCTCATCTTGCTTACGAAAAATTAAATTTAAATAGTAATTCATCTTAATTATGTTTCCTTCTGCATCACAATCTTTATAGTCGATTATTACTAGCGCATAGGCGATTTCTATACTCTCTTCAATGTTTATTATTTTATAATTTAAATCCCAATCATTATCTGCAAACCAATTCTTATGTAACTCAATAAATTCTTCTTTCTCTCTTATAAGAGTTCCATTAGGCATAATTAAAATAATATCCTCCAGCTTAACTGTTGATATAAATTTGTTTAAGTCTTTACTTCTCATAGAGTCTAGGTGCAGTTCTAAAGTATTCTTAAAATCCATATTTTTTACCTCGCTTTATTCATTTTTCATTTCCATGTTTAAAATTACCAGTAATTTTAGCCATAATCAATTGTGATTCTATTGTACCTGCTTTTTCTACTTTAGTTAAAAATTTCACGCTTTCTTTACCCTTTAATATCATTACTTGTTTTTCATACCAAAACATAAATACCTTATTGTCTTTCGATACCTTATATGAAAAAGGTTCTTCTTTAAGTCTATTCCGTTTATCTATATTATCTAATTTGTATAATCCTCCTGCTAAAACACTTAAATACTTCTATGGATGTAGCCACATCATAGCATCCCATCTAATATGCCGGGTCTCCTACAAGATAATTGTAAGTATAAATCTAAATAAACACAATGGAAAGAATATTTATAACTATATTTTCCATTGTGTTTGTTTATTTTGTTATGTCACATTTTACAATTATGCACAATAAAAACAATTCTTTAAATTATAATCTAGCACTCGTTTACTTCAAAATTCCGTACAACGTTTCGTATTGTCGACGGGCTTGGTGAAGGAATCACTCTTTATCGCAAAAATGACGCCTAACGTTCCTAATTCCCGACTTTCTTGAGCCCTAGCGCGACTGCGCTTATCGAAAGTATGTGTTCTGGCAGTCTTTTCATGCCAAAACGAATGGGAGTTTTTTGTTAACAGATGGAATGCTTCTGTGATTACTTTTTCGATAGTTTTAACTTCCTCACTAATTCTATTACATCACAATTTTTAAAAAAATGGTATCTCCTAGGTAATCAGTTGATAGTGAATATCCCTCTTGCACTTGCCGGGTTATTGAGAATCCATTTTCCACTGCTCTGAATACAGCCATTTTTGTATGGATAGGGTCTATTTCTTTCCAATCTGAACTCGAAAGAAGTAGGATATCTATATTGTCCCTCCCAGCTTGTCTTATGTATGAGGTAAAGTCTGCATCAAAACAAATAGCATTTCCTACTCTTCCATAAGAAGTATCTACATACTTAATTATTCCATCGCCAACCCTATCATTATCTTCTACTACTATTTTTGATTTAAGATATATATACTTTATTTTGCCTTTTCCATCAATAAACACAGATTTATTTTCATCATAAGCATTTCCTTGCTGGATTGTACATAATTATAATAAAACATTTACATTGTACTGTCTTGCAATATTACTTACTTTATTTAGCAATAAATCTTCGTCTTCTTTAAATATAGGTGTGCTTAATTCATCCCAAAATATTATTTTTGCACTGTTTTCTGCTTACTGTTTTGTTTTATTTAATAATTCATCTTGTAAAATACCTGCTCTTTGTTTAAATAATTCTTTATCCTCCTTTGAATAGTTTTTATTCTTCATAGCTAAATGTATGTCTTTGTTCAAGTATTTATGTGGTACACTTATGGATGCAAGTTTTACAGTTTTATCTATTGGCTATAATATAATAGTCCTAAGTCCCCCAAATAACATTATTAAAGTGAATACAGAAATGAAAATAGCTGTTCCCTTCTTTATTTTATTAATATTAAACTCGTTTAACCATATCCAACTCGCATAAGAGTAAAACCAATATAACATAAAACTTATACCCCAAATTCCTGTAACAGAAGCTAGCTGCATTAAGGGCAAATTGCCATACTGGGTATAAGCGAGTGAACCCCAAGTTCCATAAGGACTGACAATGGAAAGTGCATACTCAATAGCTACTCCTGCAAATGGAAGAATAAAGGTAGATTTAAAACCTTTTATTTTAGGTTCGATAACTCTATCAATAAAAAATGGCAAGTAAAAAACTATGCTGAGTCCGGCTAAGACTGGATATTCAATCCAACTATTAATACCAGTAACCCCTTTAAATGAAAAGAAGATTGCTACAACTAGTACTAATAAAGGCAGAAACAAGCCCTTTACATTTTTATTTATCCTATAGAAATGAATAAGAAATACTGGATCAATCCATGATGCAATTGGTATTACCCACCTCCCGTTGAAAAACACTAAAAGAATACCTCCTATAATTAACTATATATACGAACTTTTTTCTTTTGATGATAAATACTTCTTCATTTAATTTACCTACCCTTTCGTTGAAAGCTTTTGATTCTACTCGATTTTTAACGGATGCTGTTAAGTCATCATATTAAAAAAATAGTAAATAAGCCTAGTATTGTAAATTATGTAACCCATTCTTTCTTGTTTCATTTAGTTCTGTAGGATTTAGAACACCTGCATTATAAAGGTTAAAAAACTCATCGGATACACTTGCATCGAAAATAATCATATTATCTGTGTTTACAGTTACTTTGATACTTCGGCTCTGTAATGTTGTAAATCGCCGCCTTCTCTTGATAAATAATTTTGTAATATTTGATTAATGTCTGTTTCATTCACAAAAATTGATTTTACCTCTAGATTCTCAAAAAATTTTGTGAATTCGGGACAGATAAAATCGCCTTCAATAATAATAGGTAATTTATCTTCAATATGCCTGTTTACAAGCGCTTTCAATATCGGAATCATTTCTTTGCTTACATCAATCAACCAGTTTACATTGCCATCAACTCCGATATTATTCCAATTTATACCAGCACTCCAATATTGTATTGCAGGAAACCTTTTCTTTGTTGTAACCGTTTCTACAGATAGGTGAACATCATCTACTTCTAAGACATTCACACCATAGAATCGAGCAATTTCATAAGCTATGCTTGATTTACCTGTTCCCGAAGCTCCACCAATAAATAAAACCATCCAGTTTCTATCATTATTCAATTATTAACCTCCTTTGTAACTTCATATTAACTATGAAAACTGTAATAAAAATAAATTATCAATTCTAAAAATTCTATTTTTCAGCTTAATCTCCTTAACAAATTCATTATTTATCTACATATTATATAATTTATCCTTACTGATTATTTTTTACAATCTACTATTAATTAACAAATTAGTGCGAAAATAAAACTTTAACTAATATGCCATTTCCACTAACGTATCGTACTCCCGACGTTTGCCAGCCTTAGATAGCTCTTATCTTAGGCTGGCAAATGTGCTTAGCAAACTGTAGTATTTTGTTATGTGATGGAATATGCTAATTCAGAACTTTCTACGATCAACATTTTAATTTTCATTTTACATATATTTCTTAAAATATAGAATTTAAAGGCAAGATTATCGTAATATTAAAAATTCATTTTAACTTTCCAATATTCTTTCTCCAGGGTATGTAACTGTTGGATGTGAGAAATGCATTTGCTTAAAAAACCACTTCCCATTCTGCTTTATTAAAACTGCACTAAGTCGGAGTGACCATATATGTTTTTCTCCACGTTCTAATTCCAAAAGCACTTTGGAAGCATTGTCATTAATTAAAAGTAGTTTCTCTTTAGGAGAAATTTCACTTCTAACCATTTCACTAATATCGCCTAACGCTCTATTACAAAAATGTTCTGTTGGAATTTGACATTTCACACTCCCTTTAGTAGTAACAGATGCCATATTATCACTGCAACATATGAAAGCATTATCAATATCTATCCAAAACTCTCCCCAAAATTTCCAATCAAACTCCACCAACTTTTTAGCGTTATTATACCCTATACATTCTTCATTCGAAGCAGCTCCAAAAACAATTGTATCTTCACTCTGTGCAAAAATCTCTTCCATAAATAAATCTAATTTTTCTAAATCTCTCTTTTCATACCCACTCTGTAATAATCTTAGAACACCTCGTATTTGTTCCTCAACCTTCAAACTCTGTATTTCCATAGTAAGCCTCCCAAATAACATTTAAATTTATTATAAAAAACCTAAAAATAATAATCGTGTAGTAGTTAAATTATGATTCTTATTACCAGATTTATATATTCGCAAAAATTCCCACAAATTCAAAAACGGAGATTGTCTAACATAAGCATATTCTTTCACATAATACCCATAGGTAAGACTTTGACATTATCTCTATCTTTTCCCCGGGTCCACACTGTGCATGCAACTTTCATCGCACACAGCGTACCAACAAACGAATTTACTTTTCTCCATCGAATTTCAACATTTTACAGCCTTACGGCATGTATCATGCTCTAACAACTTTAAGTTTTTCTTTGTATGCCTTTATTTTAATTTTAATTTCTTTTGTAGTTTTTATTGGTATAGTCATTCCGTGAATATACTCGTGACAAGTGACACATGTGTAAGCTAAATTTGGTACTTTGTTTATTTCATTAATAAATAATGAATTTCTTATATGATGGCAATGACTTTCGTGCTCTTTCAGAGGTTTATTACAAACTCTACAGTTACCTTTGTCACGGTTATATGCATAAGCTCTATTCATAAAATATTCAAAATTGTAAATTTGCCTATTGGCAGTCATTGTAGATTCTACGGCATCTAATATATTAGGTCTGTTAAGCGGTAGCTTTTTAGTTTTACCATTTCGTTTTATATATAATTCTCTGCCTTCTTCCGTATAAGGTGTCATTTTACTATTAAATGGACAGCGTTCCCAATTGCTATGAGTTATAAAAGCTTTTGTTATCCCAATATAATTATTCTGTACTTTCACTGCAAAAGTTTTTGTTTTATATCTATTATGTCTATTTTGGTTATTAATTAGTTTCTCTAATGGTACGTGGTGATTTTTTATTTTATTACCATACATTCTCTTAAATGTGGCATAAGCACGCTCTCCCACGTTCCCTTCTATCTATCCTTTTACTGAAACCTTAGGTAGTTACTTTACACCGGAAAACCATAACACTTTTGAACTATAGTTACTTAGTGTTTACTCAGATTATTTCAAATCTGAGGGGGTATATGCAAAACGTAGGCATATACTCCGTCTTCAACCTTTCTTGCTTTCGCAAGGCAACATAGCGATGCGTAGACCATAACTTCACTTTCATTTACCATAGGTTCTGGATGCCCGCTCTATCTATGAATCATGCCTATTTGCAAGGTTTAGATTTTCAAGCTACGCCTTCATCCCGCTCTCACACCCTTTATATTTACAGATATAAAACGCATGGGGAAGTATTAGCACTCGTGCCATCTCATGCTTTAGTATGCGTTAATCAATGTTAGTTCTGCACGGCAGAGGAATTTCGCCTCTGAATTTGATAGAAGAGTTTTACAAAAAAAATATTCTTTGTAAGCTCATTTCATTTGGATTACTAATCCAAACTTGTTGCGCAACATGGCGCACACGTTTCTTGTTGCCGACGTTCCTGAACCTTAGCCCGACGGGCTTGGTAAAGGAATGTGTCTTGGCGTTGGCTTTGATTTTCTTAGGTTGAAAAATATACATGATGATATAACTTGTCCAGCTTAAAATAAATATCCAGCCAAGGCGAACGGCAACATTTTGTTATACGGAGTTTAGCCACTACACTTTGGGCTAGACCTACTCCAGGTATCCTAGAATATGATCATTATTCAATAATAAATGTTATGCAATATAAGAAAATCGTGAAATAAACCACCTTTGAATTATGTTCATTTTCTTGCTATAAGTAAGCCATGCTCGCTTATGCCCAATGTACTTCTGTTATCACATATACTCAAATGCATCCTGACATATCTGTTAAAAGTATCTTCTGACATTTTATTAAGAGTATTTCCCATACAAAATAACGGTCCATCTGAAGCAACATTATACAGTTGTTCTAATTTAAAGTTTTCCATTTCATTTTCTACCATTTCTGGTGACGAGGCATAAAAAAGATTTACATTTTTCAAATGTCCGTTCTCCATATAATACTCAAACATATTAAAATTTAACAACATTTCTTCATCATGTTTATAAAAATTTGCATATCTGTTAATATACGCCAATGCATAAATTCCACCCTTCTTCAATACTCTCAAGCTTTCTTTTATGCTTTTCTTACGGTCACTACCATCATACATATGATAATAAGCTCCAAAATTCAGTACCACATCAAAGCTTTCATCTTCAAAACGAGATAAATCCAAAATATTGCCTTCATAAATCTCATTAAGTAATGGAGTCACTTTCTGTCGTTTGCGAATTATATTAACATTAACATCCACTAAATCTCCTGCTACAACATTGTGTCCTTCCTGTGCAAGTGCAAATGCATATTTACCAGACCCAGCACATACATCCAAAACACTGCTGTTTATAGGAATAACTTTTTTCAAATAAGTCATTGTTGTTATATATTCAACTCTACCAGGATTTGATTCTAACCGTTCACTTTCATCATTCACTTCTTGATAAAATCTAATAATTTCGTCTTCCATTTTTCCCTCCAATTATATAATCTTTGCACCGCCATAAATTGCAACTTTGTTTAAAAAATCACTTCAAATAACTTATGAGCAATTACTTCTTTGTTCTAAATTCCGTATAACGTTTCGTGTTTCCTACATTTTGTTATACGTAGTTTTAACCACTACACTTTAAACTAAATCCGTCTTGCACCTAAATATGGATGTTTGATTTTCAAAATTTGATGTAACTCTAGGCTACCTTAATATATTTCTGATTCCATTTAAATTTCGTATTACACTATGGTTTTTACAAGTTAACTTGTTATAAAAATATGATCTGAAATCTCTGCATAGTACAAGTGAATAAATTCCCAATTCTTTTGCACCGTCACAGTTTTTTATACTATCATCAATAAAAATTGCTTCATCAGGCGAAACATTTAGTTCCTCAAGAGCTGCTTTATACATTAATTGATGTGGTTTGGATACTCCCTTTACTGAAGAAATAATAAAGATGAAAAACAACTTCTTAACCCTGATTCTTTAAATACATTTTCTAATGATGGCCATGCATCCGATACCACAGCCAATTTATATTTTTTGCTTAATTCTGGTATTATACCAATTACATCTTTGTAGAATTGATATTTATTATAGTTATACACTAAATCTTTGGTAATGGCTTCTATTTGTTCGTCTTTTAATCTCAATTGAGGTAATTCATTTGAAAATATTCTATAGTACTCAAGAAAATGAATAAATTCTTCTTCAGTAATAATTAAATTTTGCTTTGATATATAATTCCCGGCTTGATTAAATGCCTTATTTCTTTGCTTTCTATCTATAGATCTAAATTTTTTTTCATCTACATAATTAAAAAAATTAGGAGTTATAAACCAATGTCCTGTAATCGGTCCATTCAATACCCTCCCTGAATCTATTAGAATTGCTTTTATTTTGTTAGTATTTATTTTAGATTTCATAATATCTCTCACCACCTTTAAAATTATTTATCTTAACACCTGATTGAAAAAACTTGAGCTAATCACTCTTATTCTCTAAAATTATGTATAACGTTTCTAACTCCCGACGTTCTTAAGCCTAGCCAGACTTGGCTTGGTGAAGGAATGTGTTTTGGCAGTCTTTTCATGCCAAAACGAACGGGAGTTTTTTGTTAGCTGACGGCTCGATTTCACATTCCTTAAGTTTTTTTGAATTTTCCTGTGCCACATAATTTATTTTGGTATTTGATTAAACAATTTTATGATAAAATATAGTTAATATACTAAAAGGAGCGATGTACAATGAAATGGAACAAAATAAGGGATATATATCCAAACCAATGGGTAAAACTATTAATACTAAACTCGCATGAAACTGAAAATAAAGAATACATAGATGAAATGAAAGTAATAAAAAATTTCACTTCCGATGATGAAGCTACTGATGAGCTCGTCAATTGCACGGATAAGGAGCTAGTTTATCACACCAGTAAAGAAGAAATATATAGTGAAATAAGAAACATATTTTTCTCTTATAGAAACATGAGAATGTAATATGGACATATATTTTTATAATGGATTAATATGTACTTCAGTTATAATTCACTATAATGGTAACACTAAAACAATAAATAATGTTGTCATTGATACAGGTGCAGTAGAATCTATTTTATCATCAAAAGTAGTTCACGAAATTGGTATAAAAGTCAGTTCAACAGATAAAAATGCTGTTACCCGCGGAGCAGGTGGTGCGAAAATGAGGTGTTTTTATAAAACAATTGATGAAATTGAAATCGGTAGTGTTGTTTTTCAGGATATAAAAATGGATTTTGGAAATATTGACCCTTCTGGTGAAATAAACGGATTAATAGGTTTGGATTTATTAAAATCACTTCATGCTGTAATAGATGTTGATATTCCTTTTATTTACCTTAAGAAATAATAAATCATTTTTGAACTTTAATCGTATTAAAGCTGTCAGCTAACGTTTCTTGTTGCCGACGTTTCCCATCCCTAGTGCTACCGCACTAGGGATGGGCTGCATTACATCAAGAAGAATTAGAAGAAGAATGGTACCTTGCCAGGTTACCCCCTGTGCTAAGATGGTTGTCGTAGGGAATAATATATGTTATTCTCGAACAAAGGAGAGATGATTATTTTATGACGAGACAAATTAAAAAATATACTAAAGAAGAGAAGGATGGTTTAGTTACAA
>NZ_JBOITO010000009.1:0-21039 GCF_050717635.1 Clostridium sp.
ATTGGATTAACAACTATCCCAGAAGGATTTTTAACGGTTTATCTGCTAATATGATGGAACAGAAAACCTTTACAGCTTAACATTATTTTTTCTTGAAATTTTCGGACATTTTATATTGCAATCTACATTAAGTGGTATGTCAATATATTTTTGTTGCTTTTTTTGGATACAATCTGTATAATATTATTTAAACATTATATAAAATTTCAATTAATTGTAAATTTATAATATTCGTACAATTCGCACTATTACAAGTGTTCTAAAGTTCTTCTACCCTTTGATTCTCTTTTTCTACAGTCTTTGCAATTTACTAAATTTTAAGTATTAGTCATCAAGTGTTAAAATTTAGAAATATTTTTCTAAATATTAATATATATCACATCCCAGTTTTTTAAAAATATTATTCACATAGAGGGGGAATTATAAATGGCTTCAAAAGCAAAAAAGCCTAGAGAGGCAAAATTATGGGAGGCTCTAATACCTATAGTGGGTACAATAGCACTTCTAATGTTTACTGTACTTCCTAAATTTGGTGTTGAGCAATCAGTGCATATACCAATAGTTTTCGGAACTTTTATAGCTACTATAGTAGCTATAACTAGACTTGGTTACTCTTGGAAAGAAATTGAGGATGGAATAATAAGTAGTATTTCCGGCACTATGCAGGCAATACTTATTCTAGCAATTATAGGTATGATTATAGGAACATGGATTCTTGGAGGAATTGTTCCTACACTTATTTATTATGGATTACAAATACTAAACCCAACAATATTCTTAGTTGCAACATGTTTGCTTTGTGCTATTGTTTCAATATCAACAGGTAGCTCATGGACCACAGCAGGAACTGTAGGTATAGCACTAATGGGTGTTGCTGTAGGTCTTGAAATACCCGCACCAATGGCAGCTGGTGCAATAATTTCCGGTGCATATTTTGGTGACAAAATGTCCCCACTATCAGATACTACTAATCTAGCCCCTGCTATGGCTGGTGCAAATTTATTTGATCATATTAAACATATGGTCTATACAACAGGAGTAAGTTTAGTAATTGCTCTAATTGGCTATGCAATACTTGGATTTAGATTTGCAGGGAAAACTCTTGATTCATCTAAAATAGATGCAATAACCGATTTAATGAGTAAAACCTTTACAATAAACCCAGTTTTACTATTAGTACCTGTTATTGTTATAGTTTTGGTTGCTAAAAAAGTACCTGCTATTCCAGGTTTATTTATAGGTGTTTTACTTGGCGGCATTGCTGCTATTGCTACTCAAGGTGCTAGCTTTCCCGATGTAATGCTTGCAATGCAGGACGGTGTCACATCTGACACTGGCAATAAGCTCTTAGACGAACTCCTCACAAGAGGTGGATATCAAAGCATGATGTGGACAATCTCTCTAATACTAGCAGCGCTTTCCTTTGGTGGTGTACTTGAGACAACTGGAATGCTGGAGACTCTTGCAAAGAAAGTACTTAAATATGCAAAGAGTACAGGCTCTCTTGTAACAGCTACAGTTCTTACATCAATATTCACAAATGTACTTGCTGGAGATCAATATCTTTCAATAGTACTTCCTGGTAAAATGTATAAGGATGAGTTCCACAAAAGAGGACTCGCTCCTAGGAATCTTTCAAGATGTCTTGAAGATGCTGGTACACTAACTTCTCCACTTGTTCCATGGAATACATGTGGAGCATTTATGAGTACCTCCCTTGGAGTTGCAACTATTGCGTATCTTCCTTACTGCTTCTTAAATCTTGTAAATCCGTTCGTATCTATCTTCTTTGGATTTACAGGAATTACAATGCTGAAACTTGAGGATGATCCATCAGCACCAGAATATACTGGCACAAAAAAATAATTCATAGAAAAATCCTTGTTGAAATTTCAACAAGGATTTTTTTATATATTTTCTTTATGTCTTTCATTCACCTTAGTAAGTATTTTATCCCTTAATGCATCACCATTCTCTACAAAAGATATTAGAACCTTAGAAGCAAAATTGAAATTTATGTTAAGATCTGTATTCCCCTCATCCTGAGAGATGATTTTCACTATTTCATTAAAGGATTTTTTTGATTTTATACCACTTACCCTATCCCCTTTGAGGCCTTTCTTTCTTGTAAACGCATATAGTAATGTAGTATCATCGTCAATTCCATGAACTGCGCAAAAAGCGATATTATCAAATTTTATAGTTTGGATGCCAAAGGGTTTGTATATTTTAATCTTTTGATCATCCACGGTTATAGAGAGTATTAGTCCCTTGTAAACATTGTATGCACAGATAATAAAAATCATCAACATAATTATTTTAAGTACAACATTAGAAATATACAGATAGCTCACAATGGCCAACAATGTGGATATTGTAAATATACTACCAAGTTTTATTATAGAATCACGTTTCCCCGCAAATTTCTCCATGTATTCTCCCTTGTTTTAAATTAGTTTGTATTAATGTCCATACTTATTCTACCATCTTTTATCTCAATTATCCTATCAGTTTTTTCTGCTATCCTTCTGTCATGTGTAATAATTATGAAAGTCGTCTTAAATTTTTCATTTATATCCCTAAGTATAGTGTATATATTCTCTGTTGATTCAGAGTCTAAGTTTCCTGTAGGCTCATCTGCAAGTATTATTTTAGGGTTATTAATTAGTGCTCTTGCAATAGCGGTTCTCTGCTGCTGCCCTCCTGACATATTAGTTGCTAAATTATCCTTTACTTTATAAATTCCAACTAAGTTCATGAATTCCTCTGCCCTTTCTATAATCTCTTTAGAAGGTTTGGGGTTATTCATCATGTATGGAATAAGTACATTCTCAAGAGCTGTGAATTCCGGTAACAAATAATGAAATTGAAATACGAACCCTATAGTCTTATTTCTAAGTGCAGCTAGTGCATTTTTACTCATGCTATCTGTTCTTTTACCGCTTATATAAACCTCACCGCTAGTTGGTTTGTCTAGTGTACCCATGATATTTAGAAGCGTACTTTTACCACTCCCTGATTGACCAATAATTGAATTGAAAGAGCCTTCTTCAAACGACAAGTTTGTATCAAATAAAACCTGTGTTTTTACAGTAGATCCGTAAATTTTATTAATATCCACTAATTCAATAATGTTAGCCATTCTTTATCACCTCAATTGGTTCTAATTTTGAAGAGCTCCTTGCTGGTATAAGAGCAGCTAGTGATGCAGAAGCTACTGCTATAGAGCCTGATAATGCAATGAATTTATAATCTAGATAAAGCGGTATTATTGATGTACCATCAGGATTTAACGCAAATGTGGTGAAACCCACCATAAGTGTTATCCCAAAAATTATTCCCATAATTGCCCCGGCAATACCTAATAAAAGACCTTCATACAAGAAAATTTTACTGGCATCCCTATCCTTTATTCCCATGGCTTTAAGTATTCCAATTTGTTTGGATTTTTGAACTACTGTTATAGCAAGCACACTTGCAATACCAAGTGTTACAGAAATAAGCACAAAAACTTGTATCATTAAACTAGAAACACTTTGCCCGTTAAGACCTCCAAGTAGCTCTTCGTTTTGATCCTTCCAATTTTCAATTTTTATATTGTCATCTGACAAACTTTCTTTTACGTTTATTGCAATTTCATCTGCTTTAAATACATCTTTTGAATTTAATTGCATTTCTATAGAAGTCACTTTATTACCAAAATCGAATATATCTTGAGAAGTTTTAAGGTTCGTTATGATCCAGGATTTATTTATATTTGACACCTTTAAATCATAAAACCCAGTTACTATTGAATCTTTAGTTTTTCCATTAGGTGTAATAAGAGAAATCTTATCACCAATATTTAATTTTAATTCTTCCTTTAAATTTTTACCTATTAGTATTTCATATAAATTTTTAGGAACATCGCCTTCATATATCTTAGATTTTATATCGTATAAATCTTTTCCCTGCTCTAAATTCAATCCCCTTATAAGTATTGGCGCAGTTTTATCACTATATTTAATAAAGGCAGGTGAATCAGCAGCAGCAGATATTTGTTCTATCCTATCATCCAATATATTTATTTTAGATATTTTTTCCTCCCAATTTTCTATAGTTTTATCATCCTGATTAGACACAACTGTTATTTGAGAAGAATTCCCTATAGTTTTATCTATAAGACTTTTTTGAAGTCCTTGTATAAGTGATCCAATAAAAATTTGTACTGAAACCCCAATAGCTATTCCTATAACTATTAAAAAGGTCTGCCCTTTGCTGGACTTTAAAAATCTTACAGCAATTTTAAATGGTAATTTCATTTTGATCCTCCTTTGACAAGTTTTTTATGTCAGTAAAACTTTCAATAAGCACATCTGCACCAATTCTTTTAACAGCTTCAATATTATTTTTAAAAGCATGACCCCCAGCTAATATAATTAATTTATTATTGCTGGAACTTCGTATTTTTTCAATAGTGTCTTTAGCAGCTACAAGACTATAAGAACTTGTCACACTTATTGCTAAATACTTTGGATTTACACAATCTATAACTTTCATAAACTCATTTTTAGGAGTGTTACTCCCTACAAAAATAGTATCATAACCGCATAACGTAAAGAAATCCGAAATTATCCTAGCACCTATTTCATGGTATTCTTCAGCCGGACAAATAACAATAACTTTCCCATAGTTTGTGTTTTTATAATTTTCATTCTTTTCTTTAATAACATAAGGATAAGAGCACTCAATAATAGTTCTAATTATTGAACTTCTAACATGTTCTTTCCATATACACACTCCCCCTTCTTTAATATCACACTTCATATTATTTAAGGAAGGGGCTAATATATTGGTGTATAAAGAAACAATACCGATTTTTTTTTCTTCTAATAGCGATAATATTAAATTAACAGCATTTTCTTTGTCCTCTAAATCTAATAATTTAATAAATTGATTATAAATAGTATCCATAAATTCCCCTCTTTACTATAATATTTTTAGTTAATATATTTTAACAAATTGTATTTATTTACATAATACTACAAGCTTTCGCATTTGTAAATACTTATTATCACCTAATATTTTTTATCGTCACTAAAAATGCCACTGGTGCCATACGCGTCACAAGTGGCAAGTTGATAATTCCCATACTCTACGTATCTAATTATTCCCTACTTTTGAAGAAATCTAATATTATTTCTTTATCCACACTAGAGAACTCATACATATCCATTTTACTTTTTGTAATCCATTTAACGGATTGTATGTCTTTATGAGGAGTTAAATACTCTTTTACCTTACCAGTATAAACCTTCAAAGTATCTCCACTTTCACTATCAAGAGCATATTCTTTAAATGCAGTTATATCAAATATATTACATTTCAAATCTTTTTCTATTGCTTTACTAATACTTTTCTCAATAGTCCCCTTACCTTTTATATCACTACTAAAAATACTCCACACCTTTTGTAAACTCTTTTTACTTTTACCTCTGTTTGCAATCAGCACCGCATTAAAATCATCACAAACTAGTATTGAACACTTTACAACTTTGTCCATATCGTCTCCCCCTTAAAATAAAATCGTATTTTTCTGATTTTTCTGTATACTTGCCTAAAAATATTATAAGACACATAAAAATAAATATCAAGCAAAAATCCTATTTCATATGTTTAGGGTTTAATTTTGTGTCAATAATTATAATGTATATGTTTATAATGAAAGGAGTATATAGATGGAAAATAGTATTAATTTAGACAATGATGAGATCTTAGTTAGAGAGTATATAGAAAGAGGCAAAGGACTTTTTAATGATGGAGAAACTGAAAAAGCATTTAAAGAATTTAATAAGGCCATTTTGATAAATAATGAATATGCCGAAACTTATCTTGTAAAAGCTCAAGCTCTTATTGGGATGTGCGAAGCCTATGACGCTGAAAAATGCATAAATAAATACATAGAACTTGCTCCTTATGACCCAAAAGGTTACTGGAAATTAATCGAAATACATGATTTAACTGGGGATTTTGATAGATGCATTTATTATTGTGAGAAACTTCTTGAACTTCAGGGTGAAAATATAACCATATATTTAAAAAAAGCAGAGTTTTTAGGTCTACTAAATGATTTTGAAAAAGCATTAGACTGCTTTAATATTTGCTTGAAATTGTGTCCAGATTTTTATGATGCACTTTGTGGTAAAGCTAGTTCGCTAAGATCACTAGGCAAGAAAAAAGAAGCTCTTGAAGTATATAATAAAGCTATTGAAGTGGATAGCACTAAAAGTGTTGCCTATTATGGAAAGTCTGAGATATATGTGGATATGAATAAAATCATAAGTGCCCTAATATATGCAGAAAAAGCATACAGAATAGACCCTAAAAACGAATGGTACAAATGTCACTATACAATATTAAAAAATATTAACATAGATACTAATACATCGCCTTCAATCTTGAAATGATAACGTTTTCTATAATATCTTTAAATAGTTAAATGCGCCCACTTATAAAGTGGGCGCATTTAACTATTTACAATTTTTCATTATTTCTTTTATTTTAACTAAATGATTGTCATAGTCAGCTACAACACCTTCTACTTCACTCATTAAGCTAGGGTCCAAACCACTATTCTCATCTATAAATTTTCTACCTTGCTTTATTCCCATATCCATAGCTTTTATAGCGTGCTCACATACTTCCAAATCAGTATTTACAGGTATAAGCACAATTTTCTCAAAAAAATCTGCCATAGTACCCATTACACCAAGGGTATCTGCTGCATTACCCCCTAGCTTTTCTATTCTATTAGTAATTGCCTCTTCATGTCTTTTAAATGATTCTATAATCTGAACCACCTGATTTTTAAGCTCTGGATTTTCAGCTTTATGCAGATAATCTTTAAATGTAGTACCTCCCATGTGTATACCTTTTAAAAATTTATTCATTTCTTTTACATTATTATTTACAGCCATAATCTCACCTCAGTTTATTGTGAGCATTGGGTAGTTATATTATACATAGTTATTTCTAAATTACCCCGCCAATTACATCAAGTGGATCAGTTTTCCTAAGCTCCTTAATAGGTGCAATCAAACTTAAAAACGATACAAAAATTGGTACAATTAACGCTATTCCCGCACCAGAAGCATTCCATAGTGGAATGAATCTACCACTTGGATAAAGCACGGTTGTGTTCAAAATAAAAGCTATAAGCGTACTTAATATCATTCCCCCTGCATATCCCAGTAAGCATACAGCAGAATTTTCTTTCCAAAGCTTAAAATATAAGGTTGATTTTTTATAGCCTATTGCTGATAATACTCCAAACTCATATTTTCTATTAAGGAAATTAATATAATTCAAATTTCCTAGTGATATACATAGCACAAGAATTATTATTATATTTAGCATAAATGATAATGCATTAATAGATTTACTAACTTCAGTAATTTGCTTTGAAATACTGTAATAATCCATAATCAAAACATTTTTAGGTGTATCCTCTGATAAATAATTAATTAGATTTTTATCCTTTATATTTTTAACCGAAAAAAGTATAGAGTGCTTTATTACAGTATCTCTAGGCACCATATTCTTGTTATTGCTGAGTACTGCTATCATTGCTGGGCCATCTGTAATGCCCGAAACTTTAAATTTCCCCTTTAGTTCGTAACTAGAGGATACCTCTGAACCAATATAATCTCCTGTTTTTACTTTACTTTGTAGAGCATATTTTTTAGGAATAATAATTTCATTCTTGTTTTCCCTTGGAAGCTCACCTTCAATTAATTCTAAATTAAGGGTAGATAAAACTCGTGATATATCCTTTTCATAAAAATTCAAGACAGAAATACTCATGCTACCAAAAACATTACCATATTGAAGATAACCATATTCATTAATTAAAGGTATAATATAACCTACATTATTATCATTAGTTATTTTGTCTAAGTAATCTTTGGGAATTGGTTGATCATTATTGCTAGATACTGTTGTGTATTCTCTGAAAATATTAGTAGCTGTTAAATTTGCTACCTCAAGGGTGCTATTTGTGACTAGTGAAAAAATGTAAATTAGTAGCACACTCACCATCATAGCTATTAATATTGGTAATGTTCTAGGAATATTGTTCTTAATATACTTAAATGTCGATAGCGGATTCATCATATCCCTCCATTCCTCTTTTCTTAATTGAAGTAATAGTACCATCCCATATATTTATTATATCATCTGCATTTTCAAGTATAGAAGCATCATGTGTTACAACGATGACTAATGCATTATTTTTATACTCATCTAGTATCTTCATAACTTCCCTTGCACTAGAATGGTCTAAAGATGCAGTAATCTCATCACAAAAAATTACTTTAGGGTCATTTATAAGTGCTCTAGCAATTGCAGCCTTTTGTCTTTGTCCACCGGATAACTTATGGGGCTTTTTATGCGCTAAATGCTCAATACCAAGTTTCTTTAATAAATCTAAAGCTTTTTCTTTTGCTCTCATACTATTGTCATTTATTGGTGTTAAAACATTATCCAGTACGCTCATATATTCTATAAGAAAATGTCTTTGGAAAACGAATCCAAAATCTTTGCGCCTTAGCTCTGTACTTTTAGAAACGGATAATTCCTTAAATTTCATATCCTTATAGCTTATGGTGCCTGATGATGGAATTTTGAGTCCTGCTAAGGAATATAGAAGTGAGCTTTTTCCACTGCCAGATGGCCCCATTATGCCTATTAATCTATTTCCTTCCAAGGAAAGATTAATATTTCTTAGTGCATAAGTCTGGTCCTCTTTTCCCATATCATATATTAAATTTAAATTTTCTACTTTGAATAACATAATATTTCACTCCTTTTTATATTCCTTCTATCATAACTATAGGATCTAGCTTGCTTATCATTCTGTTTACAGGTATTAGTGTAAATAGTGTTGTAAATAGTGGCACATAAATTGCCATTTGAAAACCTTTTAAAGAAAAATATACTGCAACTCCTCCAATAGCTCCAAATCCTCCACCATTAATTAAAATAGAAAACAACCATCCGAAAATTATCCCTAAAGCAAATCCTAACATATTTACAATAAGCACCTCCAAAAATGATTTTTTCATTAACTCTCGCTTGGTGTATCCCATTGCATTTAAAATTCCAAGTTCCTGTTTTCTGCTAAAAAACTGTACATATTTAGAACTTCCAACAGAAATAACCATTACAATAATTGCAAGTATACAAATCATGTCTAAGGTACGTATAGTAGATATTGACTTATTATAAAGTTTAATTCCCTCACTTAAAATCATAACGTCAACTTCTTTTTTAGGGAAGCTTACCAGTAGTTCATCTACCTCTTTTATTCTATTGTACTTTGGAAAAACTAATAAAGATTTTTTCACTATAATTGTATCCTTCGTATTTATTGAGGTTGTATCCGTGTTATACGGCATAAATGATAAATAACCGTCCCCTTCAACTATTCCTACCACAGTATATTCTCCATTTAAACTATCATTTTTATTAATGGAATTTCCTATTTTATCTCCGATTTTTACGTTTTTGTTTTTTGACATTCTATAATCTAATGCCACTTCTTTATGATTTTCTATTGGCAACCTTCCTTCTTTTAGGGTTATGTTATGCTTTTTCATAACATAAGCTATATCCTGAGACCTTATACCTAAAATAGAAGCATTAGTGCTAACTCCCGGTATATCATATCGTGTTTTATACGAAAGATAGGGGATTATATTTTCTACATTAGGGTTATCTTTAAGGCTACTAACAATACTTTCAGGTATAGGTTTGTCTTTTTCAATGCTTTGTACTGTCATATGATTTTTATATGGGTTTACCTGTAGCTCATATACAGAGTCCCCTAGAGATTTAAGAATGGTCTGAAAAACATACAAAAATGAAACAGCCACTATGATTGATATTGTAGACATAATAAGTTTTTTCTTGTTATTTTTACAATAGTTTAAAGCTGATAAAGGCTTCATTATCCTAACTCCTTTCAAAACATATAATTTATGATTTACTTATAATAGAATAATACCAAATCTTTAGGTAATATAAAAGTAACCGTGGTCACAAAATTAAGTGACCACGGTTACTTTTCAACTGTATATCTATTCCTTAAGTAAATCTTTAATATATATTGCCGCCGATGTTCTATCAGAAATACCTATTTTACTATATAGATTGCTTACATAGTTTTTTACTGTGCCACCTGATATATATAATGCGGAAGCAATTTGCTTATTAGTAAAACCTTGTGCTAGCATTTTCGCAATTTCAATTTCTTTTTCTGAAAGTCCAAACGAACACAACAATTTAGATTCATTCTTCTTAGTAGCATTTTCAGTATCCTTACTGTAGTCTTTGGATATTTTACCAGCAAGTACTATTGCAATTTTAGATGGCAATATAAAATTACCCTTAAAAGCATCCTGTACTGCTTTTATAAGTCCATCTCCCTCTATATCCTTCAAAATATAGCCGCTGGCACCATTGCTTAAGGCTTTTACAATATATTCTTCATCATCAAAGGTGGTAAGAATAAGTATCACTATATTGGGGAAAGTATCCTTTATTAGTTTGGTACATTGTACTCCATCCATATTAGGCATTCTTATATCCATTAGTACCACCTGAGGTCTGGTTTCAGCGCATAATTTTAGTGCCTCTACCCCATCTTTTGCTAGTGCTACTATTTCTATATTTTCCTCTAGTTCTAGTATTGTCTTAAGTCCATCCCTCATAAGGGTTTGATCATCTGCAATTAACACTCTTATCTTATCCATAAAAGCCTCCCCCAAAAATAGTTCGTTTCAAATTATTGCTCGCATACTTTAGAATAAGGAAACGTAATGAGTAATTCTAAGCCTTCTTGCACCTCAGAATTAATATCAAAGCTTCCTTCCAAGTCGTAAACCCTATCTCTCATAGCTCTAAGCCCGAAACCGTAATTTAATGTACCTGCGCCTAAGCCGTTGTCTTCAAGTGAAAAACAAATCTTATTTCCTTTTTTTATAAGTTTAAACAAAAAAGCAGTACTTTTGCCATGGCGAATTCCATTAGTAAGTCCTTCTAGTAAGGATGATATAATTACCTTTTGTGCTGCTTTAGTTAAATTTAATGAAGAGTCTATCTCAGAAATTATTGTCACCTCAGAATGTAACTGAGTATCCTTAATTACCGCTTCCAAAGAAGGATAAAATTCTAATAATTCATCACCTATCTCAAGCACTCGTACAGAGCCCCTAATATCATTAAGCCCCTTTCTCACTTGATCTTGTGCAAGGCAAAGTTTCTCTAGCGATAAATCTAAATTCACCTTCATCAGTCTTTTACTAGCCTCTATTTCTACAATAACTGTGGTTAAGGTATGTCCCACTGTATCATGAATTTCTCGTGCTATTTTATTTCTCTCTTTAAGAATAGTCATTACCTCTAATTTTTCATAAGCATCCTTTAAATTCATATATATACTGTCTTTTTCTAATTTCTCAATAGTTATTTCTTTTAGAGAAACTTCAATTATTTCTGTTTGCACAAGTAAATATCTTACAAGGAAAAATATCAAGTAAATAATGCAAAAAATCGATAGATTTAAAAGTATTTTCACAAATATGATGGAAAACTCAAAATTCACCATAATACTTAAAGTTATAGAGTAAAGTACAAATGAAAAAACAGAAGAAATAATACCAAATGCTAAACTGAAATTCAGGACAATATCTTCTATCATAAAATAAAATAAGAATAGTGATAGATGAGAATTATCATACATATTAAGTATAAAAATCAATATAAACTCTATTATAAGTGAAAAATAGCTTAGATTTTTATGTTTTTCACTTCCATATATGAAAAACACTCTTATAGTGTAAGAGGTTAAAAATAAGAATGCTAAAGTAACGATTAATAATTGATTGTCCCAGTTATACATTGCAGTTATTAAAAAAATTCCAGTAAATATTATATAATTAATAATCATCAAAATATCTTTAATCTTATTATTCATAGAACACCTCACAAATTAGAAATAATATTTATCAATAACTTTTATTCTTTCATCTCAAACAATCCAAATATTTCCTCATCACTCATTGCAGCGAACCCATCCGCACCAGAAAGTTCATCACCCAAAAGCTCTGATATAAGCTTTTTCTTATCCTCTTGCAATGAAAGAATTTTTTCCTCAATGGTACCTTTAGCTATAATTTTTATAACCTCCACTACCTTCTTTTGACCTATCCTGTGAGCCCTATCTGTGGCCTGTTCTTCCACCGCGGGGTTCCACCAAGGGTCAAAATGAATTACTACATCTGCAGAAGTCAAGTTAAGACCAGTACCTCCAGCTTTTAAACTTATTAAAAATACAGAACTTGCGCCATCATTAAATGCTTTAACTAAATTCATTCTTTTTTCTGAAGAAACCGAACCATCTAGGTAACTAAATTGTATCTGCTCCACTAATAGTCTTTTTTGTATATTTTTAAGAACAGTAGTAAATTGAGAGAAAACAAGTATTCTATGTCCCTCCTCTATACTATTTTGAAGTAACTCCACTAGAGCTTCCATTTTTGCATTACCACCACTATAATCATTCATAAGTATTGTGGGATCAAGGCATAATTGTCTTAACTTTGTTATATAGGAAAGTACTTCTATCTTACTATTTTTAAATTCATCACTACGCACCTTTTTTTCAATAAGCTCCATTGCATAGGTTGCATAGGTTTTATAAACTTTTTTTTGCTCATCCTCTAAACTCACCCACAGTGTTTTTTCTATTTTATCGGGTAATTCCTTTAATACATCCTTTTTTCTCCGCCTTAAGATAAAAGGTTTTATAAGCCTATTTAAATCCTCTAATATTTCCGGACACTCCTTAAGCTTTTTGTGATATCTAACGCTAAATCTCTTTTCATCATATAGGTAGCCTGGCATTATAAAATCAAATATAGACCATAAATCCATAAGAGAATTTTCTATTGGAGTACCAGATAGTGCAAACCTTGACTTGGCCTTTATTTCCTTTACAGCTACTGCATTTTGAGAATTTGCATTTTTAATGTTTTGTGCTTCATCTAATATACAATAATCAAACTCCAATTTATTGTAACTTTCTAAATCTCTTTTTAATAAGTTATATGTAGTTATAATTACATCGTAACTATCTATGTTAGTTATTACTCCCTCTCGCATATCCTTTGATCCATTAGCCGCTATAACTTTTAAGCTAGGTCCAAACTTTTCAAACTCACTTATCCAGTTATATATCAGAGAGGTAGGTGCCACAATCAAAGTCTTACTTCCGGTATTTGATAATATCAAAGTAATAGCTTGAATAGTTTTACCAAGGCCCATCTCATCTCCTAAAATTCCACCAAACCCTAAATACTCTAAGGTTTTAAACCAATTAAATCCAATCTTTTGATACTCTCTTAATTCACCCTTAAATGAATCTGGCTGTTTAAAATTTAACTTCTCTATATTTTTAAGCTTATCTTTTACCTCTTTCAACTCTTTTTTTCCTTTTATATATCTTATATTATTTTCCTCTAAATAACTATTTAGGAAAACGCCCTTATTTTTTGAGATTTCAATATGATTATTTTCACTACGTGAAGGAGACATAACATCTAAAAGCTTCAAGAATTTATTAAGCTCTAATTCCTCTAAATCTAGATACTCCCCATTCTTAAGCTTGTAATATTTGAGGCTATTTCTAAATGCTCTTAGTATATTGGTAGTTTCCACCGGCTCAATATCACCTATTTTAAAGTCCATTTCAAAATAATTATATTTCCCACTTTTAATATTCCCACTAATGCCTGAGGCCCCTAACGATTTTATACCTTTAAAGTTTTGAGAGTAATATACTTCTCCTATTTCTTGAAGCCTGAAGGCTTCTTTTTTAAAAAATTTAAAAATACGATCTTCTGATTTTGAAAAATGAAATTTGTTTTTTATTTGCTCAAAACCTAAAGCTTTTAAAATTGAAGTAACCTGAGCTTCCTTTTTAGAATCCCTATAGACAATTTTTTCACTACAGTCCTCAAAAATATTAAACTCAAAAGTTCCATATTTGACCTTTACAATTAGAGTAATAACTTTTCCTTCCTGATCAAAATAGAATCTAAATTCACACTTAGCCATTATTATTTTATCTTTAATAGACTTAGATAATGCAACACTTGGCGATAGAAAATTAAGATCCGGGATTAGCCTTCTTAATATATTCTCTTCCTCAAGGCTCGTCATAGTTACTACCCTTGCCTCATTAAAAACCTGAAGATAAGGACACAACTTATAACAAAACTCATAATCTGGAAGATATATAGTGCTCCCATACAATAAAACGTCATTTTTGGTTCCAAGGGACACTGGCATTCCATTTATTGATTTAAGCACATAATTATCCTTTATTATCTTTAAATCAAAATCCAGAGCTGGAGCTTCATGCAAAATTTCTGTATCCACCGGTCTAGAAAAAAACCCTTCATTCAAGTAAACCCTATGCTTAATTATAATCTCAAAAAATTCTCTAGTTAAAAATTTGGGAATATTAATGCTTTTCCCGTCTATATATCGGTCTTCATTTCTATTACCGCGCCTTTGCTTGCCCTCCATAGTCTTTAACATTCCTATAAAATCAATAAGCCTTTTATCTACTGTGCTCATTTTTTGATTCCCTATATTAAAAGTAAAATTCTTGCTATAGTTTATAGAAATATTATTGTAATACCCTAATAAAAAATGATTAATATCCTTTATAACATAAATATTATTAGAAGCCATAGAACTTAATCCTATTTTAAACTCTGCTGTAAGATTACTAGTCCATTGATTTTTATTTATGTACACTTCTATTTTAATTTCATCCTTATATTTTTCATCGCCTAAAAGCATAGATAATACATTTTTTTTAGTTTTAGATATATCTTTAACATATACATCATCTTCTCTCAGAAGAGGGTGCTTAGCTAACTTTTCTAATGCGCTATAAAAAGTAGCCACTAAATGTTTGCAACAATAATTTTCTTTTCTAAATTCATTATTTTCAAAATCAGCGCAACTGCAGAAAGTAGAAAAAATACTTCTCCTATCTGTATCCATTTCAATTTTAGTGTGATATTCATTGAAAAGTCTCTCTGAAATTACATTTCCTTCTATACATATTAATCTATCTTCACTGGTAATATCCATAGAAGAAACTAGATCATTATTAAGTATCCTTTGACCACTGGCATGGTTTTTTCCACTGGTACCTTCATTAAATATTTGTAATATCATATCTTCCTTCAGCATATTTTCTCCCTAGTTCTTTTAATTTTATAATCCTTTAATTATACCATAAACGAAGAAAAAATATAAAACACAAGTTTTATATTCTCTCCTAAAGGGATAACCCTACTATTACAACATTCCCACTAGTAACTGGCCTAATGTACTTACAAAATTCAAATCCTCAAATTTAAATTCTTTTACCTTAATAGGTACCGTTAAATAAAGTATTGCATTCACAACTCCTGCTTTAATTATAGGAACAGCTATTACAGAATTCCAGTTTGGCATTCCAGTTACTAAATCATAATCGATTATAGAATCCCAATCTATTATGCAAACCCCTTGTTTTTCTGTAATTACAGATTTTATTATATCTCCACTAAACCCTTTAGCCGCAGTCCAATTTTCCTCAAAAATCTTTCTAGCAAATTTTTCAGTAATTCCATTTCCATTTACAATGAAAAACATACCATTTTGTGCCTCAGTGGTTTCAATTATTCTTCCAAGCACATTAAATATTTGAGTTTCTAAATTATATTCAGATTTAATAATTTCCATAAGCTCCATCATAGCTAGTACATTTCTTGAGTCTTGAACTAAATTTCCTGATACTATTCCTGAAAGTTTATTAGTCCCCTTCATTTCGCCTGTAAACTTTTCATCCCAAATTTGGCATCTATTTTTACCATTTCCCTTGGCTACATATAGTGCTTGATCAGCTTTATCTATTAATTCCTTTTCCCACTTACCATGGTTTGGATAAGTAGCAATCCCCATGCTTACGGTTAACTCTCTCTTTGAACCTAATATTTTTTTATTGTCAATATTTCCTCTTACTCTTTCAGCAATTACACTGGCCTCGGCTGTATCAGTTTCCGGTAAAACAATGATAAACTCTTCTCCACCATACCTCCCACACGTATCCATTTTTCTAATAGAATCCATAACAATTCTACAAACATCACGTAGCACTTGATCACCAGTTTGATGACCAAACCTATCGTTAACACCTTTAAAATTATCCAAATCAAACATAATTATCGAGAATACTCCCTTAGCAGCCTCTGCTTTTTCAACTTGTCCTAATAGTTCTTCCTCTAAAAATCGCCTTGTAAGTGTTCCTGTAAGTTTGTCAATAGAAGAACTTATTTTAAGCAAATAATTTCCCACAATAAAACCTATAAATGAAGTTAAGTCTAAACATTTACTCAAACTATCCTCATTGAAATTATTTAGCACTCTTTGAGACTCCATATATAAATAGCCCTTTATATGTTCTAGATTAAAAGGCTCATTAACCCTTTTACTTTCACCCTTAGATAGTTCTTCAATAACACCTTTTCTACTTATAATTGGAATACACATTATGGATTTCATACCAGCTGGCATAAGTCTTAATTCAACATTTTTTGTGTTATTAAAGGTTTCACTTACCAATATAGAGTTTTTAGTTTCTCTTACCCTTTGTAAAATTAGTTTTATATCTGCGATATCGTAATTTCCATCACTAGACGCAACAACTGAGTACTCATTATCATTCCCTTCAGATATAATTAAGCTCCTAGAAGATAAAAGCATACTTGAAATAAGTTTTGTAATAACATCCAATGTTTCAAGTGGATCCTCACTCATATTAGCAATTACATCATTTATATTATTAATCCCACTTGGAAGGATGGAACTATATATCTTTTGTGCTGATTCAACAAATCTTTTATTGTTTAATATTTCAGCAAATGTATCATAATTAAAAAGAATTGCTAAATCTTCAACATTTGAAATAATGATTCCTTCTACTTTTTGAAGTTTAGTATTTTCATTCGTCTTACTTATTACTTTAATCATATTAAAGGGTTTCATCATATTATGAGCATTTATGTAACGAATTCTCAGGTGCTCAGGAAGTTGCATAGTACAGTCCTTAATTACCTCACAGGCTTCAAAATAATAATTGACTGCATAGAAATAATCCATCTTAGAAGAATAATTGTCTCCTATAGCACTACATATTTTCCATTGGAAGAGTTTATTTTTTGCACTCTTAGATAAATTCAATGCTACCATTAAACTCACTATATTATTTTTGTCATCCTTTATGATACCTTCTAAATATAACCTTTTGATATTAACCATATCAGTGTAACTATCTTGAACACTAAAAGGATGACTTTCAAATAAATCAGTAGCTTCCTTCACATATCCATTTTCATATAGTGCTATACAAATCTCATATACCGCATTGATGTTATTTGTTTCATTCTTATACCCATTTAATAATTTCTCCACATTATTAATACTTTCCTTTATATCCTCTACTTTTTCTGCCCTATGTATTTTTAAAATAAACAATAACAATTTACTATTATTATCCTGAATTGTTCCATCGTTATTATATATCACTAAAGCTTTTCCAATTAAATCTTCAGCTATATCATTATCTCCTAGTCTACAATAAAGTTCTGCACCCATTTGATAATATAATGAAATCTCTTTACCTTGAATAGGGAACTCTTCTAATTCCTTTTGTACTAGCATATAATTTTCATATGCTCCTTTGTTATTTCCCATTTTCAAATAAACATTGGAAAGATAATTGTAAATATAAAAAATATTACCTTCTAGTTCCATATTTTTAGATTTTTCTAATACATCATTAAAATATTTTACTGCCGCATTATAATCAAAATTATCGAAATAACTGGTTGCTATATTGGTTAATGCTATTAGCTCTGAATCTCTAATATTATTTTCTTCACATATTACTATAATCTTATTATAATAAACAATAGCAGTTTCATTATCTTGATAATAATCCCCATAAATCACTCCAATATTATTTAAACAACGGCTCATACCTTCAATGTTATTACACTCTTCAAAATACTTTAGCCCTATTTTAAAGCTATCTAACGCCTGCGTTATTTTAGAAGTTTCCGTATACATAATACCAAGAATATTGTAAATAAGCCCTTTATACTCTATATAATCATTACCACATGTTTTTATGCAATTAGTGCATATATCAAAGGTTTTATTGTACTCCTGCTTTACAATATATACATTTGCAAGATTTATTTTATTTTCTAGATACCCTTCCATGTATTCAAAATCAAGTAATATTCCAGCACTTTTCCTTATATATTTAAGTGCTTTTTTTACTTCATTTTTTTTCAAACATATATATGCTATTTTATTTGCACAATCAACTTGAAGTTTTTCCTCCACTAAATTCATAGTAAGTCTATATATTTTTTTATAAGTTTCTAGTGACCCTGATAGGTTTCCAATACCTAAGTAAATGTCGCCTATCTTAAGAAGTATTTCCACTCTTTTATTTCCATCTTCTTCATCAGATAACATAGATAAAGCCTTTTCATACTTAGCGATAGCTTCTCCCGTTAATCTAAAGGAATTCATTCTTTCTGCAAGCTCTATGCAATACTTTACAATTCTGTCTTTATCATTAGCCTTTTCTAAATGATATATAAGTTCTTCTTTATTTTCTCTTGCTTCATCTTCAAAAATAGTTTCTAAGACAGACGCCGCAAACTCATGTCTTACTTTCCGTTCTTCTTCACTTAGTCTGTTATATATTAAAGTTTTAAGAACCTTATTGTAGAAATCAAATACAAAACCCATATCCTCAATTTTTTTGCACAGTACCCCTTTAGAGCATAACTCTTCAATACTTATTTCTGTCTTACTTTCTTTTCCAACAAAAAACTTTTCTATAACTTCACTTGACACAGCAGTATTAAATATGGCTATAACACTTAAGATCTCGTAACTTGCCTCATTAATTTCCTTTATTTGATTAAGCAATGCTTGCTCCATTGTTGAGGCAATTGGCATATCATCATAATCAAAAGGAGTATACCATTTACCATTCTCATTTATATAAATTACTTTTTTAGACACAAAATCTTTTAAGGTTTCCTCAACGAATAGTGGATTACCATCTGTTTTTTTATAAACACTTTGTCCAAATTTACTAGGTACTTTAGGCATACTAAGTATTTGTTGAATCATAATAGCCGTTTGTTCATTATTTAAATTTTTTAAAGATAGATTATAATTTGTAGAGTTTTTATTTAATATTTGCTGGAAATTATTACTTACATCATAAGTGCTTTTATTATAAGATAGAATAATCATTATATTTTGGTCATCATAATTTTGCACACTCATGTATTCTAAGAGTTCTAATGAGAAGTCATCTAAAAAACCAGCATTATCTATAATAAAAATAGTAGGTTTATTTACAACAGAATCTTTGATAAAGCTATATATTCTACTAATAAGTCTGTATTTTTCTTTTTCAACTGTTAAACTTTCCGAAGCCACAATATTACTTGAAAGTCCAAGTTCAGGAATAAATTTTATAAGTTCACTTTGATACCTTTTTACTATTTCATCCTCAGATATGGTCACTATTTCCTTTAATATATGTATAAATGCCTTATTCTCCTTTATCTTTAAATTTCCTGTGTTAAAACTAGAATATACATTAGCTTTTTTCATATACAGTAAATAGTCAATCTCTTTTAAGAATCTTGTTTTTCCAATACCTTGTTCACCTTGAACAAGTATAATTCTGTTTGATGAATTACCTTTCACTAAATCATCATAATTATTCATTACTCTAGCAATTTCAACATCTCTACCTACAATTTTAGTATTAAAATTTAATTTTTCAATTTCATCAGTTATAAATGACCTATAGTTCTTATTAAAAGCTACATTAACGTCTTCCACAACTTCCTTTATAGTATTATAACGATTTAATAAATTTTGTTGTGTCATTTTTTTTATAATCTTTATTAGGCTATTATAAAATGCTACGGTTTCGCTGCTTACACTTTCATTACATTTAAACTTATTCTGCAAATTCTCAATATCTTCATCAATATTAGAATTTGAATATACATCTATTTTGCATAAAGCTAGTAGAAATACTCCCATTGAGTATATATCTGATGCGATAGTTCTTTCATTATCTAGAATATACTCTGGAGCTTTAAAATTAAGTTCCCCTGCCCTGTTCCTGCCTTGCTCTTGTTTTTCAATTTCTATTGTTAGTAAATCCTTAATAATAACACTATAATTGTTATTTTCATGAGTAATCATTATGTTGTTAGTGTTAAGTTCTCCATAAATAAATCCCCTAAGATGCAAATAATTTACTGCCCTGCATAAATTAATAAATATATCTAAAATGTCGTTTTCTTCTATATTGATGATTAGTTCGTGTAGCTTCAGGGTATTTTTATTATACGTATTTGTATAAAAGTAATCATCGTTATTAATCTTTTGATTATCAATAGTGTGAACAATTCCAAAATCAAAAACCTTACATATATTTGCATGATTTATAGTTTCTAATGTTTTAAACTCAGCTACATAAAAGTCTATGAGGCTATTTGATGCAAATTCAGAATTAATAATATTAAATTGTATTTCATCATGATTGTTTATAACATCAGAAACAAGATAGGAAGACTTAATCCTATCTTGACTTATATTTGCAATTACTCTATATCTATTGTTAATCAAATTCATTCTTTACACTTCCTTAATTGTATATACTACTTCTTTACATTATAACATATGCCTAGCAAATACTTTAGTAATCGAGTAGGAGGCTAATCATTATTTGATTAGCCGACCTCTCACACCACCATGCATACCGTTCGGTACACGGCGGTTCCATAAGAACTAACAAGTTCTAAGATAATATTTCGTTATACTGATTAG
>NZ_JBOITO010000010.1:0-203829 GCF_050717635.1 Clostridium sp.
AAACATTTTGCTGAGAAATTTAATGTTAAAAAAGTAGCTTAAAAGCAAATATTAATGCTATTTTAAGCTACACAAGTATTTATACATAAGGGGTTGCAGGCATTTTTCTCCTGCGAAGTATGAGTTACTTCCTTGTCTGATGTGAATGCTGATAATAAAATAGCACTGTAATCAAAATCAACTATTGCTGCTCTATCCTTATCTGTAAGTTTATCAACAAATGCCTTTGCTACATCTAGTCGAATATCTTTGTAGTCATTATCAACCATGCTACCAGACGAATCAAGGACTAGCGCTATATCAAGAGAATCAGCCTGCGTTCCTTCTTCTGTTGGTGGCTTTATTTTTTCTTCCCAAACCTTATCAAATTCAATTTTGTTTAGTAATATATATTTTGAAAAATGCGTTAAATCCGCAGATACCGTGTTACCTATAACCGTTTGATTTTCTAATTCTTCTAACATTTGTAATTCTTCATTAAAATAATATATTCTAGGTGTAAATCCTGTAGTAGCTGATAGCGCACTATCAAATTCAAAAGTTAACTTTGAAGTTGTAAATGTGCCATCAACAGCAAATTCATACGCACTTCCAATGTACCCTGGTATATCACTCGATAAAAACAAATCACTTTTATCTATTATGTCAATTTTTAAAGTCCCAATCTGACTTCCCTTTAAGTCTAACTCTAATGTAGGTTTTACTTTGTCATCAACGTTTACCCCTTCTGCTGAAAGCTTTGTTTTAAATACTTCATCACCATCTAAAATTCCATCACCATCAGTATCTTTAATAAGAGGATTTGTTCCTAATTCTACTTCTTTAAAATCTGACAATCCATCTTCATCTGTATCAATATTGTTAGGATTCGTCCCTCTTTGTTTTTCATCAGCATCCTTTAATCCATCAAAATCTGAATCATCTAAATTCGGATTACTTGCTAACTGCATTTCATCATAGTTATTAAGTGTATCTTTATCAATATCCTCCAAATCATCGGTAATTCCATTTCCATCCGTATCTTTTTTGACTGGATTTGTCACTGTAATTGTTGCCTCTTCATAGTCTGAAAGCCTATCTCCATCTGTATCCTTTATTAATGGGTTTGTGTAAAATGAAAGCACCTCTAACCCATCAGTCAACTTATCTCCATCTGTATCTGGATTATTAGGTTCTGTTTTATAAATTACTTCCTGTTCATCTGAAAGTCCATCTTTATCACTATCTATAAATGCCTTAATCAAAACTAAATTAGATGTATATAAATCCTTCCCACTTTTTTTTGCAGTTACACTATAAAAGTATTGTTTTTCTGTTGTGCTATTCACATCAGTAAAATTATTTTCGGTTATATTTTCTGCCACTATCTCTAATTTTTCTTTATCCTCTCCTCTTTTAACTTGATAAGAGGCACCCTCTATTGCATTCCACTGCAATTCAGGTATTCCAAACGTCCTTTTAGCTTTTAATACGATATTTGTATTATCAGTTGTTGGATTAGTACTGCCCCCTCCTTGAGATGGCTCTGTATTACCGACTACTTTATCAAACTTATCTTCTACGCTCTTACCTATAGCCGCAGTACCGCCTAATAGTATGATTTTTGTGCAATCAGATTTATCAATGTATTCCTTTTGCTTAGCAATATCTTTCCCATTAGTTAAGATAATTGGGGAATTTCTTTTAGCCGCTAAAGCACTTCCTGATAATGCATCTGGAAACTGCTCACCGTTTGCAATAACTATGGTATCAGTATTAAGCTTAAACGTATTGCAAATATTAAGTGATGTCTCATACCTATTTGCTCCCCCTATCCTCAGTATATCTGCATCCGTTAATGATGTTAACGACTTTACTTGATCTTTTATATCCTCTGTTAATGCACCAATTCCACCTAGTATATACACCTTTGATGGCTGCAACTCACTAATTTTAGATTTAATGCTCTCAGGTATGCTTTTGGTATTGGACATAAAAATAGGATATCCTTTAATTGCTGCAATACTTGAAACGCTTAAAGCATCAGCAAAATCATATCCATTTGCTATTATAATTGGTGTTCCTTTGCTTGATGCAAGCTGATCTATGATTTTCTTATTTGTATCAAATCTATCTATACCACCTAATCTAATAATATTTTTGAATCCTAAAGTGTTAAATTGATTAACAAAATCATTACTGACTACACCTATACCTCCCAATATATATATTGTACCATCTTTTTTCAAATGATCTTTAATATAATCAATTGAATACAACATTTTACAAGTGCCTGTCACCCATGGAGAATAAAAAACTGCGGACATCTATTAAATGCCCACAGTTTCTACTCCCTGGCTACCGCCAAGCCTTACTAATTTTACAAGTGCCTGTCACCACTTGTCCCTAAAATAATGATTTTAAAATATCATTACTTATTACCGCTTCTCCACCAAATATAATTACTTTTGTTATTTTTTGTTTACTTAACAAAGCTTTCTGTTTAGATACATTCTTGTTGTCCAAAAGTAGAACACCACAATTATTTCTTGCAGCTAATACTGATCCACTTAAAGCATCAGGAAAATCTTTTCCAGTAGCTACAGCAATAGTAGTTGTAGGTAGATTAAAATGCTCTAAAATCATCATTGATGTTTCATATCTATCTGTTCCACCTAGTCTTACTATTTGTATATTTGTATTAAGCTTTTTAATCTGAGCTTCAATATTAGCACTAATAACTCCAGTTCCACCTGCAATATAAACAGTTGTTGGTTGTAACTTAGTTATATAGTCACTTGTACTATCTGAAAGATTATTCTTACTGTTTAACAATACAGGGAATCCTTTGATATCAGCTATACTTGATATGCTAAGTGCATCTGCAAAATCATTTCCAGTTGCAATAACCATACTAGTACCTTTAGCTACATTTAAATAATCAACAATTTTTTGATTTGTTTCATAACGGTCTCTACCGCCAAGTCTGATTACTTTGTATCCTTGCGCTGTTAGGTAATCTTCAATTTCTTTGCTAACAACACCAGTTCCTCCTAGTATATAAACATTTTTCTCTTTACTTAAATTAGTATTGATGTAATCAAGCACTGCTTGACTATTTTTAACAGTTTTATTAACTAATAATAGTGGTGCATTATTTTTATATGCGAGTCCTGAACCAGCTAAGGCATCAGCAAACTCATTTGATGTAGCCAGTACTACTGCATCTGGCTTAGTAGTCTTATATTGCTCTTTTGCAATAGCAATTGAGGTTGCTATTCTGTCAGCTCCAGATAGTCTTTGTTCATTTACTTCTGTCTTCGGAATGATAGTAGAATCTGTAACTTGAGTTGTTATTGGGGCTGGTTTATCAATAGTAAAGCTAACAGTGATAGTTGAACTATTTCCAGCTAAATCTACAGCAGTTACTATTAATTTATAGTTACCTTCAGCTGTGATTTCTTTACCATTATATTCTATACCATTTAATGTAGCTGTAACTGTACCTTTATTAGCTTTGAATACTGGAGTAACATTAGTGTTGTATGTTTTACCAGCTTCAACCCCTGTTACTGTTATAATTGGAGCTATTTTATCAATAATAAAACTAACAGTCATAGTTGAACTATTTCCAGCTAAATCTACAGCAGTTACTATTAATTTATAGTTGCCATCTTTTGTAATAGCTTCACCATTATATAGTTTTTCATTAAGTGTCATAGTAACTATATCTGCATTATCATCAGTAGTAATTACTGGAGTGACATCGACATTATATATTTTACCTTCTTCTACTGATGTTGTTATTACTGGCACTGTAACATCAATTACTACATTGATATTTTTAATAGTTTCATTTCCAAATAAGTCTACTACTTTAATTATTATATTTGAATTATTGGTAACTGGGACTTCATAGCTAAAGCTTTTTTCTGTTGCTGCGTTCCCCGCTTCCCCATCTAATTCAACAGACATTTTCTGATTTCCATTAATGTATAACTTATAACCAATAGTGTTATCTGAAACATTACCTGCGATTGTAATTATACCTTTATCCGTATGTGCTTTACCATCACTTGTGATTATTGGTGAAGTTAAAGTCAATACTGGTGCAATTGTGTCACAATCTAGTTTATATGAAAAATCTTTAAGTTTTGTGGTTCCATCAATGTCAACAACATATACTAACACTGTATTTCTTCCTTCTACAAATTTAAGATCAGTACTAAATGTTAAATCATCTTTTATATCTACATCTAAGCCATTTATCTTAAATTCACCTGGAACATAACTAACACTACCAGTTACTTTTAAGTCAACTTTATTTACTAACATTCTTGACTCTAAATTATCAAAAGTTAACGTAAAAGGAACACTTCCTTCTTTAATCATTATTGTTTTCATCGCAATATTTAATGCATTATCTGCAGTAAGAATATCGATTGTATTTATTGTATCCTTTTCAAGTGTTAAATCACAGCTATAAACACCCTCAGTGTTAGTTACTTTTATACCCTTTTGTTCAACACCATTTAGTACTATTCCTGAAATGCCAGCATCTCCTGAAAGAATATCATTTACTTCCCATTCTAATTTATAAGTCGTTGAGTCTGAGCTTGTAGATGATTTTAAAAGAATCTCTGGAGCTGTTAAATCAACTTTTACAGGTATAGTAAAATGTTGCTCTTTTGCAGTTGAAGAATCAACCTTTGTAACGTAATCTATATTATATTGTCCATCTTTAGCTGCTTCCATTTCACCCGTAGCTGGGTTCAGAACTTTCCCGTCCCACATCCAGTTCATACTTTGGTTGTATTTATTCTTCTCAGCAAATACATTCTTTCTAATATTACTGTCTGCAGCAATTTGCGCTACTATTTTATTATCTTTGTCTAGTACTTGTACATTCATTGTCTTTGCGTTTCTTAGGAAAGATAACAATGGGAATGCATTATCATTCATTCCATCACCATTAGGTGAAATTGCTATTTTATTTGGATTTATAATCGTATTACCATCTTTATCCTTACCATCAAATCCAAGATAATTGAGTGTATTGTTGTCATCACCTAAAGTAAGCATTTCTGTGTAACCAAAGTAACATTCTGGATCCCAAACCGGCTTATCAATAGTCTCTTGTGAAGACCAATCACCATAAAATCCCATGTATGGAACAACTAAAGATGGTTTATCAGTTGATGTAAACTTTATAAACCCTTCAACGAATTGTTCTGTTGCAAAGTCATTTGGTAATGTAATTGTAACATTAACTGTAGCTGTTCCATTTGAAGGTACAGTTACGCTATTGTTATCAAATGTAGTAGTCGCTCCAGCAATTTTAACATCATATGACATACTGGTAATAAACCCTTCATTTTGTTCAGTTAACACTCCACCAATATCACCTATAGTATAGGTAACAGGGGTAGCGTCATAATTTTTTAAATTTAAAGTAAATGTCTTTGTTTTTTCTATTTCTTTTAATGCTACTGCTGCACTTCCATTAGTATCTGTTATAGTAACTAAATTTGTTATAGCATCGTTTATTTGAACTATTCCAGCGCCTTGTCTTCTTGGTGAATAAGGTACTGCTGGATGTGCTTTATCCATAAGAGTTTTAGATGTATTTATTGAAGTTGTTTTTGCAAGTTCTACTAAGTCTCTTCCAGTTATGCTTGGATTTGATTTTTTTATTGCTTGCATAACTAACGCCTCTGCACCAGACGCATGAGGAGCCGCCATAGAGGTACCGGACATATTTTCATAGTTATTATTATTAACTGTTGACCATATGTTTCCACCCGGAGCTGTGATTTCAGGTTTGAAATCTAAGCTTGGAGTTGGTCCCCATGATGTAAAGTCTGACATATCATTGGCATTTGGATTTAACCCATTTCCTTGCTTTCCGTCAAAGCTTACAGTTATTCCAGTAGCTATTCCATCTATAAGTTTTAATCCATCAGAGTGTGCTACCCAAGCTGCTGGCACTAAAGTTGAATCAACGTACATACCATGCATAGCTTCATCACCTGCTGGTCCATATATTATAGCACCTGCAGCACCAGCATTCATTGCAGCGGTTCTTAGACCCTTACTACCTAGTCCATGACCCCACTCAACAACTGCAATTTTACCTGTTAAATCTTTTCCTTGATAATCTTCTGGTAAAATACCTCCTTGTCCACAGTCAACCAATTGTAATTTTTGTCCTTTAAATACCACTGCTGGATCTTTTGGTGCTTCTGTAAATGCATGTAGCATTCTAGCTTTAACACCACTAATCTCATATTCAAAAGATGTTGCAGTAAGATTAGAGTTTTCAGAAGATGCAACTTGTAATGTATCTTTAGTTAGTCCTGGCGAACCAACAACTCCTGTATCATACAATTCACCAAATTTGTATGGTGCTGTATTGTATTGAGAGTTTCCTGCAGATACAACTACCATAACACCCTTGTCAGTAGCGTTTTTTATAGCCTTTTGTTCAGGTTGGTCAGCGTCTTGGAACCCTGAATTAGAACCTAAACTCATGTTAATAACGTCTGCACCCTGTTTAACTGAATCTTCAATAGCGGCAATAATATCATCAGTATATGCTCCACCTATTGCATCATCATTTGCGAATACTTTCATTGCCAAAAGTTGACATTCTGGAGCTACTCCTTGTATAGCTTTACCAGCAGCAACTTCTGCTTCAGGACCATTTGCTCCAACTATACCTGCAACGTGCATACCATGCATAGTACCTGTATCTTTTACGTCACTATTCATTTCAGCATAATTATATCCATATGGAACTTTTTCCGAATAATATTTTCCAGGTCCAACAGGAGTTTTGTTTGTAAGCTTTTCATTTGTTGAATTGGATAATATCATGTCTTTGTGTTCCCAATCTATTCCTGTATCAATAATTGAAACAACCATTCCTTCACCTTTAACCTTAAAGTTAGGGTTATTCCATGCTTCATAAGTTTGTGTTAATGATTTAGCAGTAGTCATATCTGGATAATACTTAGTTGCTTGAGTAACACTCTTAACTCCAGACATAGCTTTAACTTTATCAATTTCACTTCTCACAATTGTCATACTAAATCCATTTATTAAATTAGTATAGGTGTGTCTTATCTCTACATTTTTTAATGTTTTAGATTTAGCTTTTATTGTATTCTGAGCTGCTTGTAATGATTGTAACTTTTTAGCACCTGCTTCAGCCACAGGCTTATCTGTTAATTGAACAATAACTCTTACTACTTCGTTCGGATCAACCTTAGCTGTTTCGCTTTCATCCTTAATAAAGCCTTGTCCATATTTGCTCTTCAACCAGTTTTCATTATCCTTTTCAGAATATGCCTTGGTTATTGCTTTTACAAGTGAAGCTCTTGCTTCTGTAATTTGTGAATCATTCCCCGTTGCGAATACTTGTTTAGTTCCCGTTCCGCTAACTAATGTAAAAATCATCATTAGTGTCAGCATCCCTGAAATAAACTTGCGTGATAGTTTATTCATCTTTTTACCCCCAATTCAGTGTTTTAAATACTAATCAACATAATTATATTTTAATACATTTATGTTAGAATTTGTATTCAAATTAAATTATATCATCACTGTATTTATTTTGCAATATTTTTTACATTATAATACAAGTGCCTGTCACCCCTTAAAGATGGATACTTATACAATAACTAAAAAAGAATGCCCTATAAGACATCCTATTTGTAAATTTTTATTTTTTTTACATTGTTTTACAAGTGCCTGTCACCATTCACTAAAAATTTTTACCGCAAGCAATCAACCGTTTATCACCTTTTTTAAATTTACTTTTATCTATTCCAACTTTAACTTTTATTTTCTTCATTTTATACCCCCACCTTATACCTTATTTCATATATTAAAAGTATTACCAAGCTTGTACTATATTAATCAGCTTATGATAATTCCTTATATAATATTCAATAAATATATAATTGTTTATATTTACATAGTGAAGGTAGACTTCATCTTTTGCAGCAGTAAAGCCTAATAGTATAATTTTTGTACAATGTATTTAAGATGCCTTGGCTAAGCTTACTTGATTACTTTCAATTTCAGTAGTTCCATTTTCAACTTTTCTTAAACAAAATCCATACCAGTAAGTTAGTCACTTGTTATTCAAGAAATTATTATATTTTCATCTCACTTTAACGACGAAAAAACCAGTGAAATATATTTAAATATTTCACTGGTCTCACACCATAACTGCCGCTCTACTGTGTTAACACTTTGTTCACTTAGCTCGGAGGTCTTTGCGAAGCCTTGGCTGAACTTTGCATTTAGCACATTTAATATTGGTAAAGATAAATTCTAATCTTCAAATACTATTTTCAATTGAGATTTCACTCCATTGTATGTAGCACTTACATATATCTCATGTGTTGTTTGTATAAAGGTGTCGTAGTCAGAATTTATAGTAAAAGTTGCAGCTTTAAAGTTTTCCAAATAATTAACCCCAAACAATTTTTGCATCAAATTACCGTCAAAATCTCCTCCTATATGTATAGGAAGATCTGCACCCGTATCAATAGAAATTTCTCCTATTGGTCCCACATTCTTCTTAGTAACGGTTATTGTACTCCCTGTGATACTTGCATTAAGATTTGCTGCATTAAAAGAAGCTACAACAGAGCTATTGATGTCATCTATTGTATAATCTACGCCAATAGGCACTACAAACTTAGTACTTTCAATCCCGCTTACAGTTTGAGTAGCATAGTATAATCCTGTAGTGAGCCCCATGATAACAGGTGTTTTACCTGCCTCCTTTGTAGTTGTCTTAATTACATTATTATTTTTATCATAGACTTTTATAATAGACCCGTCTATTGCATTTATTAAGCTTAAGCTTGAATCTGAGGTTTGGAAAACACCTGAAAGTCTCATTGGCCTCACCTTAACTTCCTCCGATTTAGCTGTTTCAATACCCTTTGCTGTTTGTGTCACTTTATATCTGCCCACCTCTACCTTATCAAACTCAGAAAAATTATTCCAATTAATAACTTTTACTAGTTTTTCATTTTTAACATAAGGTACAAAGGATGTTCCATCAAACTTATAAAGTGTTAATATTGAACCAGGTAAAGCTCCTGATACATTTACTCTATAGTCTTCACTCACATCAGCAAATAAATTTGGGACTTCAACTACGATTTCTGTATCAGCCGGATTATCATTTATATTTCCAGTTACACATTCATTATAATTAGCTTCTAATCCAGCCTTACTAACAGGAGTTATTTGTATTGTTATATCGTTTGTTGCTCCTACTTGTATAGGATATTTTGTTGTTATTGAATATATTCCATTTACTGCGTCACCTGGTTCTACAACACCAATTTCATATACGCTGTTGTGTGGTCCACCATTAACGTTACTGTACCCTATCTGGAACATTACTCTGTAAAAACCAGTATTTGATTCATCTGTTGATTTTGTAAATGAAACTTTTCCTTCAATCATACCTTTAGTGCTATTAGTATCTTCAAACTGTGAAAGAATAATGCCTTCTGAAGATGCTGGTACCTTATTTGAAGGATTATCGTATATAGAACCCCAGTAATTTGATAATATTTTATTATTGATAATAGGTGTTAAGCTTAAGTTTATTATTTTATATCCTTTTAAATTTATATCCTTTAAATTCACAGAGTATTTCCCATTAGCTGCACTATCTTTTGCAACAAATATTTTATAAATGGGAAAATTCCTCAATTGCTTATTATCATAATTATTACTAGAAATAATCTTGCTTCCTTCTATACCCACAAAGTAACCATCTACATCCGTTTCATTTGTAGGTTTATTAAATTTAATTGTAGTGCTTACTATCCCTTCATTTATATTAGTATCCAAAGTATATGGGTCTTCATGCATGCTAGAATCATAACCAAATCCGTTTAATGCAAATAAATTACCGCGTAACCACTCAAAATTTAAACTGAGATTATTTATAGTATTTCCACTTCCAGAAACAATCCTCAGCTTCATTGAGTCTGTAATATAAGTGTTTCCATCTACTTCTTTTCCAGAATAGTCATCTACTACTGACATTGTTGCAAATGGAGAAACTATAATATTGTCAATTAAATCCTTAGCTGTTATTGCAGCAGGAATATTGTATAGTTCATCAGTATTATTATTTTCCACATCAAAACTTTTTATAACTACTGCATCATTACTTAAATTTGCCTTAAGAACTACTTCACCACTACCCGTTATATCTATATTGGAATCTTTTCCTGTTGTTACTGTAGCGGTTTCATCTACTTGAATCTTTACAACTGAATTTGTACTTGAAGCAATCTGTACAGAACCAGTTTTAATTTCAATGTCCACATCTTTGCTTACATCTACGTTATCTAAGTTTCCGCTTATAACAACCTTATCAGTTGAATTTGCCGTTGCTATACTTACTTTTGTAATACTTGCATTACTTGCTACATTCAATTCAATAGGAGCATTTATTTTTAATTGGTTTGATATTATAGCATTATCTGCTAAAGTTAATTTAGTAGCTGCTGCTACAGTCACATTTGTGAAAGCACCCGCAAGAGTTATTGCATTATCATCAGTAGGCGCCGCAGCAGGTGCTATCTTAATATTTTCAAAAGGATTAGCATGTGTTGAAGCTCGTGTACCCGTTGCTACTTCAAGTTTTGCACCTGAGAGCACTGTAGTATTAGAGATGTTAGCACCCTCTTCAACAACTATATGAGCATTATTGTCTGTGTCATTTACTGTAAGAAGCCCAATTGAAGAGTTACCTCTAATATGAAGGGAACTTGCTCCTACATTTTTAACTATAATTCCATTTACTGTTACATTGTTTAGAATTACATTACCTGCTCCAAAATTCACAGTCAAATCTCCAACAATGTTTAAGTTTTGTAGGATTACTTCATCTTCTACAGTTGCTGCCGTTTTATTTATATCTATATTTCCTGTAATTGTCGTGGTTTTGGAACTATGTCCATAAGTTCCTTGTGATAAAATCGTATAATTATTTGTATGGCTTTCTCCGTCGCTTAGATCCACAACAGAAGCTGACGATTCCTGATTACCATTATTCCCTGAGCCTTCTGGTGGTGTTGGTATGGAATTCTCAGGTAATATTGCTGCTACAATATCTATTAGTTCCTGAACCATAATATCAGATATTACAGATTTGCCTCCTAATGCAACTACATTTGATTTAGAATTCATTTTTGATTTTAAATAAGCATTTGCATCACTATTAAGCGCCCTATTCTTTAAAATAATTGGTGAACTTGTTTGGGCTGCTAAAGCTGAACCAGATAACGCATCAGCGAAATCTTCACCAGTAGCCAAATATACATTATCAAAATTTAACTCAGTTTCAAATGAATTAATTATAGCTAAATTAGTTGCATATCTATTACTTCCTCCTAATCTTTTAGGTGAAGGGACTTGTGTTTCAATAGCTCCTGTTAAAACTCCGAGTCCACCTACTATATATGTTTTTTCTATACTATTATTTTTAATATAAGCTTTTGAAAAATCTGATAAACCATCTTTTTTTGATAATAAAATTGGCATTCCTAACTTAGAAGCAATTGAAGATATTGATAAAGCGTCAGGGAAATTTTCTCCTGATGCAATTACAACTGCATTAGCTTTATCTAGTTTGCTTGCAACTAAAGTTGCAGTTTCATATCTAGTCTTACCACCAATCCTACTTATACCAGTGTATCCTGCTGATTTTAGTTGATTCTCAACATTTGTAGAAACCGCTCCCGTACCTCCTATGATTATAATGCCTTTTGTCTTTAATCTACCTAACTCACTTAAAGTCTCATCACTTATACCAGTGGACTTAGTTAATAGTAGTGGCGCATTATATTTTTCAGCTAAAGGGCCAGCACATAATGCATCAGCATATTCTTCTCCGCTTGCAAGTATTACTGTATCTGATGATATCCAGCCCTTTTGTGCTATGGCGTTAGCTGTAGCATAACGATTCGTTCCAGATAACCTATGAGTTGAAACTATGGATTTTACTTGTCCAACGGATAAAATATCTGCTCTTACAGGTACCACACCAACCATTCCCACCAACATTGTTGCTGATATGATAATACCTAATATTTTCAATCGTTTGTTCATTCAATATCCCCCTAATAATTCACTTTTGTTATAATCTTAATTCCATGTTTAATCATTCATATTTACAATAGAATGTAACTATATGAATAGTTTGACTTAGCTTATATATCTTACCATTTTTTTCGCCACCTTTCAATCTTTTTCTACAAGAATACTGGATTTTAATTTATATTTTGTATTATTCTACACTTTTAGTTCGCCGGCCTCATTGACTGTAAATACCTGTCCCACCTTTGCCTAGGTTAATATTTACCCAAGTTTATTATCTGACCCGCCATTTTTACTGTTTACCCACCCAATATAAATAATATTTTATATTTCATACTTTATAAATGTGGTGAAGTTACGCTTAAACGACGAAAAAAGCCAGTGAAATATATTTAAATATTTCGCTGGCAGTTTCTGTTTACTATTTTTAAATAAAAAATTACGAGTTTATGTTGGTTTTATTTATCTGCTCTGATTAATCCATTTACTATTGCATCTGCTATTTTAGAAGCATTATACCTATCCATATCACTTGCTGAATCTATAAATGAACATTCAATAAGCATAGATGGCATTTTTGTATGACTTAAAACATATAAATGTCTAGAGTTATCTTTTACACCTCGATTTACATATCCTAACATCTCTAAATTTTTTAGTATTGTTTTTGCTTTTTCCACTGTCTTACTTGATCCTGCAAATATCTCTGACCCTCTTACTGTACCGTTGAAACAATTGAAATGTATTGAAGCGAATATATTAGCTTTCGCAGCATTTGCTATGTCACACCTTTGCTGCAAGGAGTTAGTTGTACTTGTTATAACTTTCTTAGGTGAACAATTAATAGCATTATACCCTAATTTAGTAAGTTTGCTAATAACTAGTAACCCTACTTCTTTTGCGCATTCATCTTCTTTTCGTATTCCTACTGCTCCGCCATCATATGCTGTATTATGCCCTATATCTATTGCGAAAATTGTACTTTTAGGTACCATTCCATTTGGTAACGGGAATGGATTTTTCGGCAGTGTATTAACAGATATATGACCTACTACAACTAATTCTACTAATGCATTAGGTACAATTCGTACTCCTCCTATAGATGTACATGTATTAACAAGTGCCCTATTGTTTGCTATATACGTTTTTGTAGCTGTATTGGGAGTATAGCTCGTTAGTAATAATGGTGAAGACGATAAAGCTACAAGTGCTGATGTAGATAGTGCATCTGGAAAATTCGTTCCCGTAGCTATAAATATATTTTTGACGTTTAGTTCAGAACTGAATTTTTTTAATACTGCTACATTCGTTTCATATCTGTTACTTCCTGATAACCTTATGGGGTTATTAAGCTCTGATAGCTGACGCTCTGCTATAACACCAATTCCCCCTACTACATATGTAACTGTAGTATTATTAGATGATATATAATCTTTGATTTCAGATGCTAGTGTAAGTTTTTGTGTTAACAATATTGGCATTTTTTTTGCAGCTGCTATAGAAGCTATAGATAACGCATCCGGAAAATCTTCGCCAGTTGCTATAACAATTTCCGAGCTTGTTCCAAGCTGTTGCGCAACCTTTTCGGATGTTTCATATCTATTTACTCCCTCTATACGAGTAATATTTATACCTAATGCTTTTATCTGATTTTCTACATTTTGTGATACCGCGCCTACTCCACCAATGATTGTAACATTCATTACTTTAAGCCTCTTAAGTTCTAATTTTGTATGCGCATTTAATATACTTTTGTTTGTAAGCAAAATTGGAGCCTTTATTTTTTTCGCAAGTGGAGCTGCACAAAGCGCATCTGGAAAGTCCTCTCCTGTAGCTATAACAGCATAGTTAGAACTTGTCCAACCCGACTGTGCTATTTTTACAGATGTTTCATATCTGTCTGCTCCACTCAGTCTAATTGAAACGCTACCTGTGGCTGCATGTACCTTCGTTAATGGATACGCAGCTAAAATTGTAGTAAATAATATTATTGCTAAAGTAAAAATTAATTTGCTGCATTTTTTCATAAGTTTATCTCCCTATATCCATTTTACTAATACCTTAGTTTAATAAATTATCGGATACTTTATTTATAACTTTAATTTTACTTTAAGTTATTGTTCATACTCTTCTTTAGGTTTTAATTTTCCAATACTTCGCACAAAACTTTTGAAGGTAGGAGTTGACATCAAAGGCAAAGGCAAAGACAAATATGCAACCAAAAGATTAAGTAATCTAAAAGTTGCTACAGTAGACGCGGACATATTTGCTGTAGGAGAAGCTATCTCAAACCTCAAAACTTATCCATTATTCAGATTAGACAGAGAAGATCAGTTTAACTTAGTTAGTGAATAGTCGTTCCAATTCAAAAGAAACTTCAATCAAATAATTTAGAAGGAGGAAAAGTGATACGCACAAATTAGTTATGAGATTTTTAACACAAACAGAAGGTAAGTATTTCACGTTATCTGTGGATGGCATTAAAGTTGATGGAGATGGAGTTCCATCTGTTACCGAAGCTGAGGTAAATGCTCTTATGGATTTAGTCATTGCAACGAACATCTTTGAATCAGCTAATGGTAACTCAATTGGCAAGAAAGATGCTAAAATAGTTAGCACTGATACTAGTGTTGTTGCTGTAGCTTAAAAATTAGTGCCCTTGAAAAGGGGCACTATATTTTTTATCGGAAAATAATTAGGATAATATATCTTTTAAAAGAGCAATATAAAGAAATATAAAATTTATATTAATGGAGGCTCATATGTACGTAAATAAATCAGTTTTCAAAAGCGAAAATGATAAAAAAAAAGAAACTACTGGTGATGTTGAAAAGCTTCATCACCACAAGGAAGAACCTAATATTTTAAAAACCAAGATTCAAAATAGTAAATTAGGTCTTGACAAGGAAATAATACAAGACAAAAAATTCTTATAACAGTTTAGAAAAATCAAACGAGTAGTAAAAATAACTTCCAGGTTTATGTTACGGCCATAGCGGCCATAATGAAAACTGGAAGTTATTTCTTTTTCAATAACTTATCTTACAATTCTCTGTCACCCTATTTCACGGACCTTATATTTACCCGCAACATTCAGTTAAATAATATTAAAAAACCATCTATCGTTTTTCGACCTCTTCTCTTTTTTTAAATTATTGACTTAAACCAATCGATTTAAACTCCGCTTTATGTGTAGTATTACTATGTTCAATAGCCTTTACAACAGAAAATATTTCACTGGTCTCACCCCATGGCTACCTCCAAGTTTTTTTGTTCTTACTCTTCTTTTCATAGTATCAGAGCTTTTCCACCCAACTCCTCTTCTAATAAATCCGCATCAAATGTCTCATTTTCGCCTAGCTTCGCATATGTTGTTCACTGAAAGTTCACAACCCCCGAGGGGGGGTACGAGGCCTTAGCTGCGCTTGCTATTCAAAAACTGATTTTAAATCAATTATAAGGTTTTCAAAAATACCTACTTTTACTTTATCAACTTCTATATATATTTCAGGTCTTCCATATCTTTTATTTTCCTGCAATGTAAATATACTTATAAATTTTCCTTCTGGCTCAACTATCCAATATTCTTTTACTCCAATTGTTTCATATTTATTAAACTTTAAAACTTTATCATTTCTTATTGTAGATGGCGAACATACTTCAATAATTAAATCTGGCACTCCAACGTATCCAGTACCTTTTAATCCACTCTTATCACATATAACTATAAGATCTGGTTGAACTACATTTTTCGATTTACTTTCTTCGGTTACATCATCCAACATTATCAAATCAAATGGAGCAGTAAAAGCTATACAAGACTTGCCTATCAAATAGTTTCCAAATTGCCTACCTAACTCAAAAGTAATTGCTTGATGCCGCCATGCTGGTGCTGCTTGCATATATGGTGTGCCATCAATCAATTCACATCTTTCATCCTCTGGCCACTTTAAATAATCTTCATAAGTATAACTCTTATTATTTTGTGGTAATGGCATATAACTTCACCTCTTTCTAATATCATTCTGTTTTATAATAAATCCAATATCTTCTTTAAGTTTTTATCCTTCTTTAATTATATCATCTTTTATATTTTTAAACATCTATTTATCAAAACATTATATTGAATATTCTAACAATGTCATAAAATCTAAACTTCACGAAGAAAAACCAGTGAAATATATTTAATTATTTCACTGGTCTCACCCCATGGCTACCGCCAAGTTTTTTGTTCTTATTTTTTTCAGAGTTTTAGAGCTTTTCTACTCAGCTTCTCTTCTAACAAATCCGCATCAAATGTCCCATTTTCGCCTAGCTCCGCATATGCTGTTCACTAAAAGTTCACAGCCCCCGGGGCGCCTTGTAAAAAAATGGGTGTAGCGTAGCGGAAACCATTTTTTACTTGCTTCTAAAAGTTCACATCCCCAGAGTTTTTTTGGTAGGAGCGGAGTGACGAGCTTGCTAGACAGGTGTCTTTACGAGCCCTTGACCGGATCGTACCGAGCTTAATAGATTATTTAATAGATCTTATTTGACTAATAAAATTTTCATGTTCTTCAACTTCTCCAGTTAATTTTGTAACTTTACCTTGTATGTCAAAAAGTATATGCATCATTTTATCTTGTTCTGCTCTAGTTACTTTAGCATTTTCTTCTAACCCTCTTTGCATTATATATACTTCATCTTGTCTTTTATCCATACTATCTTGTTTCTGTTCCATACTATCTTGTTTCTGTTCCATGCTATCTTGTTTTTGTTCCATATTGTCTAACTTAGACAATATCAATTCAAACATTTGTTTTGTTTCTTTATCCATTTTAACACCACCATTTATATTATCTTATGCAACTATAATAAAATTATATCATTATACTTTTATTTTATCAACATGCAAAAATTTACATATTTTATGTAAAAGATAAAAAAATCAGATTATATTTGCAAATACTGACGCTCTTTAATAAAATCAATACAAACTTAATTTTCAATTATATCAAAGCTATTACTCCATATAATATTAGCGGAGCGAATCCGTTTAATGGTTACTACTTACGAGGCCTTGGCTGAGCTTGCTACATACCCTGGCTGCTGCCCTGAACTTACTACATTAAGGTCTCATAATTTCTAGCTCCGTATAGAATTCGCATTATTACCACCTGTTTTTCAGACTCATTAACTAAATAAAATACAATATAATTATCTACTATAAACCTACGATAACCTCTTGTTTTTAATGCTTCATCTAATACATGGCTACAAGAAAAAGGAAACTGTTTTAACCTAATTATCCCTGTTTCTATTTTTTCCATCAGATCATTTGCCGCAGTTCCTGCAAATAATTTATTAACTATATACTCATAAATCTGATCTAAGTCTTCCTCAGCAACTGGTGTAAATTTTATTTTGTATTCATTTATTGGCATATTTATTCCTCAACTTCTTGAAAACTTCCTCACCATCTAGTAACGCTACTCCTCCTGAAACCTGTGCTTCAGCTTCAGCAAGTTTTTTGTACACTCCTACTATAGCAAGTTGGGATTCATAAGTTTCCATACTCATTACAACTAAATCTCCATAACCATTTTTAGTAATGAAAATAGGTTCATGTTTTTTATGACACATCTCAGATATTTCATTTGTATTTCTCAAATCTGTTATTGGTCTTATTTGTGGCATAGAAGATCACCTCTTTTTTATATCTAGTGTACTTACTTGTACACTAGATTGTTTTCATTATTATAACATAATTATGTACAAAGTACACTTCTTTTTTATTATTCTATGACACTATAATGAATTTTCTATTTTTTTAAGTTCTACCTTTACTCCATCATCTATTGCTACTGATAAAATAGCATCAAAGGCACTTTTAATAGATTCCATACTTAATGGATAAGATTTTATGGTCGCATCCATATCAATCGTTGATCTCATATCTACACCAACTATCGCAGCTACTAACATACCACCTTTTAGTATGAATTTATCTTTAAATTCAGATAGAGATATCCTCTCAAGAAGTCTTTCAAGCATATAGTTTCTCAAAACGATTTGGGCATTGATATCCATTCAAGTGGATCCCTATCTGTTAATTCTACTTTTTTCTATTTTTTGTCTTGGGCCTTAGGCCTAGGTCTTAGGTCTTGTCTTTTAGATTTATTTGAATATGAAAAGTACTGGCATGATAGCAAGAACATTCAACATAATAGTAATTATATTGGGTGTTCTTTAAATAACATAATGTTCTAATCCGATTTTAACGACAAAGAAACCACCAAAATTATAAATTTCAGTGGTTCCCCATGGCTGCCGCCAAGTTTTTTTGTTTCTATTTTTTCCAACCTATTATATTTCTTTCAAACTTTTTCTGTTCTAACGCATCAGCTGTCCCATCTTTGATGCCCTTCGGGGTTCCCATTTTAGCCTAGCCTCCGCATGTCTTACCTTCGCATTCACCTTTGGTAATTTCTTGCTCTTCCTCAGAGGCTCTAGGAGATGACTGGAAGTTAGCTCGTTGCTAAGTGCTAAACTCTGTTGATAAGGGGGCGTTGCTAAAGTTCAAAAATTTCTTTCAAATTTATTTTAAGTTCTTTGAAAGTAGCTGATTCAAATTCTTCTCCGTTTTTATAAACTCCGAATTGTTCATAAAACCCTTTATCATTAATTTTATATATTGATACTGTTTTAATTTTAGGATTTACTATCCAGTATTCATTTACTCCAAAGTGTTGATATAAATTCATCTTTGTAACTAAATCATGAGACTCATTTGACGGACTTAATATCTCTACAATTAAGGTAGGCACCCCAGTATAGTTTCCATCATTGAGACCTATTTTATCGCAAATGATACTTATATCTGGGATAACCTTTTTGGGATACTCTTCTTTTTCATTTTTCAGTATAATATCAAATGGAGCGATAAAAGGCTTACATAATTTATTCTTAAAGAAAATATTAAATTCAGTAGCTATGTTAAGTGCTACTATTTGATGTGTTTTGGATGGTGATGCTTGATTATATAATATTCCATCAATGTATTCTAATAATTCATCGCTATTCTCATCTATATTTACAAATTCATCATAAGTTATATATTTCGTTTCTGGCAACATCAAAATCATTCCTTCCTCTCTAATTTAAAACAACTCTAATACAAGTATTATATCAAATTTTTTGAATATTTGCACCATTTAAATATATTTAAGTAAACCTTATCTCATTTTCTTACACTATGCACTATTTACCTAAACATTACAATGATTATTCTATAAATGTCATGAAACCTGGCCTTAACGACGAAAAAAACCTGTGAAATATATTTCAATATTTCACTGGTCTCACCCCATGGCTACCGCCAAGTTTTTTTGTTCTTATTCTTTTCAGAGTCAGCGCTTTTCCACCCAACTCCTCTTCTGATAAATCCGCATCAAATGTCCCATTTTCGCCTAGCTCCGCATATGCTGTTTACTAAAAGCTCACAGTCCCCAGGGAACTTTGTAAAAAAATGGATGTAGCGTAGCGGTAACCATTTTTTTACTTGATTATTGAATTGTCGGTTTATTGTCGGTTTATTGTCGGTTCTAACATAATAACTATTACTACCCGCTGCAATTAAGCTAATTATTCCATCCTCTTTCATTTTACTAAGAATATACCTAACCTTTCTTTCATCATAACAGCATAAATCCTGAACAGTTTTATTTGTTATTGAGCCTTTCTGTTCTATATACTCTAAAATCATAGTTTTAGCTTTTATATAATCTACAGTTTTATCTTTAATATAGCCTACATCTTCACCAAATGATCCATACACCCTTTGAGTGAATATAAACTTTCTATTGTTCCTTTCTAAGTATCCACCTTCAACTAGTTCATTTAATATATTTCTAATATCAATGCCTTCTAGCTGAGTAAGCTTAGCAGCCTCTTCTATGTTTATACTTTTGTTCTCTTTTAAATAATGCAAAATCATAACCTCTACAGTATTAAATATCTTCTGCTTTGTTTCTTGTTCTTCCAAAATGAATTTAACGAACTCCTTATCTTCAAGGGTATTTCTTAAAGTAAGTATTACTGCATCACTATAAACGTATATACAGGCATATGTTTTCCAAGTGCAAGCATATCTCTAAAAATAATATCTACACCCTGACCTGCCCTTTGCACATACTTAAATTGCTGTAAGTTTTCGGCTATAAGCTTATTACGTGGAACTGAAGGATGAGTTATTATATTTTCGGTAGTTATCCCTTGTGGAAATCCACCTGGGTTTTCTATAACTAATCTATTATGATAATGTTTAACATAAATAGCCCCATTACTTGTATAATCTCGGTGTGAAATCGCATTCAATAAAGCTTCTTGAAAAATATGTTTTGGATAATCCTTAACTTCCATTCTAAATAGCCCAACCTGTATATTAACAATTGTGTTAGAATCCTCTATTATCTGTGTAAGTCTATCTAATGCAGATAATATTGTTGTTCTTAAATCTAATCTCTTATCGTACTCTGTAGTATTCCTTTCATTGTAATGTAGATATATAACCTCTGACTGTGGAAGGTACTTTCTAATGGAGTCATCTTTACCTACAAATAATAACCCAGCTATAGTTAATTTTACTTGTCCATCTACACTCACAGTTAGTCCTAAATCATTTAAAAATGCTTTATCCTGTAAATTAACTAATGTTGATTCAGGATCCCTGCTTCTCAGTCTTTCCTTTAATTTATAAACCTCTAATGTATTAATATTTATTTCTGATGTCTCCGCCAAAACTAATGTTGAAAAATCATTCGTAGTTTTAGTCACTTCATTTAGATGGTATTCATCAGGATACAAAGGCTTTGAATTTTTACCTAATCTTTTAAAGACCTCGCCTGCTGATGTTGATATTAACTGATTTGATTTTTTAACTTTGATTACTAGAACTATCTTGCCAACTAATTCCACTTCCTCAATATCTGTAAAGAGCTTATGAACAGTCCTGTCATAGATACTTTCAATTATATTTTGTATATCATAATCGTTACAACCAGTAATTTGTCCATTATCTTCAACGCCAACGAATATATACCCACCAAAGGTATTAGCTAGAGCCACAGCTTCTTTTGTTATCACTCCCATTAGATCCTTCTTACTTTTTGCTTTTATCCAGCTTTTAAACTCTATTTCTCTAGTTTCACCTTTATCTATAAGCTGAATTAGCTCTTCAGATTCCATAACCCCATCCTCCTCTTGAAATTTCTATTTACAATTATTGTCCATTATATAATTTTGGCCAATAAGATAGATCTCTTTTCTATATTGTTTACATTCCCATATTATCTCATTATTTATTATTTCTATTTATTCAAAGTCTTTCTGTGAAATTTATAATGTTTCACTAAAAGAATAAACTTTCTTTGTTTTTCAATCTCCAAAGAGTGGCTTAAATATATAATATATTTTCGATTACATAAATTCAATCACTTAATTTTTCTTTTATATTATATCCCATCCATATTACTAACATTACTATATTATATCCTCTTTTATTACCTTATGCACTACTTATCTAATCACCGTAATGAATACTTTGTAAATGTCATGAAACTTGGCCTTAACGACGAAAAAAACCAGTAAAATATATTTAAATATTTCACTGGTCTCACCCCATGGCTACCGCCAAGTTTTTTTGTTTCTATTTTTTCCAACCTATTATATTTCTTTCAAACTTTTTCTGTTTGCTAACTACCTTACTATTTTATACTGGTCTACGTTCCAGTACCTTTATTTTAATTTCATGTTTTCCAGTAACTTCTTCAAGAACCTCAACAACTTCTTTAACATGCTTCACATCGATAGATACATTCTTAATTGCTATTTCTGATATATCGATTTTCTCCATTATCACACTATCACTAACTTCAAATAATCGTTCTTGTTGTTCACCATGTGCCTGATGAAGTTCACCCAATGTGATAACATTAGCCTTTATTTCTTCTTGTATTAATTCAATTTTATTAAGCCTACTATCTACGGTATATAATGCACCTTTTATTTCTGTCTGACCTTCCGTTAATTTAACCAGTATATCCATTATATCCTCATTGCTCGCCATTTTTTATCACCCCATATTATTATAATTATTATCATTTCTTAACATTGGTGACTTACTAACTACCTATCCATATTATCATCTCATTTTTATATTATATCATTATTTTTTATATTATAATTCATTTCTGGCAAAAAAACTAAAAATTTATTATTTATTTAATATTACTCTTTAGATATGATTCAGGCGTTAATTCTTTATTTTCAACTATCTCAAGTGTTACTAATTTATCTCTATCTTTTTTACTTAGAATTGCGTTAAGTAGTGCTATTAGATTATCTTTTGTTTCTTCTTCACCAAAAGTTTTTTTTTAAAATGAAATCATTAAGAGGTTTTAATCTTTTCATATAATCATCCATTCCTATATTCTTATTTTATCAGAAAATTATAATTTATTCTATACTACTTTTAAAATATTATATTAATGTCGTGAAACAAACATTTAATGACAAAAAACTACTGAAATATTTCTATACATTTCAGTAGTTCCCACCCATGGCTATCGCCAAGTTTTTTTATTTTTCTACCATCCTAAAGTTCATTATCTCGAATTTCGACATCATTCGGGTTACCCCGAGGTCTTTGCGAGGCCTTGGCTGCGCTTGCTGTCTATCTTAAGATATTAATTAAATCGTAAAAATAATATTTTCTATTTCTTGGTTTTTGATCGGAATAAATGATTTTTGCTTCCACTAATTTTCTTAAATAACCATCTAAAGTTGTCGTTGGAATTGTAACTTTACTACTTATTTTAACTTTTGTGAAAATAGGAAATTCAAATATAGCATCTATAACTTCCCTCATTTTGCTGCTATCGATTATTTCTATGCTTTTATTAATAGCTATATTATATAGTTCATTTATTTTTTCTATTTTATCAATTAATTTATTTGATTCATTTATGCAGGCACATAAAAAGAAGTCTATCCAATCAGAATAAATCTTTCTTGCTTCCGCAACATCTATGTTGTTCTGCTCTTCATCGTCTTCTTTGTCTGTCACAATAACTCTAGTTGCATTTAAAAGATCATAGTATTTAAACTTATCTTTTTCTAAACTTTCACTTACAAATAAGTTAGCACTACTTATAAATCCTTTACTGTATAAATATAAAGGAATTAGTATCCTTCCTATTCTACCATTTCCATCTAAAAAGGGATGAATCGTCTCAAACTGTGAGTGAATTAATGCTATTTTAATTAAATCGTTAGTTTCATCATCTTCATTTATAAATTTTTCTAAATTGCTCATATAACTATCTACAAGCTGTGGCTCTGGTGGAATGTATGAAGCATTCTCTATTTTACACCCTTGTGTTCCTATATAATTTTGAACTGTTCTAAATTCTCCTGGTGTTTTACTTCCACCTCTCACACCACCCCCAAGTAATGTTTTATGCAAATTTTTTATTAATCTACTGCTTATAGGTAATCTTTCTAAACCATATACTCCTTCTTGTAGAGCAATATGATAGTTTATTACTTCTCTAATATCATCTGTAACATTTTTCTCATCTGATCTATAATCTAACATTTGATCCATAGTTGCCTGAGTACCTTCAATTTTAGAAGACTCTAAAGCTTCTTTTAATGAAAACAAATCCATTAGAAGCGAAGGTCTTACTTTTGAGTTTTTTAATTTTTCATTATAAATAGCAATTTCTTTATTTGCTTTTATTACTTTATTAAACAATCTTTCCTTATCAATTAATTTATCATTAGGAAATGTGAATGGCACATACGATTTTCTCATTGTTAACCCTCCTTATTTGAAACACTTTTACTAATATTATCGTTACTATTCTATTAAATTATACCATTTAAAACAAAAAAGCATACTTTTTTGTTTTATTTTTTTTATAATGCAAATTTAAAAATACAAATTATAAGGTTTCAGCGCTTGTTACTACTCTAAGAGGATTGATCATCCCTTAAAATTATAATTGATTTTGTATTATTGTCGTGAAACATGGCTTTAACGACAAAAAACTACTGAAATATTTCTATACATTTCAGTAGTTCCCATCCATGGCTATCGCCAAGTTTTTTTATTTTTCTACCAGCCTAAAGTTCATTGTCTCGAATTTCGACACCATTCGGTTTACCCCTAGGGGGCTTTGCGAGGCCTTGGCTGAGCTTGCTACCTCCTAATTCAAAAATAGTTTATTCCTTAGTTCTATTATTTCTTCTTCACTTAACTTAGAGTATTTTTTAATTTTTTCAATTGGTTCTTCATCTAATAGCATTTCTGTTGCTATTTCTTTTCTTTCTTTTTCCACTCCTTCTTCTCTTCCTTCTTCTCTTCCTTTTTCTCTTCCCCTTTGTTCTACAACTGGATCATACAAAGTCTTAGTCATAGCGCGTACCTCCTCATTTAATTTTTCATCCTCACCATATCTTGTATTCAGATATTCAAATAAATTTGCCACAGCTAATAATATTCTGTGTAAATCATCCCCGTCTATTTCCCTATTATTAAATAATTGACTTCCTTCTTTAGATATTTTTTCTGATATATTTTTTGCTTCTATAATTGTTTCTCTAAGTTCATTACTTCCTTCGCCATATTTCTTTTTTATTTGCTCCATTTTATATCTAAGTTTAAATACTTGCAATGGAAGCAGTGGATACATTTTATCTTCCATAATATCTATGTCACTGTACTCCCAATATTTCATTGTTGGCACAGTATATTTTATTTCCTGTCCATCTGGAAAAATTAATTTCATTTTTAATTCATCTTTGATATTCTTATTTTGCTCAACAAATATCACTAATTGCTTTGGAATAAATAATACTATTTCTTCTGTATTAGCGACCTGACCCTTTGCTAATTCCTTTGCTTTTTTAAAACCGTATTCAAACATTCTTATTACCATTGTTGAATCATTTTTTGTTTGCAGCTCTATATGATAATGATATGGTTTATTTTCCTTAGAAATCTTTAAAAATAAATCGCCACGTATTATATCATAATCATCTGAAACAAATTCACTGTTTTCAAATGTTATTTCTACCTTTTTTTCATCAAAATCTTCTTTAAATAGACTATTCATCATTGTAATTAGTACTTTCTTTGATACTGCAAACAGTGACTTTAGTATCTGATCTAATTTTACTGGTTGTTCATTTTCAATATTTATAAGCCATCTCACCTACTTTCTATTATACTTTCATTTTAGCATTTTTATATATAGTTTACAATTTTATTATACACTATTTGTGTATTTAATATAATGGATATTCTATAAATGTCGTAAACCACACCTTTAACGGCGAAAAAACCAGTGAAATACATTTAAGTATTTAACTGGTCTCACCCCATGGCTACCGCCAAGTTTTTTTGCTTTTATTTTTTTCTGTGTTCCAGGGCTTTTCCACCCAACTTCTCTTCTGATAAATCCGCATCAAATGTTTCATCTTCGCCTAGCGCCGCATTCCCATTTACTAGGTGCCTGACACAACCTCATTCCATTAAATGGATTAGCGGAGCGAATCCGTTTAATGGTTACTACTTACGAGGACTTGGCTGAGCTTGCTACATACCCTGGCTGCCGCCCTGAACTTACTACATTAAGGTCTCATAATTTTTAGCTCCGTATAGAATTCGCATTATTACCACCTGTTTTTCAGACTCATTCACTAAATAAAATACAATATAATTATCTACTATAAACCTACGATAACCTCTTGTTTTTAATGCTTCATCTAATACATGGCTACAGGAAAAAGGAAACTGTTTTAACCTCATTATCCCTGTTTCTATTTTTTCCATCAGATCATTTGCCGCAGTTCCTGCAAATAATTTATTAACTATATACTCATAAATCTGATCTAAGTCTTCCTCAGCAACTGGTGTAAATTTTATTTTGTATTCATTTATTGGCATATTTATTCCTCAACTTCTTGAAAACTTCCTCACCATCTAGTAACGCTACTCCTCCTGAAACCTGTGCTTCAGCTTCAGCAAGTTTTTTGTACACTCCTACTATAGCAAGTTGGGATTCATAAGTTTCCATACTCATTACAACTAAATCTCCATAACCATTTTTAGTAATGAAAATAGGTTCATGTTTTTTATGACACATCTCAGATATTTCATTTGTATTTCTCAAATCTGTTATTGGTCTTATTTGTGGCATAGAAGATCACCTCTTTTTTATATCTAGTGTACTTACTTGTACACTGATTGTTTTCATTATTATAACATAATTATGTACAAATCACACTTCTTTTTTATTATTCTATGACACTATAATGAATTTTCTATTTTTTTAAGTTCTACATTTACTCCATCATCTATTGCTACTGATAAAATAGCATCAAAGGCACTTTTAATAGATTCCATACTTAATGGATAAGATTTTTATGGTCGCATCCATATCAATCGTTGATCTCATATCTACACCAACTATCGCAGCTACTAACATACCACCTTTTAGTATGAATTTATCTTTAAAATTAAATAATATGTCTTTTCATGTTTTGAGTAGTAGCGAATATCCCTACTACTTTTTTCTATTTTTTGTCTTGCGCCTTAGGCCTAGGTCTTAGGTCTTGTCTTTTAGATTTATTTGAATATGAAAAGTACTGGCATGATAGCAAAAAACATCCAACATAATAGTAATTATATTGGGTGCTCTTTAAATAACATAATGTTCTAAACCGATTTTAACGACAAAGAAACCACCAAAATTATAAATTTCAGTGGTTACCCATGGCCGCCGCCAAGTTTTTTTTGTTCATACTCTTCTTTAGGTTTTAATTTTTCAATCCACTTTTACATCTAATGAATCCGCATCAAATGTCCCATTTTCGCCTAGCTCCACATGCCTATCTCATGTTTACCTTTTCGATCCCCATAAAATAGGTGACTGACACGACCCCATTACAGAAATTGTCAGCGTTAGCTGGCAGTTTCTGTTTGCTACTTGACGGACCAACGGGCCCGCCTTGCTATCTGTTTGCTATTTTGTGGTTCCCTAATTACTAGTGGATTACATTCTTTACTACATCCCTTACATATTCTACATCAAAATCATTTATCTCCGCAATATATTCTATAGAAAGCCCTTTACTGTATTGTTTCAATATTAATTGTTTTATTCCTTCTTCTCTGCCTTCTTCTCTGCCTTCTTCTCTGCCTTCTTCCTTGTAGTGCAATTTTCTAATTTCGTCTATACTCAATTTAAATGCACCTCCTCTTTCCCTTTTATATTCTTCATATTTCTTTTCAAACGCAATGTCTTCAGTTAAAAATAAGTATCCTAAAAAATCTACTAATGCTTTTACTTGATCATTGTTTTTAACTTTATTATAAGTTGATAATTCATCTGATAGTTTTATTTTTGCCTCATATATATCCTCGTCTCTTGAACCTGTTTCTAATAAACTTTTTGCCATTTTAAAAACTAATTTGAGTGGGTTATCATCACTAATATTTTCAAGTTCTATTTTTTCTACATCAATAGTTTTAAAGTTATATATTAGTATTTCATTTTCTAACTCTGGTAATTTATATACATAACTTTTATCTTTTCCACTATCACCTTTATAGGTATATATTGCTGCAGCTACTATTTCTGACCTATCTTTATTCTTATATCTAAATTTATCCCATATTCTATAAAAATATCTAAACATTCTTTCTCCAAAAATTTCATGCCCACTTCTATAGCTTTGTACTTCTACATGAATAAATAAGATCTTGCTTCCTTTATCTTTTAATCTCACCTTTATTATTTTATCTGATATTATGTTTTCAGCGCTATCCTTATCAAATATTTCCTTTTGTATTTCTTGCAAATCTTTATCTAATGATTCTGTTCCCATTTCCCAAGCTATTTTATTAAATATCTCTGGAAAAAGCAATTCTACTATTTCTTCTTCAAATGCTTCCAAGATTGATTTCCAAGCTGCATCAAAATCATGTTTTGTCTTCAAAATTATTCACTTCCTTGTAATTATGCAATGTATTTATAATTTTATTATATCACATTAATTTTTTCTTCACACTACTTTTAAAGCATTAAAGCAATGTCGCGAAACCTGGCTTTAATGACGAAAAAACCAGTGGAATATATTTAAATATTACACTGGTCTCACCCCATGGCTGTCGCCAAGTTTTTTACTTCTTAAAAACCCACCCACATTTACTATTAAACCTCTTAATTCCATTACTGAAATGGCTTCTATAATATCAGATCTATCATCTTTTACATTAAGTAACAGTTCGCCTAACGTCATAGATTTGCCCTTTAATCTATCAAGTATAGCCTTTTCTAGTGAAGTTAACTCATCAGATATGAGAGATGCGTTTTCACTACACACTATTTGCGTCCTCATACCCTCTAGTAGTAATTGCGAAGGTTTTAAATATATTTCAGCCCCTTCTCTTATTAACCTATTTGTACCTATACTTTCTCTACTATAAATACTATTTGGTGCAGCAAATACTTGCCTGTTTTGTTCTTTTGCAAAAGCTGCGGTCAGAAGAGAGCCACTTTTATCTCCCGCTTCCACCACTAAAAGTTTTTTACACCAAGCACTTATTAATCTATTTCTCATTGGAAAATAATTAGGATTGGGTTTTGTTCCTGGTGGATATTCTGAAATAACGGTCCCTTTTTCTATAATCTTCATCATAAGTTCTATATGTTCTTTTGGATAACATATGTCTACCCCACACCCTAAGATAGCTATAGTATATCCGCCTGCTTTTAGGCAAGCTATTTGTGCATATCCATCTATCCCTTTAGCCATTCCACTAATAATTGGTACGTTATTTTGAGCTAAGAACTCCGATGCTTCTACTGTTAATGTTTTACCATATTCAGTACATCTACGACTACCAACAATTGCTACTCCCATACTATCTTCTATAACATTACCTCTATAATATAGAATAATTGGAGCTTTTTTAATATCCTTTACTTCAATTGGATATAAGGAATCTCCATAAGTTAATACTTTTATATTTATCTTTTCACATTTTTTTAAAATTTCTTCTGAGTTTGCTAAAGATTTAGAACTAAAAATTATATCTGCAGTAGCGTTACCTATCCTATTTATATTTATAAGTTCATGTTTGGTAGCTTTATAAATATTTTCTGGGGTTTTAAAGACATCTAATAATATTTTTGAGATTACGGGACCTATCCCACTAATTTGTGATAACCATATCCAGTATAGTAGATTTCTATCATTAGTAACCATACTAAATCACTACCATATTCACTTGTTCTTTGTCCAAATCTCTGCACAATAATGCTTTGGCCATATGCCTCTTATTTATATTCTTAGCACCATCTATATCTGCAAAGGTTCTTGCTACTTTTAAGAATTTATGATAAGTCCTTGCACTATAATTAAATCTATCAAAAGCCATTCTTAATAACTTTTTACTTTCATCATCAAGTATGCAAAACTTTTTGATTAAATCCGGTGTCATCTCTGCATTTGAATTTACTTTCTCATTATTTTTATATCTTTCCCTTTGTATATCTCTAGCGAACTCCACTTTTTTTCTAATCTCAAAAGAACTAATTCCTTTGGAATTATCTGAAAGTTTTATAAAATCCACAGGCATAACGTATTTTTGTATATCTATACGATCCAGCATTGGTCCTGATATTTTCTGCCTATATTTTAAAACCTCATAATCCGTGCAATGACATCTTTGTTGCCCGTAATAACCACAAGGACAAGGATTCATAGCAGCTATAAGCATAAAACTTGCAGGGTAGACATTAGTGTATTTAACTCTAGAAATAGTAACCTCATTATCTTCCATAGGTTGCCTTAAAGCATCCAAAGTTTTCTTATTAAATTCTGCAATCTCATCTAAAAATAGCACTCCGTTATGAGAAAGCGAAATTTCTCCAGGTGTAGCATTGCACCCTCCACCTACTAAAGAATTCATAGAAGCATTGTGATGTGGTGCTCTAAATGGTCTTTCTGTTATTAATGCACCTCTGTTTTTTAAAACACCTGCTACACTATATATTTTTGTTACTTCTAGAGCTTCCTTCTCTGTCATTGATGGCAAGATTGATGGTATCCTTTTTGCTATCATAGACTTACCGCAGCCTGGTGCTCCAGACATAAGTAAGTTATGACCTCCTGCTGCAGCTACCATAATAAATTCTATAATAGCCTCTTGACCTTGGACCTCCTGAAAATCAAATAGGTAAGGATCTTGTATTTCATTCTCACATTTTGATTCTTTTGGGATACTATAAGGGGTCACCCCTTCTAAAAAAGAAATTACATCTGTTAGCTTATCAAATCCGAAAATATTTATCCCTTTTACTAAAGAGGCTTCCATTATATTTTCCTTAGGAACAATTAGACTCGTAATTCCCCTTTGCTTAGCTTCTATTGCCATAGGTAGAATTCCTGAGCATGGTCTTATATCGGCATTTAAAGATAGTTCACCAATAAACCCAAAGTTTTGAATCTCTTCTATATTTATTTGTTTAGATTGTATCAACAGCCCTATAGCCATTGCTAAATCAAAGTGAGATCCACTCTTTTTGATGTCTCCTGGTGAAAGATTAATAACAATTTTCATTTTTGGAAATTCGTATTTGATATGTACAATGGCAGCTTCAAGTCTTTCCTTTGCTTCCTTTACTGAAGCATCTCCTAGCCCAACAATTGATACAGATGGCTGCCCATATATTGTGTCAGTTTCAATTTTTACTACATATCCATCTACTCCACTCAAAGCAAAACTATTAACTACTGCTGCCATTTATACAACCTACTTTCACGCTATCAGATTTTATTTTTATAGCACTTTCTACAAAGTTCTTATATAATTTATGTTTATTTTCTTCTTTAAAATGCAGAAGGATTTCTTCTGATGAAATAAGTTTTTCCTTTTCCTCACCTATATATATTTTATAGCTAGACCAGGAATATTCCTCTGCGTTTTTAACCATATTCGCTCTCACTGGATTTAAATGTATGTATCGACTTGTAGCAAGCATTTGTTCATCAGTTTCAATAACTTCCGAATGATATCTATCTTGAAACAAATGGCCTATATAATTATATGTTTTATTAAAGTATTGGGCATATGTTTGATTGATTTTCTTCATTATTTCAGAAATATTATTATCTAATGTTCTTATTTGTAAATGAACATGATTTGTCATCAAACAGTAACTATATAATTTAAAAGGGAATTTCTCCATTGCTTCCTTAACTATTGCAAGAAATATTACATAATCCTCTTCAGATTTAAATAGATCACTTCTTCTATTACCTCTACATGTAATATGATGAATTGATCCTGGGTACCAATCACACTTTTTTCTAACCATATTTTTTTATTCTCCTACTAAGTAATTATTTATTTAAATTATATCCAAATAACTTCTTAATAAACAAAAACTACCGAAATACATCACTATGCATTCAGTAGCTTTCTATACTGGCTATCGCCAAGTTTTTTTATTTCTATTTTTTCCAAACTCTAATTTCCCATTCCCAATTAATAGGCTGCTGATGCGACCCCATTACATAACATTACATAAATTGTCAGCGTTAGCTGGCAGTTTTTGTTTGCTAAGTTTTTTTACTACATTATTTCAAGAAGAACATCTAAAGTTGTATAAGCCTTCAACGGAGCCATTTATGTCCTTTATACTAACTATTTTTCCTTGAAAAACTTCTAAAGTTCTTCTTAAATAGCTCTAAAGTTCTTCTTATTTTTTAGTTAATAAGCACCTATTGAACTAGCATCTCTGCCATAATAATGACCTTGCCAAGCTATAGGAATTCCTTTTGGCGCCGCTGGAATTTGAAACATTATAACTCTATTACCCTCTATACTTAATTCATATATTTCAATAAATGTTAAAGCGATTGTAGTCTTTTTAGAAATCTCAAATTTTAAATTATCTAAATCAGCTTTATCTTTTCTAAAATTGGTACCTACAACCTCTCTATTATCCTTAATGCCAAAAACAAGCCAAGCATACCTTTTATCTTTTAAATTAGCCTCATTACTCAGCGCTGAAAAATACTGACCGATTTTATTAAATCATACTGACTCTTAGCTTCCTTAAATTCAATCCATTCAGTTTCAGCAGGCAATTCTCTAAATTGTTTAATTAACTGAAGAAGCTCTGTATCTTTCATATCAATGTACCTCCTATCCAATACGATAATCCTATTTTAAAATTTAAATAAATTTTTGTGTAATTCACAAATTTTCCTATTAAAATATAATATTAAATCATTCATATAAATAATTCAAACTATTTAGCAAGTATAAGTCATACGTACCATACTTAAACACACAATATTATATTTATATTTTTTGACTTTGTGCATTATCTTATATATAATTAAACACAAATCCATTATTTACCTTTAATTAAGATAATATAAAATATAAAATGAATAATTATATTCTTGTTTACCACTGTAACTATTTCTACTTTATTTGATTAATAATATAAATCCACTTTCACACTCATTTTATTATATCCTCTTTTCTTACCTTATGCACTATTTACTCACCCAATATAAAGAACATTTTATATTGTATAAATATCGTGAAGTTGTCACTTAACGACGTAAAGACCACAGAAATATTTATATATATTTCTGTGGTCACCCCCAATGGCTATCGCCAACTTTTTTTTGTTCTTATTCTTTTCTAATCTTCTATATTTTTCTACCTAATTTCACGCTATTAAATCCGCATCAGATGTCCCATTTTCGCCTAGCTCCGCATGCCTACCTCATGTTCACCTTTTCGATTCCCATAAAATAGGCTGCTGATGCGACCCCATTACAGAAATTATAGTTTTTTTTAGGTTTTCGCACAGCCTGCCGGGGGTATTTGTAAAAAATGGGTGTAGTGTAACGGAAACCATTTTTTTACTTGCTCATATTGCAATGTGCAAATAATATATTTACATACAATTCCACTCGTATTTGTTTAAAATAAATGATATACTATAATTATGAGGTGATGGTAATGGATGAAAAAATAGTATCTTTACTAAATCAATTGTTAGAAGGACAAAAAAACACAGATTTAAAAATTGATAGGATTGAAATAAAATTAGATTCAGTTGTTGATCAAACAGCAGACTTAACAGAATTTAGAACTATGGTAAGTAGCAACTTAGAAGATATAAAAGATAATTTAAGCAATGTTGAAGTTATAACAGCCAGTAACTGGAAAGATATCGCAAAATTAAAAGCAGTTAAATGATATTTAAAAACCATCTATTGTTAGATGGTTTTTTCTTTTGGTTCAATATAACCTTTATTATATTGAGCGCTTCCATCCTATGGCTGCCACCAAGCTTTTTTGTTTATACTCTTCTTTGAGTTTTAATCATCCAATCCAATTTTACATCTAATGAATTGAAATCAAATGTCCCATTTTCGCCTAGCTCTGCATGCCTATGTCATGTTTACCTTTTCGGTTCCCATAAAATAGGCGGCTGACACGACCCCATTACAGAAATTGTCAGCGTTAGCTGGCTGTTTCTGTTTGCCGATAAATTCGCATCAAATGTCCCATTTTCGCATTGCTTTCGCTTGCCAATCATACCCAAGGGTCTGACCCCTTACAGTATTAGGAAGCGAAGCAAACAAGCTCTGTTGCTTTTTTATGTAATTTCAAACAAAGCATACAAATTCTTTATTTTAAAGTGTAAACCGTAAATCATAAATCTTTCTTAACAATCTATAACAATTTCGTGAAACTGTCACTTCACGACGAAAAAACCACCAAAATTATAAATTTCAGTGGTTTCCCATGGCCGCCGCCAAGTTTTTTTGTTCATACTCTTCTTTAGGTTTTAATTTTTCAATTCACTTTTACATCTAATGAATCTGCATCAAATATCCCATTTTCGCCTAGCTCCGCATGCCTATCTCATGTTTACCTTTTCGATTCCCATAAAATAGGTGGCTGACACGACCCCATTACAGAAATTGTCAGCGTTAGCTGGCAGTTTCTGTTTGCTAACCGAAATACATCACTATGCATTCAGTAGCTTTCTATACTGGCTATCGCCAAGTTTTTTTATTTCTATTTTTTCCAAACTCTAATTTCCCATTCCCAATTAATAGGCTGCTGATGCGACCCCATTACAGAAATTGTCAGCGTTAGCTGGCAGTTTCTGTTTGCTACTTAATCTCCCAGAAACCAGTCTTCTTTGAACCTACTCTGATAATGATATTTTTATTCTGCAAAGATGCCAAATTCCTTTTTACTGTACTTATTGCAAATTTGGTATTCACAGATATATTTTTAGCAGTAATTCTTTGATCATTATAAATTTCACTGAGTATTTTTCTTTCTGTTGTATTTAAAGTATCATTTAAAGTATCATTTAAAGTATCATTTAAAGTATCATTTAAATCTTTATTATTACTTATTACCACTTTAGTCATAAACGCAACTGTACTAAATTCAGGTTCTGATAACCCTAACTCCACCATTTCGTTACACATACGGTCTACACCTTCACCAAATTCTTTAACATATTTGTAGTCCTTTAAAAGTCCTGCAATTTTAGGATTTCTAGAAAAGTGCACATTACGCATATTATTAAGTCTTACAAGTCCAGGTAAACTTCCTGGACTTTCAACAACAATTCTATTATCAAACATTTTTATTTGTATGTCAGTTCCTTTTATGCTATAGTCCCGATGTGCAACAGCATTTACAATAATTTCATTCCATACAAACTCAGGATACTCTGGCGTTGTTTTAAATAATCCACCTTTTACAAGCCTTGTATACTCTTTTATCTGGGTCCCAACAAATTCTATTGATTTTCTAAGCATTTGTAAAACTGTTCCTTCAAAAATCACATCTTTAATTATATTCATTTGTGCCCCAGTTTTTTCTTCTATCCCTTGATATTTAATAAAGCGAATTCTTGCACGTGGGAAGAATCTTTGTGGAAACTTTCCAAAGAGAAGTATTGTTGCTGCACTGATAGCGAACTTATCATTTTCTTTCCGGATAAAATCTTTACCTTCAGACAAATATTCAAGTGGAGTCTTAGAATATCCAATTATATTGATGTATTCTGTAACAGCATTCATATCAATATCCTCTAAGGATGCTTCTCTCAAAAAAGTGTCCTCATAGAGCATATCGCCCTTATCATAAATAAGCTGCATCCTTTCGTCAAAGCTTAATTTTTTTGATTTATCCCCAACACGATAAAAAACAACATCAGCCTGATTAGTATGTACTTGAGTGCTCTGATATACATTTATTAATAATAATTGATTTAAATTACCCTCTTTATCTATGCAATCAATTCTTTTGAAATCAACTTTAATTGTAGGCTTGCAAAAATCAAATGGAACTCGTAAAAACTCATTAATTTTTTCTTCATAACCCTTTATACCCTCTATTTGCCTTGTCTTATCATCAATACCGATAGCAAGAGTACCACCATCAGCATTAGCAAAGGCAATAATAGGATCTGCTAAATTCTTTGGATCAATACGTATACTTTTTTTGTCAAAAACTTGATTCTCTGGCATTGTTTGTAGTTCTTCAACTGTGTATTGCATAAGCACACAACCTTTTTCAAGAATTTAATCTGTTAAATTTAATTGTAATTATATTATATATAATTCACATGAATTTTACAATTTAGCTTTATTTAAACTAAAAGCACTATAAAATTATTTCACACTACTCTATTTAATAATATTATATATTACAATAAACTAATAGTATTATATCATTTTTTTTCTATTTTGAAGTATCTTTTCACCTAAATAAATAATATAATGAGTATTCTATTAATGTCGTGAAACCTGGCCTTAACGACGAAAAAAACCAGAGAAATATATTTAAATATTTCACTGGTCTCACCCCATGGCTACCGCCAAGTTTTTTTGTTCTTATTCTTTTCAAAGTATCAGAGCTTTTCCACTAAGCTTCTCTTCTAATGAATCCGCATCAGATGTCCCATCTTCGCCTAGCTTTCGCATATGATGTTCACTAAACGTTCACATCCCCCAGGGGTCCTTGGTGGACCATAGGGCCGCCTTGCTACTGACCATAGCTTTTATTCTCCCATAGATATATTTTTATTTCTAAATTATATCCAAAAAAAAATTTAATAAACAAAAACTACCCGAATGCATCCCTATTGCATTTAAGTAGTTTTTTCGCTGGCCTCACCCCATGGCTACCGCCAATTTTTTTTGTTTTTATTTTTTGAAACTCTCAATTTTCCCTACCTGAGTTACATTCTAGTAAATCCGCATCAGATGTCCCATCTTCGCCTAGCGCTGCATTCCCATTTACTAGGTGCCTGACACAACCTCCTTCCATTAAATGGATTAGCAGAGCGAATCCGTTTAATGGTTACTACTTACGAGGCCTTGGCTGAGCTTGCTACATACCCTGGCTTCCGCCCTGAACTTACTACATTAAGGTCTCATAATTTCTAGCTCCGTATAGAATTCGCATTATTACCACCTGTTTTTCAGACTCATTCACTAAATAAAATACAATATAATTATCTACTATAAACCTACGATAACCTCTTGTTTTTAATGCTTCATCTAATACATGGCTACAGGAAAAAGGAAACTGTTTTAACCTCATTATCCCTGTTTCTATTTTTTCCATCAGATCATTTGCCGCAGTTCCTGCAAATAATTTATTAACTATATACTCATAAATCTGATCTAAGTCTTCCTCAGCAACTGGTGTAAATTTTATTTTGTATTCATTTATTGGCATATTTATTCCTCAACTTCTTGAAAACTTCCTCACCATCTAGTAACGCTACTCCTCCTGAAACCTGTGCTTCAGCTTCAGCAAGTTTTTTGTACACTCCTACTATAGCAAGTTGGGATTCATAAGTTTCCATACTCATTACAACTAAATCTCCATAACCATTTTTAGTAATGAAAATAGGTTCATGTTTTTTATGACACATCTCAGATATTTCATTTGTATTTCTCAAATCTGTTATTGGTCTTATTTGTGGCATAGAAGATCACCTCTTTTTTATATCTAGTGTACTTACTTGTACACTGATTGTTTTCATTATTATAACATAATTATGTACAAATCACACTTCTTTTTTATTATTCTATGACACTATAATGAATTTTCTATTTTTTTAAGTTCTACATTTACTCCATCATCTATTGCTACTGATAAAATAGCATCAAAGGCACTTTTAATAGATTCCATACTTAATGGATAAGATTTTTATGGTCGCATCCATATCAATTGTTGATCTCATATCTACACCAACTATCGCAGCTACTAACATACGACCTTTTAGTATGAATTTATCTTTAAAATTAAACAATATGGTATTTTATGGACAATAGTAATTTGATTTGCTTAAACCCCGTTATACAAAGGCTTGTCGAGTTTTGATTTCCCTGTAAATATAATATGTCTTTTCATGTTTTGAGTAGTAGAGAATATCCCTACTACTTTTTTCTATTTTTTGTCTTAGGCCTTAGGCCTAGGTCTTAGGTCTTGTCTTTTAGATTTATCTGAATATGAAAAGTACTGGCATGATAGCAAAAAACATCCAACATAATAGTAATTATATTGGGTGCTCTTTAAATAACATAATGTTCTAAACCGATTTTAACGACAAAGAAACCACCAAAATTATAAATTTCAGTGGTTCCCCATGGCTGCCGCCAATTTTTTTTGTTCATACTCTTCTTTAGGTTTTAATTTTTCAATCCACTTTTACATCTAATGAATCCGCATCAAATATCCCATTTTCGCCTAGCTCCGCATGCCTATCTCATGTTTACCATTTCGGTTCCCATAAAATAGGTGCCTGATGCGACCCCATTACATAAATTGTCAGCGTTAGCTGGCTGTTTCTGTTTGCTAATATATTTCTATAAATTTCAGTGGTCTCACCCCATGGCTACCGCCAAGTTTTTTTGTTCATACTCTTCTTTGGTTTTTAATCTTCCAATCCAATTTTACATCTAATGAATCCGCATCAAATGTCCCATTTTCGCCTTGCTCCGCATGCCTATCTCATGTTTACCTTTTCGGTTCCCATAAAATAGGCGGCTGATGCGACCCCATTACATAAATTGTCAGCGTTAGCTGGCAGTTTATGTTTGCTAAAGAAACCACCAAAATTATAAATTTCAGTGGTTCCCCATGGTTGCCGCCAAGTTTTTTTTGTTTATACTCTTCTTTAGGTTTTAATTTTTCAATCTAATTTTACATCTAATGAATCCGCATCAAATGTCCCATTTTCGCCTAGCTCCGCATGCCTATCTCATGTTTACCTTTTCGCTTCCCATAAAATAGGCGGCTGACACGACCCCATTACAGAAATTGTCAGCGTTAGCTGGCTGTTTCTGTTTCTTACCTAATTTCACGCTATTAAATCCGCATCAGATGTCCCATTTTCGCCTAGCTCCGCATGCCTACCTCATGTTCACCTTTTCGGTTCCCATAAAATAGGCGCCTGATGCGACCCCATTACATAAATTGTCAGCGTTAGCTGGCAGTTTATGTTTGCTAATATTATCAATCTCTGCTTTATGCGTAGTATTACTAAGTTCAATAGCATTTACAACAGAAAATATTTCATCCTGTCTTATTTCCATATTCTTTTGGCTTACATACATTTCCTTTTGATTTTCTTCTATAGTATCTAATTTCTTTATCAATATTTCGAACATTTTCTTTGTTTCATTATCCATTCTAAATCACCACCACTATTTTAATTTTCAAGTAAGCTAATTATAACATCTTCAAACTTTCTTATCAATCTATAAGAAAGTACATTTTTACAATAAACTAAGTATTATATTTTAGATAAATATACTTGTGGTTAAAAGTGAAAGTTAACCTAAAATGCAAAATATATTTTAGGTCTTAATATTGATTTTAAAATTTACTTTTTCAGTGCCCAACTATAAATGGGTTTTTTTTATTGTCTTATTCACAAAAATCCATACCAACCTTAATTAGTGGTTTTAGTGAAAAGTAAATTAATTTATCCACTTCTTTATCCTACTCTATTTTATAACCAAATATCTGCCACCTTTAAATACTTTATTACTAAACACAGCTTTAACATCATATGTATCTTCAAGTCTTATTTTCAAAACAACTATAATCTCCAGTAAATAAATCTGTCTCTATCAACACTATCTTTGTCCATTATTCCTTTAATATCGATAAATACATTTTTATATCCTAGTTCTTCATCTGCTGCAACTTCGTCTAGTATATCATTTACACAATATAACTTGCTAAAATCATTAATATCCATGTTTCTATACTCACTATGCGATACCGCTAATATAACTGCATCCATATCATTTATATCCTGAATATTCCTTAACTCTAATCCATATTCTTTTTTTATTTCATTCTTATCAGCAAATGGATCTGTAACTAAGACATCTATGTCATATTCTTTTAATTCTTTAATAACGTCTACAACTTTAGTGTTTCTAATATCAGGACAATCTTCTTTAAATGTAATTCCGAGTATCGCTACTTTAGCACCCTTAACTCTCTTATTAGCTTTTATTAAACTCTTAACAGTATTCTCAGCAATATACTTAGCCATACCATCATTAATTTTTCTACCTGCTGCTATTACCTTAGATTCCACTCCTACTTCTTTTGCTCTATGTATTAGATAGTACGGATCTACCCCTATGCAGTGTCCTCCAACTAAACCGGGATTCATTTTAATGAAGTTCCACTTACTACCTGCTGCATCTATAACAGCTTTAGTATCTATGTTCATTTTATTGAAAATCATAGCTAATTCATTTACAAATGCTATATTTACGTCCCTCTGACAGTTTTCTATAAGCTTAGCTGCTTCTGCAACTTTTATACTTTCTGCTCTATACACACCAGCTTCTATTACTAACTCATAAACTTTTGCTACAGTATCTAATGTTACTTCATCCATTCCTGAAACTATTTTAACTATATTTTCTAATCTATTAACTTTATCTCCAGGATTAATTCTTTCAGGTGAATATGCTACTTTGAAGTCTTGTCCACATTTCAAACCTGATTCTCTTTCTAATATAGGTACGCATATTTCTTCAGTTACACCTGGGTATACTGTTGACTCATATACTACTATAGAACCTTTAGTTAAGTTTCTTCCTATTATCTCACTTGAACCTTTAACTGGCCTTAAGTCTGGTGTTTTATCAACATTAGTAGGTGTTGGTACTGCAACTATATGAAATTTGCATTCTCTTAATTTACTTTCATCGCTAGTAAAAAATACTGATGAATTTTTAACACCTTCATCACCTATTTCATTTGTTGGATCAATCCCAGACTTATATGTTTCTAACTTCTCTTTATTTATATCAAACCCTATAACATTAACCTTTCTATCAAAAGCTATTGCTAAAGGTAATCCTACATACCCTAAACCAACTAAAGATAGCTTTGTTTTTTTGTCTAATAACTCATTATATAAATTCATAATTAATTCCCCTTATAGTATATATTTATATATTTATAGATTTTTTCATTTTATTACTATTTCAAATATTCCTCAATCGCGTCCTGCCAAGTTCTAGTTATATCCCCAGTAGTTAATTCCAACATATAATTTTTAAGTACTGAATACTCAGGTCTTTTTGCAGGCCTTGGAAATTCATCAGTTGTGCAAGGCAAAACTTCTGTGTCTATACCTTTAAGTCTGAATATTTCTTTAGTAAACTCATACCATGTACATTCGCCTTTACAGGTACAATGGAAAAGGCCATAGTTCTTATCTTCTACAAGCTTTATTATAACTCTCGCTAAATCTACTGCACTTGTAGGGGTTCCTCTTTGGTCATTAACTACTTTTAATGTCTTATTAGTTTTACTTAAATTTAGCATAGTCTTTACAAAATTATTTCCATCTCCGTAAAGCCATGCAGTTCTAACTATGTAATGCTTAGTATTAAGGTTCTTAACTAATATTTCTCCCTCAAGCTTTGTTTTACCATAAACAGTTTGTGGATTTACTTCATCAAACTCTGTTAGTGATTTACTGATATTACCACCAAAAACATAGTCTGTTGATATTTGAACAATTTCTGCACCAATCTCATTTGCGGCCATGGCTAAGTTTTTAGGTCCTATTGTATTTATCTTATATGCCAAATCTAATTGCGACTCACACTTATCAACAGCCGTAAGTGCAGCACAATTAATAATTACATCTGGTTTATTACCATTTACAAAGCTATATACTTTGCTAACATTTGTTATATCTAAATCTAATACATCAGTAAGAATCAATTCTACATTAATTTTTTCTTTATATTGTTTTGTTAGTTCTCTGCCCAATTGACCATTAGCTCCTGTTATTAATAGCTTCATATTTAACACCTCTTAATCAAATTTACAAGCCCTTTATATGACGAAACTCTCAGAGCTTACCCCAAGAGTTATTTTACTTGCTATTTATTTTCGTACATTTTACTATAATATTTTTGATAATCACCTGAGGTTACATTTTTCATCCAAGCTTCATTATCTAGATACCATTTTATAGTCTTCTTTATTCCAACTTCAAAAGTTGTTTCTGGATACCATCCAAGCTCTTCTTTAATCTTAGTTGGATCTATTCCATATCTTAAATCATGGCCTTTTCTGTCTTCTACATATTTAATTAGATTTTCTGTAATTTCTTTATCCACATTTTGATTTATATAATCAATAACAGTTTTCACTATAGTAATGTTAGTTCTTTCATTATGTCCACCTACATTGTAAACTTCACCTAATCTACCATCATTAATTACCATGTCTATAGCTTTGCAATGATCTTCAACATATAACCAATCTCTTACATTCATACCATCACCGTATACAGGTAAATCTTTATGATTTAAGCAATTGTTTATTAAAAGCGGTATTAATTTTTCTGGGAATTGATATGGGCCATAGTTATTTGAACATCTTGTAATATTAACTGGCATTTTATATGTATCTGCATAAGCCTTAACCATTAAATCTGAACCAGTTTTACTTGCTGCATATGGACTATGTGGGTCTAACGGTGTAGTTTCCATAAAGAAACCTGTTGCACCTAAACTTCCATAAACCTCATCTGTAGAAACGTGAAGGAACTTAACGCCTTCCTTAAAACCATCAGCTGTCTCCCAAGCATTTTTTGCACAATTAAGTATGTTCACCGTACCAAGTACATTAGTTTGAGCAAAAATTTCTGGCATCTTTATACTTCTATCTACGTGTGACTCAGCTGCAAAATGTGCAACATAGTCTATGTCATACTTTTCAAAAAGACTTGAAACCAATTCCTTATCACATATATCACCTTGAACAAATATATGTCTTTGATCATTTTCTACAGCTTTTAAATTCTCTAAATTACCTGCATAAGTTAATTTATCTAAATTTATAATTTTTATATCTGAATATTTATTTAACATATAATGAATAAAATTTGAACCAATGAAGCCAGCTCCACCGGTAACTAAATAAGTTTTCATAACTAATTACTCCCCTCTATATTGAAATGGTACTTCTAAATCTTTTAGTTTCTTTTGTATTTTATCCTTATCTGACAATAAAATCTCTTCTATACCTGACAGTGGCCATTCTATAGCAATATCTTCATCATTCCATAATAGTCCGCTATCATACTCGGGAGCATAATAGTCTGTACATTTATAGTTGAATACAGCTACATCTGACATAACTAAAAAACCATGAGCAAATCCTTCTGGAACATAAAATTGTTTTTTATTTTCTTCTGTAAGGATTACTCCTTCCCACTCTCCAAAAGTAGGTGAACCTTTTCTTAAATCTACAGCTACATCAAAGACTTGTCCCTCTGTAACTCTAACTAATTTACCTTGTGTATGTTTAGTTTGAAAATGAAGTCCTCTTAAAACGCCTTTTTTAGACTTTGATTCATTATCTTGAACAAATTCCATTGTAAGCCCAGCTTCAAAGAAGTCATTCTTATTGTATGTTTCCATGAAATATCCTCTATTGTCACCAAAGACTTTAGGTTCAATTATGTATATATCTTTTATCTTAGTTTCTATAAAATTAAACTTTCCCATATGTGCCTCCATTCACTACTCTAATGCAGCAGCCGCTTCTAAATTAGCTTTATTATATTCATCCGCAATCTGTATTAAATATTTACCATATTCTGTTTTCACTAATGGTTCAGCTAATTTTAAAATTTGATCTCTATTTATAAAACCATTTCTATAAGCTATCTCTTCTATGCAAGCTACATATAATCCTTGCCTAGTTTGAATAGCTTCAACAAAGTTAGCTGCATCTAGTAGCCCTCTATGAGTTCCCGTATCTAGCCATGCCATTCCTCTACCAAAGAGCTCAACTTTTAGTTTACCCCTTCTTAAGTATTCATTATTTACTGCTGTTATTTCTATTTCACCTCTTGCTGAAGGCTTAACATTTTTAGCGATATCTATTACATCGTTATCGTAGAAATACAGGCCTGGAACCGCATAATTCGATTTAGGTTTTTGAGGTTTTTCCTCTATAGAAACAACATTATTGTTTTCATCAAATTCAACAACACCAAATTCATTTGGATTACTTACATGGTACCCAAAAATAGTGGCCCCTTCTCTTTCTGAAGCTCTTGTTAATCTTTCAGTAAAACCATAACCATGGAAAATATTATCACCAAGTACTAAGGCTACATTATCATTCCCTATGAACTCTTCTCCAATAATAAATGCATCTGCAAGTCCTCTTGGTTCTTCTTGAACAGCATATTGTAATTTAAGTCCTATATCACTTCCATCACCTAGTAACTCTTCAAAAGTAACTACATCTCTTTGAGTTGAAATTATTAATATTTCTTTTATACCTGCAAGCATTAACACCGACAATGGATAATATATCATTGGCTTATCGTATATTGGAAGTATTTGCTTTGATACTGCTTTTGTTACCGGGTATAGTCTTGTGCCTGATCCACCAGCCAAAATAATGCCTTTCATATTTTTCCTCCAAAAATTTTATTTTTAACTAATTTTCAATTTATGTAAGATTAAATTAATCATTTTATGCATTTAGTATTTCTTGCTATTCTTGTTGTTAATTTATTCTTCTTTTCTTTATTTAAGCTCCTATTATTTTATCTCGCTTTATTCCCTTATTTAGCATCAGATTTCTATTTTTTATCGTTCTAGCACCCTTACTTCATTCCATTTTGTCAAGTGATTGTAGCAATTCTATAGTTATTAGTCGGAATTTAGACCCTTGTTACTTATCGGAACATATATCTTTGTGAAGAAACTTAACTTATCCTCTCATACTTTTGTTTTTTATATGCATCAATTAAATCCTTATAATATAAAATCAACATAACTAATAAAACAAAAGCACCCACCAATAAATTTATATAAATACTTGTATTAGTAATTGAAAATACCGCATACGAGAATATGACAAATATCATAAGATATACTTTTTTCAAACCATAATTAATTTTATAATATCTTAAAGATATATGAGTTCTTAAGCTAAAGAACAAAATATATGCAAAAGCAGTTGATATTGCCGCTCCAACTGCTCCATATTTAGGGACTAAAGCCCAATTTCCAATTATGTTTATAAAACAAACTATTCCTGCAATTAAAATATGCCATTTGGGTTTTTTATAAAAATTAATTCCAATAACCGTTGTTTCCGATAATGTATACATTATCGGCATAAATACTAAAAAGGGCATTATATTTGCTGCTTCTCTATACTCTTTCCCAAGAAATAATACCAGCAACTCCTTCCCTGCTATACAAGCAATAGCTACAAAAAACATTCCAAATGATACTATTTTGAAAATATTTTTATAAAAATTCCTATTCCCAGGATTTTTTTCAAAGTTTTCATAACAAACCGGCGTCCAAAACGTGGAAAAAGTTACTTGAATAATACTTAAAAGAGCCACTATTTTAAATGCTGCAGAATATATACCTAATTCGCCATAACTACTCCAATGTTTTATTGCTATTCTATCAAACGATTGAAAAAGCCACGTAATAAGTGTTGTCAAAACAAGAGGAAAACTATATTTTATTATTTCTATTTTACTATGTTTTAAATTTTTTCTAAAAAAATTATTGAAATTCCAATATTCTTTTTCAAAATAAATCGAGACTAAAGCCAAAATTACTAAAGTCATCACAGTTGAATAAATTATTATTTCATAATTTTTACCCATTAATAAATATAGAATTACTATAAAAATGAAGTTAACCACCCTATTCAATATTTCCAAAATAGAAAATTTATTTCCCTTTTGTTGCATTCTAATAACTAATGAACCATACCTATAGAATACTTGAGCTAATATTCCTAGTATTAATACTAATATTACTTTTAAATTTTGTTCTTCAAACAGAAACATCGACAACTGTTTATAAAATACTAAAATCATTAAAATCACAAATAATGATATGCAGGTAGTTATCCTTAGACAATTAAATAATAAACCACCCCTGTTTTCTTCTTTTTCTTCATAGAAAAATCTAACAAAAGATTGGTCTGTTCCAAATATTATCAATATCATGAATATATTTATTGCTAAAGTGAACATTGATGCTTTACCAAAGTCTTCTGGTGACAATATTCTTGTAGTTACAATCGTGGCTAAAAAACCGATTATTAGACCTATCCAACTCCCATAAGAAAATGAGAAAAACTTTTTCAGTAAAGTATTTTTCATATTTTTCTTCCTCTATTCATAAAAAAGTTTTATTGTTCTTACAATATATTTAACTTTACTTTCTTCTAAATTATAATACAAAGGTAATCTTAAAAGCCTTTCACTTTCTCTTGTTGTATATTTGTCTACCCCATTAAGTCTGCCATATCTTAGCCCTGCATCACAACTATGTAGTGGTATATAATGGAATACCGCTAAGATATCATTCTCTTTTAAGAAATTAATTAATCTTGTTCTTTCCACTATGTCTTTGCATTTAATATAAAACATATGAGCATTATGATCACATTCATTCGATACATATGGCAACTCAATTAACCCTTTTTCTTGTAAGTCTTTTAAATCATTATAATACATATTCCAAGTACTCAAGCGATTTTGATTGATTTTTTCTGCTTCTTCCAACTGCGCATATAGATAAGCAACACTTAATTCACTAGGGAGATATGAACTTCCTACGTCAACCCAGGTATATTTGTCTATTTGTCCCCTGAAAAATTTACTTCTATTAGTGCCTTTTTCTCTAATTATTTCTGCTCTTTCAATAAACTCCTTATTTTGAATTAATATAGCTCCACCTTCACCCATGGTATAGTTTTTAGTTTCATGGAAACTATAGCAACCGAAGTCTCCTATTGTTCCTAACGCTTTACCTTTGTAAGTTGACATTACACCTTGTGCCGCATCTTCTATTACATAAAGATTATATTTTTTTGCTATATCCATTATTTTATCCATTTCACATGCAACTCCTGCATAATGAACTGGAACTATAGCCTTTGTTTTTTCTGTAATTGCATCTTCTATCAAATTTTCATCTATATTCATAGTATCTGGTCTAATATCAACAAAAACTATTTTTGCACCCCTTAATACAAATGCATTCACAGTCGAGACAAAAGTGTAAGATGGTGCAATAATCTCATCACCAGGTTGAATTTCAATCAGAATAGCCGCCATTTCAATAGCATGGGTACACGATGTCGTTAACAATACTTTAGGCGTATTAAATTTTTGTTCAAGCCAACTACTGCATTTTTTAGTGAATGGTCCATCACCAGATAGTTTTTGATTATTTTCTATAGCTTCTTTTATATACTGCTGTTCCTTACCTACAAACGGTGGAATATTAAACATTATCATAATTTACCCTCCAAATTTACTTCTGAATTTTTTTATTGGCATAATTGACTTGCCATCTTCATATCGAGCACTTTTTATTTTTAATGCCCCTTGTCCACAAACTATTATAGGCAGTCCATCTTCCATAAAAATAATTTTTCCTGAATCTCTATTTTCAATCTTCAAATCAGGATATTCCTCTACTTCATCAATAATTATAATTTCTTTATTTAAATAAGTCTTAGCTCCATTATATGGATAACCTACTGCATCAACTTTTCTTCTTATGCAATGTGAATCACTAGTCCAATTAATAAAGTAATCATCATCATCGCGCCATAAGCTGTAAGTAGCATCCTCTTCAAGTTGGGGAATACCTACTAAATTTTCATTGTTAAATATTAGAGCAGATATATCATTAATTATTTTTGAATATAGGTTAGACACAAGCTCAATGGCCTGCTGTATTTTTACAGGATAGATAACTGGAATTGTTTGTTGTTTTATTATATCCCCTTTATCATACTCATTAGAAGCAAACAGAGCAGTTACTCCAATCTGACTCTCTCCATTTATCAACATGTTCACAAGTGGTGCAAACCCCCTATACCTAGGCAATATAGAATCATGTAACACAATTAATTTCGAACTATCTTGTATAATCCATCTCCATCCTATTACAAACTTATATCCCTTAAAAATAGGAATGTAAGTTCTTCTATCTAAGTAATTAATAGAATATTTCACACAAAGATTTCTTATTTCATTATAATAGTCATTTCTAACATTTTTATCTCCAGCCAATACTATATATTCAATATTTTCCGGACCAAAATCCTTTAAAAAATTTTCTAATACATGAAATCCCTTTTCATTCATCAAATAAAATACGATTTTATTCATACATCTCCCCCTTTAAGAAAAATAGATTTCCAATCTGAATATAGTTTTTTCTCTGAAAAATGTTTTTTTACATTATTTATATTTTTAAGTCTTTTATCTATTGTTACCTTATCGAAAAACCCATTTAAATTTTGGTTAGAACTATAAACTTTAAGTTCATGTTCAATACAAAATTGCCAAGTAGTAATATCATCTCTTATATATACCTTTTTCCCAAGTCCAAGCAATGTTGTTATATTTCCAAGCGCTTGTTGCCTATTATGATTAAATACAGCTATATCTATTTTCGCTAGCAATTCTAAATACTCATCAAAACAAATAAATTCTATTATAGGATTGAATTTATCACCGAAAATTTTATTCCCATTCGCTATAACTTTATCTCTATATTCAATATTACCATATGATAGAGGGCATATAATTTCTATGTTTTTATTTTTATATTTTTTTAATTTATCAAATACCTCTAAATGATTATTAGACGGATTCGAAGAATTCCCCACCTGAATATACGTTTTTTTGTTGGATTTTTTTACTTTTGATAAGTCATATTCATTAAATAGATTGCTTGGATACATAAATGAATAGTAATATTTTCCTCTAGCTCCATACCATTCTTTTGCTAGTTCATAATCACCTTTTACATGCGTAATTAGTCCACCTACTCTTCTAATTGTAAACTTTCTAAAAAACTCATACAAGTTACTTTTATACGTATTTTTTCTATATTTATAATAATATAAGTCTCCACCCCAAATTACCCAATTTGACTTCTTTAATAGCCAAGGTTGAAAAAAAAGAAATAATATAATCCTCCAATTAAATAAGCCGTGTAAAAATATCTTTTTACTTGCCCACATATCCCCTAGTATTGTTATTAACCCTCTAATATTATTTGATATAACTTTTACATTATCAAATGAATCGATTGTAGCACCTACCCCTTTACCTATTACTATAAAAAGATGCTCCTTAGGATCAAAGTTTTTATTAATAAACTTTATAAACTTATTGGTAAATTTTTCATTTTCTATCAAATGTAAAAATTTCTTTCCCTCATCCTTTTTGTCATTTCCTATTATGAATTTCATGTAGCTACCCCCGCATTATTACTAATAATACTCTTCTAATATATTTTATATCTTCATATAAAGTTGATAATATATATTGCACATAGTTTATATTACGTAAATCATACATCTCTTTAAAATTTTTTAAACAACCTCTGTGCATGGCTTTAATATTGGCTGATAACCCTGAGAATCCAAAGCTAGGTTTTCCTCCACCTGTAATTACCAAACTTTCCGGCATCATATAAAAATTTTTATCCACGCAAATTCTCAACCACAAGTTGCCATCTTCAGCGTGAGTTTGTTCTTCGTCATAATATCCTATACTTTCCAATAACTCCGCTTTAAAGAATGCAGTAGAAGTCTGAGGGAACATCTTGAACAGTAAATGGTTCAATGTTACCTTAGTTAGAGTCTTAATTTCTTTTCCGTATATCTTTGTGATTTCGTTATTTCTATTACAGCCTAAAAAATCAATATGTTGGTTATTTATCATTACATCAATTTGCTTTTGAAGTTTATTGGGTAGCCACACATCATCAGAATCTAATAATGCAATGTAATTCCCACTAACAATTTTTAATCCTGTATTTCTAGCAGAAGACACTCCTGCATTTTTCTTAGTAATTAGTTTCATTTTATTTTTCAAGTTATTATTAATTATAAATTCTTCAACTACACTCTTAGATTTATCAGTAGATCCATCATTTATAATAATTATCTCTTTACATTTATAACTCTGATGTAAAACAGAATTAAGACATTCGATAATAGTATCTTCTGAATTATACATAGGGATAACAACACTTACTTCAATCATAATTACCTCCTTAACTCATTTTTTTCAATGATTATTTAACACTATTAATACCAGTTTAATACTATTATAAGTATGTATTAAAATTAATATCATTTATATATCCTTCTATTTTCTAATCTGTAATATATTTTTTCCTCCGGAGATTTATAATTTGTTCCTTTTACAAGTTCTATTATATAATTAGTATAAGGATAATATTTCATTGGATCTTTATCTTTATAATATTGAATACCCCTAACTAGAGAAAAGCAATGCAAAGATACAAAAAATGCAAATATGATGGTTTTAATAATTTTTTTATTAACGACAACGAACAAATTAGCTATAAATGCAACATATATTATTATAAAATAATGATTAAACCTATAAAAAATCATAATTTGATTTTGTAACATAAAGGTCATAAAAAAAATAATGGAAAAATTAAATAATACGATATTTTCTTTGCTTTTAGATCCGAAATTTTTCAATAAATATATGGGTATAAAATAAACAATAACTTTTATAATTAAAAGAAGGTCAAAATTTGAACCTTCAAAATAGATTTTATCAAAATAATATGTATAATCATTTAATAAACTACTTTTATTTACAATAAAAAGAATAATATTACTAGCTAAGTTTGAAAATGTATAAACAATAATTATTAAAACAAATAATTGTCTTAATTTTATTTGTCGTTTTCTTATAAAATATAAGGGGAATAAAATAATAGAAGACGTATGAAATAATAATCCAAACCCACAACATAAGAAATATTTCATTTTCTTATCTTCAACTAAATATTTAAAAGCAAATAAAAATATAACCATTGCTTGTAGCTGTCTTATAGCTGGTTCAAAAAAATTTCCTAATAAGAAAGTTTGGAATAAAACTATTATAGAAAACAATGGGTAAGGCGAATATTTTTTTAAAAATACGTATATTATATATAAATCAATCGTCAAGATAGTAAATTTAAAGAACTCAAAATTAAATCCCATAGCTTTAAATATTGATACACTTATATCATACCCATATTCAAAAACTCTTACGGGATCAGTTCTATAAATATAGTCCATCTGGTAAACAGTCCAGTCAATTCCGTTAGTATATGAAAGCCCCAAAAATAGAGCTAAAACAACAAAACTGATTTTTAATAATATAGGTTTTTTATTAATAAATTCACAAATGGATAGTAATACATTGAATAGATAAATTAATAGATATACACCCATTTTATATATTACTCTTCTGTAAGTAATTTAAAAAAAATTTCACCATATACTTTAATGTTTTTCTGTCAAATCTATAATTCAAAAATGATTTGAAAAAATATTTTAAAGATTCCTTTTTATTAGAATTCAAATAACAAGCAGCCATAGCCATGGTATAGTTATAATTTATTTCTCTTATTTGTTTTTGATTAAAATATTCAAAATAATTCTTTTGAATTTCATATATAGTTGTTAATCCCTCGCTTTTTTTCTCAACTGAATTTTGCCCATTTGATATGCTATCAAATTTATGAATATTAACTCTAACAAGAGCTTCTTTCATCGATTTGAATTTATAACCAGCTTCAATTAGTTTTAAGCACAAGAACCACTCTTGACCTTTAGATAATATCTTAAAGCCACCCACAGATTCCAGTTGATATTTAGGTATGAATAATGTAGGCGTGCCTAAAATTTTCTCAGATACGACTGAAAATAATAAATTATCATAATCAACTTTACTCTTAGATTTTCTTACAAACTTATCGTTTCTAAAAACATTAACTTTACAGTTTATAAAACCATCATCTTTTTCAAATGTTTTTTTATAAAAAATGTACTGTTTTTCAACTTTGTCTTTATAGTATTCATCGTCATCATCTAAAAATGTTATATATTTCCCAGAAGCATGCTTAATTCCAGTATTTCTCGCTTCTGAACCTCCTTTGTTTTCGCTATGTTTTATATATTTCACATTATTATAGCCTATGTACTCTTTAAGAACTCCTTCAGTTTTCGATCTTTCAATGCTATTAGGATTGTTATCATCAACAATAATTATTTCAACATTTGTATACGTTTGAGACAGTAGACTTTTTATAGTTTTGGAAATCATAATACTTCTTTTATAGGTCGGTACTATAATACTAATTAATTCCATTTCATTTCCATACCTTTCATGATTTATTATTTCATTTGATTCGAAACCACACTCAACCCACTACTAATTGTCTGATATGTAACATGTAATAGTCAATTGATTACCTTCATTCAAATTTTCTCCCATTTACCAGAATCACAATTATATCTTTTCACTACTTTTGCAGGTGCACCTACTATAACACAATAATCAGGGAATTCACCACGTACCACAGAATTCGCACCTACAATACATTGCTTCCCAAGAATAGTGCCTGCCTGTATGGCAACTCCAAATCCAATGAAACAGTTTTGCCCAATTCTAGTTTCTTTCGTTATGAAATCTTGCTTTAAAATATGAATACCTATTTGCTTATAATCATGATCAATATTAGTTATAAAAACATTACCCGAAATAGTTGTGTCTTCACCAATAACCAGTTCTGAACTACTTGAAGTGATATGAAAGCTCTGCCCTATGGATACATTGTCTCTAATAACAATGCTTCCTTCTGTCCCATATGTTTCTATTCTTGATCCAGGGTAAATTCTAACTTTATTTCCAATTTCTACTCCCATCGTACCTTCCAAACATATAGGTTTTCCTATGTATGAAAGTTTACCAATTTTTTTAAAACGTACTTTATAAACAATAGCTCTGATAGCCCAAAAATATTTTACTATATTCATTTCAACATTCCCTTTCCCATATCATAAGTTAATCGTGATAAGTGCCATCCAACAAAGTTAAGACGAACTTTGCTAAAACATTAGGCTACAATTATAATGAAAGACTTCTATTACAATTTCACCCATATCAAGACATATCCTGTATCAAGTTAGACTTTAGCTAACATATATATTATCTGTTTCATTTATAATTGTTTCTATCCAGTTATGCAAACTATATTTTCTATAAATATCCTCACTTATTGGTTGGTATTCTCGTTTAATAAATTTCTCAATACCTGATAAATTATTCTTGTCCATTACAAAAATATTATTTTCATTATAGAAGTCATATTTTTTAATATTGCTGTTGGTCGTGATCATCTTTTTTTTAGCACCAAGAGTCTCAATAGTTCTCATTGTAAGTCCACTCTGTAAGTTATGTTGCATATCAAACACAGTATTGGATCTCTTAAGAACAGCTAAGTTTTCTTTCTCAGATAAAGGTTTAAATCTAAATTCGCTACTCCTTGCATTTTTAAATTCGGGTACAAACGCCTTATTATATAGGTATTGAAACCTATTCAGAAACATATAAGAAAACACATGGATACCATTTAACTCTAACTCTGGGAACAACTTATGCATCGTCTTGTAACGATTAGGATGGGCCGTACATACACTCACAATATCACATTCAATTTCTTTGAATTTTATTTGTCCTAATCCTTCAATTTCTTTAGATTTTAATTGTCCTAATCTTTCAATTCCTTTATGAAAAAACAACGGCATAAACGTTAAATCATCATTGTTAGAACAGTCATCTAAATCGAATGAGTATGCCTTATCGAAAAATGAAAGCAGATTTTTACTTTTCGGATAAAGCGTAAATGAATCCCACATATATAAAACAAATCTTGCTGACTTTTGACTATTCCTCAATTTCAGGATCATTTCTGGAGTAAACACTTTACAGTTTACAATGAATATTAAGTCATAGCTTTTTCTTTTTGTTTCAGACAAAATTTTTTCAAAATACCTTTTAACTAGATAATCCATTGAACTTCTCCTAATTTTAATAATCCCCTTAACAAAAGAGCTTTCACTGGGTCTATCATTATAATAGTCAACCGAATAACCTTGTTCTTCGAATTCAGAAATAATCTTTTTATGATAATTGAATATTGGAGTACCAATATACAGAGCCTTTTTATTGCTCATTTACACTCACCTCTTTCCTTGAATCAACATACCTGTTTCTTTCATTTCATTTATTGAGTGTTCAAAAAGATCATCTGACTTTTCCAGAGCTTTATCTTGTTTCTTTACCCATGCTGTAAACTCTTCCATACCTCTTTCAAATGTATATTCGGGTTTAAATTCACATAAGGTTCTAGCCCTATTTGTATCTGCAATATTATGCCTAATATCTCCTTTTCTAAAATCCCCTGAAATATTTATTTCTGAATCTGATGCATATAATTTTTTAAATGTTTCCGCTAATTGCATAACAGAGACTTTCTCCCCAGTACCAACATTAATATGCTGATAGTTTGTTGCAACATTTTCAAGTGCGTTACAAGTAATAGCAGCAACATCCTTAACATGTACAAAGTCCCTACTTTCTTCGCCATCCTCAAAAATATTGAGATTCTGGTTTTTTAATAGCAACTTAGAGAATATTGAAAGGATACCTGTATATGGATTATTAAGAGACTGCCCTGCTCCATATACATTTTGATATCTAAAGATTGTATACGGTATATTCATTGTAGGACACATTACCTCAAGCATTTTTTCCTGCGCAAGTTTCGTATATGCATAAAAAGAAATAGGTGTTAACGCACACTCTTCTGTTGTATTTCTCAATTCAACTTCTCCACCACAAACAGGACATTTAACCTCGAAATCTCCACTCTTCATATCATCTATATCTCTAGATTTAGGAACAACAATTCCATGTTCTTTACAAAAATACATACCTTCCCCATAAACAGAACGGGATGAAGAAAGTATTATTTTCTTTATAGGAAACTTATTTTTTAATATAACTTCTAACAAATTAGATGTGCCTTTTATATTTACATCAGTATATCTATTAATTTCATACATAGATTGGCCTGTCCCTGTTTCAGCGGCAAGATGTATTATATAATCCACACCTTCTAATGCTTCCTTTAGATCTTCAGAATTACGAACGTCACCCTTAATTACCTTGCATTTATCTTTTATGTTCTGATATAAATATGAATCTTTATAATTATCTCCGTGAATCTGTGGAGAAAAATTATCTAAAATAATAACTTCATATTTCTTGTTTAACCTTTCAACAATTGCATTTCCTATAAAACCTGAACCACCTGTAACAAATACTTTTTCCATATCTAATAGCTTCCCCCTATGTCATTTAATTTTAAACTGATTAACTTCTATTTTTATCCCCTCATCAAATGACATTGGATTATATCCAAAATCTATTGTAGCATCCTTGTGAGGAAAACTTCTATCTTCACCCATCCTTTGAACTTTCTCTATATAATCAACTTTTCCAAAAGTAAATATTTTTAATGACCTAGCCATAATAACCCCAACTTCTAAAGGAAAATTTATAAAGACTGTTTTCTTACCAAGATTAGAGCTTATCAATTTAAAAGCGTAATCCATTTTGATAGGTTTTTCCCCAGATAAGATATATTCTGGCTTCAATTGTTGTATTGGCTTGGTTAGCACCTGATAATAGGCCTTACCAAGATCTCTCGCATTTACTGGTTGAATTAAACTTTTTTCATGCTTAACTACGGGAAATAATCTAAGCTTGTCTATCATTTTTATAAATTTACTCATGTTGAGATCAATTAAATTACCATAAATCATAGTGGGTCTCAGAATTGTTAAGCTTATGTTTTGCCCCTTGATTATTTCATTCATTTCCAGCTCGGTATTCTTGTACTCCTCTGAAGCTGACTTAAAGTTTGAATAAATACCAGTTGTGTGAACTAAAATGGCTCTTTTTACACTGTTATTAACTGAACCTTTAATAACATTAAGAGTCTTTTGTATTCCGGCAATGTGTACCACTGTATCTACGCCTTTCATACATCTATCCATAAACTTTTCATCTTCAATGTCCCCAACAAACTTCTCTATCTTAAGTCCACTGCTATCTAATAATGATGTGTCAGATGTTTCTCTAACAATGCAACGGATGGGTTCTTTATATTTATTTTTAATGAGTTCTTGCAGAAAATATCTGCCACTATGCCCTGTAATTCCTGTAATTAATAACATCTTTTCACCATCTCCCCATTTAAATCCATTCCACATACTCACTTCGTATTACCATTCAATCATCTTCAAAATCCTACAACCGTTGATACCACTACATTCTTGTTTTTGCCTATATATTCAAACCCATTAAAACAGGTTATTTATTGCTTATTTATATTTTATCAATTAACCTCAAACCATTGATTTACCTAGCTTTATGCTTGGACAAGCTAATCCATACAGCATACTCACTTCGCAGTCACCATTCAATCATTAAAAGTTTAAAAGCCCCGTAAATCAAGGCTTTTAACTCATTATACAATCTTATAAGCACTCACAATCTCCTCATAATTCAATTACAAATATGGAACATCGTCATCGTCACCTTCATCATTCTCTTTAGTATGCGCACTACACCGAACTTTTTCATCAACATAAGTTATAACTCCATGTTCAGGACATATCTCTTTACCCTGTCCCTGCACAAATTGTTCAAAAACAACATCAGTATGTTCTATTCCCTTTGCTTCGAAATGCATCTCATACATTCTCTCCAACTGCACACAATTAGCATTACAAACTTCCACTTTCGCCTTCTTTATATATCCCCCATATGCTGGAACTGTTATAGTTATTAAAATCGCAATAATAGAAATAACAATTATCAGCTCAATCAAAGTAAAACCTTTAGTAAACTTTTCTAATTTTTTATTTGTTAATATGGTTCATCACCTCTGTGTATGTTATTTTTAAAAGAGTAATCAATTAAATACTAACCAATTTGCTCTTTTTCTAAACTAACATTACACAGATCATAATACCCTCACCTACAGCTCCGCCCCTTCACATAACCACTTACATTATGCTACCATCACTTCACCATAACCTCTTCATCTCTATCCGGGGCCGAAACACCCAAATTCATCATCAGATTTTGTCAACCACTTCAATACCAAGTTCTACTATTCTTTCCTCATTCATAAAGCTAAGACTTACCTTTGCTCTACCTTTTCTAGAATCCACTTTAATTATTTGACCTTCAAGTCCCATTAAAGGCCCTGCAACTATTTTAATACTATCATTAACCTTATATAATGTAGAAATTCCTATGTTATCACCATCAATAAGTATTTTTAACACTCTTAATTCACTTTCATCTACTGTTAAGATCTCACCCTCACTAGAAAGTAATTTTATAATTCCAGGTACTTTTTTAAGTTTATAATAAATATCTATATCCATAATGCCTTTTATCAAAACATATCCCGGGAACAGCTTTCTTTTTACCATCTGCCATTTCCCATTTTTTCTTTCTCTAAGTTCTCTTGTTGGAACAATAAATTCATATTCATTTCCAATTTCCTTTTGAAGAATCTTCTTAACTTTTTCCTCTTGATTCGTACTAACAAATAGCACATACCAGCATTCTTTTTTTAGTAGCTCCAAATGCAGTCTCTCCTTTACTTACCTAAATCACCGTACCGCCCTGAAGTATAAATCTTTCTTTCACTATACCTCCTGATTTAACTGTGGCCCCAGCACCAATATAAGATAACCTTCCTATACTACACATACTCCTAATCGTCGCTCCACTGCACACATGAACTCCATCAGAAACTGTTGTGTCATGATCAATACAGCTATTGATATTGACAATACAGCCTCTACCGATTTTAGCGCCTGTGTTAATTACAGCCCCAGCTAGTATAACACACCCTGATCCTATCTCACTGTATCTGCTAACCCACGCTCTAGGATGAACAATCACCGGAACTTTAAACCCTACTTTTAGTAACTTCTCTATTAAATCCATTCTTTTAACATTATCGCCTAAACAAACAATAGCATACTCATAATCTTTTTGAAATTTTTCATACTCATCTAATTTACCGATAATCTTATAATCAAAAACCGTACCCTCTCTATCATCCAGAAACGCAATATCATTCCATTTCCCTTCTAGCTGAGCAGCTTCTGCCACCACTCTACCATGTCCACCAGCCCCAATTATAAGCAAAGCCCCCATTAATAATCACTCATAATCATATCGTAAAATCTTCCGAACTATTTATTTTATGACCATCAAGAATTCCCTCTGCTTTTAAAACCTTAAACACAGTCCTAAATACTATTTTCACATCTAACCACAATGATTTATTTTCTAAATAATACTTATCATGCTCTGTTTTTTCAGAATCATCATTATTATCTCGCCCATTAATTTGAGCCCATCCAGTAACTCCTGGAAGGATTTTATGAACTCCAGCTTTAGTTCTCATTTCCTTAAGTTCATATTGATTGTATAGTGCTGGTCTTGGTCCTACAAACGCCATATCACCTAAAAGTATATTAATTAATTGAGGGAGTTCATCAAGACTAGATTTCCTTAAAATTCTTCCGCTTGCAGTTATATAATTTTCTGAGCTATCAAGTTTATCAGTTGCAACGTTTGGAGTACCGTTTTTCATTGTTCTAAATTTATAAAATTTAAAAAGCTCATTATTTTTCCCTATTCTCATCTGGGTAAAAAATACTGGTCCTTTTGAATTTAACTTTATTACTACTGCTAAAAATAAAAATAATGGCAAAAACATTGTTAATAATAATAAACTAATTAAAACATCGAAAACTCTACCCATATTGATCCTCCCCATTTTTTCATTATTGTGCTACTGAAGTAGCTGCAACCTCTCCCATACTTCGGTTATATGTTGGAACTATTTCCTCTATTTTCGTAATCAACCCTTCAACATCATCCCCATCAATAATCTCCTTAAGCTCTTCCATTCTCTCTTTCATCACACTCAAATCACTAAACGTGGGCCTTCCAATAAATATCTTCTCATGTTTAGTATCGCTTAACCCCTCTTCGCTCATCATTAGTTCTTCATACAATTTCTCTCCCGGCCTCAGCCCTGTAATTTCAATTTTTATATCTTTTCCAGGTTCAAAACCCGAAAGCTTAATCAAATCCCAAGCTAAATCATAAATTTTAACAGGTCTCCCCATATCTAGCACAAAAATCTCTCCACCCTCTGCATATGCACCTGCTTGCATAACCAGCTGTGCAGCTTCTGGTATTGTCATAAAGAATCTAGTAATATATTTATTAGTAAGTGTAACCGGACCACCACGCTCTATCTGCTTCTTAAATAGTGGTATAACCGATCCATTACTCCCCAGCACATTACCAAATCTAACTGCCACAAATCGCGTTTCACTTACCTTGTCCATAGATTGTACAATCATTTCGCACATTCTCTTAGTTGCACCCATAACATTAGTTGGGTTAACTGCTTTATCTGTGGAAATCATAACAAATCTTTCTGCTTTAAATCTATGTGCACAATCTGCCACATTATATGTACCAAACACATTGTTTTTTATTGCTTCCATAGGGCTCTCTTCCATTAATGGAACATGCTTATGAGCCGCAGCATGGAATATTATATTAGGTAAATACTTTTTAAAAACGCTGTCAAGTCTTTTCTTATCTCTAACAGATCCTATTAATACTTTTAAATCTAATTTTGGATACTTATATTGGATTTCCATTTGGAGGTCATAAGCATTATTTTCATATATATCAAAAATAATTAATTGTTTTGGGCTAAATTTCGCAATTTGGCGGCACAGTTCTGAACCAATGGACCCTCCACCTCCAGTTACCATTACAGTTTTATTGTTAATATAACTAGCGATGCCTTTCATATCAAGTTGTACAGCTTTTCTTCCAAGTAGGTCTTCAATATCCACTTTTCTAATTTGATTTAAGGAAACTTTACCATCTATAATTTCATACATTCCTGGAATAGTTTCTATTTTACAATTTGTTTTTTTGCATTGCTCCAATATTTGTTTTTTATCTTCATCATCAATTGTTGGAATAGCTATAAGAATAGTTTCAATCGCTTTTTCTTTTACTATTCTAGGTATATCTTTACGGCTACCAAGAACTTTAACACCCATAACGTTTCTACCTTTTTTATAATCTTCATCATCAATTAGTGCAACAGGCAAATACTTACTTTGACTATTGTTCTTCATTTCTTTTATAACCATAGCAGCCGCTGAACCAGCACCTATTATCATTACTCTGGTTTTTTCACTTTTACCTACATTACCCGTTACAATAGTTGTAAATCTTTCGTAGATTCTAAACGACATTCTAAATCCAAGTATAAAAAGAATACTAAAAGCACAGACAATTATACTTACTCCATAAGCAAAACCATGTCCAGCAATTCTAACAAAGGCTATTGTAATTATATTTGCTGTAAGGCAACCACCTATGACCAACATAAATTCGTCTATACTTGCATAACTCCAAAGGCTTTCATAAAGCTTAAAGAGATAAAAACAACCTATGTAGATAACCGTTACTATTAATGCTACTTTTTTATAATTATCTGAAAAAAACCAGAATTCACTATAATTATATCTAAAATAGAAAGCTAATATATATGCTAAGTTTATAAGTACTGCATCACTTAGTATTAAAATTGGTTTTCTCCATTTTCCAAGTGCTTTCATATTCTCCACCTCTTCTATAATTTACATCACAATTCTATGTTTGTCCAACTCCAATATATAGTAAATTTAAAAATTTCTATTAAAGTATTTATTTATCATTACTGTAATTTTTGTTAACGTCCAGTACATAATTATATAATCTTAACACCTTTATTACAAACTCATAATTCATCAAATTCCACCACTAAAGCCCATGTACTCCAACATGCTTCAAATTAATAATTATTTCAGTTTATTTTTTTCACCAAATTCACCTACAAATTCATATATACCAACTTTTGCCCTTCCATATCTCGCCATAAAACATAATCTTTTGACAATTTTACCACTTTAAAAATGGCTACAATGTTATATTTTGCAATATTATTTTGTTTCATTTAATAACGAATTTAATAAAATTATAATTTATTTCACCTATTATGTCCAAAATAACACAATATCTCAAACTAAATGTTGATTTCCTGTAAATTTTGTTTGTTATTGTTTACATTGTGACATATAATTTATATGAATATGAATAAAAATCTGTTTATTGCTATTAAAATGGGAGGGTGTAATCTTTATGCTTAAATTTATAATTATTGCCGTTGTATTGATTATTATGTATATTATTTTGGCTGGCTTAATGAAAGCAGCTGGTAAGGATACTCCAATGAATCCAAATATTAAACATAATGAAGATGATAAAAAGGAGTGACCCAAATGCTAAAAAGCAATTTCAAAAAAGCTATAACCGCAATCATAATATTAATTTCTTTAACAACCGCTAGTTACTTTATAACTACTACAAATGCAAATGGGTTAGATGTTAATCCTTCTATTACAACCACTAAATCTGATGTTACCCCCATTGCACCTAATAATCTTATTATAATAGAAGCTAAAGACTATAACTTAGACACAACAGGAATAACAGATACTTCCGCTAACTTTCAAACTATGATAGATTCTTTTATAAGCGGTAGCACAATACAATTACCAAGCGGCACCTACAAATTTTCTAACACCGTTAAATTGAAAGACAATGTTACTTTTTTTGCTTCTAATGATGTGATAATTAGTGGCACTGGCAACAACACTTTATTCTCCACGGGTAATAATACCAGTTTTAGTGGTATAGAGTTTCAAAATTGCTCTACAGCCTTAAGTGTTTTTAAAAAAATCGGACTTAATGTAACTAACTGTAGATTCACAAATAACATAACTTTTTCAGCAATTAATTTTTATGGATCAAGTTCCTCCACTGTTATAGATTCATATTTCTATAATATCCGCAAATATGGGATTTTAATAGATGATGATAGTGACCATATTACAATAGATAACAATAATTTTGATAATCCTCAAGTTTTTGGTGGCTATGCCAAAGAGCAGATAGGTGGTCATATTTACTCATTAAATGGAAGTAATATCAACGTAACCAATAACATTATAAAAAACAGCGGTGGTCAAGGTATAATCTTCGGTTACAATTCGACAACCGGAAAAGGCACCACAAATTCTGTAGCAAAGAATAATTTATGTGAGGGTAATGGTCAAGAAGGTGCTACAATTTATGGTGGCAAAAGGAAAGTTACCTCAGAAAATTCTTTACTCAATAACACATGTAAAAACAACAGATTTAATCAAATAGAAGTATGGCAGTCCGATAATAACATTGTTAAGTCCAATACAGTAGAAGAATCAATAACTGGCATTGGTAATTTAGGAGCAATATGTTTATTTAATACAACTGGTACAACTGTTTTTGGAAATAACATAATATCTGCTGGAAGTAATGGTATAGCAATAGTTGCAGGGACTTCAAATTGCAACGTATCCGATAATTATATAGCTGATACCAACAGAAAAAATAATGTGAATACACCTGAGAAAGGTAATGGAATATTACTTGACTGGAATGGTGTAGGCGATCCTAGTCATATAACAATTAGAAGTAATGTAATTAGCTCAAGTAATGGAACTATATCTAAAAGCGGTGTATATTCAACTTCAAATGCGAATCATCATAACCAAATAGATAGTAACACAATAACTGGTTATAAATATGGAGTTCACTTTTATGCACTTTCAACTTGCGCAGAGTAATAAAATCATTATAATATTTAATATTTAACAGTGGATAAGGGCTACAATTTATGTAGACTTTATCCACTGTTTTTTCTTGCAATTTACATTGAGTATGTATGTATTGAATTCCCATTGAGCCCCTGCGTATACTATGTTATACTATAGATTAATTCTGATTTACTAATACGAAAATAAAAGGAGAAATATATGAATTTTCTAAAAAATAAAATAGTTGTTATTATAATAATCGCACTATCAATTATAATAGCAGCTTTTGTAGTTATTAATAAGCAAAGTGATACAACTACAAAACAAAGTAAACTTGATGTAGTTGATGCGAACATAAAAAAATACTCTTTAGACATAACTGGAGCTACCGATACTTCTGCAGAACTCCAAAAAATGATAGATGCTTCTACTACTGGAAGTACAATAACCATCCCCGCTGGTAAGTATAAGTTCTCAAACACTGTAAAACTTAAAGACGGAATAGTATTAACTGCTAAAAATGATGTTACAATCAAAGGCACAGGCAAAAACACACTATTTGCTGTAGGTAATTCTAACAGTTTTAGTGGAATAGACTTTCAAAATTGTGGTACTGCTCTAAGTGTTACTAAAAAGAGCGGACTTGTGGTAGACAATTGCAAATTCACAAATAAAATTGATTTTGCAGCAATTAATTTATCACAGGTAAGTGATTCCTCGGTTACTAATTCATATTTCTACGATATACGTAAATATGGAATTTTAATAGACAATGATTCCTCCAATATTACAATCGATAAAAATAAATTTGATAACCCTGAAGTTTTCGCTGGGTACAAAAAAGAACAAATAAGTGGTCATGTTTACAGTTTAAATGGAACTAAAATTAAAGTAACAAACAATGTCCTAAAAAACAGCGGTGGACAAGGTGTAATATTCGCTTACAATTCAACCACTGGAAAAGGTACAACAGATTCCGTTGCAAGCAATAATCACGCAGAAGGCAATGGCCAAGAAGGTGCTACAATTTATGGAGGTGAAGATAAGGTTACCTATGGTAATTCTCTTATTGGCAACACCTGCAAAAATAACAGATTTAATCAAATAGAAGTGTGGGAATCTGATGATAATATTGTTAAAGACAATACAGTTGAAGAATCTCTTGCTGGCATTGGTAATCTAGGAGCAATAACTCTTTATGATACAAAAGGGACCAATGTTTCTTCAAACAAGGTATTATCTGCACAAACCAACGGCATTGAAATAACCGCCGGAAGTTATAAATGCACTATAACAAATAACACAGTGCAAAACACAAACGGTAAAAAAAATAAGGATACAGTGCAGGAGGGTAACGGAATATTACTTGACTCAAATGGAAAATCTCAACCTCAATATATAACAATAAAATCAAATAAAATTAGTTCAACTAAGGGAACTATAGCTAAGAGTGGTATCTATTCCACCTCTAATAAAAGCCAACATAACAAAATAGATGGTAATACAATAAGCGGTTACAAAGATGGACTTCATGAGTATGCTAAAATGACCATGGGTGAATAAAAAGTCTTTTAGCCGATAGGCTACTGGTAGTAATGGAACACAAAACGGCTATAATTATTATGAATGAATCTGATTAAGATCTTCGATATATTTTATAAGTTCCCATACATTTGTATATGGATTGGCTTCTATAATATCTTTTACATTAAATATAGATGAACTTTCTTTAAAATTCATCAATGTTCTTCCTAGGCTTTCGTGATAAGATTTAAGTCTAATTGAATTACTAATTGCCTGCGCTATTTTATCATGAAGAAGGCTATTGATGCATTTGTTTTTTTCGTAATCTTTAAGAGGTGTTTCTCTCACTAGTTTATTTTTTACTGTATCATAATTTCTCAAGTTAGCAGTTGTATAAATGTAATGAAGTAAATACCAAACCTCAAAGCAAGGATTTGATATACCTAAATTTATATTTTTTTTCCTTTCTTTCTCATAGTCTTTTGTTTTTGTGTAAGCTCTTTCTAATTCCGCTACCCTCTGATTCATAGAATTCGGGTTATTATAGTTTAAATCTACATCAATTAAACACCAAACGCTGTCACCATCATCTTCGTTTATATCATATTTATGCTCTATATAATCAATTGCTTTATCTACCAAATGAGAAGGATCGGTCTTTCTACTTTTATTTTTGCCAGCAGAATTTTTATCTGCAATCTTTATATCAACATTAACATATTTAAGATTAAATTCTTTAAAATAATTAACTTCGGTATCCTTTCCTTCAGATACTATTAAAATAGTAGGGTGAACCTTACGTTTTCGTCTTTTATCTCTAGATAAGTCCCCAATAGTTCTTTTTACTCCCATAGACAATCACCCTTCATATAAGGAATTGCACCATATTTCCCTTGTAGATATCCTTTCTCAATGGCGGCATCTTTTCTTACAGTAAAATCATCTAAGGAATATAAATCAGTACTCTTATCTTCTTTCTTTTCTGTAAACCATATTTGATCTCTTCTAAAAAGATCTTGATCTAATAGATTGGTATCATGGGTTGAAAAAATAAGTTGAGCATTCTTTTTATTAATCTCAGGATCTTGAAAAAGTCCAACTAAAAACCTTGTCAAGTGAGTATGCAATCTTATATCAAGCTCATCTACAATGAGAGTGCTTCCTCTTTCTAAAACATCAATCCAAGGTCCTAAAAGTCCAAAAAGCTTTTGTGTCCCCTCAGATTCCTCTGCTAAATCAAATTCAACCAACTCATCAGAATTATTCATTTTATGAGCAGTATTAACGCTTAAAAGTTTATTATCATTATTGCTTAAAAGTTTTGATTTTGCTTCTTCATTTAAATATTTTAGTAGGGGGTTATCTTTTTTATTTAGTTCAATTTCTATAAAAGTTATATCCTCTATATCGTTTACTGCTTTTTTAATTAATGATTTAACTCTTTTGTTAATAATTTCACTTTCTTTCATCATATCAGTAGTGAGTTTTTCTAATCTTTCATGATAAAAAATGAATTGCAAATTATTATCTATCCACTCAAAAGGAATTTGGGCATTTTTATATTCCCATAAACTTGCAGTGGAAAGATATAGTTTATTTGATGAATCAAATTTGTTTTTTATTTGAGTTTGTAAATCTACATCACTTGTAAATTTATATTCAGTAGTATTTTCTCTTTCAAAAATTATACTTTGTCTTCCCTTTGGATAGTAGTAAAGATATTCGTCAATAACTTTATCTTCAGTGGCTGAAAAGCCATAGGCATACTTTACACCTTGTGTTTTAAAAACAATTTCAAAACTACTAGGCTTATCAATCCACGCCCTATCAAGTTTAAATGGTTTTACAGGTATTTTTCTTCCTTTTTGCATTTCATGAGACATAGTTAAAAGTTTAGCTAAAAATCCTATACCACTTAATACGGTTGTTTTACCAGAAGCATTTGCACCATAAATTACAGCTGTATTTAAAATATTTACGCCCTTATCTGCATTTTTTATAAGATTGTTTTCATGAGATGCATCTTTTGATGCCACCATACTTAAAGTTACCCTATCTTTTATAGACATATAATTTTCTATACTAAATTCAATCAACATAATGAACCTCCAATAATTTATAGTCAGTTACTGCATAGTATATTCTACTTGTAATACTTCTTATATATACAGTATACCCATAAGTATGTGAAAAATCCACAAAAAATAACTTTTAATTATTAAAATAAGTAAATCTAACTTTAGAATATAGATGCAAGAAAAGGGATAACTTTTTAAATTATCCCTTTTCTTACGTCTATATTATTTTCCTCTTGAATCTTCTCAGGCGTCCATCTACTTAATATTAACCCATAAACAATCCAGTTTACTGGATTTGTGAAATACCCTCCATAGATTTGGTATAAAATCATAAATATCAGAAGACTTGTAAGCAGCATGTTTCTCTTGAAAATCACATTGACTATCAAAAAGAAAAGTAACAAAACCGAATATAGTATGGCAAACACTCCACCTTCTGCAATAAAGTATGGAAATGATGCTGCAACTACTGCTGTCATTCCAGTTGACATGAAGATTTTCCTTGTCCTATCTGTATTCAGATTGCCAAGTCCAACTCCAATCCCATCCGTATTAGCTACAGCGGCTCTTGTAAATTCCTCAGTAACATTTACCCTATAACTATTTGATGAATCACTTCCATCTATTGTATCAACTGTTCTCATATAAATTGATGATTTAGTAGCAATAAATAATATTATTGTTATAGTAAAAATTATTGTTACCCCATATCCAACTAAAATGTTCTTATAATTAATTTTAGCTAGTAGTACTACAGTCGATACTATAAAAATTGTTCCAAGGAGTATTACTGAAGCACCGTAAGCCTGAGATAATACAAGTAAAATTGTGCAGTTTATTAGATAGATTATGTATTTACGGTTTACCTTGCTATCTTTTTCACTAATAATTAAATACATTAGCGTAATAATTATAAGTGCTAAATGAAAGCCCAGTTCACTAGGCTCTACATAAAACAAGTTAAGCCTTAAAAGACTATACTTATTTATAGTATCATTGAGTCTCCATAAATAATCGTTCTTTGAAAATATTAGTGCTATTGGAGTACATATTATGTATATTCTACAAACATAATCTATGAATTTTTTAATTTTGAAATCATGTATTTTCCTTATTGATAGTATCATAAGGGAAATACATATAGTAATCTTAGAAATATTAACGAAAAGCTTTTGCATATTTAAATCTTGTATAATGAGTCCTTGAAGGATGCCATAAATTGCAATAGGCAGTGCGCATATTATTAACAGTGAAATATCTCTTTTTCTTTTAAATATAACAAAAATGATCCCAAACATACCTAAGGCATAAAATAAATCCAAATTGCCAGTTAGTGTTTTTGAGACAAAAGGTAAATTGGCAAATACCTGATGAAATACGTATAGTAGCGCCATTAATATTTCCATTTACCTATTACCCCTTCCTTTATACAATTTCATTATATCGGCAGTATGTTCTTTCATTGTATAAATACTTTTTAACTCCATTATATTTTGATTAATATATGATAGTTTTTCTCTATCTTCTATTATAGTTTGTAAATTATCATACAATTCCTCTTCACTTGCTTTGATTATGATGCCAGTAACGCCAGGATTAATCATATCCTTAAACCCTACAAGATTAGTTACAATTACGGGCACCCCATAAGAAAATGCCTCTAGGGCTATGTATCCAAATGTCTCATACCAAATACTTGGTACAATAAGTACATCTGTATTTTTAAATATATCCTCTAGCTCAGAGTAAACATAAGTACCCTTTATATTTACTTTTTCCTTGGATTTAGACCTATTTATATTTACATTTTTGCCGTAAATGTTTAATTTAAAATTATTGTTATTATTTTCAAGTAACTTTTCAAGTACGTCCAACAAAAAATATAGTCCTTTGTATTTTTCTATTGATCCGATATAGGTTATTTTTAACGGTTCATTACTATTACTACTCTTATGTATTCTATTATCCCGTATATTTGAATGAGTAATATTAAGAACTCGGCTATTTTCATTATCAATATATTTCTCATATGCTTGTTTTGAAACAGTGCTGTTGTAATGAATAAAATCAATATTATTCAAGATATCTATGTAGTAATCCCTTAGATTAACATATTGAGACGCATACTGATCGCTATTTTCATTATTACTTTTTTCTTTTACCTGCTCTGATTCAGTTAAATTCTTATTTTTCTTTATAATTAATTTCTGCTTATACGCTCTTAATTTCTTTATAATTCTACTGTTTTTTAAGTTTCTATAAGTCTTTGACTGCATTAAAGTAACTAGCCACCTACTGTATCCATTTGCGTTGCAAGCTATACAGTTTTTTCCGTTGTCATAATCAGTACATATTTCCCCTTGCAAATCAATAAGATTGACTTTAGGACATATACCAAAATAATCATGAGATGTGAATATGGTTTTTATGTTTAACTGTTTTGACGCTGTGATTAGCTCTTTATTTAGTCCCATTAATGTGTGAATATGTATGATTTCTACATCTAAACACTTTAAAAAATCAATATAAATATTCTCATCTACAGCCTTCAAGTATTTTCCCGGCCTTGGTATTCCACTTAAAAGCGGGATAGAAATAGGATTTAGTATTTCATAAACCTCCGTCCCCTTAAATGATTTATTCTTATTAATCCGTAATTTCTTATTAAACGTAAAATGGCCTGGATATAATAAGGACACTTCATCGCCATTTTCTACTTGTCTTTTCATAAGATCTACAGAATATTTAGTGAGTCCCCCCGTCCTAAAAGGAGGTAGTCCGAGAGAATAATGTAATATCTTAATTGTAATACACCTCCATTATTTATGAAAAAGTTCTTCATAATCATTAACAATCTTGTCCCAAGAATAAAAATCCGCAATAATATTTGTAGATGTCTCAGCTAATGATGCAATTTCTTCTTCTTTTAATTCTTCAGTTTTATTTATTAAGTTTGCTAAATTATCCTCTTTTTTATTAAAATATAGTGCTCCATGGTTTCCAACTTCCGTATTAAATTTAACATTTAATAATAGATTAATATCAGTACTTGACATAGCTTCTAGTAGTGAAGGATTTGTTCCTCCTACAGAATGTCCATGGATATATGCGAAGGCCCCTTGTCTTATCTTCTTTAGAAGTTCATTATCATATACAGTTCCTACAAATTTTATTCTCTTATCATTTGTAAACTGAGTTTCCAAAAGTAGAGCTTCATAAAATTTATTCTTCTTCACATTTGTAATTATAACTAGGTCCTTATCCACATCAGACTTCATAAATTCTCTTATCATAGTTTCATAATTGTTCTCAGGTACAAACCTTCCAACTATCAAGTAGTATTCTTTTCTTTTTACTCCGAACTTCTTCAGCCAGTCCACTATTACATCATCATTTCTATTTATGGTTGATTTTTCAAGTTCTGCTCCATAAGCTATATATGTAGTGGTTGGATTATAACTCTTATACTCAGTTTCTATGTATTCCTGCATACCGATGGAATCACACACTTGTAAATCTGAATGTTTAACCATAAGTTTCTCCGAAAGCTTCCAATAAGCTCTTATTGGTGCACTCCATTTACTTCTTTTCCATTCATGTCCATCTGGATTTATGTAAAGTTTTATTCCTAGATCTTTTAGCTTTTTATTATAAAAATTTAAGAAAGGTCCAATGCGACAAGCAAGAATAAGAATAACAGAATTTTTCAAATTATGTTCTTTGATATATTTTATAGACTTACCTAGCGCCTTAAGATCGTACAGTATTGCTATAGCACTTCCTACCTCTTTCACTTTAACGTTAAAGCATCTTGCATTATTATAGTTAATCTCTTCCTTTTTAACATTTAAGCAAGATACATGATACATGATATCCACACTTTTTTTATAAAGAGTTAACTTATCTACAAAAGTCTCAAACCCACCATAATTTGATGGTATTCCTTTAGATCCTATAATAAATACATTTTTCATTTGTACAACACCTCTAGTTTGTTTTATTCAAAAATACTCCTACAATATTGGAGTTAGCCTTTTCCAATATATTTTTAGCTTTGATGGCAATTTTTCTTTCTGTTTGTCCATCTTTAATTACAAGTACTGAGGCATCTGCATACTTTGCTATAGCCTGGGCATCAGCACCCTGGGTAAGTGGCGAAGTATCAAGAATGATATAATCAAATTCTTCTTTTGCCTTTTCGATAAATTCATTAAACTTTACTGAAACAAGAAGTTCCGCATAGTTTGCTTCTGTGCCCCCTGCAGTTACTATAGATAAATTTTCCTGTTTTGTAGCTTTTAATGATTCTTCAAATTTAATATCTCCTGATAAAAAGTTTACTAAGCCACTATCGTCATTGTTTAAATCAAACATATTATGTATATTTGAATTTCTTATATCACAATCAACAAGTAAAGTTTTTTTCCCACTCTTTGCAAATGCTAATGATAGATATGATGACGTAGTAGTCCTACCATCATTTTTCTCTGCAGAGGATATCATAATAACTTTATTTGGTTTATCAACGCTTAGAAATTGAATATTTGCTTTCAATTCATTAAACGCTGTAGCATTAATTGTATCTAATTTTAGATACTCTGCATTTTTTCTTTTATTCATCGTATATCTCTCCTATCTAAATATCTTTTCTTTTTCTATTTGGCAACTTTCCGATAACTTCAAGTTTTAAGTATTTCTCTACATCCTCTTTAGTCCTAACTTTTTCATCGAAAAATCCTATAAAAGTCACAATAAATGTTGAAAGAAATAGTCCAAGTAAAGCTGCAAGTACTACATTCTTTACTTTAAATGTACTATTTTGAATACCATTTTGGACTGAATTCTCCATAATTTTTATTGTCTCTGTAGGATAAATTCTCACAACTTCTCTTCCGAAAGCTGTACTAACTGCTTTAGCTATTTCATCAGATTTTTTTTGTGTTTCTCCACTAGCTGTAATTGTAAGTATTGGCGCATCATCTGCTACAGTAATTTCATAACTCTTTTGAATTTCTTCTAAAGGTATTGAATCCTTTAGCGATGCACTAATATTCTTTGAAATGGTGATTGAGCTTGCGATTTTCTCATAAGTATTAATTGTTTTTTTTGCACTACCTATATCTTCTTTTTTACCTATTATAAGGCTCGTTTTTGTTTCATAAGTTGCTTTCGAGGTTTTCATTGAATAATAGCTAATTGAAGTTGCTAAAAGGGTTAGTAAAATTGTTATCAGCAGTATTGTCCATTTTCCTCTTTTTATAACGTTAATAAACTCTTTATAGTCTACATTATTATCACTGTTCATCTTAATACCTCACATCTTTTATATTATTATATATTAATTTAATTCTTACTAAAATTAGTATTAATACAATTTTTTTTGATTTCATTAATTTAATAATCGTCTTATTAAATTTTCCGTTTACATTAGAGACTTTTAAATTCAATTTCACATTTTCATCAGATATTATGTTAAATGCAGTTTCACGTTTATTCTCAAAATTTAAATTTTTAGAAGAAACTACCCCAAAGAAATATTCAATTATACGATAAATAAAATGAGTTGATTGATATTCTATGGCTTCATTGTCGTATTTACCCCACTTCTCAAGCTTACTTATAATGGTATTATTTTCTTCTAAAACCATATTTAAATAATTTTCTGAATACTTTAACCATACTGGATTTGAATTCTCAATTCTGTAACTATAATGTGCACTGCCAAGTATTGTGCATTTATCTATAACTTCATAATAGTTAGTGTTGAAAATGCAATCCTCTCCACGTTTGTAATTCTCAAATTTTAAATTGTTCTTCTTTATAATTTCTGCACTGTAAATCTTGTTCCAAAGCGTATCTCCTATTTCTTCTTTCCTGAGTATTATATAGTTTTTTAAAATTTCATCACTTGTGTGAAAAGTATGACTTTGTGGTAACACTACTTTCCTTCTTATTGTTTTTCCATTTTTATCTACAGTAACATTTGTTTGTCCTGCTATAACTAAATCAACATTGTTTATCTCAATGCACTTATACATTTCAGAAAGCAAATTGTCCTCATACCAGTCATCACAATCAAAAAATATTATGTATTTACCTATGGATTCATCTATACCTCTATTTCTTGCAGCCCAGGTTCCTCCATTTGTTTTACTAATAACTTTTATCCTACTATCTATTTCTGCATATTCCTTGCACATTTTTTTACTATTATCAGTAGATCCATCATCTATTATTAGAAGTTCAAAGTCTTTAAATGTTTGATTTATTATCATCTCTATGCAGTTATTTATATACTTTGCTCCATTAAAAATTGGAACTATAATACTTATCTGCGGCATAAAACCTCTCCTTATTTATCATCTTTCAAGCTATTTATCCTGCGATATTTCACTATATTTCTGAGCTTGTATAATATAGAAAATATAAGCCCATAAGTTTTCGTCTTTATAAGTGTTGCATTTACTTTATCGTTAACTTTAAGCTTACTATTACCTAATATTTCGCATATTTTTAAATTATGTACTTCACTTGCAACTATTTTTCTAAACTCAGAATAATTACTTTTATCTCCAGTCTCACAAGACTGTATGAAATATTTATTATGTATTGCCCATAGCGTTTTTATCAAATACACTCTATAATAAGGTCTTAATATTTCATAGTGGACTTCATCCTTTTTAATATAATCTCTCATGATATAACACCCTTTTAACATATCCTCCATGGATTTTATAGAGTATATTTTTGTAAGTGAAGCTTCTCTTTGCCTGTAATAATATAGTGGCTCTTTCATTGAAAAGATTTTCTTTGAATGTGCAAGTAGCAAGAAAACTACAGGTGTATCTTCACATACTTTAAAATCAGGAAACAGGATTTTGTTGTCTATAAAAAGTTCCCTTTTAAATAGCTTATTCCATACATAACCCTTTATATCATTAATTAAAAACATTTCAAGAGATTTAGTTCTATTTATATATCCCTCTTCAGAGTTTCCTTCTATTACATACTTACCAGTATTTTGTTCATGGGATGCTTCGTTATACAATATGTAGTTGCACATAACTACATCGGATTTCTCTCTTTTAGCTGCGTTATACATTCTCTCAAACATACATTTTTCAATAAAGTCATCAGAATCAACAAATGCTATATATTCTCCTGTTGCAGCATTTAGTCCAGCATTTCTAGTTTCACTAATACCTCTATTTTTCTGGTTTATGATAATTAGTTCAGGGAATTTCATTTTATATTCTGTAAGAATTTTGGAGCAGTTATCTGTAGAACCATCATTAACTATAATAATTTCTTTGTTTTTAATAGTTTGATTTATAACACTATCTAAACACTCAGATAAGTATTCCTGTACATTATAAACAGGTATTATTATACTGACATCTACTTTATTCAATTAACCATTCCTCCTTATTTATCATCTTTTAATCTAGTCCCTTGAAGTTTTTAGGTGCAATAACTTCTTGAATTTATAATAGGTGATATCTGTAAGCAAAATTCGCAGGTATTTTGAACTAACATAACTTTTAAGGATTAAATGAATTCTATGTACTTCATTTTTTTTCTTGTAGTTTTTAGACTTAGTGAGTGTTTCTAGTGCTAAACTATATTTTCTTTCTTCATTAACAGGAATTTTAATATCCTTTAAATCCTCTACTGACTGTTTTTCAAATCCATACTTTAATCTGTCGTTATACATCTTAACAACCTGCTTAGAATATAAAAGTTGTTGAAGTGAATTACTTTTGGAAATTCCGCTTTTTCTAATTCTATATTTAACTAAGAACTCATTAGTACTCGCCAGCACAAAACCATTCGTTATAAGTCTTAATAAAAAGTCATAATCCTCTGCACAAGTAATTTCTCTATAGCCTTCATTCTTATCCGAACATTCCTTTTTAAAAAGCCAGGTTGGGTGATTAATGAAATCTACGTTCGTAAGGCAGCTCTCTATAAGCTTCATATCCTCAGGCATCATAGCATCTCTATATAAGAAAGCGCCCTCTTCATCAATATTAATGCATCTAGCGCCTACAAAATCTACATGAGGATGACAATTAAGATAATTCAACTGTTTTGCAATTCTGTCTGGAAGTGATATATCGTCTGCATCCATCCTTGCTATAAACTCCCCTTGTGCATGGGATAGGGAGGCATTAAGACTTTTTACTAAGCCAATATTTTTTTCATTCTTGAAATATATTATTCTATCATCGTTTTTGCAATAATCTTTAATTACGTCATGTAATATATTATTACCTGGGTTGTCCAAAATAATAATAAATTCTAGATTTGTGTAACTTTGATTTAAGATTGATTCTATTGACTGTCTTAACCAAACTATTTCTTCATTATATACACTCATAATTACAGACACCAATGGTTGTCTATTAGGGTTCATTAAAACACCTCGTTTTTTTGAATTTGTTACTTAATTCTCGCTTTTTTAAGCACAGTTTCGAAAATTTTCTTCTCATATTTATTAAAACCTAATACCCAAAATACAATAAAATAAATTATTGTAAATAGAGTACCAAACATCAATATAGAAACATAAGATGTCAGACTAAAAATACCCAGTGCAAAGTATCCTATAACAAATGTAATTAAACTTGGAATTACCAGCTTTGATATCTGTATCCAAAAGTATTTTATATCTAGTTTTATAAAATGCTTATAGTATATATTATTTGCAATAGCATTTATAATCATGCCGATTGCTGTGGCAATTGCACACCCAAGCCCTTGATATTTTTGCACTAGTATTATTGATAATCCTACATTGAATACTGCAATACCAAGGTATATGTATGCTTTAATCTTATGTTTGTTCATCGCTTCTAGCATTGTAGCAAAAAGAGATTGTATAATAGAAAAAATTTGCGGAAACATAAGCACGATAGCTATTATATAAGTGTAGGAATATGAATCGCCTACCCACCTTGTAATAAACTGTTTGCCTACTAAGACAAAACCTACAAAAATATAGCTACATATAAAATATTGAACTCTACCTACTTTTGTTAAAAGTTTCAGTAGTTCTGTTTTATTTTCCTCAACCGTAACCATTTTTGTGAGTTTTGGCAGAAACATACTAGATAATACATTAGATAGCGATAAAAAGTACGTATTAAATTGTGTTGCAACTGCATATATGGCAATAGGTGCTGAACCAACAAACACGGCTAGTATCATTTGATCTGTATTCCAATATATTTGATATGCTATTGCACTTAAAAACACGAAAAATGAATACTTGAATATCTCTTTGAATAGCTCTTTATCAAACCCTGCAAATTTTATTTTTAGCTTAAGTATTTTAAAGCAGTATATTACGTTCATTAGACCCAGCAGGATATTAAAAACAGTTGATCCCAGTACCATTCCAAAAGCTCTATATCCAAAGAATAATACGCATACCATAATAACCGGATTTAATATTGTTCTAATTAGGTTGATGGTTTTTATATACACAAATTTTTCATGAGCTGTGATGACTGAATTAAATATACTCAGTGGAAATGATAGTGCAATATTCAGTGTAGCCACCATAAACATTTGTTTTGTTTTAATAATTTCATCTAGTGTTAAACTTTTACTCATGATCTTACCCATATTAAAGTAAACTATTATACCTATTAAAACTGATATGGCACTTAAAATTAAATAAAGTGTTAAAAACATTCCATTTATTTTTTTTCTTCCATCCTCATTTTTTTCTACCATATATTTCGAATTATATCTAATAACAGCATTCCCGAAGCCCATATCCAAAAGATAAATATATGCTACTATTGAATTTACTAGTGAAAACAATCCATAATCCGCTTTTCCCAATTTGGTTAGCATAAATGGTGTATAAAATAATGAAATCAAATTACCTAATATTATAGTAATATAGGTAATAACTACAGCTTTTCTCATTCCATTCTTCAAATCTTGCGATCACCTCGATTTCATTACTTCTTTTATTTTCTAATTACTTCTATTATTTTCTCATAACTTTTCAGAGCAAATGAATTATCATATGCTTCTATTTCTATATTTTTAAGTTCTTCTATTAGTGCTGGTATCTCTTCTATGTCATCCACAAATTTAATGTAATTTAAGTTTTTAAGCCACTGGTAAGTGTCTTTAACTTTATGATTATAATTTGCTATCACAATACAAGGTGTAGACGTAATTGCACAAAATACCATTCCATGTAATCTATCAGTAATAACTACTCGTGCAGTTTTAAATTGATTCCATTTTTTATTTAGTTCACTTTCTCTTTGATTTGCACTCACCATATATTCTAAAACTTCATTTTCACTACTAATACACTGGGCTAATGTATCTGTAATAATTATATTTTTAAAATTATTTTGGGCCATATCTCTAATTTTATCTTTTTCTTCTACTTTTAAAACGCCTTCTCTATCACGCCTGAGGCTTAATAGAGCACCACTTCTCTCGGATTTCGGCTCCGTTTTATCTAAATACATTACTATATCTGGTGTTAAAATTACATTGTTATTTGGAAAAGCCTCTTTCATTACGTTATATGATGTTTCTTCTCTTGCCACCAACGTTAAATCTTGATGCTTACTGTAAATCATTTTAGTTTTCTCAAGTTCACTTTTCCCATTTTCAGTGTCACTAAAATAAATTGACTGTGGGAATAAAATAATCTTATTGTCACTAAAGTCAGTAATAATTTTACGCCTAACTTCTTCTTCCCAGAAATATTCATTTCCTAAGTTTCCACCACCGTGTAATGCAAAAACATCACCTTTTTTAAGGTTAGCTTTTAAGTTTTTTAAATGACTAGTTATGTCTGTGGTAGTTATTTCTATAATCCTATAATTCTTGAAATTATCCTCTAGTATCTTGTTTTCTGCATATACAATAGCTTGATCTCCCAAATTACCATGGTGCGGTGTTCCTATAAGGAAAATAGTGTTTTTATCTTTATCTACTTCATATAAATGTTTCGTCTCTTTACATCCCTTTTCAAGGTAACTATGATATTTTATTTTATTCGCAACTCTTTGGGGGATAATTGGTTTTAAAAGTTGTAAAGCTTTTATCTTAATTGACTTATAACTAGGATAAACAGAAGAATATAAATCAGGATGTTTAGCAATATACATAAGTGACATCTTTTGTTTAAATCCCATTTGATCATTATTTTTCAAACTTAAATAACTCTCTTTTAGCTTATTTAAAATATCCTTTATTTCAATTGTATAATCATCTTTCTTATAATCTAATAGCAAAATATCATTTAAACAAAATTGTAATCTATTAAATAATTGCCTATCACACATGTCTTCCAGCAATGGTTGTGTTCTTTTTATATATTCTAAACACTCCATATTAGCATGATAATAGTCATATCTTTTCCTTGGCGAATTTGTTCCACAAATACTATCTTCTCTAAGGAGATAATAATATTTAGGACTTTTTATATCCACAATTTTATTACACATTGCAAACAACTTATATGTAGTAAATATATCTTCAAAGCACTTTCCTTCTGGGTATCTAACATTATCAAATAGTTCACTTTTATAAAGCTTATCCCATGCAAAATTCTTCATGCCACTATACTCATCAAGAACTAATTCTGCTAATGCTTCACGTCTTGTGAAAACCTGTGGAATTTCAGTATCCGAAATACTTGTTATTCTGTTACCCTGAACTATATATCTACCACAAACTGAAATATCAGCACTATGTTCTATTAGAGCATCATAAAGCGACTCATACATATCACTTTCAATAAAGTCATCACTATCAATAAATCCTATATACTCACCGCTAGAAACACCAAGTCCAACATTTCTTGCAGAACTTAATCCTCCATTTTCTTTATGTATTACTTTTATCCTTTTATCCTTTAACGCATATTCCTCGCAAATAATTCCACAATTATCAGGAGATCCATCATCAACAAGGATAATTTCAATATTTTCATATGTCTGCTCTGTTATACTTTCAACGCATTTACGAATATACGTCTCTACTTTGTAAATTGGTACTATAATTGAAATTAAGGGGTTATTCATTAAACTTCTCTCCTATCTTATCTATCTTTTTAACTGGGACGGTTAATTTCTTGGGGACGGTTAACAACTAATTGCTTTTTAACCTTAGCGATAACCGGGGGACGGTTAACAACTAATTCGCTTAAACCCTTGGGCAAAACCTTGGGGACGGTTAACAACTAATCGCCTTTTACCCTAAGATAACCGGGGGACGGTTAACAACTAACCGACTTATAAATCCACTGTAGCAATTACTTCCTTTTGTGCTACACTATTTACTTTTTTATATTCCATAGCGATATCCATTAAATAAGTTCCATATCCAGTTTTTAAAAGTGGTTCTGCTAATTCTTCAAGTTTATTCTTAGTTATCCAACCACTTCTGTAGGAAATTTCTTCAAGACAGGCTATATATGTGCCTTGAGTATTCTGCACCGCTTCTACAAAGTTAGAAGCCTTTAGCATAGAAGCGTGAGTTCCTGTATCCAGCCAAGCAAGCCCTCTACCAAGTAGATTCACCTTAAGCTTTGCCTCTTCCATGTAAATTCTATTTAAATCGGTAATTTCAAGCTCTCCACGTTTTGACGGCTTTAAATTCTTAACTTTTTCTACAACAGTATTATCATAAAAGTATAATCCTGGTATAGCATATTCCGACTTTGGATCTTCAGGTTTTTCTTCTAGTGAAAGTACATTTCCTGCATTATCAAACTCCACAACTCCAAAGGACTTCGGATTTTTAACATGATATCCAAAAATTACAGCACCTTCTTCAAGACTCGCAGCACTGCTAAGACTTTTCGTAAAGCTTTGTCCCCAAAATAAATTATCTCCAAGTATCATAGCCACCTTATCATCACCAATGAACTTCTCTCCTATTATGAAGGCCTCAGCCAGTCCATTTGGTTCCTCTTGCACAGCGTATTCTATCTTAAGGCCTAATTCACTGCCATCCTCAAATAACTCCTTAAACCCTGGCAAATCTCTTGACGTTGAAATTATTAATATCTCTCTTATCCCAGCTAGCATCAAAACTGACATAGGATAATAGATCATAGGCTTGTCATATATGGGTACCATTTGTTTTGATTGTGCTTTTGTAACTGGATAAAGCCGCGTACCTGAACCTCCAGCTAATATAATACCTTTCATAACTATCTTCCTCCATATTGTTTTTATTACATTGCTCCCTTATCTCCAAACAGTACTCCTACCGTCTTAAATATAAGAATTATATCTAGAAGTGTACTTCTATCTACTATGTATTCAACATCCATTTTCATCCACTCTTTAAAAGTAACATCACTTCTTCCATTTACCTGCCAATAACAAGTTAAACCCGGTTTTGCAACCAATCTTTGTTTTTGAAATGGTGTAAACTGAACTACTTCTTTAGGTAAACTTGGTCTTGGTCCAACTAAAGACATCTCCCCTTTTAAAATATTAAACAGTTGTGGCAGTTCATCTATGCTTGTCTTACGTGCGAACTTACCAACCTTTGTTATTCTAGGATCTTCTTTCATTTTAAACATAGGTCCTGCCATTTCATTGTCATCTTCAAGCTTATCTAGAAGATCTTCTGCTTGCGTACACATTGACCTGAATTTGTACATTACAAATTTCTTTCCATCTCGCCCAACTCTATCTTGAGCGAAAAAAACAGGTCCCTTTGAATCTATCTTTATCCAAATAGCAACAATAATCATCACTGGACTTATTAATATTAGCCCGGCTAAAGCTCCTATAAAATCAATTATCCTTTTAAATATAAAATATCCTACACTTTTCTTATAATCACAATTCATCTTTACCTTTGTAACTGTTGAATTATATTCTGACTCTTCCATCTATATCGCTCCTCTTTAGTGAATTATATAGTTTTCATTACTATAAGTTACCTCTTATTACTTCTTCATATAGCTCAGTAAAGTTTTCATTATTTTTTAAAGTCTGGAGATACTGCATAAATGGAACTTTTAAATCATCTCTTTTTAAAGCAAACTCTACCGTTGCTTCTAAAAATCCTAATTTATCACCTACGTCATATCTTCTTCCTTCAAATACATATGCATACATGTTTTGCTTCGAAATTAATGTCTTTAGCGCATCAGTTAATTGGATTTCGTTACCCTTTCCAGGCTTCGTATCATCCAATATATCAAATATATCGGGAGTTATTATATACCTACCAAGTATAGCTATATTCGAAGGTGCTAACTCTACCCTTGGTTTTTCAACCAAGTTATTCACCTTATATACTCTCTCACTAATTTGAACTCCATCAACTATTCCATACTTATCTACATTTTCATTATCTACTTGTTGAACCCCTACAATAGTAGATTGTTTTTCATCGAAACAATCCATAAGTTGCTTTAAACATGGTAGCTTAGCATCAACTATATCATCGCCCAGCATTACAGCAAAAGGCTCATTACCTACAAAAGCCCTTGCACAATTAATAGCGTGACCAAGTCCTTTGGGTTCCTTTTGTCTTATAAAATGTATATTTACCATATTTGAAATATCTTTAACTTGTTTAAGTAGATTGTCCTTATTTTTATTCTCAAGTTCTAACTCAAGTTCTACTGATTTATCAAAGTGATCCTCAATAGACTTTTTATTTCTTCCTGTAATAATTAATATTTCCTCTATACCTGACTCCACTGCTTCCTCTATAATATATTGCATTGTAGGCTTATCAACTATAGGTAACATTTCTTTAGGTAGTGCCTTTGTTGCAGGTAAAAACCTTGTTCCCAGTCCTGCTGCTGGTATAATTGCTTTTCTAACTTTCATATAAATATCTCCTTTTCTTATGTAAATTGTTTTTTTTGCTTCTTCATTCTAATCTTTTTAATTTAATATGCTATTTTTCTACATTCTTTTCGTTTTAACGTTGTGCAATATCATTAGCCAAGATAATTTTTCATTTTATTGTTAATTTGATTAAATAAAAACTTGCTTTACTATGAACAAGTATACAGTAATTATAAAAAACGGTTGTTAATTTTTTATAACGCTTGTATCATTTGCTATGTAAACCTGGCTACTTTATCCCATTTTATATTTTTTTATTATATTTAACCTTATTTTGCCTCTACTACTAAATTACAATATAAGCATTGATATTAGTGTACTCACAAACAGTTTTATATAACACGCAAAAAAAATCAGAAAGATTTCTTCTGATTTTCTTTGGGTTTTTATAATTCATTTTTTATTAACATAATAATAATACTTTTAATACTTTTTACACTTTGGTCTCTGTTTCCCTTCCCTCTCAAAGGCTAATAACGCATTAATTTCACCACCTAAAAGGATTATGATAGAAGTAATATACAGCCACAACATAAGTACTATAACTCCTCCTATACCTCCATACACGCTAGAATAATTATTAAAATTATTCACATAATATGCAAAGCCTAGCGAAGAAATTAACCACCCCAGTGTACTAAACGTAGCTCCAGGCATTACTTCTTTCCAGGTAAGTCGCCTACAAGGAGTAAAATGATACAGCGCTGCAAAAATAAATACCATCCCACATAGCGTCACTAAGTACCTTATAATATCCCAATTTAATATAAAATTACTAGACACATTAAATTTGTCTACAAAAATCCCACCTAAAGTCTGACCAAATACAACTAAGGCTACTGCCGCTATAATAACCAGCGCAAGTCCTATCATAAAGGATATAGATATAAGTAACGTTCTCCAATAAGCCCTTGTTTCTTTCTCATCATAAGCTTTATTGAGTCCCTTTATAATAGCCCTAAAACCGCTAGACCCTGACCAAACTAAACCTATCAAACTTATTGAGAGTAAATTCACAGTCTTTGAATCAAACACATCTATAACAGTAGTATAAATTAAATCAAAAGAACTTTGTGGCATTATTTGACTTAGATATACTAGTACATCATCACTCTTTAAATCGCTATATCCAATCATACTGAGTAGCAAAAGTAGAAAAGGAAAAAAGGATAACAATAAATAATAAGTAACCTGAGCTGCAAGAGCCGTAATATCATCATCAATAGCTCTAGTAACAAGTTCTTTTAAATCTTTTAACATAGAATCACCTCGCAATGTCTATACATTATATTCAGATAATTAAAAATTTATCCACAATTCACAAAAAGTTATCCACTAAAAGGGGATAACTTTTTATATTTATACACCGAACAAGCCATATAGCAATAATATGCCCAATTTTTATGTAAAATTATTAATATTATCAGAATAGTTATACACAGGTTCAAAAGTTTAAGTCTTATTGAGCAAGTCTCTTTTTCATCATGAAGAGATCACGTTCATTGTTAAATTCTTTCATTCCAATATATTCAATCTTATCGCTTACATCTATAACATCATTTGAAATATTTTTTACTGCACCTTTAATCGCACTTATATCTTCACAAATAAGCGCTATAGCTATCTGTATTTGCTTTTCAGTTTGCACCATCGTATTCTGTTGAACTTCAGAAAGTATTCCTATTTTACTATTAATACTCTCTAACTCTAATGTGTTTTTATCAACCTTAACATTCAGGGTTTTCACATCTTCTTTTACGCTACTTAAATCCTGTCTTATACCTTTAAACTTAGTAGTTACGTCGGTTTTAAAAGTAGAGAACTCACTATACATCTTTTCCATTAGTGCAAACATCTTATCATCCATACTATTACCACCTCTTAATATGTATCTGTATAATCTTACCTTTATTGTACCCTAAAAAGGCTATAAATTTCAAGCTATAAATTATGGTAACAACTAGTAATATAATACTTATTAGCTGTTACCATATTAATTTTATTAAGATCTAAATATTACACTTTCCTTATTAAACATATGTCTTGCTAGCATAATAGCCAAAATTGTATAAATTATAGACCATATTATTGTTATTCCTATATGTCCATAATTATAAATTCCACTTGTAAGCTCCTTTACCACTGAGCTTACACTTAATAATGGTATATTAAAATAAAGGAAAGGTATATTTTTTGCATCCATAAACATTGTTCCATAAGCGGCAAATATGGGAACAATTGAAAATGGTGTCAAATAAGTTTGAGCTTCCTTGAATGAACGAGCATATATACTTACCGCTAGTTCAAGTGCCCCAAAAAACATTGTTGTTATTATTGCTATTACTCCAATCAAAGCAATTGATTTGTAACTTAGACCCACTAATGAACTTCCATTTCCGAACATTCCACCAGGAATCTTCATTGAAATTAAAAGACCAATCATTGAACATACCGAGACTATAAATCCCATTAATGTTATTGCAAAGAGCTTTCCTGTTAATATGTACTGTCTCCCAGCTTTTGTTGTTAAAAGTGGCTCAAGTGTACCTCTTTCCTTTTCACCCGCCCCTATGTCTGTAGCCGCTGCAATGGTTCCTGTTGCACTATAAAGGAGTACAAACATAGGAACCATCATACCTAATAATACTTGACTTAGTGCATTTTCTTCCTTTTGCAAGCTTTTTTCAACAATTATTATAGGTGTTAATATTTTTACATCAATATTTTTTTTCGTTAACCTATTTGTAACTATTTGTTTACTTAATGCATCTATTTTTTCCTTTACCTTGCCAAGTGCAATAGATGATTTTTGATTTGTGTTATCATAAAAAATTTTTAAATTTGACCCATTGCCACTGGAAATATTTTCTTCAAAATCCTTTGGTATTTCTATGTAAAGCAATGCTTTTCCATCCTTTACTGCAACTTCTCCATCAACATCTGTACTAAATTTAATAGTCTTATCTGCTTTTAAAACCTTAGAAAGACTACTATTTCCCTTATCAACCATTACAATATTTATATTTTTCTCAACAGAATCCTCAGCACTATTCATAGTTTTCCCCATAATAAAGCTAAGTACAGGCAGCAATAAAAGAGGAAGTAGCAAACTTACTATTATTGTCTTCTTATCTCTAAGCATGTCCTTAAGTTCTTTAAATAATATTACTCTAACTAATTTATTCATGACAACCCCCTATAAGTTCAACAAAAATATCTTCCATTTCTTCATTATTATATTTAGCCTTAAGCGCGCTTATTGTTCCATATTCCACGACTTTTCCCTTATGAATTATTACAACTCTATCACAAAGTTTTTCCACTTCTACCATACTGTGACTTGAAAAAACTATAACCTTACCTTCGGACTTACACTTAAATATAAAATCCTGAATAAGTCTTGTGGCAGAAACATCAAGACCAGTGCTTGGCTCATCAAATAACATAACTGAAGGCTTATGGACAATACTTCTTGCAATTGCTACCTTTTGCTTCATACCCCTGGAAAATTTACCTACCCTTTTATCTATAAATTCGCTCATTTCAAGTTCTACTATGAGTTCTTCAATACTTTTTTTTGCATCGTAATCCTTCATCCCATTTAACTGCGCAAAATACATTATATTTTCCCTTGCTGTAAGCCTATCATATAGACCGACCTCTCCACCAAATAAAATCCCAATTTCCCCCCTGACACTCTCTGGTTCCTTTACTAAATCATAACCTGAAATTTTTCCTTCCCCAAATGTTACATTAAGCATAGTTGCAAGCATTCTCATTATAGTTGTTTTTCCTGCACCATTTTCTCCGATTAATCCTAATATTTCTCCCTTATTAACTTCAAATGAAACTCCATCCACCGCTGTAAATTTTTTAAACTTTTTAGTAAGATTTTTTACCTGTAACAATTTAATTCCCCCTTGCGTAAAATATTATCAATATATAATAAAACTTATTTCGACTATACCAGGTGTTATAAAAACACAACCAAATAAATTATGGTACTTATAAACCACTATAAATATATTTGAAAAATATAAACAGTTGAACTACCAGTATTAAAGGTATTCCTATGACAAACTTATTATGCTTTGTTTTATGCCTAAACATCCGCATTCCTATAAAAATGCCCAAAGCACCAAAAGCAGAAGCTATAGCAAAAAGCGTATTCTCCGGAGTTCTCCATTTTCCTTTTCGTGACTTTTGCTTATCTGAATACATTATAAACACGCCAAATAAATTAATAGCCAAATAATAATATAAAAAATATTTCATAATTTTTCCCTCCATTTATATTCAATCAATCCTATATCTTCCCTCCTTGCCTTAGATCCGGAGGATCCCTAGAATCCTTACTCACTTAACCATATCTATAATCTTCTAATACTCCTATACCTCTCTTGCCCCGCTAGGAGCACGTATATTGTAATCCCCTATGACATATATAGCTTAATTGTATGAACTTTCTCCGTAGGGCTTGCAATAGGTCGCGATTCGAATCGAATTTCCAGTTTCCAACTCATATTACACCCCACGAAAGAGAATTTCATACTCCTTACGCCAATTTATTATCCCCCGGGAAATATTTCGCTACTTTCTTCGTTTTTTTTCATATATGTCCCAGTATGAACTTCTCTCCGCAGTGGCTTGCAATAAGAAGCGCAGAAACATTACAAGCCACGCAGGAGAATTTTCATACCCTTACAGCTTCATCGATACCAAACAAATACAAATACCTTTCCCTAACATCACCATCAAGTGTTTGATTAAGCGCCCTTGCATAATAATCTAACTGAGACCTATACTTCTCCATAATAAAATTAACCTCACCATTTTCTACCTTATCTGTTTTATAATCCACAAGTATAATTACTCCATTCTCCTCAAAATAGCAATCTATAATTCCTTGAAGGATTATTTTTTCCTCTCCATAAATGTCTTTAGGAAGAGTTTTATCTATGTCTGTAGAACTTATCTCTATATGGAAGGGAATTTCTCTTTTTAATTTATTTTGCTGGTATGCGTTTACCATTCTTTGCCCTAGTGGAGTTTTAAATAACTTCACCAGCTTTTCTATTCTCACTGATTTACCCTCTTCTTCTGAAATCAGCATTTCTTCCATATAGACATCTATTTGCGCCTTAATTTCACTTATGCTTTCCACCTTAGTTAAATCTAACCTTTGCAAAACCGCATGCATAGCAGTTCCTTTTTCAGCTGGGCTTAGACCTTTTGTCCCCTCTAAGAATTTCGGCTTCATAATAAGTCTTGGCATATACATATTGTCCGAGGGACCTTCTGTAATCTCTTGATTATATTTTCTTTTAAGTTCTGTTACCGTAAGTACCGTAGGCATTTTTGTGGACATTTCGTATTTATAGGTAAATCCTAATCTTTTATCAATAGCGTCTAGGAGTTCTGCTTGGGTTTTACTTTCATTAAGCCAGGTTAACTTATCCTGTGTACTAACCTTTACTTCTTCTAGCACCTTTTGATTATTTGTTACTTCTTCTCTATTCCAGAAACTGATTTCAAAGCTAGCGGGATGTTCTAATAGGCATGCAGTTGTATCATCTATTCCTATTAGCTCTCTTAGCATCTTACCATCCTTATGTCTCATTACCGCAGGGACTATCCAATCTAAATAGCTTTTGGCTTTTAATATCTCATATTCTCCAAGCTTTTCACCACTTTCCGAAAGTGCAGAACTCATTCTTATTAAATTTTTCTCTATATTTCTCATTGCCCCAGTTATTATTAGCTTTTCTTTTGCTCTTGTGAAGGCTACATATAGAACTCTCATTTCCTCTGAAAGACTTTCTATCCTTATAGTCTTTTTTAGCGCCTCTTTTAGTACTGTAGGATAGGAGATTCTTCTAACTGGATCCACGAAATCTGGACCAAAGCCTAGTTCCTGGTGAAATAATATGCTTTTATTTATGTCCATTAGGTTAAAGTTTTTTCCTGCACCACTTAGAAACACCACAGGAAATTCTAGTCCCTTACTTTTATGGATACTCATTATCCTAACTACGTTTTCATTTTCCCCTAATGTTTTGGCACTACCCATGTCCCCAGAGCTTACTTTTAATTTATTTATAAAGTTTATAAAGTTAAACAGCCCTTTATAGCTAGTTTCCTCGTATTGCCTCGCCCTTTGAAACAGCACTCGTAGATTTGCTTGTCTTTGGACTCCTTGGGGCATAGCTCCCACATAACCGTAGTATCCAGTGCTAGTATAAAGAAGCCAGATGAATTCATCTATTGGCATATAATACTGAATTTCTCGAAAGTGGTTTAATTTTTCCATGAATTTTGTTAACTTCTCATTTTCGCCCGTCTTTTCAAGGTTTACCATGGCATCATAAAAACTCATTTCTCTTTGGCCTATTCTTATGTCTACTATCTCCTCTGAATTAAAGCCGCCTATTGGAGAACGTAGTACTGAAATCATAGGTATATCTTGTCTTGGGTTATCTATAATTTGAAGAAGACTCATTATTATTTGAATTTCTATAGTGCTAAAATATCCTGTGCCCGTATCTGCATAAACAGGTATACCCAATAGCTTCAACTGCTCTAAAAATGAGGGTGCCCAGTTTGAGGTGGCTCGGAGTAATATTACAATATCCTTGTAGTCTACAAATCTGTAATCTTTGATTTTCTTATCATATATCTTAAAGGGATGAGCCACATCTCTGTTCATAAGTTCACCGATTCTTTTTGCTACAATTCTAGCTTCTAATTCAATATTAGTTGGAGTTTCCTCCTCAGCTATCGTGCCTTCTTCGCTGGCTTCACCCTCTTCATTATCCAAGCCATCCTCTGTTAATTCAGGAGCTGCTTTTTCAATAAGATGAAGCTCCACGGCGCCGCCTACTTCTAATTCATCCTTGTGATCTTTAAAATATGCTCCTAAATTCAGTGCTTCTTCATCTGTATAATCAAGCTCTCCTATATTTTTGCACATTACTTGCTTGAAGATAAAATTTACTGCGTTAATAACTGGTTCTCTACTTCTAAAATTCTTGTATAAGGTTATTTTTCTCTTGCTGTCTCCCTCTATTTTAGAATAACTATTGTATTTACCCAGGAACAGTTCTGGCTTTGCTTGTCTAAATCTATATATACTTTGTTTTACATCGCCCACCATAAATAAGTTTGGCGTGCCTAATTTTTCTCTAGATATTATGTTTAATAGAGTTTCCTGAACCATGTTGCTGTCTTGGTATTCATCTATTAAGATTTCTTCATATTTATTCCTTAGCCCAAGGGCAACTTTTGAAGGTTCGGGTTTCCCCTGCTCATCTAATATTACCTCGCCGGTCTCATCTCTTTTGGTTAATATATAAAGACAAAAGTGTTCAAAGTCATTGAAATCTATAATGGACCTATCTTTTTTCTTTTGTCTGTATTTTTCCTGTAAATCTATAACTAGTTGTGATAATTCCATCATTTGTGGGTAAAGAGATTTTATATCATCCAAGGCTTCCACGGAAGATGCACTGCTTATCTGCTGCTGCATAGCTTGTAATTGTTTTTTTACTTTATTTCTTATTTCCTGTACCATCTTTTGTTTATCTTTGTCCTTACATCCCCTTATAGTAGGTAGTTTTGGGAAGGACAGCATTTCAACAGTGGTTGCTAAATTTTCAAAGCTATTATTTGCTGCACTTAAAAGATCTGATATATTTGCTAAATCTTCTTTAAAAGCAATCCCGTAGACTTCTATAGCTTCATTCGCCTCTACAATTTTTAGCGCTTTTATCATTACTTTTTCTATACCCTTTAGTTCTGTTTTAAGGTCTCTCATTAAAACTGCTGCCCAAGGAGTGTCACTAAAATTGTAACCTTCACTTATGTTAAAATCCTGGGCTTTATCTATTAACCACTTTGTTGGGTTCGCAGCACTCATGGCGAAATTATATAGACTTAGAACTATTGATTGAAGTCCTAAATCTTCCTTGTTGTTACTATAGGCTTCAACTAGCTGCAGAAAGCTAGAATTCTCCAGCAAGTTGGAGTTCTCCTCTTTATTTTCCTCACTTAAGGCTAGGTATCTATCTTCGAACATCTCTTCTAAGGCTTCTTGTTTTAGAAGAACAGCTTCTGTGGTGTCAGCTATTCGAAAATTTGGATCTAAATCCACTACATGAAAATTGCTTCTTATTACCTCTAGGCAAAAGGAATGAATAGTTGTGATGCTGGATTTATTCAGTAGTGTTAATTGCCTTTGAAGAAGTTTACTTCCCGGATTTTTATGAAGCTCTACTGAAATTGCCGCTGCTATTCTCTCTCTCATCTCTGAGGCAGCGGCGTTTGTAAAGGTAACTACTAAGAGCTTATCTATATCTGTTGGCCTAGTTTCATCTGTTACTATTTTTATTATCCTCTCAACTAGTACTGCAGTTTTTCCAGAGCCTGCCGCAGCTGCTACTAGAAGGTTACAGTCTCTAGTTAATATTGCACTTTTTTGGTCCGGAGTCCAGGCAACCGCTACTTCTACTACTGGTATTTCCTTATTATCTATTGAAGATTTAATTGTCATTTTTCCTCGCCTCCAAAGTATTTACTTCTACTTGTTCTCCACTGCCCGGGATAGCCTTTGAATTTAACATTTCCCAAATTTCTGCATCCTTTTTATCTTTTATTATCTTATAAGTATTTTCCACAAGAGTAGCGTCAAATTGGCAAATAGCCGTGTATTTACAATAGCTACAAGGAGTTAAAGTCTTTTTCTTGTAGGGCTTTATTTCTATATCCCCACTTAACATTTCCTCACAAGTTGTAATTAGGTTTTCTTTTACATGTGTAAGTAGAGTTTCAAACTGATCCGCAGTTGCCACTGAAGAATTTGCGCCTAAATCTCCATTTTGCTTAATAGAGGCAGGAACCACTAGAGAGGCCCCTTCTATATTCCTATCCATTTCTCTTATTATCTTTGTATCTGCTAAAAGAAGGCCCTTCATTTTCAGCGCTTTCATTATAGCCTTTTCTAGTTCGGCTTCGCCTAAATTATTCTTAGCTTTTATTACTGGGTCATCTATTTTAAAATACAGGATACCTGCTGGGAAAACTGGCTGTTTTGACATCTTATTTTCATTTGTCAGCATAGCATCTAAATAAGTAAGCAGCTGTATTTGAAGTCCATAATATACGTCGGAGAGTTTAAAGTCCTTATTACCAGATTTATAATCTATTATCCTGTAAAATTCTTCTCCCTCACTTATTAATTTATCCACCCTGTCTATCCTACCCACTAGATTTACTTTTTCCCCTGTGGATAGTTCTACTGGTATCGGTGGATAATCTCCATCTTTTACGCCAAAGGATACTTCATAACCAAAGGGCTCAAAGCCACTATTTTTCATTTGCTCAACAATAACATAGATTGTCCTTTTTAAAACTCTCTTTAATCTTTCAGTAAAGTACTTATACCTTGGAGAACTGTTCAATATATACCCACTTGAATTTCCCGCTGCTTGTGTTTCTACTATGCTGGAAAGATTCTCTTCGCACCAATCTTTTTCGAGATCCGCCCACTTTTTATCACTTTTATCCACAAGTTTCGAAAAATTATCAAGCACACTGTGCATAAAGCTACCCAGATCTGGGGATGAAAAGGTAAAAGTATCTCTTTCTTTAGCTTTTAGGCCATATTGCACAAAATATGCAAAGGGACATTCTTCATATTTTTCTATCCTAGATACACTAAAATAGTTTTTTTCTCCATAAAGCAAGCGCACTTTTTCTTTTTCTAGCATTTTCACTTCATTTTTATAATCAAAACCTTCGAACATGCTGTTACTCTTTTCTCGAAATTCAGGATGATTTTGGTACCATTTATAAACCTGAACCCACATATCAGATATATGGCCTTCTTCTAAGTATTTTCTAAGAGCAAAGATTAATCCGTTAAAGGTGGGCGTCTTAGCACAAATCTCATGCATTTCATGCTCAGTTAGCGTATTTTGGTCCTGACCACTATATTCGACTATATTATTTTCTTCTATTAATCCCTTAAATAAAGCTTTAAATCTAGATATTATAATGGAAGGCCTTAGAGTTTTACCTTCATAATCCCCAATTGGATAACTTATATTTAAATATTTTTTTGGAATAGTTATGGTTGCATAGATTAAATATTGTTCATTAAACGCCTCAGTTTTTGTGTCATTTGCTATTTCTATTCCACTTTCTCTTAAAATTACTCTGTCCCCATCTGTAAATATTCCCTCTTCCCTACTTACTTTTGGGAACACTCCATCATTTACCCCTATAATATATAAGGCAGTTATGTCATGACTTTTTACACGGTCCACGCTACTAATAGACACTCCATCAAGGGCTGGTGGGATAAGTCCCATTTTATGTTTACTAAAACCTAGGGACATCACCGACGCAAATTCCTCAAGGGTTAAGGTTTCATCGCCTATAACTTCTGACATCTGATCTAGAAGTTCCATTACTAAGTTCCATATCTTACTGTACTCTGTAACTTCTGCTTGGGCGCCATTCTTTTTGAAATCTTCTATCCATATCTCTATAGTCTTATATACCTTTATATTCTCTAGAAATTCAAATAAGGCTGTGCAGATTTTAGTAGTGGTGTTTTTACCTTTTAATTTTTCTTTGAGAGTTAGTAGTGGCTCTATTACAAGCTCTCTTGTGTGATTTAGGATTTCTATTGTAGCTTCAATTTTTTGGTCTTGTGTTTCTGTTTCTGGTTCTTGTGGTTCTTCTGCTTTTCTTTGGTAATAGTCTCTAAAATAGTATTCTATTTTCTCCTGCCAAAGCTCTGGCTCTGTCCATTTCCTTTTGCCCTTAACCCCTGTTGCTATTATGAAATTTTCTAAGATATCTATATGCTCTTTCTCTATATCTAAAAGTCCAGTTTTAAGATATCTAAACATGGCCTCATAGCTAAAGTTCTTAGTGAAAATCTCCACTGCTCCCGTTATCAGCACAATTAGTGGATTACTTGTTATGTCTTTTTTATTATCTATAAATAAGGGAATATTATATTCCGTAAATATAGCTTTAATTAGCTTTTCGTAGGAAGGTAAATCTCCTGTTACTACTGCTATTTTATTAAATCTTATACCTTCATCACGACATAGCCTTAAGATATCCACTGCCACATGCTCTATTTCCGAATAAGCGTTTAGTGCTTTAAATATCTTTATATTTTCACATTTCTGCGTTCTCGGCGTGTATGGAAAAGCGAAATAATTTTGCTCTAAAAATCTTAGCTCCACGTTTTCACTAAATTTATGATTTTTATTATCCATTAGCTCTACAGGTTTTTCAAAACTAGTACCCGTTTCTTCTGCAAGGTCTATTAGTGTATTTTCTGTAACCTTTATAGCATAAAAAGCATCCGAATCCTCTATAGATTTCGAATGAGCTGAGCTTTTTAAAGGCAGTGTTATATTTATCCTCTTAGCCTTTTTATATAGCATTTCAAGGATTCCATACTGCTGCGGCGTAAAGCCTGTAAATTCATCAAGCCAAAATTCCCCTCCATTAAATATATCGCAGCCTTCAAGGGCAGTATAAAGCCTTGTCAAATCCTCGTCTGGGTCAATATAGTTTTTACTTAACGCTTTATCAAATCCATCATATATAAGGGATAAATCCGTTATTTTATCTACTAACAGTGGACTTTCTCCTAAACTTTCTTTTACCCCATTTAAATCCTCAAGGGTTATATTATATTTTTTAAACTCTGTGATAGCTCCTGCTACATTATCCACAAAGCCCTTTTGCCTAGCGGCTCCTTTAAACACCTTAAACTCATCTAAGTTTTTTTGGAGTATGCTGTGAATTAGCATTGCCTTTCCTGAACCATCCATAGGTTTTTGGGTTATGCCTCCAGCTTCACTGAAGACTTTGTAGGCCAGTCTATTAAAACTAAGTACTTGGATGTTTTTTATTCCTGTGGATCCAACTACTTTTATAAGATTCTTTTCAGCTTGAAAGGAGAATTGTTCTGGAACTAAAAGTACTAGGGGTTTTTCCTTTTGCGTTATGCTTCTAGCTTCTATATCCTTTAAGCAGAACGTACTTTTACCCATTCCAGCTCCTCCGTAGATAAATCTTAAACTCACAAAAACACATCCTTTCTGTTTTAGTTTATTATACCATGTTAAAGATGGGAGTGGTGGGGACGGTTAACAACTAATTGACTTAAAGGGGTGGGGGGAAAGAGGGGGACGGTTAACAACTAATGAAACTAAAGGCTAGGGATTAAGCCGGGGACGGTTAACAACTAACGAACATAAAGACGGGGATTAAGCAATGGATGGTTAACAACTAATCAGTCTAAAGGCTATGCTACGGTTACAAGTCTGTGTGTATTTAAGAAGGTAGGTAAGATTTTACACTTATAACGAAGTAGGGTACGCTATTATTATATAAAGTGCCTAAGAAAATATTAGGAGCACTAAAATATATGACTAGTAATTATGTTCCTATATTTCTAAAAAAAATTGGAGGGATTTTAATGAATTATACGGATGTACTTGTTGAAAGATATGATAGTGTTGGAATAATTACTCTCAATCGTCCAGAGCATTACAACACTTTTAATTTATCTATGGCTGAGCAATTGAACGGTGCACTATCTGAATTTGAAAATGATTCATTGATTCGTGTTGTCATTGTGAAGGGTGCTGGAATTGATGTTGGAGCTCTTGAAGGAAAGACTAATATCCGATACTTCGAATGGGTGGAGTTAATGGAACAAATGGGTCTAACAATTGCGTATGAGTAAACCGGTGATTGCTTCTGTTCATAACGTGGCTGTAGCCAATGGTATTGGGCTTGTGGCTGCCTGTGATTTAGCAGTGGCATCTGAGAATGCAAAATTCGGCGCCACAGCCATTAATGTAGGTCTATTCTGTATGGGACCTGCTGTCGCTTTATCGAGGTCACTAGGAAGAAAACGCGCTTTGGAATTACTTTTGACAGGAGATATGATTGATGCAAATGAAGCAGAGAAAATTGGTCTAATCAATAAAGTCGTACCTGATAATATATTAGATGAAGAAACCATGAAAATGGCTCTTAAATTAGCTAGTAAAAGTCCTTTGGTTTTACAATTAGGTAAAAAATCTTTCTAAAGATGGAAGATTTATTATTTAAAGAAGCGATTGATTTAAGCAACAGTCATTTCGCTACTTTATGCACAACTGAAGATGCGCATGAAGGTATTGATGCATTTTTGAATAAACGACAGCCACAATGGAAAATGAAATAAATAATAGCAAGGAGATGACTTTACAGTCATCTCCTTGCTATTATTCTGAATTTATTTATGTCTTTCTTCTTTAACGATACAAATGAGTTTTAAGCTTTCACTTCCTGTATTTTTAAATGATGAAACTGATTTATTATAATTCTCCCACGTCTAACAAGATATCATTATATAGTTTTTTAGAAATTCTATAATTATTTTCTATTAAGCCATCCAAATATGGTTTTAAAGCTTCAATTACGCCTGATAATTTAGCGAATTTCAAAATACCCAAAAGGCCTGTAGGTTCTAACATTAAAACTTCTGCTACACTTCTTGCTGATTTTTCATCAATTAGTAGATAATCTAATTTTAGCTCTTTAGCTCCTGCTATTACTTCTAATTCCCCCCTATGCAATTTCCCCATAAACCTATTTACAAACAGCTCATCTTTTACATGATAAATTTTAATAAGACCTTTTTCTATAGCATCTTGCAATTCTTCTGTCCTATCTCCATTAACATCTTTTTAATAACCAAGTCGTCTTGCTTTTTATGCTCATAAGTGTATTCTCCCCAAGGGATTCCTTGTTGTTCAAGTACATTCATAAAATCTATAAGTGATAACACTGAAAGCTCTGCTGCTCTTTCTAATGTTACTGTTTTACTTGTAAATAAATTTATTGCAAAAGCTAACCTAACCTTCTGATCTATAGAATCTCCAGAGATTTTATCTAAAAATGGAATAAGCTCTTCTGGTAAAGTTACTTCAAACTTAGTTGGTTGCGTATTCAAATTAACACCTCTTTTTTAATATATCTTATTTATTATTATATCATAAGCATATTATTAATAATCGAATTTTTTAGAAATATTCAAAATATTCTCCGAATTTAATAAAACCCCGAATTATTTTTTATCAAGTTTTTTATTAATAATAAAAGAATATACTATTGGAATAATGGGATATCTCTAATCTTTATATTTATACTATAATATGCTACTATTAAGTAGCAATTGTAAAATATTATAAACTAAGATTAAACCTAAAGGAGGAGAACAATTTGAATAAAACAGATTCAAATAAATTTTTAACATTTTTAAAAATATTTTGTTATATGTTTAGTATGACATATATATTCAGCATAATGGTCAATCTAATTCTCAATCACCTAAATAGAAATATTAGTTCAACTCTTTGGTTTACTTTCACATTTTCTATTTTTTATAGTTTTCTTAACATGGATAATTATACAAAATATTCTACAAAAGTTATATGTGAAGAAATAACGAATAAAGATATAATAATTGAAATACAAAAAATAATGAAAAAGCTGCATTGGTCTATGGTGAAAAATGATAGTGAACAGATAATTTTTAAATCCTCTGTAATTAGAACATTATGGAGGGAATATTTAGTAGTAACTATAAATGAAAATAGTTTGGAATTAGTAGGTTCTAAATTTTTTTTAAAAAGGTTAATAAAAAAAATAATTGTTTAAAACCAACTGAATTAGACACTTCTAAAGTTAGAAAAATAGGTAGAGTAACATATTCTTATATGTAGCTCTACCTATTTTTTTATCCTTAACAAACACTTATTTTTTCTCAAGCCTTTTGAAAATAACAAAAGAATATACTATTGGAACAATGGAAATCACAGATATTATTATTACTAATGCTATGGAGTAAGAAGATTTTCCCTCAAAAAGTATTGCAAAAACAGCAGATATAATCCCTCCAACTACCCATAATGGTGCAGCCATTCGGTGAGTTTTAGTCCACACTTCTTCATTTGCAAGTGTCCAAGGAGTCTTTATTCCAACGAAATAATTGTGTTTGAATTTCCCCATAACATTTCCTATTAATACAAGTAATAAGGATGTACCTATGCCTATAAGCATGGTTACATTCACTGGGTGTCCAAGTGCAACTAGAAGTATTATAATTTGAATACATGCAAAGAGTATATGAAATGAATACCTTAATAATTTATATGCACCAGAAAATTTTGCATAATTTGCTTTTTTAGGATCTAAATACGGTAAAAATATAAACATAAAATAAAAACCTAAATTCATTAAAGGAATTAAAAAGGCCCCCAAAAACCTACCCAAATAACCGTCAATTTGTCCTTCAGAATTCCAGTGGCTTGGAATCTTGCTAGGAAGGCTTGGATAAAGATATATAGTAACCATAAAAGTTAAGGCAATTATAGCGATAATAAACCAATCTTTTTTAATAGTATCAAGAATCTTTTTCATCATTAATATCATCTCCTTCATTATAATGGGCCGTATCAAAAAACCAACCAATAACCTCTTGGAATACAGTAGTATTTAATGAATAGTAAATGTTCTGCCCTCTCCTCTCGTCACTCACAAGGTCTGCTTGTTTTAGCATATTAAGATGGTGAGAAATACTGGGTTTTGTCATATCAAAATGCTCTGCAATTTCGCCTGGGGTAAGGTTTCCTTTTTTAAGAAGCATTATAATTTTGCGTCTAGTTGGGTCAGCTAAAGCTTTAAAAGGTAAATTCAAAGCAGACATATAATCTCTCCTATATTATGATTAGATATTTAGACGATTGTCTAACTATCTAATCACAGTATATTCCATTCAGTTTAAAAGTGCAAGTGACAAGGTAAATTTAGTGAATAGTTGTTAACCGTCCCCAATGAATGAATTAATGAACAATGGAACAATGATTGAATATTCCAGATATCAATGAACATTAGTTGTTAACCGTCCCCATTGATTTCCCATTGAATAGCTAAAGTATTTGTGATAAATTAGATTATAGATATATTTTTTATACATTAGTACATTAGTACTCATATATGATGGAGGCGATGATTGTAAATGCGTTCAATATTAAAAGCAGCAATTGAAAACGGCAAAAAATTTACGAAAAATGGAGAAGTAGCAACCTATATTCCTGGACTTGCAAAAGGAGATAGAGATGCCCTTGGAGCGTGCATCTTTGACACAGATTGTAATATTATTTTAGAAGGTGACTTTAATACAAAGTTTACTATTCAAAGTGTATCAAAGATAATAATCCTTATATGTGCTCTTATTGATAATGGCAAGGAGGTTGTTTTTTCTAAAGTGGGTAAAGAGCCTTCAGCTGACGCATTTAATTCAATGGTTAAACTTGAAATAAAGGTCACACATAAGCCATCAAATCCGTTTATAAATGCAGGAGCAATAGTTTGTACCTCCCTTGTGTCAGGAGATAATGGCATAGAGCAATTTAATAGAATTCTATGCATGATGAAAAGATTATCTAACAATAACCACATTGAGTTGAATCATTCAGTTTATGAGTCTGAAAAATTGACTGGGAACACAAATAGGGCTATGGCTTACTATCTAAAGGGCGCCAATATAATCCAAAAGGATGTAGAAGATGTATTAGATGCTTACTTTAAGTGCTGCTCGGTTGAGGTAGTTGTTGCAGATGTAGCAAGGATAGCCTCAGTTATTGCAAATAATGGAATAGCCCCTTGGTCTAATGAGATGATAATTCCAGAGGATGTTAATCGAATAGTTAAGGCTCTTATGATGACCTGTGGACTATACGACAGATCCGGAGAATTTTGCATCGAGGTTGGAATTCCGTGTAAGAGCGGAGTTGGTGGATGCATAATGGCTGTTGTTCCAAACCGCATGGGAATCGCAGTTGTAGGTCCATCCCTTGACGTGTACGGAAATAGCATTGGTGGAGGTAAAGTCCTAGAAGATCTTTCTCGTAAGCTCCATCTAAGTATGTTTTAAGGTTTTGTGTAAATATTTAGCATATTGTGATATAATTTTTATGATTGATTTTCAAAAAAAACTTAGGAGGACTACAATGTATAAATTAAAAAATTATTCTGAGACTGAAGTGTCCAAACGTCTTTCTGAGATATTAAAAGGTTATGATAATATTTGCAAATGTGAAAAGTGCAAATTAGACATCACTGCAATTGCATTAAACTCACTTGATACAAGATATATTGTATCTGAGCAAGGTGAAATATATGCGAAAGCCTTTGCTGAGGTTGACAAGCAAGAAAAAATTAATGTTACTACAGCCATTACAAAAGCAATAGAAATAGTAGCTGGTAACCCAAAGCATTAACTTAAAGCTTAGTGATATTGAATTATATAAATAAAGTTGGTTTGTCTATTTATGACAAGCCAACTTTATTTTTCGTTTCACAATTATTCCATGAAATTGCATATCAAATGTAAAATTTAATTATATGATAACTCCATTTTAAATTTCCTATATAGATCGTAAAATCAAAGTCGAATTATATTGATATGTAGGTTTTTAAATGATAAAATAGGTTGACGTTACACTAAACTCTTCATACAATTAATAAATGCAGGGTTTAGGATACATTTTACTGTAAAATTAGGGGGATGAGCATGAAGTCTATCAAACATCAATTAATCATTATTGCAATTTTAATTGTAGGTATACCATTTTTAATATCAAATTTGATTTCTGACCATTATATGGCAAAACAATTAACACAAGATGTTTACGCAAGTAATAGTATTTTGGCGAAAACTATTGGGAGCAGTGTGTATGATTATATGTCCAAATCCTACGCACTAACTGAGGAGCTTACAAGGAGTAGGAGCATTAGTGATTTTGTGCCTGCATTACAAACGGAAGCACTTAAGAAAACTATTGAAAAAAATCCATATTTTGATTTATTTTATATTCAAGATTTAAAAGGTGATCAAACTTCTAGAAGTACCGGTAAGTTAGCAAATAGGGCTGATAGATGGTGGTTTAAACAAGCCCTTGAGTTAAAAGAGCCTTTTATTACAAAATCATATTTAACAACTAATGGCGACAATTATGCAGTAAATTCTATAATATATCCAATACTAAATGATAAATCTGAGTTAGTAGGTATAATGGGTGCTGATCTAAAACTTGAAGAATTGCAAAATATAGTTGAAAGATATAGTACGAAAAATAGTTATGCCTATGTTTTAGATGGAGAAGGCGCAGTAATAGCCCATCCTGATAAAAATCAAATCACAGAACTATACAATTATAAGGCTATGACTAAAACTGTCAAAGAAAAAGACGCTGCTGGTAAAATTGTAACTGATACCAGTGGTGTTCCATCTACTAAGACTGAAGACATTAAAGTTCCAGATGAACTTAAAACCATAACAGCTGCTGCATTAAATGGTAAAAGTGGAATTACACAGTATATAGACACAAATAAAAATAGTGTAATTAGTGCTTATGATACTATAAAACTTCCAGGTACTTCTGGAAACTGGGTTGTTATAACTGTTGAAAAAGAATCAGACGCTTTTGCTTCAATTTATGGTATAAGATACAAAAATATTATATTTGGTATTATATTATTAATACTAGCTGCAATAATTGTAACTGTATTGTCTAGCAAAATCACAAAACCAATCCTTAGCATAAAAGCTTTAGCTCTTAGGTTATCATTATATGATTTCTCTGAGGAAGTTATTGTAAATGGGAAAGATGAAATTGGACAAACAGGGTTAGCCTTAAATACAGCTCAGCAAAATATTAAACATTTGGTACAGGAGATAATGAATAACTCTATGGATATGAGTGCATCATCAGAAGAACTTTCAGCTACTGTTCAAGAAATAACATCTAGAATGGAAATTATTGACCATTCAACTCGCGAAATAGATAAAAACACTCAAGAAGCCAGTGCGACCTCTGAGGAAATAACTGCTTCCGTTGAAGAAGTTAACGCAAGTATGGAAGAACTATCTTCAAAAGCTATGGAAGGCAGTGGTAATGCTTCTCAAATAAAAGAAAAAGCAAATGTAGTTCGAATCTCGGCTAATAAGGCATTAGAAGAAGGTAACCGCATTTATAAAGAAAAAGAGAAGAACATATTAAAGGCTATAGAAGATGGAAAAGTTGTAGATGAAATAAAAATCATGACTGATGGCATTGCAGCTATTGCATCGCAAACTAATTTGCTTGCATTAAATGCAGCAATTGAAGCTGCAAGAGCTGGAGAACAAGGAAAAGGCTTTGCAGTTGTTGCAGAGGAAGTAAGAAAACTTGCAGAGGAGTCCGCGCAGACTGTAACTACAATTCAACGTACAATAGTAAAAGTTCAAGAGTCATTTGGAAATTTATCAGAAAATAGTAATGACATCCTTAAATTTATTGTAAATAACATTAAACCTGTTTTAGAGGAGTATGCAGCTTCAGGCGAGCAATATGGCGAAGATGGAGAATTTATAAGTTCTATGTCTGAAGAAATTGCTTCCATGTCTGAAGAGGTAGAAGCCACTGTAAATCAAGTTAGTGAAGCGGTGCAAACACTAGCACAAAATTCACAACACTCAGCAGAGCGTACGGGCGATATTAAAGTTAGTATTGACGAGACCTCGAAAGCTATGGAAGAAGTTGCGCAAACTTCACAAAGTCAGGCAGAGCTTGCACAAAAGCTTAATGAACTGGTTCAAAAGTTTAAAATTTAATTTAGTGACTAAACATAATACTCTTTCCTGCAATAATTAAATGTTGCGGGAAGGAGTATTTTTAATGTCGTAGTACAAGCTTTCTCTTCGGTCCTGCTTAAGTCTAAAACTGTCTCTAATTTTGGTCACGTTCTCTCTATAAATATTGGCTACAATTAGACCTTCCTCCATATATAAGCTACTTATTATATTTCCTAGTGGATCTACAATCATAGAATCCCCACTGTAGTATAATCCATTGCCCTCACCCACACGATTTATTCCAGCAATATAGCACTGGTTTTCTATTGCTCTTGCTTTAAGTAGCGAAATCCAGTGTTCCCGCCGCTCTATTGGCCAGTTAGCCCCTATTGTAATTAAACTTGCAGTCTTTGAAGCCATCTGAAATATTTCAGGAAAACGCAAATCGTAGCAAATGAAAGGTACAATATTAAAATCCATAGCATCAAAATGTTTTATTTCATTTCCACTTTGATAAAATTCATTTTCCGCTCCAAAAGAAAATAGATGTATTTTAGTATAATCTAACAGTTTTTCCCCTTTAGGAGATACTATAGAGTATTTATTTTTGCTGTCTTTTATTCCCTCTACATACCCAAAGCCTATGAAAATATTGAATTTAGAGCTGAGATTCCTAAAGAATTCTTTGGTTTCATTGTTTGTTTCCCCTATTGCCTCAGTATTCATAGAAAAGCCTGTTAGCGCCATCTCCGGGAAAAGTATCATATCTACATTTTGCTTAGCTGCCTCTTCTATGAATTTCAAGGCGGTGTCTTTGTTTTTGGATTTTTCTTCCCAGGCCACATCTAATTGAGCTAGTGCTAGTTTCATATTATCAGCTCCCTTTTAGTGTACTTGCATTAATATAATGATATCTTATATTCCTAAATATGTAAACTAAAATCACCAGCCCATTTACCTAGTCATTTTATACTTACTTCATCTTATACGAAGATTGTACATTAACTTACTAAAGGTTATGTTTAATCTGTTCCACGTGAGTAATTATATATTCCATGCATCCCATACTCATTGCGAAAAATGCTAATAATATTATTAGAACTATTGCCCCAAAATCGTATTTCATTATATCTTCCTTGTTTATTAAATAAGCTAATATTATTTCAATTCCCAGTATAATTAATATAAGTGGCCACAGTGATGCTACTTTCAAATAACTAATACCTGGATATATAAGCCTTAATAAAAACATTATTCCAAACATAACTAAAACTATTCCAGTAGTAAATGTTCCTACTCTACGTCCTTTAATCATTGAGCTCACACTCTTTCTTCTTGCCTTTAATAAGCTTTAAACCCACAACAATTATTGCAATACCTATTATTATCTGAGGCGCAACTCTTGTTATAGAATTTATGGCGTAATATACTTTCCCAGGCATAAATCTAGCTAAGCTGCTTATGATATTATTCCATATTAAGTAACCACCAAGAATCACTAAAATTATTCCTGTGTATTTTCCGTGTTTTTTAAATATACCACTATCTATTTTTACTATTTCATCAAGAGAAAATAAGTAATTATCCTCTAAAAGTAAAAACTCTTCATCTGTTGAATAACGCTTATTCATACAATCGAAAAATGAGTAAAACCAAATTAATGGTGCAAAAAAGAGCAGTGGACCTATATTAAGCCAGCTAGATGAAAATATTAAAAAGAAAAATGCTGCCATAAGTGATAGTCCTAGCTTCATAAATCTCATGTACATGTGCCCTGCGCCAGGTAAAAGCGAGAAACAAAAGGTTAAAAATTTACTTCTTTCTCTTTTCATTATTAAAGACCTCCATATTAATTATTTTATCTGAAAAATCATTAAGACTTTCATTAAAGGTGTTAATACTACTTAAGTTTATAGGGTTTATATTTAATGTTTCGGATTTTGTATTGGCAATAAAATTCAATTGACTAGAAAAAACAAACATTAATGCGATACTTGCAGCCATTACAACCCTAATGGAATAAAATATAAACTGAGTATTCTTTTCTTTTTTTACTTTTATTTTGCTTAATATTTCCTGTTCAAAGCCTGAAGGAACACATGCAAGTTCATTATCCACAAAACTATCAGCTAAAGCGTCAGCACACTCCTCGCAAAGAGAAATATGTTCTGCCATTAAAATTAGTTCTACTTCACTTAATGATCCCTCTTTAATCATATTTAACGATATTTTAGTTAAGTGACCGTTTTCTTCAAATAGTGTTCTCAAATGCACTCCTCCTTCCATAAAACTTTAAGCAGTTTTTTTGCCCTGTAAAGATGGGTCTGTAATGTTTTTAAATTTTGTCCTGTATCTTTTGCCATATCTTTTAGCTTAATATCTTCACAAAAATAGTTTATGGATATTGACTTATAAGGCTCTTTTAATTTATCGCATAAACCATATATTTGTTCCCTGCTATGTTTTTTTAATATCTCGTCTTCAGGTGTTTCTCCATCATCCTTTAAATATTCATAATCTGTGCAGGATAAGCTATCAACCCTTCTTGCAGGACTTTTAAAAAAATCTTTGCATTTGTTAGTGGCGATTGTTGTAAGCCAAGCCTTAAAATTTACACCATCAAATTTACTGTAATTTTTATAAGCAGACAAAAAGGTTTGTTGTGCTAAATCTTCTGCATCAAAGTAATTTTTTGTGAAGGATAGACAAATAGTGATGATTAAACGTTCGAACTTTTTCTTCCACATTAAGACTCATCGGGCAATTCTTATCACATAAATGACAGTTTACACATGCATTTCTATTTGCATCCAGCCTAAGACTTTTAATTTTTAGAAGACTTCCAAATTTACTTCCTATCACCATAAATGGTGCCATCCAACAAAAATAGTGACAAAAGATTCTCTTACCAAATACCACGGATGGTATGAAAATTAAAGGATTCATGCACTGCGTCAGAATGCATTCTGCTCAGTACATGAATCCCTTTTATATTATTTCGTGCTTTGAAGTTTCTCTATTATTATTTCCTTCATCTCTACTAATTTTGTTTCTGCCGCCTCTAAAGTTTTTCCCTTAGAGTACATGTATATCTTAATTTTTGGTTCTGTACCAGATGGTCTTACAGCATACCAACTTTCATCGTCAAAATAGAATTTAAGTACATTAGATACTGGAATTCCACTACTTTCCTCTGTGCCATTTATTATGTCGTAAGATTTCTCTATGTCATAATCTATATATTTAGTAAGCTTTGCAGTGCCTAAAGTCTTTGGATTATCTTTTCTGTATTCTTCCATCATCCTAGAAATTCTTTTTTGCCCTTCTATGCCTTCTAAAACTATAGATATTAGGTTTTCTCTATAATATCCAAACTCTTCATATATTCCATTTAATACTTCTATTAGAGTCTTTTCTTGTTTTTTATAATAACCAGCAGCTTCACATAAAAGCATAGAAGCTATTACTGCATCTTTATCACGAACGAAAGTTCCTGCAACATAGCCGATACTTTCTTCATATCCAAATACAAATTCATAGCTATTGTCTTTTTTAAAATCGTTTACTTTTCCACAAATATTTTTAAATCCTGTTAGTACATCAAAAGTTTCTACACCATATTTTTTTCCTATAGCTCTACCTAGATCCCCTGTTACTATGGATTTTACTATAGCAGCATTTTTGGGAAGTGTGCCTTTTTCCTTCATTCCTTCTATGACATATTTTATTAATATAGCTCCTGTTTGATTACCGTTAAAGGCAACATATTCACCATTTTTATCTCTAACCATTATGGCAAGTCTATCACAATCTGGATCTGTAGCTATTAATAATTCTGCCCCTTCTTTTTTCCCAAGAGCCTGTGCATATTTAAATGCTTTTACATCCTCTGGGTTTGGATATCCAACTGTAGTAAAGTCTGGATCTGGATTTTCTTGCTCAGGTACTACTATTATATTAGTAAAGCCTCTTTCCTTAAGAACACGCCTTACAGGCATATTTCCTGTACCATTTAATGGGGTATATACAATTTTTATATCTTTATCTATATCATCTCTTAAGCTAAGTCCTTTAACTTTCTCCATATACTCTTGATCCATGGCTTTTCCAAGCATTACTATTAATCCTTTTTCCTTTGCTTCGTTCATATCCATAAGTTTTATAGCACTAAAATCTGTAATTGTTTGAATTTTATCAGTTATGCCCTTTGATATAGATGATAATATTTGAGCACCATCTTCCCAGTATACCTTGTAACCGTTGTATTCTTTAGGGTTATGACTAGCAGTTACTACAATTCCAGAAGCACAATTTAGCGTCCTTACTGCATAGGATAATTCTGGAGTAGGTCTTAATTCTTCAAATAAATAAGCCTTAACTCCGTTTGCCGCTAAAACCTGAGCTGCTGTTTTTGCAAATTTTTCTGAGAAATGTCTGCAATCATAGGCTATGGCTACGCCTCTATCCATATATTCTTTCCCATATTCTTTAATGTAATCTGCAAGTCCTTGAGTTGCTCTTGATATAATATATATGTTCATCCTATTAAGTCCCGCACCTAATTTTCCCCTTAGTCCTGCAGTTCCAAACTCTAAGTCCATGTAGAATCTATCTTGAATTTCCTTATCATCCTCTGATATTGACCTTAATTCTTCTCTGGTCTTTTCATCAAAGTATTCATTGTTTAACCATTCTTCGTATTTTTTCATATAAGTCATTTTATCTCACGCCTTTCCATGTTTTATTATTATTATACATTATTTCCTATGTATTTGAAATGATTAAATACATTTTGATGGATAAATTCCATATATTTGGACCGAAATCTATTTGTATATGGTTGTAGCAACTTTAATTTTCGAGCATATAATATATTATGCTTCACTACCGACACAAGAGATTGGCATTCCTCCTAATTTATTTTTGTGAGTATATTTTATAATTTTTTTTTTATTATTTATATGCCTATCTCATGTCATTAGTGAAGTTGTTCTAATAGATTTTTGTTTTAACAAATTTATCGATTTGTTAAAACGAGGGTCTTTGTTTTTTTGATAATTTAACGCAACTTTTATGGGGACGGTTAACAACTTTTTACCTTAAACCGTAAAAATTGTTAACCGCCCTTAACTTTTTTGCCTGTCCCCCTCACCCTTTAATGCTGTTTAGTTGTTAACCGTCCCTAGACTAGACCTATAGACCTATAGACTAGAAAATGCCTAAGTATATTGATATACTTAGGCATTTTTGTTCTTTAAGGAAACTATACTATTTTTTTTGTGCCTCGTATATCACTTTAGATACTTGTGCAATACTTTCGTGTGCATCTACCACATTTTTTGTAAAAACTACAAGAATATAAGGTTTATCATTGTATACAATGGCCATATCATTTACATATTCATCATAGTCCCCAATTTTATGAGCTACAATTTCATTTGGAATATATTTGTCTATCCTATCATGATACTCTGTTTTTTTCATAGTTTCAATTAAACCACTGTAGTATTCATTCTCGTCTGGGTTTATATATAATCTTTCTAATATCTTAAAAGATTCCATCGGTGTGGTGTAATTCCCTTTATGCTCTATAGAATGTCCCGTAATTTTTTCAAGATAATCATATCTATTTTCATTTCCCACTTTTCTTAAAAGCATATTTATGGCTATATTATCTGAATACCGTATTGAATAGTCACTTAATTTCTGTATGGCAATAGGTTTACTTAAATCCGTTCCTTGAAGCATCCCCGCACCACCTTCAAAATCTGATTTTTTGTATTTTAATTTTTCATCAATATCAATTTTTTTATGCTGTATCATATCGTACATAAGCATATTTATAGGTACTTTTATCGTACTGGCGGCTACAAACTGTTTGTCCCCATTTATGCTAATGAACTTCTTAGAATTTATGTCGTAGTAAACAATTCCAATTTTTTTTATATCTTCACCTACGAAAGTTCTAATTGATTTTTCTATATCATCTAGCTTACGTTGATTTTTTAGCTCTTCATCTATCTTACTTTGCCTAGCTACTAATAACTTCTGATATTCAGCTTTAGCCTTAGCCTCAACTTTAGCTTGTGCTTCAACTTTAGCTGCAGCTGTTCTAGCTTCCCTTTGAGATGTCCCTTCAATATTAGCAGAGGTATATATCGTAGGAACGCTTACACTGGCAACCGCCTGCTGCTTACTAATGAAAAGTGTCGCAAAGAAAACCATTACTATTGCTAGCAAAAGTATAATATCCTTATCTTCCATCTAAATCACTCCCCCTAAAATCCTATTACTAATATTCTATTATTTCTGTTTTATTTTAATTACAATTTCCAAATTTATTCTTATAGTTACATTATACCTTACATTACCTTAAAATTTCTGTTTTTTTTATTTTATCGAAAAATAGTTATGGAAAAGCTGGGGACGGTTAACAATTAATTGGATTAAACTATCATCTAAAAACATGAATAACATCTGAAATCATAGGCAAGAATTTAAATAAAAGTTTATGAAAAGGGGTAATAATTCATGGCAAGAAAAGCAAGATTAAAAGCGAGCGATGCTATATTTCATATTATGTGCAAAAGTATAACCGAGGTAGATTTATTCAGAGATTGCGAAGATAAGAACAAGTATTTAACTCTACTTAAGAAATATAAAGTTATCTATAATATTAAAGTTTATGGTTACTGTCTTATGGATAACCATGCACATCTACTGATCGATGCTAACGGCGCAGATATATCAAAAGTCATGCATGGAATAAATTTTTCTTATGCAATGTACTTTAACAAAAAATATAAAAGGCACGGGCCTCTTTTTAAAGATAGATTTAAGAGCCTAATAGTTGATAATGACAAATACCTTAGAACTGTATCATTATATATACATAATAATCCTACAGATATTGGTGAATTCAAAGATTGTCCTGAAGAATATGCTTTTTCTAGCTTAGGAATATACACTGGAAAAAGAAAAGACGCTTTCAGAGTAGTTGATTACGACTTTGTTATGAGCTTTTTTGGTAATGATCTTAAAAAAGCAAGAAAAAATTACTGCAACCGTATTTTAGGATGCACCGATGAAAAACAAATAGAAAAAATTGAATTTGAAGATGAAACAACGGAATATAAAAGTGAAAGGAAAATACTTTTACGAAACTTTAAAAGTAAGGACATAATAAATTTCATAGCGAATAAGATGGGTATACCAAAGGTTGTTCTTCATATGAAACATAACAGAAAGCTCGTAAAATCAAGAGCATTAGCTGTTGTCCTAATGAGATGCCTCTGCAATTTCAAATCCAGCGATATCTGCAGTATACTTGGAAACATTACACAGGCTAGAACATCAAAATTATGCACTATTGGTGTGGACTTAATTATATCAGACAAAAAATATGAAAATATTATTTCTGAGTTTATCGAAAGTTACTCTTAAAAAGCTTATTATTAATTTCTTTTATCTATAAGTAACAGTTACAAATAAAAATTTTATAATTATTACTTATTTGTTTTTTATTCAATAAAAAAGGACAAGCCTCTATAATTACAGATGCTTGTCCTTTTAAACCAATAAAAAATTAAAACAAGAGATAAATAGATGTAAAACCTAATGCAAAGGGATAACCTCTACTTAAAGTCTAATATTCACTAAGGATAAAACAATTGTTAACCGTCCCCAAGCATTTTCGCCTTCCCTCTAGCATAAAGTAATTATTGAGGAGTTGATAATGTGAAAGTTAAATTTTGCGAAAAAAACAAAGGGAAAGATGCTGTCATTGCTATGATAACTGAAACTCATCCAAATATAAAAATATCCACTAAAAAATGTCTTGGAAAATGCCGCAGGTGTAAGTCTCACACTATTGCTCTGGTAGATAAAAAGATTTTAGTTGGTACGGATGAAGAAAATTTATATGATATGATAATCAGTAAATTATTAATCTCTTAGGTGGGCATTAGGAGTATTTCAATAAAGTGCAACAATTGTTAACCGTCCCTATCATTTTCAACAATTGTTAACCGTCCCTATCATTTTCAACAAAGTATATATATTATATAAAGTTCATCCGCGATATATATACTTTTTATCTTACTCGTCTGCCTATTACATAATCCCGTCTTGTCATAGATGAAATCTTTATTACGTCTCCTGTATGAGGAGAATGAATGTACTTATTATCTCCAATATAAATACCAGTATGTTTAGGATTACTTGAACCCCCAAAGAAAACTAAATCTCCAGGTTGAAGATTATCTATAGATACTCCTACACCACTTCTTACCTGATCACCAGTGCTTCTTCCTATTGATATTCCAAAATGCCTGTACACATATTGTGTGAATCCTGAACAATCAAAACCTGTTGAAGGTGATGTCCCAGCCCATAAATATGGTGTGCCAAGGAAATCTGCTGCATAGGATACTACAGCGTTTTGTGACACATTAGTCGCGCCTCTTGAAGGTGAAATGTCTCCCATGACATTTATGTTTGACATGCCTATATTTAATGACACGTAAGAGTTACTTATCTCAGCTAGAAGAATATTTTTCTTGCTGTTTAGCTGAGTTATTAATTTTTTTTGTGCCTCTCTAGCGAGAATTATTTTATTTAACTTTTCCTTATTTTCAACTTGCAAACTAAGTAGTGCTTCTTTCGTCCTATTTAAACTTTGTTGCTTTTCATTTAACTTAATTTTAGTAGCTTTTAATTTATTCGTTACTTCTTTATCAAAATTCATAATAATTTTTACATTTTCTACTCTTGATACAAAATCACCAATGGTCTCTGCACTGAGAATCATCTCGGCATAGCCATCGAAACCATTCATATACATAGTTCTTATTCTGCTATTAAACAATTTTTCTTGACTTGTTTCGCTAATTTCAACCTTCTCAATATCTACTATGGCTATTTTAATCGCCTTTTCTGTTAAAGATATTTCGGCCTTATTTTCTTCCGTTTTAGTCATATTAATTCCAATCTCGTTATCTAATTGTTCTATTTTGCTTTCTACTTTATCCCTTTCAGTTTGAACTTTCGTTAGTTGATCCTTCTGCTGTTGTAACATTCCACTAGTTGGAACTGCTAGTGCTGTTACATTTAAAGTGAGCATCAAAGTTATCACAACTGCCAGATTCTTTAGGACATTTCTCATTTTTACATCTCCTTCGTTTTGCAAGATTCATAAGTAATCTAGCCCTTAAGCAGTTAATTCAAATTTGCCCGAAACATTTTCATTAATAACATAGTAGCACTTATTTTCTTCTATTTTCACATATATCTCCATTGATTTTATATCCTTTTGAAGTTGTCCACCTTGCCTCCATATTTTCTTAACCTTTTGCTCTAAATCTTTAAAAATTACTTCCCTCCCATTAAATTGTATAATTTTATTTGATTTCATGTGAATCTTCCCCCTTTTATTTGTTATTTACTTAATATTACATTTATGTACTATTATAGCATAAATATATTTTATTGAACATATACTTTAGTAATTTATATATTTTTATTATTTTTCTATAAGCAGAAAGCTGTGATTTTAAAAATCACAGCTTTCTGCTTTTTTATTTAATTATGTTTTTTTAAACACTAAGGGGACGGTTAACAACTTTTCCGCCTAAAGCTAAAAGCTTATGCTCGTCCCCCACACTTTTTAAGTCAGTTAGTTGTTAACCGTCCCCCAGACTTTCCCCAGACTTTAGCCGATTAGTTGTTAACCGTCCCCAATTGTTGTTGACTCCACTTACTTTTTAAAAATTTCTCCTCAATTTCAGCGCTTGGAAGAGGTTTACTGTAATAATAGCCTTGTATTTGGTTGCAGCCCATACTTTGCAATAGTTCAATTTGTTCCTTGGATTCCGCGCCTTCTGCAATAACATCCAATCCAATTTTCTGTGCAAGTTGTATTATTCCATCTACAATGGCTCTTTCTCTTTCATTTGTAACTATGTTGTCAATAAAAGACTTGTCTATTTTAAGGGTGTTTATAGGCAATTGCTTTAAATAACTAAGAGAAGAATATCCCGTTCCAAAATCATCTAAGGCAATGTTTATACCTAAGTCTCTTATGACAGTAAGAAGTTTTACGCTTTTTTCAAAATCTTTCACCAAAATGCTTTCTGTAATTTCTAGCTCCACAAATCTTGGATTAACATTTGTTTCAGCTATAAGTTTTTTTAGAGTTTCTTCAAATTTATCATTCTCAAGTTGAATTGACGATAGATTTATTGCAATAGTATCATATACGTAGCCTTTATTTTTCCATGCATTATTTTGAAGATACACAGTTTTTATAATCCATTCACCCATAGGAATTATTAATCCACTTTGCTCTGCAATAGGTATAAACTCTACTGGAGATACTTTCCCAAGTTCAGGACTTTCCCATCTTAAAAGTGCCTCAAATCCTTTTATTTTATTGTTTATAATATCTATCTGTGGTTGATAATATATTTCAAGCTCGTTTCTTTCTAATGCACGTCTTAGACCTTTTTCTATTTCTACACGTCTTACTACAGCCTCACTCATACATTTGTCAAAATAACAATATTTGGATTTTCCATTGTATTTAGAATTATACATGGCAGTATCAGCACTTCGTAGCAGTGCTGAGCTAGTCTTGCCATCTTGTGGAAACACTGCAATACCAATACTTGCTGCAGAATATACATGCTTACTATCTATATTAATTCCACAGTTTAGTAAACTTTGTATTTTTCTACAAAGCTCACTAATAGATGCGTAATCCTGAACATCCTTCATTAAAATAAAAAATTCATCCCCTCCAACTCTTGAAACAAGATCGCCTTCTTTAATAGATGCTTTAATGGTTATTGCAACTTTTTTTAATAATTCATCCCCATAATCATGGCCTAAAGTATCATTAATTTCTTTAAAATTATCTAAATCGATAAATAATACAGCCATTTTAGTTTCTTTAAATTTAGCTTTTATAATCTCACTTTTAAGAGTATTAACAAAAAGTCTTCTATTTGGTATACCTGTTAATATATCATAATACTCCAACTTATTAATTTTTTCCTCAGAGTCCTTTAGTACAGATATATCAGTAAGGGATCCTGAAATTTTAGTTGCAATACCTTTTTTATTTCTTAGGCACTTACCTCTAATTAAAATCCACTTTTTCTCTCCGGCATTAGACCTAATTTTTATTTTACTTTGGTAATATAAGGTCTTTCCATTAATGTGATTTTCAAAATCACTTATTGCAATTTCTTTGTCGTCTTCAATTACTAAATTTATTAGATCATCTAATGAATTTATAGTGTTGTTATCATATCCAGTAATTTTCCCGAATTTGTCAGATAAAAACAATTCTTTAGTTATAAGGTCAACTTCCCAAATGGTATCATTGGACCCTTCCAAAGCTAATTTATATCTTTCTTCACTTTTTTCAATCATTGCTTGTTTTTCATTAAGTTCATCATACTGTGCCCTTAACTCCTCTTCTGCAGCTATTAACTGCTCATAAGTAGCTTGTATTTCCTCATAATTCTCTTTTGATTTATGAGACCACATCTTATTTTTTTTGCTAAACTCATTGACTAAATAATATATTATAACAGATGAAATAAGTACATATCCCCAACCTTTAACTTTTTGTATATGCTGCACTAAAAATTTTCCTTTAATTACCATATTTAAAATCCTATCTGAAAATAATACCCAAAGTCCAGCACTTAAAGCATATCCAGCAGTTACCTTAATTGGCATTATTTTAAGTCCCATTTCATTAGGGAATAACGAATCATCATTTAATATTTCAGCTTTACTTGTTAAGTCTTTTCTTGCAGTTTTGTTTAAGTCTATTTTTTTGTCATTCACCTCGAGCCCTCCTATTTAGAAAATTCATGTAACTTTTACATAGTACTTTTAATTATCGTATAAACTTTAGTTTTATTAATAGTTTTTTACAATTTATTTTATTTTTAGCTAATTTTCTTTTTAATATAATATACTTCTATGCTAATTAAACTATTCTTAGTTGCTCTATTAATGACCTTGACATTTTTACCCCAGGTGCTATAATTAATGTAAATATAATACTTAAATACTATGAAGAGAAAAGTAAGTTACCATACATTTACAGAGAGAGAATACTATTGCTGTAAGTATTCTTAAATGCAGTTAGCTGAAAACTACCTCTGAGTGGCTTTAATAAAGCCCGGTAATTCCGTTATAATTATTAAGTGGTTTATTTTTATAAACAATTTGGGTGGAACCGCGGGAAATTATAATCTCGTCCCTTTTCTATAACTAGAATTGGGATGGGGTTTTTTGTTTTGTAAAAAATTTGAAAGGAGCAATATAAATGATAAATATCACACTAAAAGATGGTTCAATGAAAGCTTATGAGTCTGGAATAACTGTATTTGAAATTGCGAGAGATATTAGTGAGGGCCTTGCAAGAGTGGCCTGTGCTGGCATGATGAACGATAAAACTGTAGATTTACGTTTAAAAATCACTGAGGATTGCGAACTTAGTATATTAACTTTTGATAGTGAGGAAGGTCAAAAGGCCTTTAGACATACCGCTTGTCACATTTTGGCTCAAGCAGTAAAAAGATTGTTTCCTGCTACTAAACTTGCTATTGGACCCGCTATAGATGGAGGTTTCTACTACGATTTTGATAAACAGGGTTCTTTCTCTGCTGAAGAAATTATAAAAATAGAAGACGAAATGAAGAAGATTGTTAAATCAGATCTTGCCATAGAAAGATTTGAACTTCCAAGATCTGAAGCTATAGCTTTTATGGCAAATAAAGATGAAAGTTTCAAAGTGGCATTGATTGAAGATTTACCAATGGATGCGATTATCTCCTTCTATAAACATGGTGAGTTTACAGATCTTTGTGCAGGACCACATTTGATGTCTACAAAGTATATTAAAGCTTTTAAACTTACTCAAGTTGCAGGAGCTTATTGGAGAGGTAGCGAGAAAAACAAAATGCTCAGTCGTATATACGGGACTGCCTTTACAAAAAAATCTGATTTAGATGCTCATTTAGAAAGAGTGGAAGATGCTAAAAAAAGAGACCATAACAAGCTTGGACGCGAATTGAAATTCTTTACAACATCAGATGTTATAGGTCAAGGATTACCACTACTTATGCCTAATGGCGCAAGGGTAATTCAGTTACTTGAACGTTTTGTTGAAGATGAGGAAGAAAAAAGAGGATATGTTATTACTAAGACTCCTCTTATGGCTAAAAGCGATTTATATAAAATGTCTGGTCACTGGGATCATTATAAAGATGGAATGTTTGTCCTTGGTGATGAATCTAAAGACGAGGAAGTTATGGCACTTCGCCCAATGACATGTCCATTCCAATTTACAATTTATAATGCAGATCAAAAGAGTTATCGCGATCTTCCAATTAGATATGCAGAAACTTCAACACTTTTCAGAAATGAATCTTCAGGTGAAATGCATGGTCTTATGAGAGTTCGTCAGTTCACTATTTCAGAGGGTCATTTAGTTGTTAGACCTGATCAATTAGAAGACGAATTTAAAGGTGTTATAAATTTAATTAACTATATAATGGTAACACTCGGAATTGAAAATGATATCACTTACAGATTCTCTAAATGGGATCCAAATGATAGTGATAAATATATTGATAACCCAGAAGCTTGGGCAGAAACTGAAACTAAGATGGAAGATATGTTAAACCATTTAGGTATAAAGTATAAAACAGCCGTTGGTGAAGCAGCTTTCTACGGCCCTAAGCTTGACCTTCAATTCAAAAATGTTCATGGTAAAGAGGATACTATAATTACTGTACAAATTGACTTCTCATTACCAGAAAGATTTGACATGACTTATATTGATAGTGATGGTTCTAAAAAACGTCCATATGTTATCCATAGAACTTCTATTGGTTGCTACGAGAGAACACTCGCAATGCTCATAGAAAAATATGCTGGTGCTTTCCCAACTTGGCTTGCACCAATGCAAGTTAAGGTATTGCCTATTTCCGAAAAATTCCATGATTATGCGGACACTGTAGTAGCAAAACTTAAAGCAGCTAACATTAGAACTTCAGGAGATTTCAGAGCAGAAAAAATTGGATACAAGATTCGTGAAGCTCGTAATGAAAGAGTTCCATACCTACTAATAGTAGGAGAAAAAGAAGCAGAGCTTAATGAAGTTTCTGTTAGAAGTCGTAAAAATGGTGATGAAGGTGCAACTCCACTAGAATCCTTTATTAAAGCAATTAAAGAAGATATAGAAACTAGGCAGTTATAAAAATAAACGCCAGTACAAAATTTTGTACTGGCGTTTATTTTATTTTAAAATTTTAAATGAACTCTTTAAGGATACTATTCTGTTAAAAACTAGTTTCCCCTCAGTAGTGTATCTAGAATCTACATTGAAATAACCATGTCTAAAGAATTGGAATTTATCCTGTGGTTTTGAATCCTTCATACTTGGCTCTATAAATCCTTGCAAAACCTCTATAGAATTAGGATTTATTTGATCTAAGAAAGTTTTTCCTTCTTCTTGTGCTTCGTCTAATATTAATGGTTCAAATAATCTAAATTCTGCTGGCAATGCATTTATTGCGTCTACCCAGTGAATTGTTCCTTTGACTTTTCTTCCAGTAAATCCACTACCACTCTTAGTTTCTTTATCATAAGTACAGTGTATTTCAGATACATTTCCCTCAGAATCTTTAATAAGATCAGTACATTTGATAAAGTATGCTCCCTTAAGTCTTACCTCATTTCCAGGAAACAATCTAAAATATTTCTTTGGTGGGATTTCCATGAAGTCTTCTTGTTCTATATATATTTCTCTTGAGAATGACACTTGACGAGTTCCCATTGATGCATCATCTTGATTATTTTCAATTTCAAGCATTTCAACTTGAGCTTCTGGGTAATTCGTAATAATCACCTTAAGTGGCCTTAAAATTGCCATAGTTCTACGCGTTTTTGGGCTTAAATCTTCTCTTATAAAGTGTTCTAACATTTGTTCATCTACTGTACTGTTAGCTTTTGCCACTCCTATTTCTCTACAAAAATTGCGTATAGCTTCTGCAGTGTATCCTCGACGTCTAAGTCCTGCTATAGTTGGCATACGGGGGTCATCCCAAGCATCTACAATTCCATTATCTACTAATTGCTTAAGGTTTCTTTTACTCATTACAGTATTTGTGATATTTAATCTTGCAAATTCTATTTGCCTTGGTTTATGTTCCATTTCACAATTGTTTACAACCCAATCATATAATGGCCTATGATCTTCAAATTCTAAGGTACAAATTGAATGTGTAATTCCTTCAATTGCATCTTCTATTGGATGTGCATAATCATACATTGGATAAATGCACCATTTATCACCTGTATTGTGGTGGACTGCATGAGATATACGATAAATTATTGGATCTCTCATATTTATATTCGGAGAGTTCATATCAATTTTAGCTCTCAGAACCTTTTGTCCATCGAGAAATTCACCTTTTCTCATGCGGTCAAATAGATCTAAGTTTTCTTCCACAGTTCTGTTTTTGTATGGGCTCTCTTTACCCGGTTCTCTTAAAGTGCCTCTGTACTCTTTCATCTCCTCAGCTGTTAAATCACAAACATAAGCTTTATTATTCTTTATTAATAATACTGCACGTTCATACATTTCTTGAAAATAATTTGATGCAAAAAATAAATCATCCCACTTATAACCAAGCCATTTTATATCTTCTTCTATGGAATTAACGTATTCTTTATCTTCCTTAGCTGGGTTTGTATCATCAAAACGTAAGTTTGTCTTACCCTTAAATTCATCTGCAAGTTCGAAGCTCAAAATAATTGCTTTCGCATGCCCAATATGCAAATATCCGTTTGGTTCTGGTGGAAATCTAGTAACAATTTTCTTATGTTTTCCTGTTTCTAAATCTTCTACAACAATATTTCTTATAAAGTTTGATGAATTAGTTTTATTTTCCATGCTTGTCACCTTCCTCTTAGTCTAGATTACGTGTGATATCTATATTATAAGTAATCTATCTCACTTGTTAGTTTTGTCTATATTCTATTAAATATATCACAAAAATGGATTTATTTCAATAATTTTGCGTGGTGCCACCCACGTGGCAAGTGGCATCTTAACTTGCCACTTGCCACGTGGGTGGCACCAATGGTATACTAATTATTAAATAAATACATTTTAGGAGGTTTTAATAATGGAAATTATCGTTAAAATATTAAACGAACAAGGACTACATGCAAGACCCGCTTCCATATTTGTAAAAACAGCAAATAAGTTCAAGTCAACTATTAGTATATTACACGGCGATGATGTGGCTAATGCAAAATCAATAATAAACATAATGAGCTTAGGTTTATCAAAAGATGAAGAAATTAAAATTGTTGCAGAAGGTGCTGACGAAGAAGCAGCTATTGAGGCTTTAAAAGTTCTTGTAGAAAGTAAATTCGGCGAAGTATAAGAATAAACCTTTTAAAAACAGAGTAGGCTAAACACTATTTAAGTTTAGCCTACTCTGTTTTTTTTAAAATAAATCATTCCAATTATTAGTAATGTTCACTATAATATGTATATAGCTAGTAAATATTTTATAAGAGGAGTGATAAAATTGAAACATAAAAAATTCTCAATATTGCCTATATTTTTTACAGTGTTTTTAGACATGTTAGGCCTTGGAATTATAATTCCCATATTACCTGCTGTTTTATTAGATCCAAGTTCTGCTGTCTTACCTTTTGCCTATAGTTTTTCAACAAGAACTCTAGTTTATGGGTTTTTAATAGCCTCCTATCCACTAGCTCAATTTTTCGGAGCTCCTATTTTAGGGACCTTAGCGGATCAAAAAGGAAGAAAAAAGCTATTAGTTATTTCCCTTTTCGGAACACTTATTGGTTATGTCCTATTTGCCCTTGGAATTATTTTTAGCAATATCTACCTTCTATTTATTGGTAGAATATTAGATGGATTTACGGGTGGTAACATCTCTATTGCACAATCAGCTATAGCTGATATTAGCACTGAAGAAACAAAATCTAGGAATTTCGGTCTTATTGGTATGGCTTTTGGTTTGGGGTTCATAATTGGACCTTACGTTGGTGGAAAGATTTCAGATCCTTCTATTGTAAGTTGGTTTACTTATGCTACACCATTTTGGCTTTCTGTTATTCTAACTTTAGCAAACATATTACTAGTTTTATGGAATTTTCCAGAAACCTTAGTTAAGGCAAGACAAGTGAAGGTAAGTGCCTTTACAGGTATTCGGAATATCCAAAAGGCTTTTACTTATAAGGATTTAAGAACTATGTTTTTAGTAGGCTTTCTTTTAACTGTAGGTTTTAATTTTTTCACTCAATTTTTTCAAGTATTTCTAATAGGTAAATTTCATTTTAACCAGTCAAAAATAGGTGATTTATTTGCTTATATGGGTCTATGGATTGCTTTGTCCCAAGGACTTTTCTTACGCCCCTTGTCTAAGAAATATAAACCCATGAGTATTTTAAGTGTTTCAATAATATTACTTTCCTTAACTTTTCCTATACTTTTATTACCAACTAAAGCTATTGGCATTTACCTTATTATACCTTTTATAGCTATATTTCAAGGACTAACTCAACCAAACAGTACAGCTATTATTTCTAATTTAGCAGATAGTGATAAACAAGGAGAAATCCTAGGCATAAACCAATCTATAATGTCACTTGCTCAAGCTATACCTCCAATTATTGCAGGCTTTATAACCTCTATAAGTTTAAATTTGCCTACAATATTTGCAGCTGGTAGTACACTGCTTGCCTGGCTTATATTTAGAATACTCTTTATTAAAGAACAAAAACTCAAGAATGCAGGGATTATAGATGATGCTATAGATATGGATATCCTTCCAAAAGAATAGAATTCTCTAAAAATAAAAGATGGAATAGTTTATTTAAAACCATTTCCATCTTTTTACATATTTACTTTTACCCATTGTAATCTTTAGGGCCTCAAACTCCTAGCATAATCAATAGCTTCATAGTATGCATCAGGTAAATAGTTTTCAACTAAATTAAGTTGCTTTGAAATTATTGATACTTCATCCCATTGTCCCTTTTCATATACTATAATTAAGTTGAATAATTTTGTATATTTATTATTATTAACTCCATTTAAAGTATTCTTTACTTCAAGTGGCAGTAAAAGTTCCTGAAGTATTTGCTTTAGTGGTCTATCTAAAAGTATATCTACCATAGATAACATCCCTATTAAAAAAGCATTAAAAGAGTTAATTTCCACACCTATTTTAATTGCAATTAATTCTGAAAACCTTGCTCTTGCCAAGGAATTTATAACTATAATTTCAGGTTTATCCTCACCTAGAGTTTGGAAGGCTACTAAATAAAGCCATTTTTTTATTTCTTTTTCTCCAATTAATGCCAATGCTTGATTTAATGATTTTATTTCACTTCTGAATCCATAATTTGCGGAATTTATTCTTTTTAATAGCTTAAAAGATAAAGACAAATCCTTTTTTATTAAGTTTTCTATACTATCTATATTACAGCTATCGCTGTTAATTTCTTTCAATAATTTAAGGTAAATAGCTTTGTTTTCTGATATTCTTTTACCTACAATAATTAAGGGCTTGCTAAAATAGTAGCCTTGGAAGTATGAATATCCATATTTAACAGCTTCGTTGAAATCCTCAATAGTTTCTACTTTTTCTGCAAGAAACTTTATATCTTCCGAGTTAACTTTTTCCATTACTTTTTTTCGTTCATATCCTTTAGTTATTTGAAAATCAACTTTAATAATATCAGCCAGTTCTATAAGTTTTGCATATTTACTAGAATAAACAAAATCGTCTAAAGCTATTGTATATCCTTGTGCTTTAAGTTTTCTACAGAGCCCTAATATTTCCTCAGTAGGCTCTATATCCTCTAATATTTCAATTATTACTGATTTCGGTGATAACACTGTAAAAATATCTGATTTTAATATATTTTTAGTAAAGTTAATAAAAGCTTTTTTCTGCCCCGTCACATTTTCAATCCCAATATTTACAAAACAATTTTTTATAACTTCAATTGTTGCTGAATCACCATCTTCACTTTGATATCTATTTTTTTCACTATTTCTAAATAGTAGCTCATATCCAAATAATCTATTGTATCTATCAAGAATTGGTTGTCTCGCTAAAAAAACATCCACATTTTTCCTCCTAAGCAAGCATATTTATTTGTCATTATGTTAATAATATATTAAATTACTTCTTTTTACAACAAAGTACTAATATTTACTAACATATCTAATTATAACAATCATATTTACTACTTGCAACTAGCCACTTGCCATGTGGGCGCACCCAAAAAGCATGGGTGCGCACCTATTAAGCTGTTTTTCTCATATATTCAACGATTAATCCGTCCAATTCTCTACTTATATTCAGTTTTTTCACATCAACTTCAATGTCTGCATCTGCCTCTTCATCTGTACAACATATTTCATTTAAAACGGCTCTTAAATCATTTATACAATTTTCTAAATGCTCTATTGTATTATTACCAAGATTTAATTTATCCATACACACCTCGCCTCTCAAATATATTTAATCTTTGTATATTTATTATACATAAATTTACACTAAATTGCAATATTTTATGTAAAATTTGCGTTATTTTTATTTTTATTTTTAATATAAATAAACATTCCATTCAAATAGGCTTATGTTGCGATTTGTTTTTTTTGATAGAGCAATTTAAAGAAGAATATATGCCATTTGCCATGGGGGGACACTCAAAAGTATGGGTGGCACCAAGAAAAAGCATGTATCATTACGATACATGCTTTTTCTGTATTATTATATTTCCATTATTATTGGTATAATTATAGGTCTTCTCTTAGTTTTCACATATAAAAACTGAGATAGTGAATTTCTAATACAAGTTTTTATTACTGCCCATTCTTTAACTTTATTATCTAAACATTGCTCAAGCTCTTTTCTAACAATGTCCCTAGCTTCGTTAATAAGTTCATTAGATTCTTTCATATACACAAAACCCCTAGTTATTATGTCCGGTCCTGCGAGTATACTATAAGACTCTCTTTCTATAGTAACGACTACAGTAAGAATACCCTCTTCAGCTAAATGTTTTCTATCTCTAAGTACAATGTTACCAACGTCCCCTACTCCAAGACCATCTACCATTATAGCTCCTGTTTGTACTCTTCCTGCTAGTTTGCATTCACTTGGAGATACTTCTAATATTTGTCCAGTTTCTCCTATGAAAATTCTTTCTGGATCCATTCCTAATTTTTCTGCAAGTTGTGCGTGTTGTTTTAAATGTCTATACTCACCATGTACTGGCATGAAGTATTTAGGACGAATCAAGGTATGCATTAGTTTTAATTCCTCTTGACAAGCATGCCCAGAAACGTGAATTTCTTCTGTAGTATTATAAATTACTTCAGCACCCTTTTTAAATAGTTCATTTATAACCTTGTATATGAACTTTTCATTTCCTGGGATAGGTGATGCAGATATAATAATAAAATCATCTTTTTGTATTTCAATACTTCTATGTGTTCCCGTTGCCATTCTTGTGAGAGCAGCTAGTGGTTCACCTTGGCTACCAGTGGTTACTATGGTTACTTTGTCATCAGGGTAATTATGAAGCTCTGCCACTGTAATTATAAATTCTGGTGGTATATGCAAATATCCAAGTTCCATAGCTACTGCCGAAATTCTTTCCATACTTCTTCCACTGAACGCCATTTTTCTTCCGTGCATAACTGAAGAATTCGCAATCTGTTGTATCCTATGGATATTTGATGCGAAGGATGCTACTATTACTCGACCTTTAGCCTTGTAAAATAGTTTATTTAGTGATTCTCCAATTACTTTTTCAGATATTGTAAATCCAGTTCGTTCTACGTTAGTACTGTCCATCATTAGTAGAAGAACTCCTTGGCCACCTAATTTTGCAAATCTTTCTAAATCTATAACTTCTCCATCAATTGGAGTGTAATCTATTTTAAAGTCACCAGTGTGTACAACTCTGCCAATAGGTGTGTGTACAACAATAGCACATGCATCTGCTATACTATGACCAACTCTTACAAACTCTACACTTAGCTTATCAAGTTTTATAATATCACCAGCATTTACTACGTTAAGTGTACAATCTGATATAATTCCATGTTCTTGCAATTTATTTTCTACAAGCCCTAGTGTTAACTTTGTTCCGTACACTGGAATATTAATTTGTTTTAATACGTAAGGTAATGCTCCTATATGATCTTCATGACCATGAGTTAAAAAGATTCCTTTTACTTTATCCCTATTCTCTAGGAGATAATTCACATCAGGAATAACTAAATCCACTCCATACATATCTGCATCTGGAAATGCAATTCCACAATCTATAATAATAATTTCGTCTTTGTATTCTACTACAGTAATGTTTTTCCCAATTTCTCCAAGTCCACCTAGTGGGATAATTCTGATTTTATTTTTGCCTTTACCTTTGTAATTATTATTCAATATTTTCCTCCCTTATTTGTTTCCCTTGCTTTAGTTTATTCATGAATTCTACTAGCTCATTTTTTTACTCACCAGTGACGTCAAAATTAAAAGCCGGTATTTTTCTTACTTCGATGATTTGTAAGTAGTCGCTTCATTTACTTGAAAATATGTTACAACTTCACTTACTGTCATAGTCTTCTCGACGTTAACGTTTCCACTTTTCCTTTCTTTTTAATATTTTAATAGATTTATATTTCAAAGTGTTGCCTTTTTAGTAAACATCACTCTTTTTATTTAACTTATTATTTATCTATGCCGCTAAGGCTCCTAATAATTATCTAATTATGAAATATATACTCATTTTAAATTATGGTCTGTAGTTCTGCTTATCATCTTCTAAACCCTTCATTGTGCTCAAAGCTACAATGCACCCACAGGATAAAAGTTGTATAATTCTACAAATATAAATCCAATAATCTTGTTTTACCCAATATTTTTTTACTAATCAAATATAATTATACCATAATATGAATAATTATATCCGGTTTTAACTAAAATAAGGTTAAGAATATATTTCCTAACCTTAACCACTCTATAAATAACACACTTTATATATTTAAACTAAATTCTATATCTCCACCAAAAACACTAAAAACAATATCAATCTCGTAGTGCATTAGGCCTTATACCCTTTGAAATAAGCCTATTTATTTCTTGGATTAACTGTGGGAGTTCACTCATTGTCTTAATAGTAAAATCTGCTCCAACACCTAAAAAACACTTTTCAGTATTTTTAATAGCTTCATTTTTTTCATTTTCTGAAAGATTAGTAAATTCCTCAAAACTAAGGCCCATCTCAGAACTTCCAACAACGACGCCTACAGACCATACTCCAGCATTTATTCCTTCTTTTATGTCTGCTACAGTATCGCCTACCTTTATTACTTTAAAGGTGGCTGATAGTTTTAAAGCTTCTATATTTTTAAATATCATGTAGGGATAAGGTCTACCAAAAGAACCAGTAGAATCAGGAGTTATCCAAAAATCCGGCTCATAGCCTTTTTCTTTTGCCTCTTTTACTACTATTCCCATCATGGAGTCTGTGTAACCTGTAGTCGATCCAATCTTTAATCCGCCTTCTCTTAACCTTCTAACTGTATCTATAACCTCTGGCAAGGGATCTGTATATTTTGAAAGCGACGCCATAAGCAGTGGTTCGAAATTTGAATATAATAAATCTACATCACTTTCGTCAAAATCTTTACCATATATCTCTATCCATAGACTTCTAATTCTTGGCATTGTAAGCATTGCTTTTATATGTTCTCTTTTAAGTATTCCCATAGGGATTCTTGTTTCCTCCATAGTAACTTCTAAACCTTTTTCTTTAAATATCTCAATAAATACATTTACTGGTGCAAAACATCCAAAATCAACGGTAGTTCCTGCCCAGTCGAATATTACTCCCTCTAACTTATTCATTTTCACTACCTCCCTTTATATAATCTTTAATAATACTGCATATTTCTTCTATATCCCCTTCATATATTTCGCCAATATTGCCAATTCTAAAGGTCTCCACATCTGTTAATTTGCCTGGGTATATGACAAATCCCCTTTGCTTTAGATACTTATAAAAACTATTGAAACTAAATTCACTGTTTGGGAAAAGAAAGGTTGTTATTATAGGTGATTGAACGTTTTCTTCTATATATGAGTTAATTCCAATTTCTTTAAGTCTTTTTATAAGAAGACGGTTATTCGACCTATAACGATTATATCTAGCTTGGACTCCACCCTCTTTTAATAACTCATCAATAGCCACTGAAAAAGCTGCCACTACATGAGTTGGCGATGTAAATCTCCATTTGCCTTCTTTATTCATTTTTTCTTCCTGATCATATAAGTCTAAACATAAACTTTTAGAGTTCCCCATGCATTTAGATAATTTTTCAATGTTAGCAATTATAAAACAGAAACCCGGTACCCCTTGAATACACTTATTAGCACTACTTATTAAATAGTCTATACCTAAATTTGAAACATTTATTGGAATTCCACCAAAGCTACTCATTGCGTCAATTATTAGTGACTTACCATACTCCTTAGATATCTCAGATATTTCTTCAAGAGGATTTAATATACCTGTAGTAGTTTCTAGGTGCACCATAATTATATGTGTTATATCACAATGCTTATCTAGAATATCTCTCACTTTATTCATTTCCGGTAAGCTATCATATGGACAACTGTAAATTTCATAATTAATACCTATATATTTTGCCATAGTTACAATTCTTTCACCATAAGATCCATTTGTAATTATTAAGCATTTATCATTTTTAGAAATAGCCGTAGTTAATACAGACTCCACACCAAAACTTCCGCTACCTTGCATTAACACTGCAGTATATAACTCCGGTGAACATCCTGCTAACTGTAGAAGCTCAGTTCTGATTTTTTGTGTTACTTTATTATAATCATCATCCCAAGTACAGCGGTCAAGGAGCATTTCTTGCTTTACTGTACTTGTAGTTGTCAGCGGTCCTGGTGTTAAAAGTTTATAGTTATTCATAAATCCATCCCTTCCTTTTCCTTATTATTTTGCAGACTTGAAGAATTCTTGATGTTTTTGAAGAAGCTCTACTGTTAATGCCGTATCGAATACTTTAGATTTTGTAGGTCTATTTACATCATCTACAGTTTCACCTTCATATAATGCTACAGGATAATACTTAAGAAGTTCCGGTCTTGCTTTAGTAGTTATAACCTTTGCCATTTCCATAGCTAGCTTTGTTGTAGCTGTATTTTCCTTTTTAACTACTGCCACAGCCTCTGCAAGTGAAAAATTACCTTCTATTGGATCTATATAATCTATTGGTTTTCCTGAGAGTTTATCTGCTACGGCTTGATGACGAAGTCCAAATCCTACTGCTACTTCTCCAACTCTTACTTTCTTTATTGGACCAGAGCCTGAAGTTTCTATATGTGGCCCACAATTTTTAATAAGCTTATTAAGAACAACTTTACCTTCCTCTTCTCCATATTCGCTTATAATTGATTGAATAAGAAGCCATGCAGTTGATGAGTTCATTATATTAGGAATAGAAACTAAACCACTATACTCATCTTTAGTTAAATCTTTTATAGATTTTGGCATATCTAAGCCACTTTCCTTCATAAATTCTGTATTTACAAATATTGAACCAGTATTTGCAAGTATTGGAGCGTAATAAGCTGGATATTTTTCTAGTGCCTTAGTTTCAAAATCTAAATCCTGAAACATATTGTTTTTTTGTTGAGCACTGTCAATAAAATAAGAACTCATAGTTATTAAATTCGCTTCGATATCCTCACCCTCGGCCATAAGTTTTCCACCCAGTTCTGAGGTTCCAAGTGCTTGCAACACGTATTTCCCATCATATCCAGAACTATTAAGACTATCTTTCATAGCTGTTACCGCCTCTTCATCTGCATTGGTATAGATAACCACCTTCTCTGCAGTTTTGTTTCCGCAACCTACAAGTCCTACTAACATTGAAAGGACCATAAAACAAACCGAAATGCTCTTTAATATTTTACTCATTAAATATCTCTCCCTTTTATATAATTTATTTTATAAACTTTGTTAATTTACAGATAATTTCTTATTGGCATAATCACAACAAATTCTCATAATAATATTTGTTACAAAGATAAGTATTGAAAGAACAAATATCTCATTAAAATCACCAAAATGCTGAAGCTGTTTTATCTTACTAGTTAGAACAGAAGTCCTAGCAGTAACAAGAAAAATAATTGCACTAATGGTAACCATGGAATTTATAAAGTAGTAGCTAAACATTTCAATTATTGTAGATATTGAACTTGGGATAACCACTCTAACTACTGTCTTGATCCACGTATCTCCTAAAAGTTCTGCTGTAGGTTCCCAGGCGGGATTCATTTTTGATAATGAATTTTTAGCCATAAGATACGGTGTAGTAAAAAAATGTACTATGTTACAAATTATTATTATTATGAAAGTACCCTTTAAATCGCTTTTGTTAAAAAACAGTAAATATGATAATCCTAGAACCATTCCTGGAACAGCATTGGTTATCATAGAAAGAGTATCTATATATCCCTTAGCACTTCTATTAATATTTGTCCTAACGTTTAATATAGCTGCAGAATAGGCAAGTAAGGTGCCCGTTAATGCTGAAATAATTGATACAATAAAGGAATTTTTATATACCTGTAAGATGCTCTCTGAAAACAGAGTGCTTCTAAAAAACTTAGTAGTAAACGACATATCATAGGGGAAATTTTCTGCAAAAGGTGCAATGAACATTATTGCGAATATTGACATAATCCCTACAACTATTAAAATTGATATGGTTCCAAGGCAAATATCTCGATGTGTATTTTTCATTAATTCAACTTTAGTAAATTTATCATAGTGAAAATTAAATCCTTCAAGATAGTTTAAAAATAAAACTCCAAATATTGCAGGTATAAGCATAAAGATAGCTATTACTGCACCTTTATTAAAATCTGGTATAGAGCCAAGCATAACCTGATAAAGGTGAGTTGAAATAACGCTGTAGTTTCCCCCTACAGAAGCGGGTATCCCAAAATCTGTGAAACTTAAAACAAAAGTTAAGACAAAGGCTCCTCCTAAGGTACCTATAAGAGGTCTAAATATTGTGTTAGTGAAACTCCTAATAACACTATCTCCCATAAGTTTTGAAACAATAATAAACTTTTTGTCTATATACTTAAAAGAATTATTTATAAGAAGAAAAGCTAAAGGAACTGTATAAATTACATATCCAATTAGTAGTCCATTAAACCCATAAATTTGCATTATCTCCCTACCGAATAACTTGGTTAGAAGTCCCTGTTTACCAAAGGAATATATAATCGCAAAGCCATAAGTTATTGTGGGCAAAAACATAGGAACTGAAATTCCAATTTTAATCATGCTCTTTGTAGATTTAAATATTTGGGTACAATTTACAGCGTAGGCTAAAATAAAAGCTGTAATTGTAGTTATAACGGCAGTAATTCCTGAAACCACAATACTGTGCATCATTGAAGTTAAAATATCCCTATCACTGATTACCGAAATATAATTACTAATTCCAATTTCATCTCCATTTTTAAATGAATTAATAAGTAATGTTAAAAGTGGAGCAAATAAAAATGCTATAAACGATAATACAATTATTATATATATGACTTTTACTTCTAATCTTTTTTTCATACACAATATTCTCCAAATAAATTGTATATGTTATCTCTCTTTATTTTTAATTGACGTAGTATAAACTCCTCTACGAAATTGTTTTTGGGCTGGTTAATTACCTCTTTTGGTGTACCGAATTGCGAAATAACACCTTCATCAATTATCAGAACCTTATCCGCCATGGTTAAGGCTTCCTCAGGGTCGTGGGTTACTATAATAGTAGTAAGATTATACTCTCTTGTAATAGCTTTAATTCTATCTTTTATAGTTTCTTTTATAACTCCGTCAAGAGCACTTAATGGTTCATCTAAAAGAAGTATCTTAGGTTTTGTAACCAAAGTACGTGCTAGTGCCACCCTCTGTTTTTGACCACCAGATAGTTGATATATCTTTTTAGACAAATGGGGTTTTAATTCTAGGAAATCTATTAACGCATCTAACTCTTCACTACTTACTGAATTTGGTTTATTCTTTAGTCCATAGATTATGTTTTTGTATGCATTAAGATTAGGGAACAGTGCATAGTCTTGAAAAACTATATTAAACCCACGGTCCTTCATAGGCGCATTACTTATATCTACACCTTCAAAAATAATAGACCCACTATCCATTGGAGTTAATCCAAGTATTATATTAAGCAGTGTAGTTTTACCGCTTCCACTAGGCCCTAACATAGAAACAATTTCGCCCTTTTGTATTTGTAGATCTATCCCATCTAGCACTACCTTTCCATCAAATTGTTTTTTAATATTTTTTAGTTCAAGCATAAGAATTCACCTCCATAAAATTTTAAAGTGTTTCTTTAGTACTCTTTAAATATACCTTTCTTATGTTAAATGCGTATTATATAAATGTTAAGTATGAGTAAAGTATTACAATTTCTTTATAACATCATGACAACCTTTAGTATATAGTTCATATTTTTTGATTATGTTTTCAATATTTCCTTGAATGTTGTCAATTTTCATGATAAGTTATACATATATTAATATGAGAATTATTAATTTTGAAAGGGTGATTTTATGCTTCCCAGTGAAAGACAAAAAAAGTTTTTAGACTTACTATCAACAAAAGACGTAGTGACTATTCTTGAATTTATTGAAAAGTTTAACGTATCTATTGAAACTGTAAGAAGAGATTTATCAGTTTTAGAAAAACAAAATAAAATAGAAAAGGTCTATGGTGGCGCAAAAATTAAAGACCCCTCCTTAGATGAACCTTCTATGGAAAATAGAATGATAAGTAACCTAGTACAAAAAGACTCTATTGGCAAGAGATGTAGTGAATTTATAGAAGCCGGAGATTGTATTTTCATCGATAGCGGTTCAACTACTTATCATATAGCAAAACATATTAAGGATAAAAAAAACCTCACAATCATAACTAACTCTATTCCAGTGGTAAATGAATTAATGAATAGTGATTTTGAGATTATTATAATGGGTGGTAAAATAAGACATACTGAACGTTCTGTAGTTACCTATGATTATATTTTCAATTTTTCACAACTTAACATAACAAAGAGTTTCGTATGTGCTGCAGGCATTACGGTATACAATGGTGTTTCTGACTTTAATATGCAAGAAGCCGTTACTAGGAAAACAATTATCGAAAGATCAAATCAGGTGTTTATAGCTGCTGACAGCAGTAAATTCGGTAAAAATGCAACTATAAATATAGCTCCCCTTGAAAAGATTGACTATATTGTTACTGATTCTTATTTAGATAAAAATGTGATCACTAGTTTCAAGAAATTTAAAACTGAAATAATATTATCAGAATAAAAAAGCTGTTATTACACTTGTTTATTGTGTAATAACAGTTTACTTTTTAAAAACTCATAGTATTGAAAAAACTACATACTACAATTGAACATAAAAGCCCTAAAATTATTCCAATTAAAACATCCGAAGTGTAATGAACCTTCAAATAAAGCCTAGAAAATGCAATTAAAAATGCTAGACTAATAATGTAAATACTCATATCACTATTCTGAATTATAAAGACACCAACCACCGAAAATGATGAAGCAGCATGACCTGAAGGAAACGAATAAGTCATAGGCTTTGATATAAGTAATGTTCCTTGGTCAATTTTTATAAATGGCCTTGCTCTTCTAATTAAGTGTTTTATTATGCCCTCCCCTACAATTGCAGTCAAAATCAAAGAAATAATTACTCTATACCCTAACATTCTATAATCATTACTATAAATTAAAAATATTGAGAGCACACTCCAAACTAAACCACCGTTACCCATCCAAGTAATAATAGTCATCAGTTTATCTAATAGTGGAAATTGAAGATAGCTTTCTATGAAATCCATGATTTTATTATCAATTCTTTGAAATGAATCAAGCATAAGTAATCACTTCCTTAATATATATTTTTAGATAAAACTGTTATTTTAGATTCTATATATTATAGTTTATTCGAAGTTGCCATAATTGTAATTTAGAATAGGTTAAGATATGGTTATATTATTGTTAAAATTTTAGAACAAGACAAATAATAATGAGGATATATTTTAAAATCCATCCTCATTATTATTTGTCCTTGTAAAATTCCTACATAGCCTTTTCTGCTAATTTAGATAATGGACTTCTTTCTACTTGTTCTAAAGTAACATGCCCAGTTATTGCGAAAGACTTCATTTTTTCAATAGTATAAATTAGCCCATTGGATTTTTCATCAACTATAACCAAGGCATCTGAAAGTGTTCTTCCTCTCATATATGTGAATGTTTTAGTTTCTATTATGCCTTTTTTACGAAATTTTTCAATAAAGTCATTTACCGATACTTCTACTTTTTTCAGCTCATGTTCATCGATTTTTTTTATTATTACTTTTGATATCCATTAAACTTTCTACTGAATCATAAAAACTTCCCATCCAAGGTTTCAATTTTTCTTCCTCGGTACCAGGTAAGAATCCAATATCATCTCCTGCTGGTACAACTGGTTTAACAAAAATTACTCTTCTAAATATTCCTTCCTCTACTACTTTTCGGAGAGCACCTGCAGTTGAAAGAATTGTTTTTCCAGATCCTGCTCCACCAGAAATAGTTACTAAATCTATTTTGGGATCCAGTAATAATTCAAACGCCATTCTTTGATCTTTATTAATGGGAGTTAGCCCACTATTTCTCCTATTTGTTGAGAAGAAAGTGTAATTTTCCTATGTCCTTTATATAATTCTTCTGCAGTTACCTTATCATTTTGATAATCCTGTGTAACTATTCCTAAAGCATCACTTTTTATAGCCATATATAAATCTTTTGTGACTAATATAGTGGAAATTGTTGTATCACTATTTGCAATATTTTTTGTTACTGCTAATATTTTAATATCATTTTTTGTGAAATCAAAACCGTTAGGTAAGCAGCTTGGATCACTATTATTTAATTCAATTCTTATTGTTCCTCCATTTGAAAGGCTTCACACCTTTATGCAAATCGCCAATCATTCTAAGGTTATTTAGCCCTCTAGCTGCATTTCTTACATGATATCCTACTATACCTTCTCTTTTTTAAGGTTATCTAACTCTTCTATACATATTATTGGAATAATAATGTTATTGTCCTCAAAATTGTAAATAAAATCAGGATCGTGAACCATTACATTTGTGTCAATAATGTAGTTTTTAATCATTGTTATCCTTATTAAACAAAAGTAAAAACTGCCATTGTTTAATAAAGTTTCACCTCCTTAAAAATTATTTATTCCCAACTAAATTGTATCATAGGCATAACTTAATATCATAAAATTAACTTACTCTTTACATTATTGTTTTGATTTTTAACAAATAAGAATAACCGAATCTTAAATAGCCTTTAACATGTTCTTTACAATGGAATGTTAAGATGTAATTATAAGAAACAGCTTAAATATATATTTTTTACCACAGCGTAATTTTATTTTTATTTATCTAATAATAATTAGAAAGGTGAGGATGACAATGACCAAAGAAGAAACTATATATAAAATACTTTTTCCTGAAGATGATGATCCTAATCACATTAATTATGGACATTTTTTAAGCAAGAACAAAAGGACCCTATACAAATTTAAGGCCCTAGTGTATGAAAGCCAATTGAACGCAGTACTAATTATGGATGGTAAAAATCGAAATGCATTTTATGTAGAAGTTTTACAAAGTGAATTAGAGAGCTTTTTAATTCTTACAAATGAATTCAATTTCAAACAGATTAAAATGGACAGGCAATTTACAGAGCAAGTAGTACATATGTTTAAAGATTATTTGTTGACACTAAATAGTAAAAATCATAGATTCTCAAGTCCAGTAGAAAATCGCAAACAATTGCAATACACAAGTATGTGTGGAAGTTTTTAAGAATATACAAATCTATAACTGTTATCACACACTTTTTAGTTGTGGAATAACAGTTTTTTTTATCTTAATATATACTTTTCTATAATTTGTTCTTTATTTTGTTCAAAATACAATTGACTTGAATAAACTATTAACTTTGAAATTTGTGTTGCTGCAACTAATGCATAGTTAATATCTCTATCTAAGCACGCTTCCTCTGTATTGTACTTTTTTTGTAAATTTAAAACTATTTCCTCTACACTATCGTCAGGCATATCATTATTATTAGGCCTTAGTTTCCTTCTTGCAAGTAACCTTATTAATCTTATATGAAGAATCATCTCATAATACAGATGCTCAAAAGCCCCTTTTTTTTCATTACCATCTCTGTGATATATGCAAAAGTAGTCGCAAGCAAAATGGCAAACAACACCTAACCCCTCCGAAAATTTCTGTATAGAAATGTCATCTCGCATAAGTTTTTTCGAATAATTAGTAACACTGATTAAGCTGTCTTCTAAGGTATGTTGGCACTTAATATCTTTGTTAGTAAAGTCGGGTTTTACATTTCCATATGCAAAGGCTACTCTGTCAAGTTTAAAATCAATATTATTCGATAGACGTTTAAAAAGAATATTAGATATGAGTAAATGAGTATCTACTATCACAACAATACACCTCCCCTATATTTCAAGAATACTCCCCAAAAATTGAATTTCAACTATGCTATAAAGCAACTTTTCACTATTCTTTTAGATTCTAATTTACATTTCTTTTTAATCTTTGCTGCATCTTCAGTTAATTCATATATATTTGTATACGACTTATTTTTATCCATCACTATTGCAATTGATATACTCATTATTGGATAATTCTCTTCATTATTATTCCTGTTAAATGATTGAATATAACCTTTTTTCTTATCTTCCTCATTATAAAAGTTTGAAATGTTGCTATCAAATTCATTTATTATATCTTGGCAAAGTTTATATGCATTATACCCTGGTATAATTGCCACAAAATCATCTCCACCTACATGTCCTACAAAACTATCTTTATAAAGAGAAGTATGCTTTTGAATAACGCTTGCTGTAAATGATAAAATTCTATCTCCATTTTCAAACCCATATGTATCATTAAAAGCTTTAAAATCATTTATATCAAAATATAAAAGAGAAAACTCTTTTTTCTCTACAATTAATTTACAAATAGAATCTTCAATAACCACATTACCTGGTAATCCAGTTAATGGATTTGAGTATTTTGCTACATTCACCTCAAACTCCATTATTTTCTCAAGTAATGAAATTACAGTAACTACACCATAATATTTATTATCTTTTTCTACTATTATATAATCATATTGTTTGTCCTCTTCTCTTGATATAACAATTTTTGATATCTTATCCAACGGGGTATAATAATCAACAATAAGTGGATTTGAATCCATAATTATGTGTACTGATCTTTTCATATATATTGACCATCCAAATTGAGTTCCAACCCTAGCAAAAAAATTTGAATTCATAACTAATCCAACAGTTATAGAGTCACTATTAATTATTGGAACACCCGTTATATTAGAATTACTTTTAAATAGACTGTCTATTTCACTGCATGTTGTATCCTCTAAAACCGCGCTACCCCGTCTTGCTATTTCTCCTATTTTCACTTTTGAGCTTGAACTAAAGCTATGATTTTTCAAACTTATATTTTTATCAATAATTATATTTTTTATTAGCTCAGGTGTTTCTAATAAATTAGCATTTGGCCTATTTATTAAAAATCCTTGACCATAATGTACACCTATTTCAATAAGAGTATTGAGGTCACATACATCTTCAATACCTTCAGCAATAACTTTAATGTTAGTTGTATTTGCAAATTCAACAAATGCTTTAATTATCGCTTTTTTAAAATTATCCCTAGTTACATTTGTTATTAGACTCATATCCATTTTAATATAGCTTGGTCTCGTATTTGCGATAGTTGTAAGTCCAGAATAACCTGTTCCAACATCATCAATAGCTATTTTATATCCCTGACTCTTGTAGTAATTTATTACTTCATTAAAATTTTTATAATTATCAATTGAAGTTTTTTCAGTAATTTCTAATACTAGTGCCAGTGGATTTATATTATGTTCAGTTAGTATTTCTTTGGTAAAGCCTTTAATGAAATGTTCATCTTTTAAAATATCAGGATCTACATTAACAAAAAGAAGCTTATCAGAATTATGACTACTAAATCTCTTTATTGCATTTGATCTACATAAAATTTCTAAATCCCAAAGAAGATCATGTATTTTAGCTTCTTCAAAAAGTATTTCAGGATTTATATATTTACTATCTACAGGTCCCCTTGTCAATGCCTCGTACCCTATAACATCTCCCGTTTGTAATGAAACAATTGGTTGAAATACACTTCTTAAGTTATTACCTGAAATTATTTCTCTTAGTTCATCTGACATAACTATATCCCCCTAATAATGCTTTATATAATTATAGTATATATTGTTATAGTTAATATCACGTTAAGATTCATGTATATTTATGTTAAATTTGTACTTGGTCTTCTAAAATAAATAAACTGCCATTACATAGCTTTGTTATGTAATAACAGTTTATTTATTTTCTCATATATTTCTTTCCAATTGTAGACACGAATTATATTCTCATTTAACTGTCCCCTATTATAGTTGGTATCCATAAGTAGAACTTTGAATCCTGCTTTTGAAAGTTGCATTGCATTATCATAACTATCCTCAATAAATATATTACAATTTAATTCTTTTGCTTTTTCAACTTTGTAATGACTACCTAAAACAAATAATTCATCGTAATACAATTCATTTTTCTTAAGATATGAATGAGTTAGCATTGTAAGTGATTTGTCCCTAGCTGTCACAAAATATATATTATGAAGCATGCTAAGTTTTATTAAGGCTGTCTTTACATCTTCCCTTAGTTCCTGCTTTGAATGGATGTTGAATTTGTTTTTTTCATAGAACTCTTCGTATTCTAATATGTCTATATTCATTACTTTATGAATAAAATACTCTGTAACCTGATCTACTGTAACACTTTTATTGAAATACTTGTTTGCTGCCTCTAGCCAAAAATATGCGTCTGTAATTGTTCCATCGATATCAATACATATATTTAAGTTTTTCATGTTTTCACCTCCTTACAATATATTATATTATAAGATTATTAATACTGCGTTAAGGTTTTTTTATCTTTATGTTAAAACTCACTTAAATATTTTTTCCATTATTATTATTTATTTTTAAATTTCTCAGAAACCCTTGGTACAAAACCATTTTCTGACCAGTATTCTTTCATATTATAGATTTTTTCTTTACTATTAATATCATTTTCAAGTGCAGTATCACAAAATACCTTTTGACTATTGATCATTTCTTTACCCCTTCTATCAACTCTTGTATAATTACCATCACTATTCAAAATTCTTGCTTTTTCTGTATCTAATAAAGTCATCTTATATGATTGCAAACTCTAAAATTAACGGACTTACACACAAAGAGCAACTAATGGCCTCATACATAGCTGCACTTCATAGAAAGAATGAATTCAAAATAAACTTTAAATTATACCAAAATTTAATTACAGCTCAAGATCTAGACATAATAAATAAATTAAGCATATTACTACGAATTAGTGAAAGCCTAGATAAGTGCTTAAACGGAAATATAAAAATGATTAGCTGCAATATCGAATTAGATACTGTGACTATAACCGTTGATGCAATAGAAGACCCAGTGTTAGAAATAAGCGCAGCACTAGATTGCTCTTCTTCCTTTGAGAAGACTTTCAATAAAAAATTAATCATAAAATAATCACTAATTTATTAGCATGTTATCCATAGTCTTTTCATATATTTAGTATAGTTTAGGATATATGAAATAGACGCCTACTTAGGAAGGAGAGTAACATGCAAAATATTGCAACCTATTTAAATGAAAGAGAGCTTCTTAAAATTTCAGATAAATATAATGTGTTTGACATAGCAACTCATGAAAAAAAGCTTTCAATTTATGCTCTTCGTTTACTTGACTCTATGACTCCGTACTATGAGTTTAAAAACGAAGAAAGAAATCTCCTTTATTATAGTGCCCTTCTTCACGATATAGGATATTTTATTAATAAAGAAAAACATCATAAGCATACCAAATATATTATTTTAAAGGATCCAAGTTTAGATAAGGTTCCGAGTAGCCTTAGGTATAGCTTAGCACTTATTGCAAGTGGCCATGGCAAATCTATTTATGATAATCTAGATTCTTTTCCATATGAAGAAAAAGACACTGTTCTAAAATTAGTGTCTATTCTTAGAATTGCAGATGCCCTTGATCATAAACATAATCTGGGTGTTTCACTAGAACAAGTAGAAATTATAAATCATGTTTTAAATATTCGAATTAAGGGACAATCCTCTAACCAAATATTAAAGAATACTAAAAAGAAGTCTTTATTGTTTTCAAAAGTATATAATATACCAACATGCGTAGAATGTTATCCAGGAGAAGCTAACAATTGAAATGAACTTTTTAAACTATGCATATTGTGTAAAAATTTTTAGGGGATGTATATAATTATATACATCCCCTACTTATGTCATATCCTAATCATTTAAATCTATTTGCTCTCCAGTTACTAAATAAACAGTCCATTCGCAAATATTTGTCGTGTGATCAGCAATTCTTTCTAAGAATTTACATACAAATAGTAATTGACTAGCTTGCTTAACTGTAGTGGAATCCTCAGCCATTAATAGCAGTAACTCATTAAAAACATCTTTATATATAGCGTCTATTTTATCATCCATTTTACAGGTACTATACGCTTTCTCAAGATCTCCTTCAACGTAAGCATCAATAGAGAGTTTAATCATTTCCTTTGCTATATCAGCCATTTGTGGAATATGCACTAGTTGCTTTATATAGGTTTCCCCTTTAATTTTTATCGCTATTTTCGCTATATCAACGGCATGGTCTGCTATTCTTTCTAGGTCTGTTACTATCTTTGTGGAAGTAAATAAAGTTCTTAAATCGTGTGCTAAGGGCTGTTGGGTTGCTATTAACCTAACACACTTATCTTCTATTACCTTTTGAAGATTATCCACCAAGTCATCATCCTTAATTACTTTTTCTGCCAAATCACAATCTTGATTTACTAATGCCTCTATACATTTAAATATTTGCTTTTCTACTATACTTCCCATACTTAACATGTCATTATGGATTTGCTCAAGTCCTGCGTCAAAAGAAGCTCTTGTCATATTTTATTCTCTCCTTTATATAAATTATTATTATTATTATATTATTATTAGCCAAATCTTCCTGTAATATAATCTTCTGTTCTTTTATCCCTCGGTTTGTGAAAAATCTCTTCAGTTTTACCGAACTCTATAACTTCTCCATTTAGAAAGAATGCAGTCTTATCTGATATTCTTCCCGCTTGTTGCATATTGTGAGTAACTATAACAACAGTGTAATTTACTTTTAATACATCCATTAGTTCTTCAACTTTAGCCGTAGATATTGGATCTAGTGCCGAAGTAGGCTCATCCATTAAAATAATTTCTGGCTCTACAGCGAGGACTCTAGCTATGCATATTCTTTGTTGCTGCCCACCAGATAAACCCATTGCGCTTGTTTTTAGTCTATCCTTAACTTCATCCCATACTGCTGCACCTTTAAGGCTTTTTTCAACGATTTCAGCTAATTGAGCCTTGTTTTTAATGCCATGTATTTTGGGACCATAAGCTATATTGTCGAATATAGACATTGGGAATGGATTAGGCTTTTGAAAAACCATTCCTATCTTTTTTCGGAGTTCTATTATATTGCACTCGTTATAAATATTTTTGCCTTCATATATAACTTGACCTTCTATTTTTACATCATCTATTAAGTCATTCATTCTATTAAGAGTTCTTAAAAATGTAGACTTACCACAACCAGAAGGTCCGATGAGCGCAGTAACCTCATTTTCTTTTATATCAAGATTAATATTCTTTAATGCTTGAGATTTACCATAAAATAAATTAATGTTTTTAGTTTGAATTATTCCCATGTAGTTTCCTCCTATTTAATTCCTGAAATATATGTAAACATTCTGAAGTTTTAAATTTTAAATTGTTGGACCAATTGTCGTAAATCTTCACCTTTATTTGCTCCATCCTGGCACCCTACTACAATGTATTCCATAGCTTTTGAAGTTTCACTTACACTAGCAGCTATTTCATTAGAACTTCCACCAACTTCTAAAAGTAATGTTATTACTGAGTTAATTGACGTATTTGTTTTATCGATAGTATTTTTCATATCTGAAGTATTATATACTAAATAATCAGAAAATGCATCCATATATTCAGAATCTTTTTGGTAATCATTTCCCATAAATATCATTAAATCATAATCTTTGCTGATTTTAGTATCAATAAGTTCTAATATTTCATTGGAACTCTCAGCAATATAAAAAAATGCTTCCTCTACTAAATTAACCATATTTTTAATATCTGATACTGCACCTGTCGATAATACTGCTAGCTTTCCAATCTCATCAGCTACTACTGCAAAACCTCTTCCTTGATTCCCTGCCCTAGCTGCTTCTATAGCGGCATTTAATGATAATAATTTTGTTTGTTTAGAAATATTATCAATTAGGTCTGACATTACTTTAATTTCTTTAACTACTTTACCATTTTCTATTGCTTTTAGAATTTTTGCTTGTTTTTCAATATAAATAGAACTTACCATTTTCTTTGATTCTAATGCGCTATTTTTAACTTTTGTAGCTCTCTCTTTTATTCCTTTAGAAATTCCACTTGTAACTATAGCCTTATCTGATATAAGCCCAATTGATGAAATCATTTGCTGAGATAAATCGCTTATATTATTAACTCCTGAGTTAATAATATTTATGTCATTATTAATTTTATAGGTTGATTCATGTACAGATTGAATGTCAGCTGATATTTCCTCTGTACTTTGATAAATATTATGATTATCAGTGTTTACTTTATTCACTTGCTCTATTATACTTACTACTAGTTTTTTAGTGTTTTTAGATGCTTTATTTAACGCTTTTGATAATATTCCAATTTCGTCATTTAAGTCTATGTCTATAACTTTTGTTAAGTCACCCTTACTTAAACTTTCAGCAAAATATACACTTTTATTCAGACTTTTTGCTATAAAGCCACTAATTAAAACACCCAGCAAGATAGCTATAATAAATCCACTTACTGTTATTGTTAGTATAATTATAGAGGATTTCACGAATAAATTTCTATTACTTAAGTTTGTTATCCTAGCACTTTCTTTATGAGTTATTATTAAATTTTGAAAGTCATTGTCTAGGTTACTTGATACAGAACTAAATGTCTGTAATAAATCATCAGATTCATCAAATTTACCTTCACTTATTAAATCTAATAAACCAACAATTAATTTATCATTACTGGTATTTGTAGAATTTAACTTTACATTATTTTCATCTTGTCCATTCATAATATTAACTTTATTGTATTGTAATAAAAGCTTACTATTTTCATCTAGAAAATTGTTGACCCTATCAATTTTAACCTGAGTCACCGTAGCATTTTTCTTTAATAATATTATTTCCATCTCACTTTTGATACTTATAACATTCTTTTGAATATGAGCCAGAGTTTGTATAGACACTAAATTATTATTATAAATATGATCATTACCCATATTAATAGCCTTCATACTAATATAACTTGATATTCCTACCAAACTTATATAAAGTGATATAGATATAAAACATATAAGTAGTTTACTTCTAACCTTTAAGTTTAAGAGTTTTTTTATAATAAATAGCTTTTTTAAATTCAAAAGTTTTTCCATAATTTCTAGCCCCTTAAAATATAATTTTTTATCATCATATTAATACTTCTTTCTGGTTAAAACCCTTGCAGAAATATTCATAAATAATACCATTATTATTAAAACTAATGCAGCACCCCAAGCTTTTTCTATCCAATCAGCATAAGGGGATTTAGCATACTCAAAAATCTGTGCTGGAAGGGATGCTATTGGCTCTTTTAAGCTACTTGACCAATATATATTTCCGAAAGCAGTTAAAAGAAGTGGTGCAGTTTCCCCTGCTGCTCTTGCAACAGCTAGCATTATCCCTGTTACTATACCTCTCATAGCCGTTGGTATAACTATTTTAATAATAGTTTGCCACTGACTAACACCAAGTGCATAAGACCCTTCTCTATATTCATTTGGTACCAGGTTTAAAACACCCTCTGTAGATCTTGTAACTATCGGTATTAATATAATTGAAAGCGCTAGACCACCAGACATAGCTGAGAAACCACCAAAAGGCGCCACAAAAGCTATATATGCAAAAATTCCTACAACTACAGATGGGATTCCTAGTAGTATATCAACTACGAATCTAACAAGTTCTGCAAATTTTCCTTTATGAGCATATTCATTTAAATATATAGCAGTCATAACTCCTATTGGTATTCCAACAACTGAAGCAACTGCTACTAAAATTAAAGTTCCAAGAATACCATTGCCAATCCCGCCCCCTATATCACCTGCTGGAGTAGGTAATGATGTTAAAAACCCAAAGTCTATAACTCTGTATCCTTTATAAATTATATAACTAAGTATACTTACCAAAGGGATTAATGCTATTATGGTCAATACAACAATTATAACATGCATAAAGTCATTGAATATTTTTCTTGTTCTTATGTTTGAAGTTGGCATAATATCACTCCCTAATAAACTTTAGATATTTTACGAATATAGATTCTTGCTATTGCATTCAGAATAAATGTCACTAAGAATAGAAGTAAACCTATTTCTATTAATGATGAATAGTAAACCGCACCAGTAGCTTCATTAAATTCGTTAGCAATAACTGCCGCCATTGAATGCCCAGGTGCAAATAGTGAGGCCTTAATTTCTGCTCTATTTCCTATAACCATGGTAACCGCCATAGTTTCTCCAAGCGCTCTACCTAGTCCCATTATTACAGCTCCAAGTATTCCTTGCCTGGCATAAGGCAAGACAACATTCCATATCATTTCCCACTTAGTAGAACCAAGGGCAAGGGACCCCGCTTTTAAATCATCTGGTACAGTTTCAATAATATCAACAACTAGAGCTGATATTATTGGAATAATCATAATGGCTAAAATTAGTCCAGCTGATAGCATTCCAAGCCCAATAGGTGCTCCTGAAAAAAGTGGGAACCATCCAAGTACACTACCTACAGGTTTTTGAAAATAATCTCTGATAAAAGGTACAAAAATGAACAAGCCCCATAATCCATATAAAATACTTGGAATACTTGCTAATATTTGAACCATGAAACCTATGATTATTTTCATCCATTTATTTGATATTTCTGTTAAAAATAGACCTATCCCAATGCTTATTGGTGTTGCTATTACAACTGCAATAATTGAAGACACTATAGTACCATATATAAAAGGTAATGCTCCAAATTCTTTATTAACTGGATCCCAATTAGTACTTGTTATAAACGAGAATCCGAACTTTTCAATAGACAATTTAGACTGAATTATTAGCGCAATTACCATCCATACCATTAAAGCCACAATAATCACTGCAAAAAATAAGGTTATATTTTTAAATAGCTTGTCTAAAAAATTTTGACTTATTTTAGTGGGTTTTTGCTCGCTTTTCTTTACAATTTTACTTTCTCCCATAGTCTATTCTCCTTCACATGATTCTAGAAAACTACACAAACCCAAAGTGTAAAAACCTTTTTTAATTAGTTTTTAACCACTTCGGGTTAATGTTTATATTAAATTATTACTTAATGGTAGCTATATTTTCTTCATTAAGTTTAATGATAGACTCTGGTAATTTTCCATAATACAAATCATTTGAATAGCTTTGTCCATCTGTGTTTGCCCATTTAATTAAATCTACAATTACTTTTTTCTTATCTGCATCCGCATATGTTGTATTTGCTAATATCCAAGCAAACCCTACGATGCCATATGAATCATCACCTGATTTTTCAACTAGTGACACCTTTGTATCTTTTGGCATATCTACCGCTGCAGCTTCAGCTGCAAGAGTTGCTGCTTCGAGTGATGGTGAAACAAACTTTCCATCTTTGTTTCTTAAATCTGCAAAAGATATTTTATTTACAGTAGCATATGCAAGCTCAGTATATCCTATTGATCCAGGTGTTTGTTTAACTTGACCCGATACGCCTTCATTTCCTTTAGCTCCTATTCCTGCTGGGAATTTAACGGCTTTTCCTTGGCCGACTTTTTCTTTCCACTCTGGAGATACTGTAGTTAAATAATCTGTGAAAATAGATGTTGTTCCACTTGAATCAGAACGATATACAGGAGTTATATCTAAATCCGGAAGTTTAACATCTGCATTGTCAGCTTTTATTTTTGCATCATTCCACTTCTTTATGTTTCCAAGATAAATACCTGTAAGTGTATCTTGAGTAAGTTTTAATCCCTTATCCACGCCTTCAACATTATATATTACAGCTACTGCTCCCACAGTTATAGGTATATGGATAACACCATTTTTTACTGCTTTTTCATCTTCATCTTTCATATATGCATCTGATGCTGCAAAATCTATTGTTTCTGCTGTAAGCTGCTTAATACCAGCCCCTGATCCTATAGATTGATAGTTAACTTTAACTTCTGGGTGGAGTTTATTATATTCTGAAAACATTTTTGAAAATAGCGGATTAACAAATGAAGATCCTCCTGCATTAATCATGTTTTCCTTTGATGCAGCTGGCTTTTGAGTTAAATCCTCTTTTTTTGAAGTTCCACACCCAGCTAATGCACCCGTCATAACAGTAAGAATTGTTGTAGCTACAATAAATTTTCTCATATTTTTTATCATTATTATTCCTCCCCAATTTATATTCTTTTTTAATTTTCGTATTTACATTACAAACTAAGTATACCTCGGTTATGTTTCGCGCATGTTATCGCTTTGTTAAGTATATGTTAAGTATCACCTCCAACGCTATTAGTATAGTTTCTAACATTGTTAGGCTTTTTATCCTAAATATTTTCAATAATTATTAACTCAAAAAATAGTAAAAGTGCCTACAAACTTGTAGTCACCCTTATCTCTTATTAACTTACATTAATTCTCTTTTCAAATAGACCACCTTGTTTAGTATAATGCAAAACATATTCTTTATCATAAACATTATGTATTTCTAAATGCATAATTCCTTTTGTTTTTAGAGTTAATTTAATTTTATTAAATTCTTCAAGTTCTGTTTTAGAAGTTAGCATAGTATAGATAAGTTTTTGTGAATACATGACCCAAGACTCTAATAATTCATCTGTTGATGTGTTTACATCTATGTTCATTTTTGTGCCTCCTTGTATAATACGAATAATAATATTATTACATATTATTTTCTTACATATACTATTATATATTTAATTATCCTATATTACAATTAAAATTGATATATTTTATCCACTTTGCTTATCTAATCATCTGGCAGTAGCTTTTCTCCACCTATTTTAATTCCTATAGCTCCGAGCGGTGCTGTAACAATTATAGATAATACTGCAATTGCAAGTATTACCTCTCCTGATTTCACTCCAGCAGCCAGTGGCACTGCGCCCATAGCTGCCTGAACCGTGGCTTTGGGAATATATGAAATTACGCAAAATAGTCTTTCTTTTCGGTCTAAATTAGTTCCTACTAATGATAATAATACCCCTATACTTCTAGCTATGAGTCCAATAGTAATAATAATTAGTCCAAGGATTCCTGAATCCACGGCTACATGTATATTTACCTGCGCTCCTACTAGTACAAACAGTAATATCTCTGCAATTACCCATACCTTGTTTAGTTTTAATGACATTCTACTGGCTACTTTAGTATACTTCTCAAGTATTACAAAACCGATAGTCATTACCCCTAGAAGACTTGCAATGGGTACTGCATTTTTAAGCAAATCTTCAAGTCCTGTCAGCATTATTGCAACTGCAATTAGTATCAATGTTTTCTTCGTATCTCTTATGTGATACTTTTTAAATGCTTTTGTTAATACAATTCCTATAATGGCACCTGCTGTTATTCCAAGTAAAATAGATAAAGGAATACCCATAATATTTTTTACTATATTTGAATTTTTACCACTATATAAGCCTAAAAACGTAGAAAATATAGTTATAGCAAAAACGTCGTCAATAGAGGCTCCTGCTAGTATTATAGTTGGTATGCCTTTTTTTTCGCCTTTCCCTTTGGCTATAAAATTAAGCATAGGTGGTACAACTACTGCTGGTGAAACCGCGGCTACTATAAACCCAAGCATCCCCGCCTCAATTTTTGATATAGATAGTATATAACTTGCTACAAACATAATACTTAGACCCTCCAAAATACCAGGTATGCAACTCATTTTGAGTGCGGGAACACCTACTTTGTTTAAGGTTTCTTTTTTAATTCCAAGTCCAGCTCTGAGTAGAATAATAATCAGTGCCATTTTTCTAAGATCAGGTGATATTCTAAGTATGTCCGGATTTATTATATTTGAAACATAAGGTCCTAGTAATACTCCTAAAATTAACATTCCTAGCAGTCCTGGAAGTTTTAATTTTTCAAATAGCTTATTGGAAAGTAGTCCTAAAATAATTATAATTGCTAAACTCATTGCCATTTTGTAATCTCCTTCTTTATATCAATTTTTTTCAAAAAAACAAAAGACTCCTACTTAGAGTAATTCACTAAGTAGGAGTCATTAATTGCAAAAGCAATAGTTAAGGTGAACTCCATCACCTATGTTCTATATATATTATACTATATTAAAAATAAAAATCAATCTTTTTAATGTCCGATTTCTCTGTCTAATCCACCCGGTTTATTGAACCTTGCAACTTGGTCTAAAATAGTCATACTATCAGTATTGGCACCTACAATATGAACTTTAATTCCCATTTTATGATACTTCAAAACCACTTTATCTATAGCATTAACAGCTGAATGATCCCAAATATGAGAATTTGAAAAATCAATGTTAACAGTTTTTTTATTTTTATCATATCTAAATTCATTCACAAAATGTTTCGCTGAGGCAAAGAATAATTGCCCATGAACCTTGTATACACTTTCGCCATTTTCCCTATCTATTGTATATTCTATATTGATTTTAGCAATCTTTGAAACAAAGAACATGCAGCTTAAAACCACACCAACAAAAACTCCAATAGCGAGATTATGTGTAAATAAAACTGTTCCAACTGTAACTAACATTACTACAGTATCTAATTTAGGAACTTTATTCATGGTTTTTAATGAATTCCAATCAAATGTGCTTATTGAAACCATAATCATAACAGCAACCAGTGCTGCTAATGGAATCTTAACCACAAAGCTATTTAAAACAATTATTAGAAACATTAAAACTACACCTGCCGTTAATGAAGATAACCTAGTTCTTCCACCAGACTTAACATTAATAACTGATTGCCCAATCATTGCACAAGAAGCCATTCCTCCGAATAATCCAACCACTATATTTCCTATACCTTGCGATATACATTCCCTAGTCTTATTACTGCTTGTATCTGTCATTCCATCAACAATTTCTGCTGTTAATAATGTTTCAATAAGTCCCACAAATGCTAATGATATAGAATATGGAAGAATAATTTTGAAAGTATTAAGCGAGAAAATTACATTTGGAATTAATAACTTCGGAAAGCTACTGGTTATTGTTCCCATATCGCCTACAGTTCTAACACCACTCCCCGTAAAAATGGCTATAGCACTTACCACTATAATAGCTACTAATGGGGATGGAACAGCCTTTGTTATATATGGAAATAAATATATTATTGCAAGTCCCACTACAACCATTGCATACATCGTCCAATTTTCTCCATTAAAGGATGGCAATTGAGCCATAAATATGAGTATTCCAAGTGCATTAACAAATCCGATCATTACAGAATGAGGGATAAATTTCATTAACTTATTTACCCTAATAATTCCAAGAAAAATTTGTATTATTCCAGCGAATATTGTTGCAACTAGCATATACTCTATTCCATGCTCTTTAAATAATCCAGCTAATATAAGAGCCATTGCCCCCGTAGCTGCTGAAATCATTCCCATTCTGCCACCTAATATTGCGGTAACAATTGCCATACATACAGCTCCATATATTCCCACCATCGGGTCTACTCCAGCTACTATAGAAAATCCTATTGCTTCTGGAATAAGTGCCAATGCTACAACTATTCCCGCCATAACATCTTTATTAATATTTGATAAGTATTCATTCTTTAGTGTTTTCTTAATAATTAACGCCTCACTTTTCTGTATTTTATGTTTGAACTTATTGTAAATCTCACGAAAAAAAACTAGCTCTGTGCTAGTGTATTTTGGCGTTAAAAGTCCTATTGTAGTATACCTTACCCATATGTTAAGTACAATACATTTATGTGACAAGCGTGTCCCCAAATAAACCCAAAAATCTGAAAACACTATGCCCTTAATCTATTAGTGACATATAGCATTACAGCTATATGTCACTTCTTTTTAATCTATTTGATATGAATTCTAAAATTATAGCAGAGCCCACTAATAAATATGAAATAAAACCAACCTCTGATACGTTAAAATAAAAGCTTCCTGCCATGAAAAGCTCATATCCAATTCCTCCAGCACCAGCTGCTGCACCCATAGCTACAGAATTTGTAAAATTAATTTCAAATCTCATGAAAGTCCACGAAACAAGATAATTTGCAGTTGATGGAATGATTGCCTGAAAAACTATCTGCCACCAGCTTGCGCCACTTGCTTTTAACGCCTCAATAACTCCTTCATCAATTTCTTCATATGATTCTGAATAGGCTTTTGTCAAATATGCTGTGGAATGAAAGGTTAAGCCTACTATAGCAGCTACGCTCCCAAGTCCTGCAGATATTGCAAATATTAAAACCCATATTACTGTTGGTATTGCTCTTATAAATGCAACAAATCCTTTTATTAAATTAGAAACATGTATATTAGATAAATTTTTTGCAGCAAATAGGCCCAAAATAATAGCTATAGAAGCTCCAAGTAGTGTGGTTAAGAATGCAAGTGACATGGTTATTATTACAGAATTAATACCTTGCATTAATGTAAAATGTGTAAGGCTTGGTTTTAAAAACATTACTTTTAAATTTTTCAATGTTTGGATTATAGCTGTTGCCAGGTTTAAGTCCTTATAATCAAAGGTTAAAAACCCATAAATCGTTAGAAGTATTAGAGTAACTATGGTTATATTTATTACTCCACTAGAATTGCCAACTGCTTTAGTTTTTATTCTACCATCTTTTTTATGTTCAATATAATATCTTTTATGAGTATCAATACTCAAATCAGCTACATCGCTCATTATAAAATCACCCTTCTAATATAATTTGATATAATTTCAATTACTAATACAGATACAACTATAAAAATAAGTGCAAGGCTAGCTGCATTGTAATTCATACCTTTATAATACATGCTGAAGGTAAAACCAATACCAGTACCAGTAAGTAATCCTATGAGAGTTGCACTCCTAATATTAGTTTCTATCATAAAAAGTATCCAGCTTATTAGTTGAGGTGCACTTGAAGGAAGAATTGCCTGTGATACTGTTTGGAGGGAATTTGCACCTGTGGCCTTCATAGCTTCCACGCACTCTGAACTGGACTCATCTATAGTTTCTATAAATGCCCTTGTTAAAAATCCAAAGGTTGTAGCAAAAAGTGCCAAATATCCAGTCATAGCATTTTGCCCAAAGGAGAATAATAATATCATTGCCCATACCACATCAGGAATATTTCTAAATATAGAAGCTACTACTCTGGCTATAGCACTTGACACCTTATTTGTATTGGTAGTTTTAGAACCAAGTAAGCTGAGTAGTAGTGCGAAAAAACTAGCAGTGGTAGTTGCAGCTATAGATAGAAAAATCGTTTCCTTCATCTTACTCATTATGATGGGAAGTCTGCTTAAGGATTCCACAGTAGGATAAAAATTAGAAACTGCCCAAAATATCGCCTTTGGAATAGATGTAAGACCGAGTATTGGATCATAATTAGTTATAGTCATTGTAACTAAAGTGATAATAAATATTATTCCCAAAACCATATAGGAATTCTTTCTACGTTTTTTTAGTATATCAAACTGCATTACTTTACCTCCCAAAACTTAGTCAGTAATTAAATCTCCCGATTCTGAACCATATATCTCATGAATTTTATCTTTTGTAAGTTCAGCTGGTGTTCCATCAAATATAACTCTGCCTGAATTAACTCCTATTATTCTATCTGAATATTTCTGCGCCACATCAACTTGATGAAGATTGAATATACAAGTTATACCCATCTCTATATTTATGTTCTTAAGATGGTCCATAATTATTTTTGCAGCACTTGGATCTAGGGATGAAATAGGTTCATCACATAGCACCATTTTAGGTTTTTGGATTAATGCTCTTGCTATTCCTACCCTTTGCTTTTGACCTCCACTAAGTTGATCACATCTTTTGTAAGTTTCTTCTTGAAGTCCTAATTTGTTTATGAGTTCAACGGCTTGATTTTTTTCTTTTTCATCATATCTGCCAAATACTCCTGATAGTGTTGATTTATATCCAAGCTTTCCATGAAGTATGTTTTGGAATACACTGAGCCTATTAACTAAATTATAATGCTGAAATATCATACCTATCTTTGTTCTATGTTTTCTTAAATTTTTTTTATTTAGACTTCTAACACTAACACCATCAAAATTTACTTCACCTCGAGATGCATCAATCATTCTATTAATGCAGCGAAGAAGAGTTGATTTTCCGGCTCCTGATGGACCTATAATTGAAACAAACTCTCCTTCATTCACAGAGAAGCTAACATCTGTTAATGCCTTAGTACCGCCCTTATAATCTTTAGATAGATTTTTCACCTCTAGAATTACCACTCTCAGCTCCCCCTTCCATTATTTTAATAAAATCTAATATCTATTCTGAAAGCTTTCTAATTGGGTCATACCAAGCATCCTCAACTGCAACAAATTTTGTATCTTTCTTCTTTTCAATTAGTCCCTCAGTTTCACCTTTTATATAAAATATTTTTTTATTATTTGTAGTAGAATCTGCTATAAAAGCATCTCTTATTTTGTCTATATCCTCTTGTTTGAGTGTATTTGTATTAACAGCAAAAGGTCCATTTAATACTGGAGTAGAGTTTATAAGTACATATTCCTTGCCAACTAAATTAGTAAATGGATCTGATGCACCTTCTTTTATCTTATAAACCGCACCTACAGCGTTTGCGTTTCCAGTGGTAACTTCAACATATGGTGCTAAAACAGTATCACAGAATGCTGCTACCTCTGCCTTACCAGTTAAAAGATTAGCTGCAGCGCCTTGATGTGATTGACCAAATAACACTTCACTAAAGAACTTATCAGATCCACCCTCTATTAAATTATCTGCCTCTAAAGTCTTCCACTTATCTTGGGTGGAAAACTGTTTGATTATACCAGCAGTAGGTACTTTAAAACCTGAAGTGGAACTATTGGAAACGAAGGATATTTTTTTTCCCTGAATATTATCAATTTCATACTTTCCGTCTTTTTCATACTCACTTTCTGTTCCTTTATTAACTGCAAGCCAGCTATAATATATAGCATCGTCTAAAGTACCTGATTCTCCAGTGTTTACAACCAGTGGTAAAACCTTAGAATTTTTTTTGTTGGCTTCAACGTAACCCTGCCCACCCATAAATGCTATTTGTCCATTACCACTTGCTATAGCTTCAACAGCAATGGAATAATCTGTTGTAGTCTTTTGATCAACCTTTTTTCCTGTAGCTGTTTCAATCACTTTACATAATTCATCGCGAGTTTCCTTGAAAGCATCAGCAGATTCATTAGGATACCAAATCATGGTTATTTTATCATAATACTTTATTTTGCTACCAGTAGCAGCACCGCTTGTACTAGAACATCCTGCAAACATTGAAACTGAAAGAACAACGCTTGTTACTAATAATATTATTTTTTTCATGAATTTACCCCCTAGAATTTTTAAATATTTTATTTTTATCGCTATACATATCATGATACCTTTTCAAGGTTAATGCTCTGTTATGTCATTGTTAATTAAATGTTAATCTTTCTATATATTCAATTTTTATAAATTATTCCATTATCAAGCACATGTATAAATTCCTCAGCGCTAGTTTTTTGTCCTATTTTTACAGGACTCCCATAACTCCCGTGAAAATCACTTCCCCCTGTAGTAATTAAATAATTTTTCCTACAGTATTGCATTACCTTTATGTGATCTTCCTGTCCATGGTCCTCATGATACAGTTCAATCCCATCGAGTCCTGCTGTCACAAGCTTATCAATAGAACTATATGAATCAAGTTGTCCCGGATGCGCCAGGATTGCAATTCCTCCATCTTCTTTTATTGCCCTTACTGCGTCTGTGGCATCAACGTATTCAATATCTCTTGCACAGATTCCATCACCCTTAAATAGCTTTTGATACAAATCCGAATATGCTCTAGAACTATAATCAGCCTCTGTGAGCTCTGCCATAATATGCTGTTTATAAATCACCTCACTACTTTTGGCTCTAGAATGAATATTATCAACATTAAATATATACCCATTTTTTTGAAGTTCACTTATTTGCCACAGTGAATTATTATGTCTTCTCTCTAAAATCGGATCACAGATTTTTTTAATATTTGTAGCTTCAAGCTTAAAATTAAAGCCTAAGATATGAATTTTTCTTCCAGTTTCAAAATCAAAAGCTGATATCTCTATGCCTGGAATTATTTTTATCCCAGCTTTTTTCCCTAAAAGTATAGCTTCCGGAAGTCCCTTTACGGTGTCGTGATTTGTAATTGCCATATGAGTAACTTCATTTGAAATAGCCATGCTTATTACCTGATCAATGTTCATGGATCCGTCAGAAATATTTGTGTGAACATGAAAATCTGCTTTCATATTAATTCTCCAGCCTCCATATTATATATTTTGTCGCAAAGTCCTTCCATAAAATCAATATCATGAAAAATTCCAAGCATTGTCGTTCCCTCACCTTTAAGCTGCTGTATTAATACTCTTACTTTCGCTTTTGATTCGTCATCAAGACTTGCTGTAGGCTCATCTAAAAGTAGAAGTCTTGGACGCTTTACCATTGCTTTTGCAATATTTAGTCGCAACTTTTCTCCACCAGAAAATGTATTTGGATAACTATCCCAAAGGTCCCGTCCCAATTCAAAATGTAAGAGCATTTTCTCAGCCTGGGTGGATGCATACTCAAAGTCAAAACCCATTTCTAGTACAGCTCGTTCTACTATCTGTTTCGCTGTGGTTCTTGGCATTACATTTAAAAACTGAGATACGTATCCTATTTCATATTTTCTAAGATTTATGATTTGCCTTTCAGAAGCCTTTGAAATATTTATTAGACCAAATTTCTTTGAGCTATATAAAATCTGACCACCCTCTGGTAAATAAGTTCTATAAATACACTTTAATATAGTAGATTTACCACTACCACTTCTTCCGGTTATACCTATGAATTCGCCTTCTTTTAAATCTATATTAATACCCTCACATGACTTTATGTGCTTATCTAAATTATGGAGAGTAAATGATTTACTCAAACTTTCAATTTTTAATAAATAACTCATAATATCATCTCTTTTCATAATTTTTTAATACAAAGCTATCAATATCAAGTAGAAAATCCTTAAAATTCTCTTTTATTTTCGCATACGACCAGTCCCACCATTTTATTTGTTCAAGCTTAAAAATAACATCCTCACTAAATCTTTTTCTAATAAGTTTTGATGGCACACCAGCTACAATGGTATAAGGTGCTACATCTTTAGTTACAACAGCTCCACTACCTACTATTGCTCCATTGCCTATAGTAACACCAGGCATTATTATAGCTCCATGACCTATCCAAGTATCATGACCTATATATGTTTTTCTACTGGATCTACTTTTAAAAAATTCAGTATCCTCACTATCACAAAATCCATACATATCACTTCTGTAGGTAAAATGATGTAGGGTTGGTCTATCAATAGGATGGTCTGTAGGACCTATTCTAACCATTGCTGCTATATTAGAAAATTTACCTATTTCTGCATTTTGAACAAAACAAAATTGGCCAGTATAAGAATAATCATCAAGTGTTACATTTTCGAAAAAATTGAAAATCCCCACCTCAGTGTATTTTCCTAGTTTTGTATTCGCAAGTTCACAATTTTCATGAACTATTGGCTCCTCTGTAAGCAATTTATTTTCCATAATCATACCCTGTAATCTATTTTTGATACTAATTTTCCATCAACGAAAACCGAAGTTATAACTGGAAAATCAACATCAATTTTCTGTATTATGATGATATCTGCTTTCTTACCCTCTTCTATTGATCCAATGTCTCTGTCCATATTCACAGCTCTTGCAGGATTTATAGTAACCAGGTTAAACATGCGATTTAGATCCTCATTATATTTTTCATGAAGTATAAATATAGCGTGGAGCATTGCTGCTGGATAGTAGTCACTGCACAAAATATCAATAGTATCATTTGCTATAGCCTCCGCTGCGGACAAATTACCTGTATGAGATCCCCCTAGTAGTATATTTGGAGCTCCTGCAATAGTAAATAATCCTCTTTCCTTAGCTTTTCTTGCAACATCAAGTGTTATTGGAAATTCGCTTATGGTAGCGCCAAGGCTTTGTATAAATTCTAGTTTTTCATCGCTATCATCATCGTGAGATGCTATTGGAATGTGTTTTTCTTTTGCAAGGTCTGCTAATTCCTTAAGCATGCATGCGGTAAGTTTTTCTTTAGTATCATGATATTCCATTACTGAGTCTAACTCACAATCAGTAAAATCCTTGTATCCCCTAATTGTTTTTTTATAAATTTCTACATTTCTGTATTGTCCTTGCCCTGGAGTATGATCCATAAAAGAAATTAAATGCACTTTATCTTGGGCTATATATTTTTTCAAACTTTCTACAGCGGAGGTATTATCTATTTCAAGCCTCGCATGAAAGCGATGACGTATTAAATGTTTTTTGTCATGCGTGTTTTGGATTACCTCTGCAAACTTATTTACATTTTCTATGCAGCGAATCTGTTTGTGTGAAAATTCATCAGTTTTCCATAATGATAAAGAATGAAACATAGTTGTAATACCGTTATTCACAAGTATTTTTTCTGTTTCCCTTAGGCTAAGATTAAAGTCAATCAAAGTTGAAGGTCTTGGTGACGCCATGCTCTCAATATAATCTGAATGTATATCTACAAAACCAGGAGCAACAAAGCCTCCTCTAGCATCAACTATTTCCTCAAATTTACTTTTTACTATTTCTCCCTGTGGAGCAATTTTAACAATTAAATCATCTTTTATTAATAAATCGTATCCATGTAATATTTCATTTTCAGTTACAATCCTACCATTAGTTATTAAATACATCTTAAACCCTCCTAACAATTTATAGCATTGAATATACTAGCTGTTGAGTATAAGCATTTTGTGGATCCTCCAGTATTTGATCCGTAAGTCCCTGTTCAACTATTTTTCCATCTAACATTACAATGGTTCTATCAGCTAGCATTCGTATAACTGAAAGGTCATGAGACACAACAATCATACTTATGCCTAGCTCCCTTTGGATTATTTTTATTAAATCCAGTACATTTGCCTGTACAGACAGATCAAGTCCTGTAGTTACCTCATCTAAAAGTAGTATTGGGGGGTTGTTAGATAAAGCTTTAGCAATTTGTACTCTTTGCTGCATTCCACCGGAAAAATTTACTGGTGCTTCCTTCATTCTAAAAAGAGGTATGTTTACATGTTCTAGAAGTTCACTGCCTCGTCTCTCCATGTATCCCACATTCTTATAACCTGCCGCTATAAGCTTTTCTGCAATATTTCCTATAGAAGAAAAATTCATCTTAAGACCATCTATTGGGTTTTGATATACTTTTCCTAGGACATTATTTCTTATATATCTCTTTTGTTGTGATGACTCATCAAAGATGTTTGAATCACCGCTTTTATAACTGCTTATATACGCTTCCCCCTTAGACACCTGCGTGTCAAAATACAAACATCCCATCATAGTAGATTTACCACTGCCACTTTCACCAACTACTCCAAGAATTTCACCCTTATATAGGTCAAAAGAAATATCCCTGCAAGCATACACTGTTCCACACTGCTTGCAATAGTTGTCCTTTGGGGAATCTATATCCCCACCTTTGCAGCTAATACATCCTTCTCCAAACTGCTTGTTTAATTTTCTTACGGAAATTATTGGTTTTTCAAAGTCTTCCATTTATAAATCACCACCTAAATTATCTGCTCTAATATTTAATTTTCCCAAACAATAGCTTGTATCATTACACTGAAATGAGGCTTCCCCGGTATTATCATCAATTATTTCATCCATATAAACTCCTGAACTTCCACATAATCTGCACTTTTTACTATGAACATCTTCAACTTCAAAAGGATAATCCTCAAAGGCAAGAGATTTAACACTTGTATAAGGTGGAACAGCATAAACCTTCTTTTCCCTTCCAGCTCCTAGTAATATTAATGCCTTTGAGTAATTCATTTTAGGATTATCAAAACGAGGTATTGGACTTGGTGCCATAACGTATCTATCATGAACAAGCACAGGATGATCTGCTCCAGTTGATACTTTTCCAAATTTAACTATTTGTTCGAAAAGCATAAGCCAGGCACCACTATATTCATTTTCAGCATGAAGCTTTTTTGTAACATATTCACTGGGCTCAACAACTCTTAGCGGCTCAGGTAGCGGCACCTGTAGTACTAGTATTTGATTTTCTTCTAGTGGAATTTCGGGTATTCTATGTCTTGACTGAATTAGACTGGCATCTCTCGTCATATCGGTAGTCTTAACCCCTGTAGTCTTATTAATAAGCTTTTTAATATTTACTGCGTTTACTGATTCATCTGATCCTTGGTCTATTACTTTTAGAATGTCTTCCACACCAATTAGAGATAATGTAAGCTGTAATCCGCCTGTTCCCCAGCCTCTTCCTATAGGCATTTCCCTTGATGCAAAAGGCACTTGATATCCAGGTATTGAAACTGCTTTTAATGTAGCTCTTCTTATTTCTCTTTTTGAACCCTCATCAAAGAATGCAAAGTTATACTTTATTTTCATTTCCAGTCCCCCCTGTGCGTATTTTTCTAACACTATCAAGTTTAGACTGAAAGGTTACATAGTGAGGAAGTTTAAGATGAGATATAAAGCCAGCAGACTCTACTGAATCTATATGCAGTAGTACAAATTCTTCATCTTGGGTAGGATATTTCTTATCTTTAGCCTCCAGGCATTGCTCTAATATGCTCATTGCAATTGCCTTTGTTTCATTCTGCCCGTAACAAATTCCATAGCCTATGTCAAACTTTATCTCTTTAATGCCTACTTTCTTTTCAACAGTTCTAGGCATAAAGGTCTCCACTTCTGTAATTTTTATATCTCCAATGTAATATTCGTCTTCTTCATCTTTGGAATTATTTAGTGGACTGGTAATGTACAGTGGAATCATTCCAATTCTAAGTTCTCCTACAGTTGGGTGAAGCGCCCCGTAAGCTCTTAGAGCAGCATATCCAAGTGAAGTAATAGTTCCTGTCTGACCTCTAGTGAGTATCTGCATTCGCTCACTTCTAGTTGTAGGAAACTCTATACTCTTTTTTGTTATATCCATGGGCTGAACATCATTATTTTCATAATTTTCGATAAGCCCCTCTTTTCTTAGATAATCTAAGACCTTAGGTAAATTCGTTAAATCTGTTTCATCTTGATTTGAAACTACTTCATTTTCAAAATTATTTAACCAGTTTAAGACATCTTCACTTGTTTCATCTATTAAATCAAAATCAATAAGTCTATGTGTATAATCATAACTTGATCCTAATATCTGTCCTCCTGGTACATCTTTAAAACTAGCAGAAATTCTTCTCTCAACAAACATATTTTTAGTATCCACTACTTTTGTATAATGCTTTCTTGGTAATGTAGATCTATATGCTCTAAGTAAAAATACAGCTTCCTCCACATTTCCTTCTGACTGTTTTATTGCAATGGATGCAAGCTCCTTTGAATAAATACTGCTTTCAGACATTACTTGATCAATAAGGCCCCTAAGCCCTCCATTTATATCTTCAATTTTAAGTACTGTTTTTTCCTTTAATCTTTCATACTTAAGTCTTCTTATAGATTCTTCAATGGCTGCACTTCCACCCTTTACTGCTACATATCCCATGTTTACACCACCTGCTTTGAAACTTGAGTCGTTCTTGGTAGACACATTATATTTGATGAACTATCTGTAAAAATAAAATCTATACCAATGGGATATTCAACATTAATCTTATCCCTCTCCTGGATCCAACTCGCCTTAGTCTGTATTTTTACGTAGTTAGTATGTTCTATGCCCGGACCAATAAGCGCAAGTTCTTGCTCATTTGATAATCCATCTGTTTCAAAAATAATAATTGCAGACTTGTGAGGATTGACCAAATCACCTGTTTTTGCATTTCTAAAAGCCCCTTCAACCACTTCAGGTGATGCATCTCTTAAAATAAATATGAAATCAGCATCTTTTGTCCCTGCTGAGTTTGAAAATGTCATTTGATTAACAACATTTATTACCTCTTCCTCTTTATCTGTAATGATTTTGTAACTTACTTCTCCATCTAATAGCATTAGCATTAATACCATGGTAGATTTATAAAAGTTTACATCAATATCTATTTTTTCGCTTTCTTCTTTGATGTTCTCTATTATTCCCGGCCGTGCCATGCAATTTAAGGTTTTTCTATATGATGATTGTATATCATGAACTAAATCCAGTTTCATTTTCTCATCTCCCATTACACATCCATAGTGTCAAAATTTACTTTTGTCTTGAGTATCTTTGACTGTTTACACGATATTTCCTCATTTATCTTTATTTCTTCTTCTCTTAATATCTCTTCGAAAGCTTTAGTTTCCGGCAGTTTTGCAATATATGCAGCATCTATCACTGCTAGCCAATAGGAAAGCTCAGGTTTGTTATCATTTACTATTCCAATTCCAATTTTATCTAAAATCTGAACCTTTGCTTCTGTAGCCAATACTTCACCTAGATAAAACAGCGACCTTTGTGCAGTTTCTCTCATTTTAACCATCACAAGGCAATACTCCGGATCCTGAATAACCTTAACTTTATAGTTTCTTTCTATTTCTAAAGCTAGTTTTTCCGCAATTGTAGGGTTTCCTTTAATTAATATCTCTGTTCTTTTTCGCCTTTTCAAGTAATCACCCCTATTTATTTTTCTTTAAATACTTATAATTTTATTATATCTTGTTGCCAAGCTAATCGTCATTAAGCCTGTGTAAACAATGTTATGTCTTTGTTACACTGATAAATTAAACGTAAAAAGACCGCTGTTTTTTTAAACAACGGTCTTTTTATATTAAATTATATTTAAAACGGTCCCCTCTGTATGATATTTTTGAATACTCTAACACCACTTTAGAGTATTCATCAATGCAATCAGTCTCTAGTATTATAAGTGGTATGAGTTTAGAACATTCTAAGTGCTTTCGCTCTTCAATTGAGGCTATTGAAACGCTTAACACACTTATAGATGATTTAAAGCTGTTATAACCATGTTGCCCATAATATTCAAACATAGATACTATGTGTTTTCCACATTTATCAATGTCATTAAATACTGATTTAGCTACAAAAGACGTATGAATAGCAACTGGTTCTCCCTCAACGATTCTGAGTCTAGCTATTTTAAATACGTCCGCGTCTACAGTCACACCTAATCTATTGTAAATTTTCTCATCATAATTAATTTGCTCAAAAATTATATTCTTTGTGATGAGCTCATAGCCTTTAGCTTTCATTTTTTCACTGAAACTTTCCTTTCCAAAAAGAACCAGCTCTATTTCATAATATCTAGGTTTAAGATATCTGCCTTTACCTCTTTTTGTATATATATACCCAAGTTCTTCTAGCTGCTCATATACCTTCCTTGCTACAATTCTTGGAACATGATTTATATCTGCAATTTCATTTTCAGAGGGCAACTTATCATTTACCTTATACTTACCCTCACTTATATCTTGCATTAATTCATCAAAAATATCAGTTTCAATATCATTTTTCAATGGTTACCTCCTAAATAAATGTTTTTTATAAAAAAAAACACATTTTACTTTATAAAAATTATAATTTTTCTGCATTTTTATAAATAATATCAATTTCATCCTTCGAAACAAAGGCTGATAATAAAAAGGCAATTATCAGTATCCCAGGAATATCAATTAACAGCCTAGTTATTGCAAATCTACTTCCAAGGGATGATATTTCAAATAATAACATTGGAATTTTAGTAGTAGACCAAGCTCCTATAAAAATTATAATATTACTAAATTTAACTCCTTTTTTCATGAATACTGCTGCTACAGGGAATGCACCATAAAGTGGACCTGCTGCTGCTGAGCCTATAATTAATGCAAGTATTATTCCTTTAAAACCTGAATTTTCGCCCATGTATTTCATCATCATTTCTCTTGGGACCCATATATCAAGAAGTCCAAGTAGTATAAAAACAGGTGGTATAACTAGTGCCATTTCTTTAAAACTATATGCTGCAATACTAAAAGATTTCATTCCTAAACTATAATTAAATATTGATAGAATTCCTACTGCTATTATCATTGCTATAAAGTATCTATATCTTTTTAATAATTTTTTCATAAGAATTAAACCACCTTTCCAATGATAAATGCTACTAAAAATGAAAATATGAAAGCAAATACGTTTCTAAGTAATGTTAACTTCTTGCCAAAATATTTTATTTCTATTGGCACAGTAACAATACCCACCATCATTAATGTTGAAATAAAAGCACCTATTTGCATATATCCTGCTCCATTTTGAAGTAACATTGCAGCTGTAGGAAAAGCAACAAATCCTGGAATTAAAGTTATTGCTCCAACTACTGCTGCTATTATAATGCCAAAGAAACCTGAATTTTCTCCGATAACCTTTGATATTAACTCTGCGTTAAATACCGAAAGTAAAATTCCAACAAACATTATAACTGTTAAAAACTCTGGCAAAATATTCTCAAATGCTTTCCATGATTTTTTTAGTGCCATTTTCGTTTTTTTCTTATTCTTGAAATAAGAAAAACCTAGTAAGAAAATTGTTAATCCATATAAAACTAAATTACTCAATTAGGTCTAACCCCCTATTGTTTTTAATTAGTATAAAGTATTTTAAAAAAGTTTTCAACGTCTATTATATTAAAAATTGCCAGCTATCTGAAATAAAACAGCTGGCAATTCAATTACTTATAATTTTACACTAATAAATCTTTTAACTTATCGCCTTTAATTTCATCAGCACTCCATAATTAATAACCCACCATTTTGCAGCAATCTTTGCACGTTTCAAATCTTCTTCAAGACGCATTGCTTCGCATGCAGGTGTAGCTTCAGCAAGATTTACTGCTGTAGCGCAAGCTGTTGAAGTTTTACCTACACCGCCTTTACCTGTATAGAATAAATATTTTGTAAGTTTAATATTTTGCGGATTAAAAATTTCGTTAATTCTTCATTAGTTGGATATTTGCCCTTTAAAACTATTTCACCATCTAAAACATTAACAGGAAGCTCATCAACGCCTTTTTCATTTATAATCTCTCCAATCATATTTATTATTATTTGTTTTGAGCTGCTGCTTCTGGGAACCAATGAGTAGTTTTGTTTGCGATTCTTACAAGAATCAGCATTACTGGCACTTCAACTAGTACTCCTACCACTGTAGCAAGTGCTGCCGGAGAGTCCATACCGAACAGTGCAATGGCAACTGCAACTGCTAATTCAAAAAAGTTTGATGCTCCAATCATTCCAGCTGGTGCAGCAATATCATGTGATAATCTTAGCTTTTTACTTGTTAAATAAGCAATAAAGAAAATCAAAAATGTTTGTATAGTTAATGGCACAGCAATTAGTAAAATGTGCAGCGGGTTATTTATTATGGTCTCACCTTGGAATGAGAATAACAATATAAGTATTAGTAGTAGCCCAACCGTAGTCGCGTTATCAAACTTGTGTAGGAAGGCATTTTCAAAATACTCTAGGCCTTTTTTCTTTGTTACCGTAATTCTAGTCAAAATGCCTCCAACTAAAGGAATAACAACAAATAAAACAACTGATAAAATAAGTGTGTTCCAAGGAACAGTAATGTTGCTAACACCTAAAAGAAATTTAACAATAGGAATGAACGCAACCAAAATAATCAAATCATTTGTTGCTACTTGCACGACGGTATAAGCCGGACTACCTTTTGTAAGGTGACTCCATACAAATACCATAGCAGTACAAGGAGCAGCTCCTAGTAATATTGTTCCTGCAAGATATTGCGTAGCTAGTTCTGGTGCAATAAATGCTTTAAATACTACGAAAAAGAAAAATGAAGCTATTGCATACATTGAAAATGGTTTTATAAGCCAATTTGTTATCCATGTTACATATAAACCTTTCGGGTTCTTGCCTACATTTTTAACACTTTGAAAATCTACCTTCATCATCATGGGATAGATCATTATCCAAATAAGTATAGCTGTAGGTATGGAAACCTTCGCATACTCAAACTTATTTAAGAATTCCGGAATCCCCGGAATAAACCTTCCAATTAGTACCCCCACGACCATACAAATGGCTACCCAAACTGTTAAATACTTTTGAAAGAATCCTATTTCGGGTGTTTTTACTTCACTCATAATTAATCGCTCCTCTAAATTCACAATATTCTTTATTTAAATTAATTTTTTATTTGTTGTTACATAGGTCTTGAAGCTTACATTTACCCAATCTTTCACAATCACTACTATAAGAATGTAATTGCTTAAGTTCTTTTTTTAAATAAGAAAACAAATCAGGTCTATTTTCTATAAAGCTATTATCTATTTTGTAGTATACCCATTGTGCTTTTTTATAGGTCTCAAGTATTCCACATTTTTTAAGAGCTGTTAGATGCCTTGAAACATTTGATTGGTTCATATCTAGGCACTGCTCAATTTCACATACGCACATTTCGCCCTCCATAAGGAGTGATAGTATCCTAAGTCTATTCTCTTCTCCTAATGCTTTAAATATATCAACCACTACCACACCACTTCCCCACTTAAATCAATTTCACTTCTTTCAATTCTTTCCGCTAAATCTTTAATTTTTTCTTCAATTAATTTCGCTGTCTTTATAAATTCATCATCAGATTTTCCAGTAGGGTCATCAAGTCCCCAATCCTCTTCATGCTTATGAGCCATTATTGGACAAACTACATTACATCCCATTTTCACTACAACATCAGCTGCTGGTATATTATCTAGCAATTTTGATGTATGAGTTTCATTCATGTCTATACTGTATAAATATTTTATTATTCTCACTGCATCTTGATTAATTTGAGGCTTAGTTTCAGTTCCCGCTGAATATGATTCAAACACCTCTGATGCAAATAATTTACCCAATGCCTCTGCCATTTGTGATCTACAAGAATTATGAACACATATAAATGCTACCTTTGGTTTCATAAAATAATCCTCCCTTTTGTATATTCGTATATCCGTTTACACTCATATTGTAATATTAGCCCCCTAATTTGTCAACACCATACCATAATATTCTTCTAAAACCCTAAATAAAACATATAAAAAGCAATAAACAAAATTGCTGTACCCATAATATATTTCAACACTTTACTAAATGTACTGTATTTATTACTTAAAGTAAGCTTTGTGACAAAACCAATTGATGTTCCTGCTATTATAACTAGAAAACTGTGACCTATAGAATATAATAGTAAAAGTAGTAACCCCCTTGCGATATTACCTTCCTTTGCTACTATTGAAAGTAAGACTATAAGTACTGGGGTTGAACAGGGTGATGAAAATATCCCTCCTAGTACTCCTGCTACAAAAGCTCCTATATAGCCTCTTTTAGGTTTTTTACTTGTTAAAGAAGCTGAGGGTATAAAATTATATACCTCCCAAACTTGAAGTGCCATAAGTACCATAAGAGTACCCAGTGCAATATACCATAAAGAACTTGATGTTCCCATAAGCTTTCCTAGAATAGATGCCATGACTCCTAGAATTGTAAAAGTAACTGCCATCCCACCAGCAAAAACTAGTGATAATTTAAATGCTCTCCTTGTATCATTGTTCCCAGTGCCACCTACATACCCAATTACAAGGGGCACACTTGTAATTGCGCATGGGGTAAATGAGGTTAATACACCTGCAAGAAGTGCAATTAAAGGCGCAAGCCAAAAACTCTCAGAAATAAGCTTTGATAATATATCTAACCATTCATTGATCATTCCATACCCATCTCCTTAAATATAGCAAGTAACTGTTCTTTGCTCATTCCACCCTCATGAGTGGTATATACATGTTCATTTGTCTCCTTGGATGAATACATTTTCATTTGAAACGCTTTTGTGTCTTTGGGCGTATAAGGTTTGCCATGTTTGTCAAAGAAAACTTGTGTTGGAATTACGCTAATTGGATATCCCTCTGCCAAACTTTGATACTTCCATATATCCACAAATTTTATGATTACTTTTCCACCAAGCTCTTCATTAAGCTCCACTAATAAAGGAGCCATTTCCCTGCAAGGTGCACAGGAATCAGCACCAAAATCGATCATAATGGGTAGTCCATATGATTTAAGTTTCTCTATGTCTAAAGTGTCTGTTACGTGTAAATCAAAAGAAGAATTATCATTTATAACAATTGGTATTTTATTAAGGTTTTTCAAATACCATATTACCCCTACTGCTACTACTATAAGTACAGGTATAATTATTTTAGCAATATTTTTAGAAATTTTTATATTCTTTTTCTCATCCATAATTTACACGCCCCTTTGTATTATTCTTCCATGCTTTTACCTGGTATTCATATCAATCTATGTGTTATTTTACATATTTATACATGGATAATTTCACAATTCTGTATCAAAACAAATGAAAGCTATGAAATTTAGGCGTTAAACCTACAATTCAAAGCTTTGTAATCTAAACTAACAATAGTTTTATAGTGCTTACCATGTAAAATATACAAATCCCCCTCCAAGCGTTGTTGTATTGTACCATAATTTAAGATCTATTCTTTTAATCTGACCTTCATCCAAAATGTTTACAAACACACTTGTTTCATCCTCTTCATACTCAAGAGAAATTATTGTTACCCAATGCCAAGGCTCAAAGTTTTTTACCTGACCATTACATAAATTTAGAAAGGCAATAGGCGAATTTTTTAGTAGGGAACCATTTATGAATTTTATTATTTTATCCAATTCAGGTCGATTAGCCTTATCTTCTGGTATATCACAATAATCATATTCAACATTCAGACCTTTTGCTAATGTATAAGAAATTACAGCTTCATAAAATATTTTAGTTGTTGGTATCCCTTCTGTTGTTGGGGTAACATACTCCCAGATTTCTTCCATTGCTGGCAAACAGTTCTCTTTGTTAGTAAATCTATGTCCGAGTAGCAACGTAATCCTTGTTTGACTTAAATAAGCAATAATATTTGTGGCTGCAGAAGGTCCGCACCCAGATAGCCGTTGCCACTCTGTAGCATAACATTCCTGGTGGTAACCGTAGCATGCCTTATGTGTATATCTATCTACTACCCGGAATAAATCTAGATTAGACAAAGACACTATATTCATAAATTCATCCCCTCTCTAATTGTCATAATGTAACTATTAAATTTTACTATTTATTGTTATGGTAAATAACGAATATAAACTATTATTTAATCAATCGTTAAACGTTATATTTGAATATTAGGATATATTATATATATAATGAGGCCCTAAATATCAGGGCCTTATTAAAATCTATAAGCTACTTTAGTAAGATAAGCTTATTATAAATATTTTTTAATTTCCTCAGCCGTTGGCACCCTACCCATGATTTTCACTTTTTCATCTACTACTAGAGCAGGAGTTTTCATAACTCCATAGGCCATTATTTTTTTAAAATCTTCAACCTTTTCGATAGTTGCCTCTATTCCTAACTCTTCTACTGCCTTTCTTGTGTTTTCCTCTAGTTTTTTGCAACTAGCACATCCTGAACCTAAAACTTTAATTATCATAATAATCTCTCCTTGTAAATTTATTTTTTACACTAATAAGAATGAAAATGCGTTAAATAGATATCCTATTATAATTATACCTGTTGCAACTATTGCTACAAATATAGCTAATAATTTAGGTTTAACAACTTTACTAAGCATAATTAATGATGGAAGTGAAAGAGCAGTTACAGCCATCATAAAGGATAATACCGTACCAATACCTACACCTTTTCCAAACAATGCTTCTGCTATTGGAAGTGTACCGAATATATCTGCATACATTGGTATTCCCACTGCTGTTGCTAGAAGTACTGCAAAAGGATTATTATTCCCAACTACATTCTCAATTATTGATCGCGGTATCCAGTTGTGAATTGCAGCTCCAATACCAACGCCAATTATAACATATAGCCAAACCTTGTGGAATACATCTTTAACTTGCTGCTTCGAATAAGATATTCTCTCATTTCTTGTGAGCTCAATCACCTCTGCATCCACGTTTTCTATTTCTTTTACATAACCTTCTACATACTTTTCAAGTCCTAATTTATCTATAATAGTTCCACCAATAACTGCTAAAATCAGTCCGACAACTACATATGCTATTGCTATTTTAGGACCAAAGAAAGACATTAAAATTAATAGTGATGCTAAATCTACTAGTGGTGAAGATATAAGAAAAGAAAAAGTTATTCCAAGAGGTAGTCCTGCCGAAGTAAATCCTATAAATATTGGAATACTAGAACAACTACAAAATGGTGTAATAGTTCCTAGTAATGCTCCTAGTATATTTCCCTTTACACCTTTGATATTTCCAAGAAGTTTCTTCGTTCTTTCAGGTGGAAAATAACTTTGAATATATGATATAGCAAAAATAAGTACTGATAATAGTATGAATATCTTTATAATATCATATATAAAAAAGTGCACACTACCGCCTAATTGTTCTTTAATAGAGAGTCCAAATACGTTTTCTACAAGCATTCGAATAAGCTCTGAAAGCCAAGTCATTTTCAAAAGCCCATCATTTAAAAAGGAAAATATCTGTGTTATTACATTCACTATTGTCACCTACCTGTTTAATATTTTGTACAATCATTTTTATTAAATTAATTATTACAATTACATTTATTTTTGAACATTTCAACGTATTCATCGCCCTTTTGAAGATTTTTCAAGTCCTTTTGTACCGCAGTGTAATTTTCCGAATTAGAAATTATATTCATAAGTATCTCACTGAGAAGTTCATTATCACTGTCTAAATAGTAATATATAAATTTCTCTTGCCTTTCATCACGTACAAAGCCCATATCTCGAAGTTTACCTAAATGCTTTGAAATCTTAGGTTGAGTTTCTTCTAAAATTCCTTGAATTTGACATACACAAAGCTTCTTATGATATAATAAGATCAAAATTCTAAGTCGCGTTTCATCGGATAACACTTTAAATAAATTCGTTAATTTTTCCATTAAATTCACTTCCTTATATGCTCATGTGGGTATATGTACATATTACACTTAAGTAAATTATTTGTCAACAAAAAAAAGGTGCCACCCACGTGGCAAGTGGCAAGTTTCACTTTGCCCTTGCCACGTGGGTGGCACCAAAAGTTTTAATAATTTTCAGATAACACTTCGAAGTATGCCTTAGGATGTGCACACGCTGGACATAGCTCTGGAGCACTTGTGCCTTCAAAGATATAACCACAGTTGTTACATTTCCACATAACTTCTGTATCTCTAGTGAATACTGTATTATTTTCTACTCTGCTTAATAACTGTCTATATCTTTCATCATGATGTTTTTCAACCTCAGCAATCTTTCTATAAACAAAAGCGATACTGGCAAAGCCTTCTTCTTCAGCAACTTTTGCAAATGCTGGATAAAGCTCTGACCACTCTTCTTTTTCTCCATTTGCTGCCCATAATAAATTTGCCTTAGTATCTGATAATCCCACAGGATATGTAGCGTTAATTTCTACCACTTCTCCATTTAAACTTTCTTTTAAGAATTTAAAGAATCTTTCAGCATGCTCTTTTTCATTACCTGCAGTTTCGGTGAAAATATCGGCTATTTGAATATATCCCTCTTTTTTTGCTACTGAAGAATAATAGGTGTATCTATTTCTTGCTTGTGATTCACCTGCGAATGATTTCATAAGATTTTCAGCTGTTTTTGTACCCTTTAATGTTTTCATAAAATACCTCCTTATTTATTAAATGAGAAAAATATACATATATTTATTCATTCTATAAACAATTTGTTTTTCCTCTTTTAAACCTTGTTATTAACACATTGTTAATGTTAATTCCCATCTCCCTAAGTATATATTTTTTATAAACTCATAGCAACATGCCACTTGCCACGTGGGTGGCACCATGTATTTTATTTCCAAAAGTCACTGTTAACACCAATAGATTTTGATTTGAATTTTTCTCCACTATTTCGTTTATAATCTTTTAATGCCTTACATGCAATACCTGATCCAATTAATATAATCGGAACATTTACATAAACTAAAACAATATTTACAAAGTCACCTATGTACCATAAGTTTTTAAGTTCTAAACCCGCAAGAACTGTTAGCGCTCCAAATGGAACAAAGAATAACGCACCAACTAAGCGTATACCCATAATAAATTTCTTGCTTCTGGATATTAAATTAGCCGAAACTTCCGCAAATAATATTAATCCAAGTAGTGTTGTAAATGCAAATATTCCATAACATAGTGAAACAACAATTGTAACTATTCCGTCTATTGCAGTACCTGGGACTAGATACTCCACTGAGGATAGATAAACTGTAAGTTTAGAGGCTTTTATAGTTTCCCACGCAACTCCAGAATCGCCTGTCCACACATGAGCCATAACAATAAGAAAGCCTGTCATGCTACATATTACCATTGTGTCAAGAAAAACTCCTAAAGCTTGTACAAAACCCTGCTCGGCAGGATGATCATTTTCTGCTGTAGCTGCTGCCATTGTAATTGTACCTTGTCCAGCTTCATTAGACATAAGCCCTCTCTTAATTCCTTGAGCTAGTGCCACGCCAAACGCCCCACCAAATAATGCATTAGGCTTAAATGCTCCACCAAACACTTCTTTAAAGAAATATGGAACTTTATCTAAGTTAACTAATATTATTAAAAAAATTATGATTGTATAAATAACTGCCATAATAGGTACTAGTACATCTGTAACCGCTGTAACTCTTTTAATTCCGCCAATGACAGTTAAAAGAACGGCAATTATCATGACTATTGCTATACCATAATAAACAGCTGATTCACGTCCAAAGGTTTTACCAGTTACAGTATCTGCTATTGAACCGAAGCTTGTAAATAAATGAAAAGCTTGTGATGGGATAACAAACAGAGCATATATTATAAAAAATGAAGATAGTATAACTCCTACCCACCGTTTGTTACCTAAAATCTTTTGACCGTAAAATGGAAGTCCACCCACGTATTCCTTTTCATTCTTTTCCTTGAAAAGCTGTGCAAGTGTTGATTCTACAAAAGCTGTGGACATACCAAAGAATGCCGAAACCCACATCCAGAATAGTGCACCTGGTCCACCAACAGATATTGCTCCAGTAACTCCCATAATATTACCTGGTCCTACTCGCATTGCAGAACTCAGCAAAAATGAAGCTAGCGGGCTAATCCCCGTGTCTGATTCCTTTTTAGTGGCAAGAATCTTTATTCCTTTTTTAAATGCAATAACTTGAATAAATCCAGTTTTAAATGTAAGGTAAATACCAGTTCCTAAAAGTAAGATAACTGCAAGCGCAAAATTACCTAAAACAGGAATGCTAGCATACCATTCAAAATTTGTTGGAAACTCCCATAGAAAATCTGCAATGGGAACTATAAAATCGAAAAAACTATTTATTGCTTCAAATATTACATTCATTTTCTATCCTCCATAATTCAATTTGTGTCGATTATTGTTATATATTAAGATATATTGTCTATTAAAACTTACCCTATTATACCCTACTTAACTAATAAATGCACAACATGCCACTTGCCACGTGGGTGGCACCACTCTTAAAATGCAGAAATTATGTTTCCTTTATACTTATCCTCAATAAATTTCTTAACTTCTGGACAGGTTAATGCCTTTGAAAATGCCTCAATATAAGGTTTAGTTTTATCTTCACTTCTCACTGCAAGTACATTTGCATAGGGTGAATCTTTTGATTCCATTGCTAGTGAATCCTCAGTTGGATTTAAGTCTGCTTCTATTGCAAAATTAGAATTTATAACTGCAGCATCCACATCTTTTAAAATCCTTGGTAATTGAGGGGCATCCAGTTCTGTTATTTTAAGCTTCTTTGGATTTTCTGTAATATCAAGTTTAGAAATAAGCTCTCCACTCTTTAACTTTAAAAGTCCTGCGTTCTCAAGTACTCTAAGTGCTCTTGCTCCATTTGTAGCATCACTTGGAATAGCTATCTCTGCTCCGTCTTTTAAGTCATTTAGGCTTTTGTATTTACTAGAATATAAACCCATAGGTTCGATATGAACTTTTACAGTATAGTCTAAATCAAGTCCTCTTTCTTTACTAAAGGATTCTAAATAGGGTGCATGTTGAAAAAAATTCGCATCTATTTGACCTTCAGCTAATGCAGTATTTGGTGTTACATAATCAGTAAACTCTGTTATTTCAAGAGTGTATCCGTCTTTTGCGAGTATGAGCTTTACTATTTCTAATATTTCTTTATGGGGCACTGGTGAGGCCCCTACTTTAATTATTTTCTTTTCAGTTACAGGCACTTCCTGTTTTGCTCCACAGCCACTTATTGTTAAGATTACAGCAATTGTTAATAATACACTTAATATTTTTTTCATTTTAATATTCCTCCTCTTATTTAATCATTCTTCTGTATAATATATTTCCTAAGGCTTGAATTATTTGAACAACTGCAATTAATATAATCACAGTGTATATCATGATATCTGTTTTAAATCTATAGTAGCCGTATTTTACTGCTACATCTCCAAGGCCGCCTCCTCCTATTGTTCCAGCCATGGCTGAGTAACCTATAATATTTATTATTGTTAGTGTAACTCCAAGAACTATAGATGGCATTGCTTCTTTTACTATAACTTTAAATATAATCTGATAGGTTTTTGCACCAAAAGATTTAGCTGCTTCAATGATGCCGTAGTCTACCTCTAGAAGCGCAGATTCTATTATTCTTGCTGCAAAAGGTGCTGCCCCAAGGGTTAGTGGAACTATAGCTGCATTAGTTCCTATGGTTGTCCCAACAATAATCTTAGTTAATGGAAATATAGATATCATTAATATAATAAAGGGAAAGGATCTAAGCACATTTATTACTAAATCCAAACTTTTATAAATAAGTTTATTTGGTCTTAGACCTTTAGGACCCGTTATAACTAATTCCACTGCTGATATAAACCCTAAAATTATTGTGAAAATTGTTGATAATGACACCATATATATAGTATCTATAAGTGCAGGTAATAAAACTTCTTTAAATAGCATTTATATCAGCTCCCACTCTATAAATTTTTGGTCTAAATATTTTAATATCTTATTCTTATTTTCATGGCTTGCATTTATTATAAGACTGCCCATTACGTTATCTCTAAACTTTTCAAGTCTTCCCCATACTATTGAAAAATCTATGTCAAGCTCTCTGGCTATGGATGTAATCAAACAATTTTGGCTTATCTCCTTTGGGAAAAATATTTTAATATTATGGCCCATACTAGGTAATAACTCTTCATCGCCCATAAGTGTTTTCATTTCACTTGTTGGCCTGACGAATAATTCATCGGTAGTTCCATGGCTTTTAATTTCCCCACCTTCCAGTAAAATAAATTTGTTGCAAATCTCTTTTACCACCTCCATTTGATGAGTAACTACGATAATTGTTATATTTAATTTGTTATTTATATCTCTTAAAAGCTGCAGTATTGATTTTGTAGTTTTTGGATCCAGCGCAGAAGTAGCTTCATCGCAAAGTAATATTTTCGGATTAAGTGAAAGCGCTCTTGCTATTCCAACTCTTTGCTTTTGTCCTCCGCTAAGTTCGCGCACGTTGCTATTTACCTTGTCCTTAAGTCCTACTAAATCTATCAAACTATTCACTCTTTTTTTAATGGAAAGTTTGTCCATGCCCCACACTTCTAAGGGAAAAGATATATTTTCAAAAACATTTTTTCTGTTTATAAGATTGAAACTCTGAAATATGATGCCTACATTTTTTCTAAACTCTCGAAGTTCCTTGGAATTTAGCTTCTTTACCTCCTTTCCCATTATGTTAATGGTACCTTCGTCATAAGTTTCAAGTCCATTAAAGCATCTAAGGAGTGTTGATTTACCAGCTCCACTGTGACCAATTACACCATATATATCACCTTTATTTACTGTAAAAGAAACATTATTTAGTACTTTCGACTTGGAAAAACTTTTACTTACGTTGCAAACCTTAATCATAATATCTCTCCTCCTTTAATCTCTTATTTTTACCCGAAAAAATAGAACCCAAAGAATAAACTTGAGCTCTTACGCTAAACTTATTCTTATCTTGCAGCATTGCTGCAGGAATTAACACCGTATATCATAAATATGACACCGGTTGTCGGGTTTCATAGGGCCAGTCCCTCCACCACTCTTGATAAGATTCTATTAAATTATAATTTGAATTCAATAAAAAAACCCCTTCCATCAAAATAAAATGATGAAAGAGGTATATATTACAAAGGCACCTCTCTCATCTTCCATTAAGTTTAAATAAACTTAATGCAGGAGTTAGCACCTTTTCAGATATATAATATCTGGTGGTTGCTGAGGTGTCATCGGGCCATTCCCTCTACCTCTCTTGATGAGAACTTATTGATTTATTAAATTAGACCTATAGTATCACTATCTTAATTAAATGTAAAGATGTTTTCTAATTATCCGCATTTAAAACATAAATTTCGGATGAAAAATCTCCACTTTCCAGTTTGTTAAAATCTTCATTATAGCCAGTAAAATCTTCAACAATAATTAAGCCTATATTCATAAGTTCATCTCCATAATGTTTAGACTCTACTGAATTTACAGTATACTTCTTATCATTATCAAGTCCAACTAATTTCAATCTTTCATAACCTGAATTTGGTATATTAAGAATTTTATATCGTCCAACTAATGCTATTTTTTTATCTTCTGAAACTACCATCCATGCAGTAATATTACCATCTTCATCAAAAGGACTAACTAGTCTATAAAAAGTCCCTTTTTGAATAACTTCCCTATACTTCTTATAAAATTCTACTTGTTTTTTAACCTTAGTTTTTTCATTTTCTGTAAGTTTATTTAAATCTAATTCATAACCGAAATTTCCAAAATAAGCTACATTTGCACGAGTATCAATACTTGTAATTCTTTTAACTTGATGATTAGGAACAGCTGATACATGTGCACCCATAGAGCTTATAGGATAAACCATCGAAGTTCCATATTGTATTTTTAATCTCTCAACAGCATCTGTATCATCACTAGTCCAAGCTTGCGGAGCATAATATAACATTCCTGGATCAAACCTTCCTCCTCCGCTAGCACAGGATTCAAAGAGGATCTGTGGAAATGTACTAATTAGCCTTTCATAAAGTTCATATACTCCCAGTATATATCTATGCATAAATTCTCCTTGCCTCTCTGATGAAAGCTTTGAAGAAAACGCCTCAGTTATATTACGATTCATATCCCATTTTATATAAGAAACAGAAGCACGACTTAGTATTTCGCTCATTTCATTGTAAATATAATCAACTACCTCAGTTCTAGAAAAATCTAGTACAAACTGATTTCTACCATGTGACACTCTTCTACTCGGAGTACTTATTATCCAATCTGGATGCATCTTATAAAGTTCACTAACTTTGCTCACCATTTCAGGCTCAAACCAAAGACCGAATTTCAGTCCTATGTTTTCTACCTTTGAAGCTAAATCTGCAATACCATTTGGAAGCTTATTTTTGTCCTCAAACCAATCTCCAAGTGAAGTAGTATCATCATTTCTATTGCCAAACCAGCCATCATCTAATACAAATAATTCCATTCCTAATTCTTTTCCAGTCCTTGCAATATCCAAAATCTTATTTTCATCAAAATTAAAGTAAGTTGCTTCCCAATTATTTATTAAAACTGGTCTTGCTTTATCTCTCCACTGTCCTCTTGCTAGTCGTGTTCTATAAAGATTATGATAAGACTTACTCATATGGTTTAGTCCTTTATTAGAGTATACTAGTACAGCTTCAGGCGTTTGAAATTCTTCAGCACTTTCTAATTTCCACTGAAAGCCAAAGGGATTAATTCCAATTGTAACTCTAGAAACTGAATATGCATCTACTTCTATCTGTGCCTGAAAATTCCCACTATAAACTAAGCTAAATCCATAGACTTCCCCTTGAAACTCATCTGCATTTGGAGCTTTTAAAGCAACAAACGGATTATGATTGGCACTGCTTGCACCTCTTGCGCTATAAATAGATTGGATACCCGGCTTAAGTCTTCTTTCTTTTATATGTCTTTCACGACTCCACCCTCCAGAAAGTTGAACCATTTCATATTCATCACTTGGTAAATCTATACTTGAACTCATACAGCTTGTAATATAAACTTCATCAGTTCCATAATTATTATATTTCGCACTTCTTGTTATTACTGGTTTATTTTCATAAATAGTATAACTTAAAGTTATCTCTACATTTATTAAATCATCAAAAAGTATTACTTCTAGAGTAGTTGCCTCCTCTTCACCCTCAACATAAGTAACTGGAAGTCCTGTAAGCTTCTTTTTACCCTTAAAAATAACATTTGATTTATATTTAAAATCTGTTATTCTACTGCCATTTTTCTGAAGAATTTCAAAGGCAGGTTGTCTAAAATCAGTGGTTCCATAAGATGGATACTCCTGTTTAACGTGTTCAAGAGAAAAATTCAAATCTCCTTCAAAAACGCAAGCTGTTAAAGCTCTAGCTTCTACCTTAAAAAGATGTTCAAAAGAATCTCTATGCTTAACAGCTTTCCCGAAATATAAATGACCCAATTGAGAGTTTGGCATTATGTTAATGATATAGCTTATTTCGCTATTGTATAGGTGAAATTCATTTGGGTTTTTATTAAATATTACTGGCATTAAAAATCCCTTCTTTCTAGTAAAATAAAAATTTTACATGCTACGGAAACGGTTGCTTTTGATAAGTACAATGTACTATATATTTAGTAAATAATCAATACATTATAGTAACGTTTTACTAAAATATTCATCTCAGTTTACTTTCGTAACTTGCCACTTGCCACGTGGGTGGCACCTGGTATATTATAGATATAAATATACAGTGAAAGCGGGGATTAAAAATATGATTAAAATACCAGATAAAATTAGTTTAGCAAATCTTCCAACTAAAATCGAAAAACTTGATAGATTTTCAAAACTCATAGGCGGACCTGATATTTATATAAAAAGAGATGATTACACTGGTACTGAGATGTCAGGAAATAAAATAAGAAAGCTTGAATTTGCAATTAAGGAAGCCCTTGATATGGGCTGTAACTATTTAATAACTTGTGGAGGTATTCAATCTAATCACGCGAGAGCCACAGTAGCTGCAGCAGTTAAAATAGGAATGAAAGCAGGCCTTATTTTAAGAGGTAGTGAAGATACTGAAGTAGATGGTAATTTATTTATAAACAAACTTTTAGGTGCTGATATAAGATTTGTTACACCTCTTGATTATAAAAATAAAAGAATGGAAATAATGGAAGAGTTAAAAAGTGAAATGGAACTTAAGGGATTTAAACCATACATTATACCTGAGGGAGCTTCTAATGGAATTGGCAGCTTTGGATATTTTAACGCAATGGAAGAGATAATGGATCAGGAAAAAGAGATGGGTATTCAGTTTGATGGAATTTTTATAGCGGTGGGCTCAGGTGGAACCCATGCTGGATTACTACTTGGAAGTAAAATTTTGAAAAGCAGTTCACAAATCTTTGGAGTTAATGTCTGTGATGATGAGGAGTATTTCAAAAACCAAATTCATGAAATACTTATAGAAAGTTGTAGTTATTTGGATATTGATATTCCTTTTGAAAAGGATGAAATAAATATAATAGATGGATATGTTGGCAGGGGTTATGCCCTAAGTACACCGGTTGAACTTAATTTTATAAGTGAATTTGCAAAACTCGAGGGAATTATACTTGACCCTGTGTATACCGGTAAGGGAATGTATGGACTCTCGCAGGAACTGGGGAAAAATAAATTCAAGGACCTTAAAAATATATTATTTATTCATACCGGAGGACTCTTCGGATTGTTCCCTCAAAAGGATTTATTTGATTTTAGTAATAACTAACCACAAACTTTTAGAAAATAATTAGATTTAACGCTAAATAAAAAATCCGAGGATATCCTCGAATTTTTTATTTTATTCAACTATTTCAAATTCCGTTTTAGGTACTCCACATAATGGGCAAACCCACTCTTCAGGGATATCTTTGAACTTAGTCCCTGCTACTATTCCCGCATCTGGATCTCCTTCTGCCGGATCGTAAATGTATCCACATACTATACAAACATACTTATCCATATAAAACATCTCCTTTAATCTATATAAGTTTATTATATACATAATATTTCGTGATATACCTTTTTAATTTTTCAACTTGCCACTTGCCACGTGGGCGGCACCTTATTTATCTTATTTATTAAAAATAGTTTCGATTAAAGCGCTAAAAAAACCTACTATTGTACCAAATATAAAATAGCTCAAATTGAAAAAATCTCTAATAATAACGCATAAAAAAATAGCAATTAAAAATGTAGAAACTCTTAAAACCGATTTATGCTTTGATTTCCTTACAAATTTCTGTAATGGCAAAATTAATTTTAAATTATTCTGGTCTAATTTATTGAACATTATGCTGAATATAATAGTGGATAAAATGACACCACCAAATAGATATACAAACTCCATATTGTTTCAACCCCTTCTTATGTTTTTCTTAATAATCTATAATAATTAGATGAAAGTTACATATATTGTAGCACACTAACTATAATAATAAAATATCCTTTAATTACATTATTAAGTGTATAATTATGGCTATATTAAATAGTTTATCGAGGTGACTTATGGACAAAAAATGTATATCAAAGACGCATTCATATTTTATTATTGCAGCATGTATTATTCTTATTTCTACTTGTATTATAACCAACACATCACTTGCATTTGGATTTTTAGGTGGTATTGTAATTACTTCCTTAATGCTTGTAAAATACAAATACACCATAAAAGATATAATAGTGCTAATTCTTTCAGGGCTAAAAGAAGCATGGACATTGTATGTGTTAATTTTACTTATTGGTGCCGCAGCTTCGGTATGGCTAGCTTCCGGTGTAGTTCCCTCTTTAATGTATTATGGATTTGAATATATGAAGGGTATGAATTTTCTCTTGGCTACTTTTTTGATAGTTTCATTAGTATCCATATTTATGGGTACAGCAATTGGAACGGTTAGTACTATAGGTCTTGCCTTACTCGGTGTTGGAAAAGGCTTTGGAGTTCCAGCTCCTCTACTTCTTGGCGTAATAGTATCCGGCGCTTTTATTGCAGACAAGATGTCTCCAATCTCAGGTCTATTAAATCTGACCCTTACAGCAACAAAAAAAAGTTATAAGGAAGTCCTTACTGCAATGCTTCCAACCTTCATACCACTATTTTTAATTACCGCTACAGTATATTATTTAATGGGTATGAATTTTACTATAAGCACCGACTCTTACAATCTTGTGCATTATCAAAATGCTATTTTAGAGGGCTTTAAAATTTCTCCATACATTGCTTTTCTACCTGCTATAGTCCTTATAATGCCCCTTTTCGGTTTTAAAACGATCCCTACAATATTAATGGGTGTTTTTGCAGGTTGCCTAGTTAGCATTTTCTTTCAGCATGTGTCGTGCGCAAGCCTCATAAACTCACTTTTCTTTGGATACAAGGGTTCCACTGCCTCCGCTGACCTTAATAAAATACTAGTAAGTGGCGGTATTAAATCTATGATAGAGGTTGTTCTTATAGTTATGGGTGCAGTTAGTTTAACAAGTCTTTTCGAAAAAACTGGAATGATAGTGCCTTTAATTAAAAAGCTAACCAATGGAGCGAGAACTAAAGGTCAGCTTATTATTAAAACAGCCCTAATTAGTAGTGTGCTTACGATAATTACCTGTGATCAAACAGTTGGAATATTACTTCCTGGAAGACTTCTTCGAGATAAATACAATGAACTTGGTGTTGATACAAGTTTACTTGCAAGGACTATTTCCGATACTGGCACCATAATTGCTCCTTTAATGATTTGGAATATTAATGCTCTTATACTCAAATCTCTTACGGGAATTTCTGCAACATCCTATGCTCCCTACGCAGTTTTATGTTATTTGTCACCTATCATTACAATAATTGTTTCTTATAGTTTTAAATCAAAAAATAAATCGATGGCGATTTAAAAGTTAAAGATCATTAATCATTAAAATCCTCAATTTTTAAGTTTTTAAAGTAGTAACACTTATCCTCATCTGTAATTTGTTTTATTACCTTACAGGGATTACCTACAGCTATGCAATTAGATGGAATATCTTTTGTTACAACGCTCCCGGATCCGATTACTACATTATTACCTATAGTAATTCCTGGATTAACTATAACACCACCTCCTACCCAAACATTGTTTCCTATACTAATTGGGAAAGCATATTCAATAAATTCATTTCTAGGTTCAAAATGAATTGGATGACCGGCTGTAAAAAGGCTTACATTTGGTGCAAACATAACATTATCACCAATCGTAACCGCTGCACAGTCTAAAATAGTACAATTGTAATTCACGTAAAAATTTTCTCCTACAGAAATATTATACCCATAATCACATCTAAATGGCGGCTCTATATTAAAATCGTTGCCTACCCTACCGAATATTTTTTTTATAATTTCATTATGCTTATTAATTTCCTTTGGGCTTAAGTTGTTATATTCAAATATCATTTCTTTTGCATATTGACGCTCAGATGTTAATTCTTCACCAAATGCCTCATAAGGTTTCCCATTTAACATTTTTTCTTTTTCTGTCATAAATTAATCGCTTCCTCTCTTTATTTTACTGTTTTTTTTATATATACTAATTATAACATTACTTTCAGCATAGCCATCATTAATTAGTGGCATATTATTTATGAGGTGATTTATGTGGCTAAAAAAGTTTCTTTATTAATGCTCTTATTTATTATACTTATATCCTCAACAGTGATTCATGCTAAAGAGCTTCAATATGCGGAAATCTTCGACCCAAGGCAAAATAAGGTGGTTAAAGAAGTTCAAATGAATTCAGAAATTCAAAATATTATTGTTTGCTCTTTAAAAGATGTTAATCACTTATATGGTAAAATCAACCCAGTTACAGATGATGGATATGCAATTAGAATTCCACTTGACCCTGATGTTAAGGTCAATGGTAAATGGTTAAACATAGAGGTAAGTGAGGTTTATATAGTAATCCCTAAAAATGATCCACCATTTTTTCTGATTTTTGAGGACATTAATAAACTATCTTGTTTTCCATTTAGTGGTGATATAGATGCCTTATCGAAAGCCTTAAACTTTAACTTAAAAGTTAAGTGAGATGATTTACACTTTTCAACATCAGAACGCAAAACTTTATTTGTTGAATTTTATATTTAACTCTTTGAAATAATCCCATAACTTATCACCTTGTATATTAAACTGTTTATCACCCTTTATAACCGTTTGAAAACCTTGTGACCCACCTGAAACAGAAACTTTTTCACCGTTAGCATAATTAATTATAATTTCACTATTAGGAGTTGTACCTAAACTGTTATCACCAGGTTTCGCTTCATTATAAGCATTCATAAATTTCTTAATTTGTTCGGAGTCCTTTTCTTTTGTATAGACAATTTCTGACCCACTTCCATGATGAATTTCAATCGAATTAACATCATTCAATAATGATGGCACCTCATTTTTAGATTTAGAACAAGCTGTAGCCGATATGATTAAAATCATAAGTGCAGATAGAATTATATTAAATTTAGTTTTCAAAATTATCACCCCTCATGTACGTTATATTTTATATACCTGAGTATATTTTAGAAATCGTCACAAATAATGAGAATGCAGAAACAAGCCAAAGAAAGATACCCAGCACCTTTTGTTTTTGATAAACAAAAAAAAGTATTCCCATTAATAGCATTGTTACGGACCCACACCCTTGTGTTAAAATACTTAATGATAAATTATTCTTATAGAAAATAGATAACGCTGCAAATACAATAGTGGAAATAGAAAATACTAAAATTCCAATTAAAATTAGTAGTTTCCTTTTTAATTCTATTTTCATAATTCAAACCCCTTATTTTATATTTAATAAATATTATTTTACGTCAGATATCTTTATAATATACTTTTTTGCTTCTCTTCTATGTTTAAACACTGTTAAGTGGGCGAGCTATTATCTGTGAAAGTTTTCTTGAAAATGTACTCTTCCCACTTCCTGGCGACCCTATAATCATAATTCTTTTACCTATTTCATTCATTTATATCACCTTTAGTTTGTATTTTTAAATTTCATCTATACTATTCTACAATAAACTTCTATATCATTACCTTCAGTATCTCTAAACTCTAATACCAGGTTATTATTAATTTTTGTTACTGGAAAAACTATTTCAGCTTTTAATACCTCTAACCTATTAAATAGTTCATTCATGTCGTTAACCTCAAAACTTGGTAAACAATTATCACCCCAATTAACCTTTTCTTGCACTTTACTATTATCGAATAGGCAAAATCTAAAACCACCAATATTAAAAACACTAAATACTTCATCCCTCTTTTCAACTGATTGGCTTAGTAATTCTTCATAAAAATTAATTGCTCTATTCATGTCTTTAACACATATATATAGTGAATTCATCGTAAATTTTAGTTTCATAACCATCACCCTTCCATTCCTTAAAATCATTTTCTATGATTTCTCTAAGAGATATAGTCATCAAATTACCTACTCCCTTTCTATTATTTTTTAAAAATTAACATATAATATTTATTGTAATTATACCATTTTATACTAAATGTTACCATATGTATGGTAAATTACTAATATTATGTTAGTATTGTAGACATAAAGCTTTATACCTGTCAATATTAAGAATATTAAGTATTAAGCAATTAATAACAGGTATTAATCTTCTTACTCTATTATAATTGAATTAGAAGGAGGCGGCGGTGTGAATTGGTTAGGGGATATGAATAATGCCTTGGAATATATTGAAGAAAATATGGGCATGCTGGAGGGCCTGAGCTTGAAGTTTATTTACCAGGTGACCCAAGCGCAGAGGATTATAAATGTGAAATCTGGATACCAGTCATAGAAAAAGCATAAAACAGCCCTCCTGAAAAATGGAGGGCTATTCTTTTACATCTTACTACTATAATACTTATATGATATAAAAAATACTAACACTTGAACATACAATGCTCCAAGACAAATAAATGCTGGTATTTTATAATCAAAAAAAACAAATACAAAAGCCATTATTGCAAAAGAAGCACTAGCTGTAACGTTGGCAACGGAACCCGCAACTCTTAAAATTTGAATATTCCTTTCATCCTTTAATTCAATTTCTTCTTGCTTTAATTTTACATCAGAAGCTCTTTTATAATGAATTAATTTAACTATTCCAATTACTGTAAATGCAATGCCCAAACCAGTAATCATACCCATAAGCATATTTATATTATCCGTAGCATCCGTAATTCTTATTGTACATACTATCCCAAATATAAAAGTTATAATACCAACCCCAACTAAAGTTACCCAATATTTATTACTTTTTATTGATTTACAAAACATGTTATTCCTCCTCATAAATAAAAATTTCTTCGATTGACATATTAAAATGTTTAGCGATTTTAAAAGCTAATGTAATAGATGGGTTATATCGCCCATTTTCTAGTGATCCAATGGTTTGCCTTGAAACTTCCAAGGCTGTTGCCAGTTCTTCTTGCTTAATACCGTTTTGTTTTCGGATTTCTTCTAATCTATTTTTCACAAGTAGATTCACTCCTTTATTATTTTGTGGAAAGCTAACTTTACATTAATAATACTACATAAGATTTTATATGTCAAGCATGCTTTCCATATAAATTTACAAAATAGTAACTTATTTTAAGAATTTATTTTTACACCGTGTTCATGTTAGGAATTATAACTGCACATAAAAAAACCTAAGATTAAATATTAGGTTTTTTTCGGTGCATTATGTGGAGTATAATTTATATTATTTATAAAAACTTGAACACTTTCATTACTAATAACTTATCATGCCATCCCCGTAAGATGGTAATTCTATCAGGTAATTTAATAACAAAGGTTAATTTTTTATCTTCTTCAATAATATAATTTAACGTATCTGCCTCTAATTTGCTAAAGTCAAATTTATCATAACTGTTTTGATTCATAATAACCCTCTCCTATTATTTATTAAATACTCACATACATAACATTACCATATAATAGAATTTTATACTTGCCACTTGCCATGTGGGTGGCACCTTTCATTAAATAAAAGCTTCTAATGATTAAGTGCATCATTTCCAATTACAAATTTACCAAATCTCTTAAATGGATAAACAACGAACTGTGCCTTTCCAATTATATCACTGCTATCTATATAGGGATTCTTCCATCTTCTAGCATCGAAAGAATCTGCTCTATTATCTCCCAAAAATAAATATTTATCTTTTGGAATCTTAATTTTTTTATCTAAGTCCTCCATATATACTACATATGGTTCTTCAAGTTTACTTCCGTTAATATAAACTTGTCCTTTATTTTTTATAATAACTTCATCTCCTGGAAGCCCTATTAATCTCTTAATTAATGTCAATTTTAATTCATCAGATTTAAAAACTATTAAATCCCCTGTTTTTAGCTTCTCTTTATTGTGAACTATTGTAACAGTGATTTTATCCCCTATCTTTATAGTAGGATACATTGATGATGAAGGAACTGTAATTTGGAAAAAGATTAACTTATTTATTAGAATTGCCAAAACTATTGCTGCAAGTACTGGCAATATCCATTCTTTTATATAATGCTTTAATAATTTCAATTATATAACCTCCCAATAAAAATTATAATGCAATAGTCGGAGTGAAAATAGTCATAAAAATATATATCAAAAGCCATACTTGAATAGCCAATTTTAAAAACTTTTCTGAAATCCAGCAAAGACAAGATGAATATAAACTCCTTTGCTTTGAGTTATTAAAAAGTGTTTGATATATTCTTTTTTTTGCTCCTTCTGGCGGCTGCATATCTGTATCTAAAATTTTAAATATTTTTTTAAAGATTTCATCCTCTTTTAACATATAATTCATCTCCTTCTATCTTAATATATTCACTTTTGAAACTGTACTTTGATCTTTGCAAGATGCCATCAATAGATTTTGGCGTTTTACCTAAATATTTTGCAATATCCTTTACGCTATATTCATCTATATATTTGAGAATAAGAACATACTTATAAATAGGCTTCAATTTATTTAAAATCTCTAAAATCAACTTTCTAGTTTCCAAATTGATAAGCATAAACTCAATATTTAAGTTGTCCTCTACACAATCCAGTTTATCTGCGCACATAAAACCCTCTCTCCTTATATTATCTCTATAATAATTTAATAATTTATTTTTTGCTATTCCACAAAGCCAAGTTTTATAGGAACTTGACCCTTTATAGGTATTCAAGCCTTTCATTGCACTCATAAAAGTCTCCTGAACTATATCCTCGGTGACTTCCTTGTTTGCTGCTAGCCTCAAATATACAAAAGAGTAAACAGAACTAAAATTTGTTTCATATATTTCCTTGAATTTTTCGTTATTCGATTTCTTAATATTAAAAATATTTTTCATCATCTATTTCCACCTATCCATCTGCAACATTAAATTATAATATTTATCACCACTCTTAATTTACCATATTTTCAAAGCCTTTCATATCTTTAGTAACACGTTAAAAAGAAATCCCCCGAAAAAGATAAAAACTCTGAGATATTCTCAGAGTCTACATTATAAACTATTATTTTGTCACACTAATCCGTTCCAAAGTTAAAAAACTAAATGCTATAGTTTTATCGTCATTAATAAATCCAGTTTCTTCTTCTTTAATATTCCACTCAGAATAATTTACTTTTGGGAAAAATACCTCAGCATCATATTCCTTATGCACTTGCGTTAAGTGTATTTTATTACAATAAGGTAGTAATAACTTATAAATTTCTCCTCCACCTATAACAAAATATTCTTTGCTATCATCTAAAGAATCAAATAATTCATCCTTAGAACTTACCACCGTTACTCTTTCATCCGTTACTACAAAATCTTTATTTTTAGTAATAACAATATGGTGTCTACCAGGGAGAATGCCAGGAAGTGACTCAAATGTCTTTCTTCCCATTATAATATTACTTCCACTTGTAATTTGCTTAAATCTTTTTAGATCTTTTGAAAAGTGCCAAAGTAAGTTATTATTCTTTCCTATAGCGAAATTATCTCCAATTGCAACAATACATGTAAGCACTATATAGCCACGCTCCCCATATTTATTTTCCCAAGGTGCTTATAATCTATAAGTTTAATATCTTCAGACATAAAGTCATAGAAGTTTTTAATCTCTGGGTTAATCCAAATTTTAGGAGCATCTAAAGCTTCTGATTTTCTTGAAATCTGTAGATTTAAGCCTTCAATATGATTTTCATATATATGGGTATTGTTTATTACATGTGTAAATAATCCTGGTTTAAGTCCAGTAACTTGTGCTAACATGTGAACTAATACAGCATATTGGGTTGTATTAAATGGAACCCCAAGTGCTGTGTCACCAGACCTTTGTACTAACATACAGTTAAGTCTTCCATCAGTTACGTCCCAAAGTGTTAAAAAGCAACAGGGTTGAAGCGCCATCTGTGGAAGGTCCTCTATATTCCACAAATTCATCATCATTCTTCGGTCTTGCGGATTATTTTTTAAAGCCTCAATAAGCGTGTCAATTTGATGATACTTAGCTATTTGATAACCGTATGCCTTTCCAATTGTACCATCTTCTAAAGCCCATTCATCCCATATATGCACATTTTGCCCTTGAAGCTTCTTAACATCATTACTTTGGTCTTTGAAAATCCAAAGCAATTCTTTTACTGCTGTTTTAAAAGCAACAAATTTAGTTGTTAATATTGGAAATTCCTCCTCTAAATCAAATTGCATAATTTGATGTGGGAGTTTGTACGTTGCAACGCCAGTACGGTTTTGGTCATAATATCCTCTTTTTAAAATCTTCTCAACTATTTTCAAATATTGTCTATCCATTTCATTTAACATAATTTTCATCACTTCCGTTTCACTATTCTTTTGTGTATACATTACGGATAATTCTTATTTAAATATAACATAATTCACTAGATTATAATATTGTTTATGTGCAAAAAATCTCATTAACAACCGCTATTTTAAACCTAACATCTTGCTTATTAGCTTATCCTTTATTACTATGGCACCTTGCGGACAAAGTTCCTGGCAACAGAAGCATCGGATACATTTACTATAATTCCATTTTGGAATCATTTTCCCCTTATGTTTTACAAAAGATATAACTTTAGGCCTTTCTGGACATACCTCATCGCATTTCTTACAACTTATACATTTCTCTTCGATCAAAACTGGATTTGGCGCTGTAAGGGATGCTACAAATTTATTTAGTGAGGGACTTATAAAACTAATTACCTTTGCATTTCGGGATAGCTTAAAGTTTTTACATTTCATATGTTCAATTTTTTCACCTAGGATATCTATTTCTTCAGGAATTACAGCTCCCCATTTTGTATCGTAAGCCACCTTTAAAAATGGTACCTGTAATACATTATCATAACCAATTAATCTTACTGCTGTAGAATCAACTGCTGTAAGACATTTCCCCATAATTATTGTATCCATTTTTTTAGGAGTTCCATTCCTAGGCCCGTTTCCTTCCATGGCAATAATTCCATCAAGAATTGCAAAACTAGTTTTGACAACAGAATTCAAATCCAAAAGCATTTTACTAAAGTTGTTCACATCCGCTAGTTTTGTATGAAACACAGCCTTTTGAGAACCAGGTATACAACCAAATTGATTTTTAACAGCTCCAGTATAATACATCATAGCATGTGTTTTAAGTTTAGGAAGTGTTATAACCACATCAGCCTCATATGCTGCCCTAGCAATATTCCAAAACTTATACAGTAACGGATTATTGAGCTCCACATGTATTTCATCATTAAAGTCAACAAACTTCACGCCATATCTGTTAGCTACCTCCATTAATCCTGATTTCTCAGCAGCCATTCTCGTGTCGCCAGAACCTGGTGAATCACCAAATACTATATTATCACTATATTCTTTAACTATCCTTATAACGGCTTCAAACATTGCATAATGTGTTATAACCGGCGATCCCTTTTCAACTACACTAAGGAAATTAGGCTTTAATAATACTTTACTATCTTCAGGTATAAGCTCTCTTAAAAAAGAGGTGCCCCCCAAAAGTTCAAACCCTTCTCTAAGCTTTTTTTCAATTTTATCAACGTTATAATCTGTACATTTTAATAAAGCGACTTTTTCCATAACTGCTCCACCCCTATATTATAATCTATATTACTTTTTATTAACTTCATTTACCCACTGACAGGATTCTAAATATGCCCTGGAAAGAACTCCTTCACTAAGTTCAAATTCCTCTGAATATGTAAGTACCTCGTCCCAATTGCCTTCTTCATATGCCTTAACTGTATTTAAGATATTCGCTAAACCACTAGTTTTTGAACTTGTTAATGCTTCTCTTACTCCATCTGCTACCATAACTTCATTAAGTATTTCATTTAGTGGTTTTTCCAGAATAACATCAATTAATGACAACATACCCATTAAATAAGCATCATCAGATATATTTCTAAGAAAAGAATTAAGTGCAATTAGTTCACAAAACTTAGCCCTAATTAATGAATTTTGGAGTAAAACATCTGGTTTAGCACTACCAATATTCTTCATTATTATAAAGTTTAGCCATGATTTTATTTTTTCTTCATCAAGTAAAGCAAGCGCCTGTCTTAAAGATTTAATATTATTCTTAAGTCCATAACATGCAGAATTAATAATTTTTAATAACTTATAAGACATAGAAATATCTCTTTTTACTAGGTTTTCAATAGCCTGAATCTCACATGACTGAAGGCACGTGGTTCTTATCTTCTTAAACTTCCATAATACTCTCATTTATAGGAATTGTATTCCTTCTATATCTTACAACATACTATGACTCATTTAATTATAATAAGACTTTTACTACCAAAGACTACATTTAGCCCATTAACGATAGTATAATGGCTCGGTTCAAAACCATGTTTGTTAGTATTTATATACCCATACTGGATATTAATTTATTACCATTTTCTTTTAATATTCTAAGTCTATTTATTTCTCTATCATGTAATTGCTTAAAATTATCATAACTCTCAAAACATAAATCTCTACTAATAATTTCTAAATCATTGCTGACATTCATTATTAAAAATGCAGAATAACAGTCTCTTTGAATACCAATAGAAACATCCCATCTATCCTTCAATTCTTTTTTTATGTATTCATCAGTAAAATGATTGTACTGACTAGCCTTCACTTTATGTGTATTTATTTTCAATATTTCCAGTTCATCATATTTAAGTTTTCTATTAATTATCTCTATTAATTTAGAAGGTGCTTTATTGGATAAGGATTTACCAAATCTTTTCTTCTTATTAAATTTACCAGTCCTCTCATTAATAGTGGTTTTCTTACTTCTTTTTTGTAATCCTTTAAAATTCATGTTTTCAACTAAGATTCTATCACCTAATGAAATTATATAATTTGCCAACTTCTCGTGGGATTGTTTTCTAATATCAGTTTGTTTCCTTTGAACATCCTTTAATTCCATTTGAGTTTTAATATATTTTTTAGACTTAACCCATATTAATTTCTCTTTCTTTCCATTAATTACAATACCAAGTTTTATAGTTCCATCACTATTGTAATTATTCAGATTATTAGCACGTCTTTGCCTATCTAATTTTCTTGATAATTTAGTTTTTATATCCTGAATGTTATTAATCTCAGGACATAATTCTAATAATTTAACATCATATTTGCTAGATATTGCAATTGTTTGAGTTCCTATATCTATTAAAGCATTACCTATCCCGATACTTCTTTTTACATAACCATTTTCTTTATTATATTTTACTGGCGGTATACCCTCCATTATTAATTGCACATAGTACTTATATTTACCACGAATAAATTTTCTTATTAGCCTACAATACTTAATTCTATCTTGAATAGCTTTTTGAGCATAAATATCATTATATTTTATAATTATTGGAAGTTTTAATCCATTCCATTTACCTTCAACACTTCTTAATTCATCATATTTGATAAAATTAACCCTTTGTGCATCTTTAAATATTAGCTTTTCTAATGCTTTAGAGGCTCTACTTGCTAATGCTTGAGCAGTTTTATTATCTATATTCTTATTAAATGGCTTATACATTGGTGTCATGTAATTTATAAGTGAATATTCATTAATGCCGTATCCTCCTAATAAATCAGTTAACTCTTTGTATTTTTGTTTTCTTAGTTCTTCATTTATTTTAGATTTTTTACTCTCTTCATCTTTAAAATATAATTTATTAATTTCTGCTAATTCTTTTCTTATTTTTTTATATACTTTCAATTCACTTAAAGCATTAAATTTCTTTAACCCTAGCCCTAAAATAGCATTGTAAAGTTTTCTACATATTTCAAATCTTTTATTTAAGATTATTTCGTCTCTATTATTTGTATCTAAACAAAGAGTTAAAACATAATTAGGAGTTGTTTGTTTTGTCAACGAATATTCACCTCGCTTTCTTATTTTTTCTTTTGACCATTTATATATTCCTTTATATCTTCTTTTTCATTTTACTACTGCTTTTTGGGTCATTCAACTATTACATACAAGTTTTTTCCCTTTATTTACAACATTTAACCTAAACCCTAAAAACTCTGTTCGACCTTTTCTTACATTAGTTATCTTGGATTTTGTTGGACTTATATCTAAGTCCAATCTCTCCTTTAACCATGTTTTAACTGCACTATATGCTTTCTGAGCAGTTTTATATTTATCTGATTGAAATGCGTAATCATATTTTGTTTTAAATGTTTCCCATTGAGAACTTATCCACCAATCTAGTTCATTAAGTACAACGTTCGACAATAACGGACTTATTAAACCCCCTTGAGTTGTTCCTTTTGTTGGTATTCCTTCACCCTCAATTTCAGATTCTAGAATTTTTCCAATTATACTTAACAGTTGTTTATCCTCTATCCCCATATTCCATAATTGTTTCTTTAACTTATTATGATTGACATTGTCAAAAAAACCTTTTATATCAATATCTACAACGTAATGTAGTCCATTACGGTTCATCAAAGACATACATCTTGCGATTGTATTCTCTGTAGACCTATTCGGTCTGAATCCATAACTGTGTTTATGGAATTTGGCTTCACATATGGGTTCTAATATCTGTTTAATACATTGTTGAATAACCCTATCATCTATACATGGAATTCCTAAGGGTCTAGTTTTTCCATCACCTTTTGGAATCTCAACTCTTCTTACACTTTCAGGAAAATAATTATTAAATTTAATTCCATCACAACTCATCTTGTATAAATCATCGAATGTTTCTTGCATATTATAATATTCATTATTTCTTAGTTTTTGTTTTTTCTTTAATAAGCTTTCCTTCAAGTCTGTTAATACCTCATTTCGTACTGCTACCAATTTCAGCTTTCACATCTCTTAGTCTTACTCGAACCTTGAACTCATCCAGCTATTAAATTATTAAATACCAACTGTCTTGTGGCTATCCCTCCACCACTTATTATCATGGTTTCATTGGTACTGTGCCACTACTCTCACTAAGATTAAAACAAGTTATATCACTAAAAAGGATTTTCCTTGTTACTACTTCATTGGCGATAAAACCTCCATATTCTTAGCTTTCTTTGTTCCGTTATTCCTATCATATTATATCCTTAGGTCATTGGTATGAGCCTATAAGCTTGATACTGCCTTTAACAGTATAAGGATTTTCAGAGTGACGATTTTTACTAATCCTCACTTATTCCTCGCACGAGGTAATACCCATTTCTAAATATCCTTCATTTAGACCCGTACATTCCCAATTTCGTCAGCCCTTACGGACATACTAACCATAGATATCAACCCACGCACTATCATATACTCGACTTTTTACAGTTCGCATTTCCTCAGCTCGACCTGTTAGGGTATACTCTCATGCTGTGTTAACGTACTTAATACCTTTAACTATTTATCCAATTAAACGCACTACGTCACTATTAGGGAAGGCATTTCAAGACGTTACTCTATCATTCTACCTTTTGAAATAACAGTTATAATTTTTTACCAAATTACGTTAATGTTTACATTAACAACAAATCGTACCATTACTGAAGTAACGAGTGTGCGTGGTTCAAAAATCAAAATAATCCTCAGTAAACTCATTCAAAGAAAACCAACGTACATCTGTGTTTTCATCTTTCTTTACTATAAGTGCTTCTTTTTCACTTGCTATAAGGATATATCCTATAGATAGGTGTAAATGTGCGCTAACATATGTATTCCTTCTCACATGCCCATATACAGGGAAAATATCAATAGACACAATATGCTTTGTAAGTGCTGTTGCTGTATTTATACCAGTTTCTTCTTTTACCTCTTTAATTGCAACATGTAAAAAGTCTGTATCTCCATCTACATGTCCACCAGTCCAAGCCCAAGTATTTCGTATATTGTGATGAATCATTAGTGCTTTATCCAATTCTTTATTCATTATAAACCCTGAACTTGTAATATTGGCAAATTTATTTTCTCTTAACAAAATATTATGCGGAAATTTCTCTACATACTCAAGAATCATTTTTTTATCTTGGCTTTCTTGTTGGTTTGCAGGAATAAATTCAATAATCTGTTTTATATAATTCATTTATATAACCTACCTAAGACTTATGTGTCTTTTCCTTGACAGTAACGTTGGATTAAGAATGAGTAATATATTATTGAGATGTAATGTCTATAGTCTTACTATCAATTTGAACATGATTACTATCTATCCACTTAACAATATTATTACCTGCTCCATAATGACCAATGTAAATAAGCCTATTTTTCTTAAATAAGTAAAAATATTTTTCTGCTAAATATACACGAGTAGAACCACCTACAGCACCATTGTTTATAGAATAAACTTCAATCATCTGTTTGTTATTTGGTGAATTTACTGATTTATCTAATGTTACAGACGTGAAAATTAATCTCACAAACAGGAGAAGAAACATTGCAATTAACAGCAGAGTATATGAAAAAGCAGAAAGAAATTTAAATATCCCATGGGACTTTTCTGAGCAAAACAGTGGAAATAATAAGAGTGATGGAAATATTATAAATAATGGTACAGTAATAAAAGTTACATATGCTATATATATAAGTAACAAATTGAAAAATATAAAAAAACCACGGTGAATTTTTAAAGAATTATGCTTACGAATAATTAAAATAGTTATAATTGACAAAACAACATATATACCATAATAAATATTTTGTACAATATTAGAAATAAAATAGAAACTATTTAAAGTCAATACACTACAAATTAATAGTACTATTCCCAGAATCCAAATTTTTTCATAAATTAGTTTTTTTAAGTACATTTGCTTCTCCTTATAAATATTAATAATAACCCCACCCTCTATTTTCTTTTTTAAAATTTTTACTCAACAATATATGAAAATTACAACTTATTTATTATGGCTAAGTGTTCTTTTCTTTATATATGTTCCAACAATACTTCCAATTACAATACTAATCCATTGATAAATACTTATAAACATAAGCATTAGTCCAGACCCATAGTCCTCAGAATCAGTATGAGTAGGAAATATTGTTGCGCCAATTGCAAGAACTATTAACCAATAAACTATATAAGGTATAGAAATTAAAAGCACATTTATCCATCTGCCATCCAGATATCTAATGATAATTACTGAAAAAATTATTACAAGTAAAATAATCTGCAAAAATAGTGTCTTATTATCAAACATCCAATCTCCGTTTATCAGTATACGAGTATAAAAATTTGATATAACTGCAAAAAGTATACTTAATGACTGTGTTATAAAAATTCGCTTATAGAAACTTAAACCATCTACTTGCATATAATCCCATCCTTTCTATCTTTTAAATTTAATATATTTTAGTATTGTGACCATGATAGAATAGTAATTACTGATACAATAATTCCAAACTTAGAAACTTTAGAATAATTCTTCATATCGTCACACGCTAATTTTAACATTAAATTGAATATAATGTATATATAGATGTGATTAGTAAATGATTTTTATTATAATCTAATATAATTATTAATCTAAAAATAAGACTTTTTTAATGTAATCTTAATCTTACTAACAGATAATAGAAGCATCATAAAGTTTATATAACGAGAGGGGAATAATATGAGCATTTTAATGAATGTTATACATGGAATAATGCATATTGATAGTTTTTTGGTATTAATAGTACAGCAGTACGGAATATTAACGTATGCTATTCTTTTTTCAATTATCTTCTTAGAAACAGGATTAGTTGTTACACCACTTTTACCTGGAGACTCAATGCTATTTGCAGCAGGATCACTCGCAGCAATTGGATCAATGAATTTATTCACTCTTTTAGTAGTAATATATCTTGCAGCAATACTTGGAGATACTACTAATTATTATATTGGTAAAAAGATTGGAAAGAAGATATTAGAGAAAGAAGACGTAAGGTTTATTAACAAAGAGTATTTACAAAAGGCTCAGAAGTTCTATGAAAAACATGGATCAATGACAATAGTTTTAGCAAGATTTATTCCTATAATCAGAACCTTTGCACCTTTTGTTGCGGGTATCGGGAAAATGAATTATTCGAAATTTATACCTTACAATCTAATTGGTGGGGGATTATGGGTAAGTTTATTCTTAGGTGGGGGTTACTTCTTTGGAAATCTATCTTTTATAAAAAATCATTTTTCTTATGTATTAATGGCTATAATAATTATTTCATTATTGCCTGGAGTTATAGTTTTTATTAAAGAAAAGAGAAAAACTGGGCGAAATGATGAAAATAATTAAAGCTGCTGACAAGATTAGTATTAATAATTTAAAGGAAAGAATTGAAGTTACTGGTCCTGATGATGAGCTTAAAAGATTAGGTAATACTTTTAACAATATGATAGATAGACTTCAGGGGGCTTTTGACAGACAAATTCAGTTTGTATCCGATGCTTCACATGAGCTTAGAACTCCTATTGCAGTTATACAAGGGTATGCAAACCTGCTTGATAGATGGAGAAAAGATGACAGAGAAGCCCTAGAAAAATCTATTTATGCTATTAAGCTTGAAGCTAGTAATATGGCAAAATTAGTTGAAAACTTATTATTTATCGCCAAAGGTGGTAGCGAAAACCAAAGAATAGAGAAAAAAGAATTTTGGCTTAATGAACTTATTTATGAAGTGATAAAAGAAAGTAACTTTATAGATCACAAGCATATAATATCCAGTGACAAAAATGATACTGTGAGAATACTAGCGGATTAATTGGGAATTCAGTAATTCTAACATTGATTATAAGTACAATTGTTGGGGAAGGAATATTAAAACATATAATAAAGCGAGTTAGGCCTTGCAATACACAAGATAATATTAGTGCGAAAAGTTTGTCTCTTTTTAAAACTAGTAATTGATTGAGTTTGAAATATAGAAAGCTTCCATACACATTTATTGTATATTTAGTAAAACTTTGGTTAGAGAAGTTATAATAATATCTATAGTAGAAGGGATAACAGAATTTATTCTCATTTCCTCTACTGGTCATATGATTATTGTAGGCGCTATTATCAATTTTAAAGGGAGTTTTGCAACTAAGCGACTACAATTAAAGCCTCTTCGACTTTGTTTAAAAGCTTCTCCAATCTATGTTAACTCTACCTTTATCCTTTTTCATAATATTATTTCTTATAATTATTGCTTCCTTACTCATATCTACCTGTTATTTTGTAAATCAACATTCTCCAACACCTTATCTTTCATTTTTTCAAAAGCTTCACTTCTAATTCCTGCAATTCTTTGTATTTCCCATATCTTTATTGCTTCACCTCTATTAATTTTATTGCTAATTATCCTTTTACAGCTTCTAATTTGAAACTCTTCAACAGTCTCAATTATTTCATTTAAATATTTTTGAGTATTAGGTAATCTATCAATATTCTTTTCTAATGCTGTAAGTATTCCTATCTCCCTACCAATACTAGATTTTGATATTCTTATAAGTTTATCATTATCTAATTTTTCTTTCTTTTAAACATAATTTAAGTTTATCTTCCCATACTATGCCAAAGTTCTTTATTCTTCCTACTTTATATCTATCATCACTTGATTTATCAGGGCCTTTTCTTGAATATACAAAGCCACAATTGCAACTAAAAGTACCCACAGGTAATCTAGTCTTATAATCAGCTGTTATTTTTAAATCATTTACTACATTCATTCTGTAATGTTCTGCTACCTTATTTAAACAAGGCCAAGGCCCCTTTCCGAAGGGATTATAGTTATTCCTTGTATCTTTTAAAAATTCAGCAATGTTTCCTGTTAAATAATTTATTAATAACAAATGTCTAACTGGATGTACTGTCCTTTTTAAATCTTTTGTTATTACCCTAAGCCAATTGTATTCATCATTATTATCTATGCTAGAATCCCTATCATTTAAAAACTCTAAACCATAAAAATTTGTAAATTCTTCATAAAGCTCCATCTGCTTTATTCTGTTGCCCGAAGTGGTTAAGCCTTTTTCATAAAGGAGATTTTTATACTTTTTCAAAACAGTTTTTTTATCTATACTAATAAGATCATTTTCCAATAAATAGTACGCATCCCTTGCTAGCTTTAACATTTTTTCATAATGCTTAATATTTTTGGATTCACTCCTTAAATCACGTAATTCCTTATCAAATCTAATGAATTCAAGTCTACTTACATCATTTTTAACTATTTTATATTTCCTTAATAGTTCCCCATTATGAGCGCATAAATAAATCCCTTGCAACTGATGTTCTCTATGAATATAAGCCTCACCTTGAATTTTAATCTCATTTTGTGCACAAATGGGGCAATAATAAATACCCTCTCGTCTGCATATACCTCCTGCTATAATTCCTATTTTATGATAAATCCCACTACCGTTCCCGTATTTAATTTCCTTAATGATTTCTTCCCGTCTTTTTATCGGAAGGAAAGGAATATAGTACGGTAAAATAGTATGGTTTTTAATTAAGTATTCAGCTGTATATCTACCACCTATATTCTTTGCGAGTATATCAATTGGGCTCCCTATCTCCAATGATGATATGATTGTCCTTTTCCCAAAACACTCTTCTATAGTATCCTTAAAATCTATATTACCATTATAAAAGTGATACCTAGAAATAGCAGAATAAATAAGTTCATCTTTATATGGATCAGTAAAAAAATGTATCATACACACACCTCTTTCTCCTTCCTTGCTTTATCATATACTGCTATTAACCCTTGATTTTTAGTTTCTATTTTTTTTAGTTTCTATTTTTTTTATTTTATCTTTATTGTGCTTTTTCTTCTCCTCTTGCTCCAAAGCTTTTTTTAACGCTTCCATTTTCAGACTACTGTATTCCGAACTAACACTTGATTCGTTAACGGCTTTTTCACATATTATTTTAATTTCTACCTCATCTAAGTTTTTGAATAAATCCATTGACTTTAACTCAAAGATTATATTTTCTGCCGTACTTCTTCTCATTAATTCTATAGATTTTTTCCTTTCATTAAATACTTCACGAACCCTTCCATTAAGCTCCATATCACTTTTATAGTTAATTGCTATATCCTCCAAATTAATTGATATGTCCTCATATTTTATTATTTCCAAAATATTATTATTTCTAAAGGCCTTAATCATTGGTTGAATCATATATAAATCTTCCTTTGCTGTTTTCCTTATAATACTTACTGAAATTTTCTCTTTCCCTTGTGCTAATGCCCTTTCTTGAGCAAGTATATACAAATTAACTGCAACTGCCGTAATACCTTGACACTCATCATAAAATGCTTCTTTAATCTCCTTAGATAATTTAGTCTCTTCCTGTAAACATTGAAAACCCCATAAAGTTTCTAAAAAGAACTTCCATTCTTCACTGCTCTTTAACATTCTATCCCACATTATAGATCCTTCACTGCCAGCTCTTCTTGCTTGCCTAAAATTGCCCTTAAACAACTGTTGAGCCTTACTTGTGCCTATTAATACAGTAGGAATACCTACCGTATTACTTAATGTAACAAAGAAATCAAGCATACCTTCCATGTCATTTTTAGCATTTAATAAATGTTGTATTTCATCGATTACTAGAACCCCTATACCGTACATACTTGCTAAGGTTGTCATGTGTAGCATCATTGTTGAAGTTATTCTATTAGTATAACCAAACTTTTCTAAGTATCTAGTATCTAATAAATCATCGATTGCTTTAAAAAAGCTCTTACATAGAGTTGCTAAACTACCATCGTAAGGACAGTCTATCTTAAGCCATACTATTTGTGTTCTACTAAAATTTTGTCCTTCATATACCTCATGTTTTATTACTTGTGGATACATTAATAAAAGTCTTTCTATGGCTGTAGTTTTACCTATTCCTGAAATTCCTATAACAGAGAGACTATCTGCTGTTGATCTGATGTGACTCATTCTATCATTGATAACTTTTTCATTTACGACTTCAACTCTTAACTCATTTAATATTTTTAAACGCTCTAAAAAAGTTTTATCTATTGGATTTCTAGCTAAATATCCACGTCTTATTAATGCTGATAGTCTTCTTTCTAAAATAATATGAATTGGTAACGGTTGAACAAAATTTTTAGCTCTTTTTATAATATGGTATCTTATATTTGATGCTTTAATTCTATCTTCTTTGTTTATCTGAGGAACTAAAGTAAATTTATCTACCACATCTTCCTCATTAAAAATATTTGGTAATGCTTCAATAAACGGATTATTTTTATACTCATCTAGCTCCTGTTGTTTATAAACAGCACTCTCATATTCACCTTTTAAAATAATTATTGCTTCATTACTTTTCACGTCTCTCATCTCTTTTCTTTTTTAATAAATCCATTACTCTTTTATCACATTTGGCTTCCTCTCCATCTAATACATCATTTATTTTTGGTAATTCTATTACTTCAGCAACTTTATTTCCACTACTTTTTTCTTCTCCAATTTTTAAAAGCTTCTACTGCTCTATTCATTTCTTTCTCAACAATTCTGTTGTTTCTTATATTTTTAAGTTGTTTATTTTTACTCTCACCAAAATTTAATTCTTTTGATTTTGCTTTTTCGGCTTCTTTAACTATTTTTTCTATTTCATCTTCTAAGTTAATATTACTTTGATTTTGTTCTCTCAAATGTTTTTCTTTTAATTCAGCCAATAATTCCTGATTAAAAATTATTTCTTCTAGTAGGCAATTTTTATATTGGTTACTTTTCTCTAATAAATAACATTCTTCATATCCTAACCCATTATCATGTGGAATATATATTTTATTAACGTTTCTAGGATCATATACAATCTCAATACTTCTAGCTGTAGACTTTATAAACCATTGTTGACTAATAGCTTTATCAGAGCTATATGATAACCCTTTAAATCTTATTCCTGCCCTTGAAACGCTTGCTTTCCCCCTTGGAAGGATATTTAGTCTTAATACATCTCTATCAACTGTCTTTAATCTACCTTTCTTATTTTCAATTCCCCAATTCCAAAGTTGAATCGGTATAGGCAGAATTTCATCTTCTAACATTTCTTTTTCAACTGGATATTTTTCTATAAGGCTTCTATTATGATGCAATACAATATTTATATATACCCTTGCGAACTCATCTAAGGTTAAAGTTGAATCCAACCTATAATCTATGTCCCCTCTCTTTCTAAACTCCTTTTGTATTGCACCTGGGGTTTTATGCTTTACTTTAGTGTTTAAAGTTCTAAAATTTCTTTCGACTATACCTTTTAAATCACCACGATAAGGCGAGGTATTTTCTATTTTCACATTTAAATTATTAATTAGATTTTCAGGAGAATATCCTTCAAATTCTCCTCTATCAGCTATTATAATATCTGGCAAATGTTTAGAAGGCCACTCACTTTCAGTTATTTCTATTCCATATTGCATGCAAAACTCAACCTTATCAGTAATCATATTATCTAATGCCATCATAGCTCCAAGCCAAGATGGTCCTTCTAGTCCAACATAAATTCCAGTAATTAACCTAGAATACACATCTATTATTGCGTACACAATTGGCCTACCTATAATTCTTTTTGCATTTAAAGAACTTACTAAATACACATCCGCTATTGTTGCATCAATTTGAAATCTTGTTCCTGGTCCATCCGTTTCAATTGTAGAATTACTTAGTAATGGTCTATGCTTTAAATTAAACTCTTTGTCACTATCTCTAAGCACAATATCTTTTTTAACGTCTTCAAACTTCTTAAACCAATAATAAAATTGATTATATTTAGGTATTCTTTCATTATCCCAAACCATATGTTTGATTTCATTATTATCTTTGTATACATCCGAATAGAAATCTCTAAGCATTAGAGTGTATGTTTCTTTTAGTGATATTTTTTTATTATTTCTGTAATACTTATTTAAGACAAATTGAAAGTGCTTTTTCACATCATCATTTATGTTAATTCCTTCTATAGCATCTCCTCTATAATCTACCCTTGCTGGTCTTCCTACTTTTATATCATATGATTTTCTTTCTTTTCCTTTACCACCAGAATTTATATAATCAGGTAACAAAGCATTTTTATTCATACCTCTTTGCCAGTACCTACTAAATGTTTTTTTTACTTTTGTCATACTTAGTCTTGAACTGTTAGATATTTCCTTAAGTTTGTTTTCTCTATGTTTTTTTTCTAAGAGCTCATATTTGTTTATTTGCCAATACTTATCAATAAACTCCCAATCTGCGTTTCTTTTATTAATCTGGAGTTCCGAGAGTTCTTTTTCATTAACTATTCTTGAAAATGGGTCTTTAATAGATAATAATTTTTCTCCATCACTTTCTTCTTCAATAGTTTTTAATAATTCTTTTCTAGGCATTGATGTTACCGCATCAATGTTAACAAGGTAAACATAAAAATCAAGGATAGCAATTACCCTTATTCTTTCTCCATTTTCATCATCCACGTATTTGAAAACTGAATTAATGGATATCATATTACCTCCACCTTTTGCATCGATTTTTCTATTACACGTATACTAGGTATATTTTTATTAACATTAATCTTTTGTGATATATCTATCTGGATAATTTTGTTTATTACTAGGTATTTGAATATACAAAGACTACTCCCTTTTTCTAAACACATATCACTATCATACTCTATACATATAGCTCTCATTGTTTTGGGATTATCAATTATTCTTTTTATAAATTCGTATATTAAATCCTTCACTTCATAATCTTTAATATCAATAAAACTATCTATTGCACCTAATTCTTTATAACCATGTACTAAACTTATATTGTTTGCTATAACCCTATCTATTTCTTCTTCAGTAACTATGCCCCAATTAATGCCTTTCTTTTCCCAATACTGTTTTTCAATCTCAAATTTTTCTATCATTCTTTTATTCAGTAGATCATCCCTGGATTTTATTGTTCTAGCTAATTCATAAATTTTATCATTATAATTTATAGATATTAAAAAATCTGTAGTCATGACAATGAATTCTCCTGTTTCAGGTTGTTTAGGATGCTCTATGCCTAACTCTTTGGCGATAAGAATAGTTTCTTCAATTGGAAGCAGTGAAAACTGTTCTCTTATATCATTAACTTTGTCTGAGTACTCTAAAAAATAGAAATAGTTTCTTTTCATATCTGATAAAAATTCGTGTTGTCTTCCTGATTTTATTCCCTTAATCCTGCTTGCTCTTCCCAGAGACGCTACATCTTGAATTTTAATCCAAGGTTTATATTGCTCGCCTTTTCCTGTACCTCTTCCTTCCTTAATCATTTTAGGGATATTTAAGTTCCTTTTTCTTTTAGCCATTTGGTTCATCTCCATTTATAGCACAAAAAAAACTGCACGCTCTCACCTTAAATGAGAATGTACAGTTTTTCTTACATTATTAAATTCATTTTATATTTGTTCATGATATATCCTCAAAACATAGGATACCCATAAGAAATATTTTGATGCGACTTTGTTATAAACGGTTCAACTTTATTATAAACGGTGCGACTTTGTTATAAATGGTGTAACTTTATTACAAATCTACAAATGCCACTTGCCACGTGGGTGGCACCTATTCTACAGTTACAGATTTTGCCAAATTCCTTGGCTTATCAACGTCGCAACCTTTTTGGATTGCCATGTAATATGATAATAATTGTAGTGGAATTACTGAAATTACTGGTGCTAATATATCTATTACTTTTGGTATATAAGTTGCTGAATAAACTGCTTCCTCAATTTCAGTATGACCTTCTGATGCGAAAGCAAATACTTTTGCTCCTCTAGTAGTTATTTCTTTTATATTACTTACCATTTTGTCAAATAGAGCTTCTTGCGTTGCTAGTGCTATAACTATAGTTCCTTCTTCCATAAGTGCTATAGGACCATGTTTTAATTCACCTGCTGCATATGCATCTGAATGAATATAAGATATTTCTTTAAGCTTTAATGAACCTTCCAATGCAATTGCATAATCAAGTCCGCGCCCTATGAAGAACATGTCTTTATGCATATAATTTTTTGCTGTGAACTTTTGTACAGTTTCTTTATTTTTAAGAACTTCTTCTGCTTTTTCTGGAAGTTCTAGCATAGCTGCTTTAATTTCTTCTATTTCGTTTATGCTTAATGTTTCTTTATTTTGAGCAAAGAACAATGCTATTATATACATCGCTATAAGCTGAGTTACGAATGCTTTAGTAGATGCAACTGCTATTTCTGGTCCCGCCCAAGTATATAGTACATCGTCTGCTTCTCTTGAAGCTGCGCTACCTACAACATTGGTTACTGCTATAACTCTTGCTCCTTTTGATTTTGCAAGTCTTAATGCTGACATAGTGTCTGCAGTTTCACCAGATTGACTGATAATTATCATCAAAGTGTTTTCATCCATTATTGGATCTCTATATTTAAACTCAGAGGCTATATCTATTTCTACTGGTATTCTTGCAAGTTTTTCTATTACATATTTACCTACAACTCCTGCATGGTATGCAGTTCCGCAAGCTACTATATATATTTTATTTAAATTTTTAATTTGCTCTTTGGTTATATTTATTTTATCTAGTGATATTGGCTGTCCAAGAACTATTCTTGAAGTCATTGTATCTCTGATTGCTTTTGGCTGTTCATGCATTTCTTTTAGCATAAAGTGCTCATATCCACCCTTTTCAGCTGACTCAGCATCCCAGGTTACATGGAATATTTCTTTATCTATAACTTCGCCTTCAGCATTAATAAGCTTTATTCCATCACTAGAAATAACAACAAATTCATTATCTTCTAATAAATATACTTCTCTTGTATGATTTAAAACTGCTGGTATATCTGAAGCTATAAAAAATTCATTTTTTCCAAGTCCTACTATTAATGGACTATCTTTTCTTACTGCTACTAATTTATCTGGTTCAAGACTTGATATTACTGCTATAGCATAACTGCCTTCCATTTTAGTAGTAGCTTTCATTACCGCTTCAACAATGTCACCTTCAAAGTAAAAATCTATAAGGTGTGGTATTACTTCTGTATCAGTTTCTGATGTAAATTTATATCCCTTTGACATTAACCATTCTCTTAAACGGATATAATTCTCTATAATTCCATTATGAACTACACTAATAGTTCCCTTTTCATTAGTATGTGGGTGAGAATTTTCATCAGATGGCTTGCCATGAGTAGCCCATCTAGTATGACCTATACCCATTTTCCCACTAAGTGGATTTTCTAATAATTGAGCTTCTAAATTTGCAAGTCTTCCCATACACTTAGTTACTCTTAGTGTTCCATCATCTATAACTGCAATTCCTGCTGAATCATAACCTCTATATTCTAATTTACTAAGACCTTCTACCATAATTGGCGAAGCCTCTTTTTTTCCATAATATCCAACTATTCCGCACATATACATCTTCCTCTCAAATTTAAATTTTGAACAAATCAGCTCCTAGAGGCGCAATTTAATTAAGCATATTTTTAATGAACAAAAAATAATCCATTGAAATATACTAATTAATTCAGCACTTAAAGGTGCCGTGACTATTTATTAAGGTTTTAACACCAGATTGATATTGTTACAAAAATCACTTCTTGCTTTTATCAACCGTTAACGGTAGTGCGCTACCGTGGGGCATCCGCCGAAGATTTCGATACTCCCCATCCTCGTCAACTCAAGTAGTTAAACTAAAGTTCTGGCGCTTTTATTTTTCTAATTAATATCTATATTTTGTCTAATTATCATCACCTCTTCCACATCACATCTATTCTTTTGTCACAATTCATTATATTTTTAACCGAGCACAATGTCAATGTTTTTATTGATTTTTAACAGTTTGTATCCATTTAGTCTATATTATTATATACATTTGCCCCAAAAGATGTTAATAAATTAGTTCTATAAAAATTTGCAGAATACATAAAATCACTTACGGATCATTTATGTATCCTGATCATAAAATCCTTTTACTTATATTTTACTCTTTAAGATTTAATATAAAATTTGAAATAGCATCCATAGCTGCCTTTCCATCTTCTCCGTAAGTTCTAACAGTTATCTCTGAACCCTTTATTAATCCCATGGACATAATATTTATTATACTTTTAGCATTGACCGTTTTATCTTCATTCACGATTTTTACATCACTTTCGAAGGTATTTATTAATTTATTTTGCAGCTGACATTTGTAATGATTCAATCATGTCATTAGTATTTCCGCCAGTTGTTCCTACTATATGCGCCGAAGTATAGTGTACGTTGTAAAAATTAAATTTTGCTGAGACTACAATCATACCTGGTCTTCTATCACAGTGGAGTGCATAATCTATTGCTCCAAACCTCATAGGACCAGCTGCTGCAAGAAGCGCCATTTTACCGCCTTCAACTATTCCCATATTATGCTCATATTTACCAAATACCGTGTGGTATGAAGCTTTTCTAGACGGAAAATTACTGACTTCCCTACTTCCTTTGCTTCTTGTATTCCTATAGGTCCGAGGATTCCATGATTTATAGCATTATTTAAAAACAATATTTTAGCTGGCTCAATAAAAATAGATGTTAATGGTAATAAGCCTGCATCTACTATCGCTCCAAGTCCTACTTTTAGTATATTTGTTAAACCAAGAACCAAAGGTCCAATTCCAAGGAATGCAAGGAGCGCTAGTAGCATACCAATTATTCCTGCTGAAAAATTGTTTATTAACATTTCAAAACCAGCTGGAATTTTACCATCAATATATTTATCAAACTTCACAATAACAAATCCACCAAGCGGCCCCATTATCATTGGTCCTACTAATTTAGCAAGATTTTCATTGGGTATCCATCCAGTTGGAATGGATAGTGCCATAATTAACCCCCATGCAATAAATGCTCCAATATTAGGCATTACCATACCACTTAGAAAACGTCCAAACCTCTGTACTTTTTCCTTTAATTCCGACTTTGTTTTAGGTTCTGTTGTAGTTCTAACTTGCATTATTTTTCCCCCTTTAAATTTGTTAAAATATATTTGTTAATGTAATTATACGTTTACACAAAACGCACTACAACACAAAGATACGTGCATTTTGTCACTTAAACTTAGTGACAAAACTGAGTATTCTGAATTTTACAACCCATTTTTATGTTTTTTCATTACATACTTATACAAAATAAAAAATAACGTATGAATTTCATAAATATGAAATTCATACGTTGTTTAAAGTTTAGGCTATGTTTAAGAAAAATGTTGATAAAACGACATTGTTTAAGGGGAGGCATTTTGCCTTCCCTTAAATTGTATTTTATGGAATTAAGTTTAATTTTAAAACCTAATAATATTAATTATTGAATAATATTTTAAAATTTTCTTTATTACCGTTATTAATTAATTCTACTTCATTAAAAACTCCTGTATTCTTGGGTACTATCAGAAAAAGATGCTTAATTCTTAATCCTTTTTCATACTTTGTATCATACTTAACAGTCAACAATCCATCCTTTACATTAAACGTGATATTAGAATACCAGTAGTCAACCCCATTAATAAATATATAGTAATTACCTTCATTTTTACTAATACAACCATATACTCCATTTTTTATATTTTCATCTTTATCATCTATTACTTCTTTTAACTGTACATCTTTTAACTGTACATTTTTCATATCATCAATTTGTACACTTTTAGCAATGCTTAGGTCTTTATTATCATCTGCTGTAGATTCATTCTTGACTTCTACTATTTGTTTCTGATTTTCATTATTTAAGTTCAAATTAGTATCTTTTTTATCACATCCTTCAATAAAAATAAGAGAAATCATTAAAAAAGCACAAAATAAATTCCTGTTAATTTTTTTGCCCATTACTTTCCTCCTTACATAATTATAGGTAAGTCTCATTTTTATAAATATCTCTAAATTATACTTCGTCTATATACTAAATATAACATATTTTTTAATTATAAGGAATGAAATTATATGTAAATTGCTTCCCTGATTTTAAAATCCTTTAACTTTGTATTGTTAAGAGATGAATGAGTCTGAACTAACAAATGCTTGGTCTTCACAGTATCCTTCTCTGTCTTGAAGAACTCTAACCATTTAAACCAGTACATGTAATTAGCAAGATATTTTGTGGCAACACTATGAAATCCGTACATCCATTCTTTTAATTTGCTGTGAAAGGCATTTATATGCTGTATATGGTATATGCCTTCCTTATGTTTACCACGTTTAATCTGCTGTAGTTCTATATTTAAATTTTTGGCGAACTTAATATAACTCTTGTGAGAGTCAGTGCAGAGGGTTGAATTATCCTCAATCCTACCTGTAAAGAGTCTTTCTAAATCTGTATGTTTCATTCTACCTTTACAGATTAGTTCTGTCACAATGTTTCCGACTCTATCAATAGCACATAAGACACAGACCTGCTGACTTGATATGCCTCTTTTTCTCTTTTCATCGGTATTACTCCTACTACCTTTAACTCCACGCTTATGAGGTTCTCGTGGCATTTTAAAAGTAGTGCTTTTCTTGTGATTACCTTTAAAAGACTCCCTGAATTAAATATAGTATTATATTTATAGGATAGATAGTTAAGTATATTAATGTTTATCCTATTTAATTATACATGATATACGGGATAACCATATATATTTTATTTAGTATATATAGTACATAA